>CAZINB010000008.1:0-65949 GCA_964540565.1 uncultured Faecalimonas sp.
ATGCCATTTTGTAATGTTTTCTACACCATATTCCGATACTCCCAAAGGAATGTCTGGATTCATTGCATGGAATTTATCAAGCCAAGGACCATTTTGTGCTACATCTCCGCCGTACCATCCAAAGTAGTGATTGTATGAAACTACATCTGTAATGTAGTTATGTTCCGAATTCATTGGAGTCATAGAAACCTGAGCGATTGTTGTCTTTCTGCTTGGATCCATAGATTTTGCAAGAGCATTTAAGTCTCTTAAGTTCTTTCTCAATGGTTCGTTATCTGCTCCAATTAAGATTTCATTTGCAATTCCCCAGAAGAAAATAGATGGGTGATTGTAATTTTGTGCTACTAATTCCTTCATTTGGCTCATTGTATTTTCATAAGCTTCTTCCGATGGGATGAACTTCGAAATAAATGGAATTTCAGCCCAAAGTACAAATCCTGTCTTGTCACATAGATCATAAAAATATTGATCATGTTGGTAATGTGCAAGACGAATTGTATTTGCACCTAATTCTTTGATAATCGCACAATCTTGTTCATGATCTTCTTTTGAAATTGCCCAACCTTTATCTAAACGGTCTTGATGACGTGAAACACCATGAAGAGGAACATTCTTTCCATTTAACCAGAATCCTGTACTTGAATCTACATTAAAAGAACGATATCCATAAGAAACTGTCACAGTATCTAAAACAACCTCTTCTTTTACAAGAGATGCTGTTGCTGTGTAGCAGTATGGATCTTCTACACCATGCCATAAGTGTGGTTCTGCAACATCAATGATCACATCTGTATGTTCCTTTGCTGGTGCTGCTCCAGTTCCTACTACATTTCCTTCTGCATCTTTCAATTCTACAATGATCATAGCGTCATCTGCATGAACTGGGAATAAATCAAGACGAGTTTTACCTGAACAATGTGGTGTTACAAACACTGCTTGACTACCATCTTTTAAAAGATCAAAATGAGTTTCATTTACTTCGATGAAATTCACATCTCGATATAGTCCTCCATAGAATGTAAAGTCAGCTGTCTGAGGATATATATCACTGATTGCATTTGTCACTACAACAGTAAGTACATTTCCCTCTGGTTTCATAGCAGGAGTTAAATCGAAACGAAATGTTGAAAAACCTCCTTTGTGTGTACCAAGTTCACGTCCGTTGCAGTATACAGTTGCTACGTGGTTTGCACCTTGAAATTCAATGTATTGTTTTTTTCCTTCAGTAGGATTTGGAAGATCGATTTCGTAAGTACCAATCCCTCTCCAATAATCATTGCCACCATCTTGTCCATCTAAATGGTTCCATGTATGTGGTAATGCTACTGGGTTGAGAGACTCACCAAATTTTCCAAAACGTGCTTCTGACATAAGTGTAGTTGTTCTCATATCTGCTTGCTCCTTTCAAAATTTGTTCTAATTTAGTCGAAATAAGTATAGCATATTTTTTTGATTTTGGAATACAATCCAAAAATATTCCAAAGTATTCTAAATATTGTACATGTTCACCAGTTACTCATCGAGATTTGCTTCACCCCATTTAGATATTTCAAAAAATACTGGCAGTAATGCTTTTCCTTTTTCAGTCAATGAATATTCTACATGTGGTGCAATTTCATTAAACTGTTCCCGATGAATGATACCTAAACTTTCCAAATCTCTTAATGTATTCGTAAGCATTGTATTGGTAATGCGTGGATATACTTTTTTCAGCTCGCCAAATCGCATAGATGGATGCTTACATAATTCATAAATAATATGAGTTTACTCCATCTATACCGATTTTTGCCAGTATAGAGGTAAGCGCTGCAAAAATTGCAGACAGTAATGCAAATAAAAACCACATACCATATTGTCTCCGTATCTTGTAAATTTGTCATAGATTAACACATTTCTTCAAGTTCGTGCTGTATTTCTTCCGCTCTCTTAATCTGTTCTTTCAAATTCCACTTTCCAATATTTACACCATCTTTCAAAAACATAGAGCCACATTGATGAAAGTAAAATTCGATTCCTCTCTCTTTTGCTTCTAAATACAACGCCTTAACCCAATCATATTCAATCGGGCGCACATCCGCTTTCGGAGCCATTTCGCCGCCTACATTCACACATTTAATCAGACCTGTATCAAGATATTTTCCTAAAGTCATTGGTGCAATAAGTGGAGAACAAAAGACTTCTCGATGTTTTAGTGGTGCTTCCAAAAAATATGGCAATCGCTTATCTGCCATTTCCTGATTTTCAATGGAAATGCTTAAGTGAAAATGCTCCCATCCTTCACCCCAATCAGCTGGCAAACAATCCTTTATTCTTTCAGGACGTTTCGTTGTTGCTACAAAAATGCAATCTCTTCTTCGGCGGATAAAATCCCAGCATCCATCTCGCCATGCATCTGCTTCTTCAATGAAGAAATCCGAAGAAAAACAAAGTTTAACCAATGAGTTTGGAGGACAATCTTTATCCTTTAATTCATATGTTGTCTTACCTTTTGCGATCACGGTAGTGTCTCTTCCATAACGCTTGTCCATTTTATAGACAAAACAATTTTTACATCCTGGACTTACTTTTTTACATCCATGCCATGGATTCCATGGTACGGCTTTTTCAACTTCTGTATTCTGCATACTATCAGCTCCCTACAAATTTTATGGTAATATATTTCCTGCTGCCAAGAAAATCTGATACCAATCCTCTTTTGATAAATTAATGTCACAGGCCTTACAAATTTCATCAAATCTGCTTTCGTTCATGGTTCCTGCCAAAACCTGCATATTTGCTGGATGACGTAATAACCATGCAACTGCCATGGTTGTTGCAGATACACCATATTTTTCTCCAAGCTCTGCTAATTTTGTATTTAAAACTGCAAAATCATCGTTTTGCAAAAATACACCTTGAATCATACCATACTGGAAAGGTGACCATGCCTGAATTGTCATATCTTTTAATCTGCAGTAATCTAAAACACTTCCATCACGATCTATGGCGCCATTTGTTAACATGTTCACTTCCAGACCGTTACTAATCATAGAAGAGTGGGCTGCACTCACTTGAAGCTGATTCGCTACCAATGGTTGCTTTACACATTTTTTCAGCAACTCAATCTGCATTGGTTTCATGTTAGATATCCCAAAGTAACGTACTTTCCCACTTTTTTCAAGCTCATCAAAAGCTTCTGCTACTTCTTCTGGTTCAACTAATGCATCTGGTCTATGGAGCAGCAATGCATCCAAATATTCCATATTTAGTCTTTTCAAAGAATTGTCAACGGATTCTATAATATGTTTTTTCGATAAGTCAAACATAACCCCTGGAAGAATTCCACATTTTGACTGTACGAAAATGTCTTCTCGCTTTATATCTGTCATAGCCAGTGCTTTTCCAAACAGTTCTTCACATGCTCCGTTTCCGTAAATATCTGCATGATCAAAAAAATTCACTTCGTGTGCCACTGCATTCTCAATGTATTTTGCTGCGCCATCTATGTCAAGACTGTTGAGTCTCATACATCCTGAAACAATTGCTGGTACCTGTAGTCCTGTCTGACCAAAATTCACTTTTTTCATATACTTTTGTCCTCCTTTTTATCGTAAATTATACTCTGGATTGCTCAAATAAACATCTTCAATCACCTGTAATTCTTCTGCACTAAATGTTACATTCTGAGTTGCTTTGATATTATCCAGAATCTGAGAAGGTTTCGATGCACCAATTAATACGCTTGTTACAGCATTATCGCGAAGTACCCATGCCAAAGCCATTTCTGCTAAAGTTTGTCCTCTTTCTGCTGCCAGATTATTTAATTTTCGAATTTGCGCCAAGCGTTCTTCTGTAATTGCTCCTTCTTTTATAAATCGGCCATCTGTTTTAACACGGCTGTCTTCTGGAATTCCGTTTAAATATCTGTCAGTCAACAAGCCCTGTGCCAAAGGACTAAATGCAATAATTCCTTTTCCTAATTTTGCAGCTGTTTCTTTCAATCCATTATTTTCGATTGTTCTGTCAAAAATAGAATAACGGTTCTGATTGATCACAAATGGACATTTTAAATCATTTAAAATAGTCGTTGCTTTTTCCAACTGTGCCCCATCATAATTCGAAAGTCCTACATACAATGCTTTTCCACTTGTAACAGCTTGTGCCAAAGCTCCCATTGTTTCTTCCAACGGAGTGTCTGGATCCATACGATGATGATAGAAAATATCAACATAATCCATTCCCATGCGTTTCAGACTTTGGTCAAGACTGGCAAGGAGATATTTTCTACTTCCCCAGTTTCCATAAGGACCGTCCCACATTTCATATCCTGCTTTTGTGCTGACAAGAATTTCATCACGATACGCCATAAAATTTTCTTTTAAAATACGTCCCCAATTTTTTTCTGCACTCCCTGGTTCCGGACCATAGTTATTTGCCAGGTCAAAATGTGTAATTCCATTGTCAAATGCAGTAAAGCAAAGCTTTTTCATATTTTCATAAGGTGCTGTATCACCAAAATTATGCCAAAGTCCCAATGAAATTGCTGGTAATTTCAATCCACTATTTCCACAAGAAAAATAGTTCATTGTTTCATAACGTTTTTCTGATGCCTGATACATAAAATACCTCCTAAATTTTATTCTTTACTTTACCTTACTCCTTCAAGTATACTTGAAGTCAAGAACAAATTTAGGAGGCACTTATGGCACAATATAATATTAGAGAAGTTTCTGAAATGTTTCAGTTACCTGCATCCACATTAAGATATTACGAAGAGCAAGGAATCCTAACAAATATTAAAAGAACCGATTCTGGACAGCGTGTATACGAAGATTGCCACATCAATCGTTTGAAGACTATTTGCTGTTTTAAAAATGCTGGCATGACAATCTCTCAATTACAAGAATTTTTCACCTATGAATCTGCCGGTGAAAATCATATTGATTCGATCCTGCTGCTTTTAAATAATCATAAAGATTCGATTATCGAACAAATCGAAACGCTGCAAAAATCTTATGCTCATTTGCTTAGAAAGTTGCACTATTACGAAGACATTAAAAAAAGTCTTAACTCTAATCAACCACTTCCTCAGTGGAAAGACTATAAATTTAAGACTTTTACAGATGAGGAAACTCATTCCTTTACAAACAAATTTTAATACAATTTTACTCGTCAATTTGTTAGCACAAATCAAAAAGTACATGCTCATAATCCTTTACATAGTATTTCAAATTTTTTCGTCCTTTTTGAATAATGGTATGTCCTTCCTTCTCCAAGAGTTCCTTTTGCGCTTCTATGCCACCAGGATATTTTGCATTTAATTCACCTTTTGCTTTTAGCGTTCTCCAATAAGGGGTTTCCTCTTCTTCACGCTGATAGCTTGCCCATGCAGCAATCGATACAAAAATTCCTGCAGTAATAGGTTCCGTAAAATCTGCCCCGTTTTCTTTTGCAAAATGCTCTCTTATTTTACCAACAGTAATCACTTTTCCATATGGAACTTGTTTCATTATTTTGTCGTAGTCCATGGGTGGTGCAAAATACATTCGGTCTCCACCATATTTTTCAATACTTTTCGCATCCGTAATTGTTTGAAACTTAGGCATATCCTTACTGTCCTGTAACATGGCATTAAAATCTTTTTTATTCTCATTTGACATTTCGGACACCTCCTGCTGTAAATGTAAAACATTATGTTCTCCGTTATATGCCGTTTAGATATAGTTATTATAGCATACTCACTGTTGCTATAGGTCGCATAGTTCTTTTTTTCGTTTTACAAACAGCACTATTCTAAATAAAATCAGCATAATCTTTGATTTTTTTACTTTAAATGCATGTTAGAATAAATTTATCAACGAAAAGGAGATTTCACTATGGCACAATGTTTTATTCTACATAAATATCAAAAAAACGAAAAGGAATATATTGTCTTTGACATTAATCAGAACGAAAAAACTCTGGATCGTCAAGTTATCCGAAGCATCCGAACTGGAAACTTTGGAACTCATTTAGATGGTATTCTTGTAGGACCTTACTCGAAAAATGGCGTGCTTCATGCCACAGTGTATGATCCTGATAGCGGGCAGATTGCAACCAATGAAGATGGAACTTTATTTTTCCATCATTATCTTCAGGATGCGGGATATATTCCCCACTCTGAGATTGAGGATTCTCTTCCATGGTTTCAGTCTAAAATCTATTGCTGGTGCTAATTATGCTCCAGCATATCTTCTATGAAAATCCCACATCTATCGTTTACTTTAACGTATGAACTGCAGCTTTTTCAATTGCCAAACCAGCTTTGTACCTTTCAATAAATTGATTAAATCCTGTCACGTCATCTGCGTTTGGTTCTATACAAATGCTCTCAGCATTTTTAAATACTTTATTTTCTAAGTAAGCACTTAGGGATTCCCCTTCTTCTTTTTGAAGCATGTAGGCAGCCAGTACCGCAATTCCCCATGCACCGCCTTCTCCTGCGGTTTTCATAACTGATACAGAAGTATTTAAAGCTGCTGCTAAAATACTTTGACCAACACCTTCTGTTTTAAACAAACCACCATGTCCATAAATTACATCCACTTTGATTCCTTCTTCATCAAAGAGCAAATCATTTCCTACTTTGATAGCACCTAATGATGTATACAAATGTGTTCTCATAAAGTTTGCCAAATTAAATTTACAATTCTGTTCACGTACAAACAGCGGTCTTCCTTCTGAGAAATGAGTAATGTGTTCTCCGGAAAAATAATTGTATGCCAAGAGTCCACCACAGTCTTTATCGCCCTCTAGTGCTTTACGGTAAAGGCCACCGTAAAGATTATTCATATCCATTTCAATTCCAAAATTTTCACAAAACTCTTTAAATATATTTACCCATGCATTTAAGTCAGAAGTGCAGTTATTGCAGTGAACCATCGCTACCAAGTTTCCTTCTGGAGTAGTTACAATATCAATTTCTGGATATACTTTAGAAAGTTTCTTTTCTAGTACAATCATGGAAAATACACTGGTCCCAGCAGATACATTTCCGGTACGAACCTTTACGCTATTCGTTGCTACCATACCTGTTCCCGCATCTCCAGCAGGAGGGCACATAGGAATGCCAGAATGTAAGGTTCCACTAGGATCCAAGAGTTTTGCACCCGTTTCTGTCAACTTCCCTGCATTTTCTCCTGCAAGCAATGGCTTAGGAAGGGTTTCTGCGATTTTCCACGGATAATTCTTATCGGCAATTTTTATGTCAAATTTTTCGAGCATCCCTGTATCATAAGTCTTAGTTTCAGGATCAATCGGAAACATCCCAGATCCATCATCCACCCCTAAGACTTTTTCTCCTGTCAGCATCCAATGTACATAGCCTGCCAGTGTTGTGATGAATCGCACATCCTTTACATGCTCTTCCCCGTTTAGTATCGCCTGATATAAATGTGCTATACTCCAGCGTTGCGGAATTTGATGTCCAAAAAGCTCCGTAAGAGCAATTGATGCTTCTTCTGTCATGGTATTTCTCCATGTACGGAATGGTACTAAAAGTTCATTTTTTTCATCAAAGGCTAGATATCCATGCATCATGGCACTAATACCAATAGCACCAATCGTTTCAATTTCTACATCATAGCACATTTTTACATTTTTCTTAAGATCCGCATAACACTCACGAAGCCCGTTCCATACTGCTTCTAAGTGATAAGTCCAGATACCATTTTCCAGACGATTTTCCCATGCATGTTCTCCTGTAGCAAGGAGGTCACGTTCGTCACTTAGTAATACTGCTTTAATTCTAGTAGAACCAAATTCAATACCTAGGACTGTTTTTCCACAGCGGATGAGATTCTTTGCCAAACATATATCTTTCATCTTTGCATTCACCTTTTTTTCTATATCTGTCCATAATAAGCATTTTTTCCATGCTTACGATAATAATGCTTATCCTGAAGTTCCTGTGGTGCAGGCTTTGCTTCTGGATTTAACATTTCACATCGAGCTGCCATTTTTGCACATTCTTCTACAACCACTGCATTATGAACTGCATCATGCGCACTCTTTCCCCATGTAAATACACCATGATTCTTACAAAGTACTGCTGGTGTTCCCATATAATCACGATTATTTAAGTCAAAATCTTCAGCAATAAGAATTCCTGTATTCAATTCGTATGCCTCTTCAATTTCTTCTTTTGTGAGATTTCTGACGCAAGGGATATCCCCATAAATATAATCCGCATGAGTTGTTCCATAGCATGGTATGCTTCTTCCAGCCTGTGCCCAACTAGTTGCCCATGGTGAATGTGTATGTACCACCGCCTTTATATCTGGGAAACGATTATACAGTACTACATGAGTTGCTGTATCCGAAGAAGGATTATATTTTCCTTCTACTTTATTTCCCTGTAAATCCACAACTACCATATCTTCTGGTTTTAGCTGATCATATTCCACACCACTTGGTTTGATAACGAAAAGCCCACTTTCTCTGTCAATTCCACTGACATTTCCCCAAGTAAATGTAATAAGGTTATACTTTGGTAAAAGCATATTAGCTTCATATACTTCTTTTTTTAACTGTTCTAACATACGTCACCTCTTTATTTATAAAAAACATTTCCAAGCATTAAATCACGCTTAAAGTTTCTAATAGTTGTATCCTTATCAATGTAGACCGCTTCAATCCCCATTGCTGCTGCCCAATCTCCCATCTGTTCTGCTGTTAAATCATAAGAGAATGCTGTATGATGTGCACCTCCTGCTAAAATCCATGCTTCAGCACCTGTGTAAAGATTTGGCTGTGGTTCCCAGAAGTTAGTGGCTACTGGAAGTTTTGGCATTGGTCTTTCATTTTTCTTGCAATTAACATCATTGATAATCAGACGGAAACGGTTTCCTAAGTCTACTAATGATACTGCAACACCTGGGCCTTCTTTAGATGTAAATACAAGTCTTGCTGGATCTTCGCGATCCCCCATAGATAATGGCTGACATTTAATACTGATTGGGCCTTCAGCGATTGTTGGACAAATTTCTAACATGTGTGCCTGAAGAATTCCTTCTTTCCCTTTTACAAAATTATATGTATAGTCTTCTAGCATGGAAGTTCCTTTTGCATCCTTCATTCCTTCTGTCATAATCTTCATCAAACGAACCATGGCTGCAACTTTCCAGTCTCCTTCTGCTCCAAAACCATACCCCTTCTGCATCAATCTCTGAATTGCCAAACCTGGTAGCTGTTTTAAAGAACCAAGATCGCCAAAATGTGTAACGATTGCATGATAATTTTTCTCTTCTAAAAATCTTTCAAACCCAAGTTCCATCTGTGCTTGAACCGCCACATGTCTCTTAAATTCAGCTGCATCTCTACCTTCTAGTAAAATATCATACTTGTCATAATATTCATCTACCAATGACATCGTATCTGCAGTAGATACTGAATCCACGCATTCTGCAATTTCATTTACTGGGTAGGTATCAATTTCCCAGCCAAATTTCAGTTGCGCTTCTACTTTGTCACCTTCTGTAACAGCCACATTACGCATATTGTCCGCAACGCGCATCACCCTGATATGACTACTTTCGATAACACCCACTGCAGTTCTCATCCATTCACCGATACGTTTCTGAACAATTTCATCAGCCCAGTGTCCTACAACAACTTTTCTTTCAATACCCATGCGAGAAACAATGTGACCATATTCTCTATCGCCATGTGCAGACTGATTTTCATTCATGAAGTCCATGTCAATGGTATCGTATGGAATTTCTTCATTAAACTGTGTATGCAAATGCAATAAAGGTTTTCTATACTCCTGAAGACCAATAATCCATGATTTTGCTGGGGAAAATGTGTGCATCCATGTAATCACACCTGCACATTCCTCATCCATATTTGCTTCATTGAAAGTCTTTCTGATTAGTGTGTTCGTAATTAAAGTTGGTTTCCATATTACTTCGTATGGAAGAAGTCCTGATTCATTTAATTTTTCTACAATGATTTTGGAATGCTGTGCAACATGCTCCAAACATTCATCTCCGTATAAATCCTGAGATCCTGTACAGAACCAAAATTTGTAATTTTTTCTTTTTAACATAGCGTATCCTCGCTTTCTTTTTTCCAATTCATTTTTGATAATTTTATTTTATTATCTTATATATTTTGTCTCAATTTCATATCCATGCTATCATACAAAAAAAGTTACCTATTTCGACTTAACCCTATTGTATTTCGTCTCAAATCAAGTATAATTTTATTTAAAAACAAGCTTAGAGGTATTTAATATGCGTCTTTCCGAACAATGCAGGCAACTTACCTGTTTCGACTGTAAACAATTAAATGCAAATCATCCATTAGGACAACGACTAGTTTCCCTAGAATATTCAAAATCTGTCAAAGAAGTAAAATCTTATCCTCTGATATCTTCTGATCGCATTTTTTTCCTTTGTTGGGACTTCGACGGACTATCAAAAATTCGTACCACCATGCATCCAGCGCCAGAAAGATTTTGCTATAGCTTTAAATTTAATAGCGGTACAAAGACACAACTTCATACACATGACTATATTGAGCTCGGCTATGTAGTAAAAGGAACTTTCAAGCAACGTATCTGTGAAAAAGATATTGTATTTCATGAAGGCGATTTTATTCTCATTGACAAAAACTGTATCCATCAGGACTACCTGTTGAATCAGGATGCAACTGTGATTTTCTTTGGGATTGAAAACAGCATGTTTGAAGAAGTAATCAATGAAAATGTAACAACCCAGAAGATTATTTCTTTTTTACAGACTGCACTAATGAAGCAAAAGGATTTGCAGCAATATATTCATTTTCGTCCAATGAGTGGAGCTCGTGAAAAGATAGAACCCTGTATTTCTATGCTATTATCGGAACTTTCGGAAGCAGAAATTGGCTCTGCACATATTTGTAAAGGGCTTCTTTTGCGCATCTTCCGTCTTCTTAGTACAGGCTATGAATTTTCACTTTCCAAAGACCAGCAAAAAACTATGAACTGGGTAATTTTTGAAGAAATTTGTGATTACATTCAGACTCATTATCAGAATATTAATACTCAGGAACTAATCGATTTGTTTCATTTTCAAAAGGACTATTTTAATCGACTAATCAAAAAGAAAACAGGAATGACTTATTCTGCATATTTACAAAATATTCGACTTAAAAATGCAAAAAGATTGTTGCTTGAGACAGAACTTAGTGTTTCTGAAATTGCAGAACAGGTCGGATATCATAATAAGGGATACTTTTATAAGATTTTCACAGAAAAGTATGGATTGACACCAGCAAAATACCGCGACGAATTACGATAACGTTAAGAAGGGAATATGCATATGACGCATATTCCCTTCGACACTTTAACGATTTTCCTGTGAAATCAAATTTTTCTATTCCGTGTAAAGATTTACTTTTCCAACAATTCCAATCGGCTTCCAATTTTTCTTATTAACACCGCGTTCTCGCTCCAATGTTGTTGCAACTTCAATACGAACCGTGTTTTCTTCATCCTTTAAAAGCTCTGTGATATCATAGTAAAATGGAGGCAGCACCTGTATTCCTGCACTCATTCCATTTATGAATACTTCTACGTCTTCTCCTGCATCCGTAATCTCAAGAATTACTTTCTTTGCCGCAACAGTCATTTCTTTTGAAAGCACTGTTTCGTAGGCAATGAACCCTGAAAATTTCTTATTCTCTTTCCCATAATCTCCAAATGCCTGAATTGTTTTTTCATTCTGGAAGTTCGGGTAATCAATAGAGCGACAAATACTTCTCTTCCAATTTTCTTCTAACGTCACACACTTTCCCTTTGGAAGCACCTTTTCCTGCAGATTTTCACACATTCCACTAATGTAAACTGCACTTTCACCAGGTTTTAAAGAAAGCTTGATTTCCGTACCTTTACTAGTTAATTGATAATCTGCTTTTTCAACTCGGTTATCCCATGCGTTATAAAGATACAGATTTTCTTTCATTGGAATTTCAGCTTTTCCTTCATATACCTTGTCATCTTCATTGACAAAATAGTACAGTTCTTCTGTACCTTTGTAATGAAGTGCACGAATCCTAAAGGATGCTGGCTCAATCTTTATATCTCTGTATACCTGTTCTAAAATATCATTGAAACTACAAATCTCCTCATTTTCAGTAGCAAATGATTCTTTTGTATCTGCAATTCCTTTTGGCAGCTTGTCCAGAAACAGGACTTTACAGCCACTTTCTTTCAATTCCTTTATAGCAATTGCAAATTCACCTGTAATATATTCCGCATATGGAACGAGCAGTGTATGGTAACAGTTTCCATTCACATACAGACCATCTTGGGAAATTCTCGTCTGATAACGATTTCTTTCCGCGAATACATCTACTGGAAGGACATGAAAATCTACTTGATTTTCCATTAAAATTCTAGCTGGTTTTTGTGTAAGCATAGCCTCACCTGCCCACTCTGCATCCCCATGATAAAGGATTGCTGTATCAATTACCGCTCTTCCATCCGAAATTAAATTACAAATGCGATTCATATATGCTATTACATGACCAAAATGACGATATCCTGGATTGTGTCCATTTGCATAGAAATGTGGTGGACAATCTGGATCTGGATAGGTTTTTGCACTAAACGCATGTGGTACATAACGATTGATTCCCTGTACCATAAAATGATCAGCCAGATATTTTTCCAAACGTGGACCTTCGCTCCATCCGTAGTTTCCAAAAATTTCGCACATACAATTTCCTTGCTTTTTCGGATCAATGGCAGCTGCAGATGCACCTAGCTTACCAAGCAGATAATGGTAAAATTCACCATCTCTTCCACCTGTGATTTTTGCCTGACCTTCTGCAGGTGCATCTTCCTTTTGTGGCAATACCTGACCTCCTATATCATCAATTCCTGCCATGTGTTGCCCAGAAAGACCTCTAAAATAATGGCCAAGACTAGCTCCTAACCTTGCATGCTGGTTATTATCCTCAATCATGTGACCAATGTATTTTACGCCATGCTCCTGACACCATGTACCAATCTGTTTTGAGAAACATGTTTCCACCAATCTGGTGACTGTATCCATGTAAATATATCGAACATAGGCTATCATATCCTTATCCGCATCATCATTTTCCCATAAGAGCGGAAGAAGATTTACCCAGTTCTCACCCAATTTTTTCTTCAATTCAGCTTCAAGAGAAGCACTCCATGGAAAATCAAAATCATGACCTACTGTAATTTCTGTATTAAAATAAACACCATTTCCTATTTCTGGCTCATCTGAGAAAAATCCTGCAATTGTTTTTCCAAAATCCTCTTTATAATGCTCCCAATGTGGTTCATAAACAGCATCTATTAAGATTCTGCAGGATTCTTCTTCCAGCATATTAATGTAGTTTCTGTGAATGCCAGCATTTCGCGTCAAAAATGTCACATATACTTTTTTCGCATTTTGAGGAACATCTGCCTGCAATTTATTTCCAGCAATACGATAGGAAACTGATATCGGCTCTTTCTGATCAGAAACAATTGCTGATACTCCGATTACATGCTGATCATCAAACTTGTACTGATTGTTTTTATTGATTTTTTCCATTACATTCCCCATAAATGTCTTTGGAATTTTTCTCATGACTTTCTCTATATTACACGAAAAAGTTTTCTTCCCATTTACTGAAAAGCTTCGACTATAAATACTTTGTCTGCGAAGATGCAACGGTGCTTTGACTACTGCGCCATTAGCATATCCTGTCGGAAAATGACTGTCATCTAAAATCCACACTTTCATATTTCGCCTTCTCGCTTCATCCAAAATGACATCCATATCCTGCCACCATTTTTTTCCACAGAAATCCGGATGCGGGCGACTTTCTACGCATACTGCATGACAATTGGATTCTTCAATCACACGCATATATTCTCGAAGTGTTTTTTCATCTTCTCCATGCTGCCAGAAAAATGGAAAAATATAATTATCTCCTTGATTTTTTAATAATTGTTCGATTAACTTTCCCATATCATTCCTCCGATTTTTTTCTACTTCTATTCATAATCTTCCCATTTCCATTCATTGTGCCAGCGAATAACTGGTTTATCATTTTCCCACTCAATCGGAAGCCACACATAGGTTGCAACACTTGTATTGTCTGAATGTTTTGTAAGTTTCCCTGGCAAAGGTACAACTTTTTTTGGTGAACGATCTGGTTTATAATCTGCAAAATGCTTCTCCATTCCTTTGATAACACTTCCTGACAGTTTCATAACCATCTTTCCAGGTTTCCATCGATCAGCCATAGCAATATACAAATTTTTTCCTGGTACTTTTAATACACAGGTAATCTGCGAACTGAATGAAGTATCTGTTTTATCTCCAATATGAGGATTTCCCAAATCCATATATTCTCCATGAAAATCATCAAACACACAGACCTGACTCTTATTTGGGTAATAACCGCTTGTTCCTGATGTAAACAAATATTTTTTTCCATCTTTTTCGAAATAAGTCGGCGCTTCTCTAGTATAAGGTGGAAGTAAATTTTCATAGTGATGCGAATACTCTCCACTTACTTCTGTATAAGAATCACTTAATGTAGCTGTAATCAATTCAAAATGTGGTCGTTCATAAATGAAATATGCCTTCTTTGTAATCTGATCTACATGCAATGTGAAATCACCACTGTCCATGTCATTTGGTTTATACATTTTATGGACAAATTCGTATGGTCCCAAAAACTCATCCGCTTGCATAACTGACATAAACTGACTAACTTCCCCTGCCATAATTTTTAGCCATGCCACATATTTTCCTGTCTTTTCGCAGTAGATAATATGTGGTCTATCCATTTGATAAGTTGGATGCAACGGTGACTGTAAGTCATCTGGCTGTGGTGGAATAATCAATCCTCTGTCTTCCCAGTTATACAAATCTTTTGATGTATAGCAGCGAACTCCCCAATGCCAAACTTTGTTGAATAATCCTCCCTTTGTTTTTGCTTTGTTTTCACCATACCAATAATACAAACCATCTTTTTCATTATAAAACACAGAAAATCCATGTGCCTGAATCGGCTTCCCGTTAGTATCTAACCATTTTTTTCCTGGTCTAAAACTATTATATTTCATACTTACTCTGCGATAATCGCAGCCTCCTCATTTTTAAATTTATCACCAGTTGCTTTTATTTTGATTACTCCAGGCTTTGTAGCTCTTACCACAGCTAATGCCTGACCATAGTAAGTTGTAAACACTCCAGTATCATATCGCTCCTCTGTTCTTGGATTCGCACTTCCAAAACCTAATAGTTCACCGCCTTCTACAGTAACCTTAATCTTGTCATCTGCATTAGATTCTACAATCCCATTCTGTCCTCGTACATCTACTTTGATATACACGACATCACCAACTTTTATTTTTGTTTCCTCTGGTGATAAAACAATTTTTCTTGTGCCATCAGCTGATACCAATCTGCTTCGTCCGATTTCTTCGTCTGCTGCATTGTATGCAACTGCTTCTAATATACCCGCTTTGTAGATTGTTTTAAAGGTTGCTCTGCAAAGTTTTACCTTCTTCTTCCCAAGACTTTTCCCATTTAAAAAGAGTTCAATTTTAGCAGCATCGTAATATACCTCAATGACTGCTTTGTTTCCTTCACAGTCTTTCCATGACCAAGAAGGTAACGCATTAGTCCTCCTCCAAACAGCTTTGATTAATTTTTCCTTTGGATGATTTACCGGCTGAACACCAATAAGCGGATTATCTGTTTTATTCCATACTGCCTGTGCCCACATGGCTTCTCCATTTGGATTTCCCAAAATATCAAATGCTCCACTGTCTGCCAGTAGCCAAGGATATGGTTTATTAAATCCTTTTGCATCTCCATGGTAACTCCATGTACCAAGACCAGCTTCACCTAGATAATCCCATGCAGTCCACATAAAGTCTCCAATCAGATATGGATATTTTTTTACCATTTCCCAGTTTTTTGCAATGTCATATGGGAATGTTTCGCTTCCAACGATAATTCTCTCTGGATGGAGTTTTCCTTCTTTTGGATATCTTCCTGATGCATAGTTATATCCTGCTATATCAATCTGCTCCAAAATTGGTGCAGTCGCTAAATCTGCTTTTTTTCCATTGGCAGCTTTATTCATGCCGCTGCCAACTATGGAAGTAACCATATTGAACATGGTACTATTCATACCTGCCATTTTCTTTTCACTGCTGTCATCTCGTCCGCCCTCTTCTGCGTACATGTCTTTACCACCGACACTGTTTTTGATAATCATCAGATTAAATCCACCCGTTACTGCACGGCTATTATCCAGTGTACGAATCATTCCAGCCATTTCTTTGGCAAGTGCGATTCCTTTTTCATGAGCTGGTTCACTTACCTCGTTCCCAATCGAATACATAATGACAGACGGATGATTGTAGTCCCGGCGAACCATTGCCTCAATATCATACTTATAATTATCTGTAAACTCTGTGGCATAATCATATTTATTTTTATGTTTATACCACATATCCCAGAGTTCATCCATCACATATAGTCCGTACTTATCGCAGGCCTTTAACATCGCTTTTGAGCAAGGATTGTGTGAAGAACGAATTGCGTTAAATCCACTTTCCTTTAAAATGCGAACTCTTCTTTCTTCACTTTTTTCATAAGTTGCAGCACCTAATATACCATTGTCATGATGCAAACAACCTCCTCGCAGGAGTGTATTTTGCCCATTGATAAAAAGTCCTTTTGGGCTCCATGTTACTTCACGCACACCAAACGATTTTTCTACTGTTTCTAAAACTTTTTCATTATCTTTCAAAATGGCTTTTGCAGTATATAGATATGGTGTATTTTCACTCCAAAGTTCCCCCTCTGTTAAGGTAAATACGTAATGATCTTCACCTTCCGCCTGCGCGATTGTCTTTCCCTCTGCATTCAAAATCTCAACAGCTACATCTCCGCCTACATGATTAACGGACACTTCAATCACCTTTGGTTCAATTGATTTCGTACGAACTCTCACGCCTTCGATTTCAATATACTTCTGTTCTTGCATATGAAGCCATACTGGTCGATAAATTCCAGCGCCACTATACCAGCGACTATCTGGCTGATCCACATTATTAGCCTTTACTAAAATTGTATTTAATCCCTTCTGTAAATATTTATCCAATGTCACGAAGAATGGAATATATCCATAGGCTGCCTGATATACTTTTTTATCGTTTATAAATACTTCTGCATTCTTATATACACTTTCAAACTCTAACGTCAAATGTTTTTCCAACATTTCTTCTGAAACGTCAAATTTCTTTTCGTAGTAATAAATACCGCCTGGAAAATATCCTGAAGCACTTTCCCCCTTTGCTTCTGGTGTTCTCATTTCTGCCAACATTGCGTCATGAGGAAGTGTTACATTCTTTTTATCTGTATCACCTTCCTTCCAAAATATCCAATTTGTGTTAAATTGATTTATCATATTTGTGTTACCTTTCCCTATATTTTTACTGTCTATATGCACAAACGGGCGGCGGCTCCTTGCCACCGCCCATTTATAGAGATCATGTACTATTTCTTTTTATTCTTTTTTGCTGCCTTGGCTGCTACTTTTTCCTGATATTTCTTTTCTTCTTCTTCGAAATTCAGTCCTTTCTTCGCGCATTTTGCTTTTAATTCTTCAATACGCTTTTCTTCTGCCAGTTTATCTAAATGTTCCTGTTCTGCTGCAGCTTTTTCTTCTGGAGAAATATATACTTCTCCACGTTCTGCTGCTTCTGCTTTGCGACGTTCTATAATATCTGCTGAAATCTTTGGCATCATTTTTTCTACATCAAAAAATGTCATCAACACAGCTCCAATTGCAAAACCAATCATTGGAACTCCCGCATAGCACCATGTGAAGAATGACTGAACAGCTGCTGGCTGATTAATCATTTCAGCTGTATTGGCAGGAGAAATATAGCCAAAGAAGCTAACACCACAAAGGATAACAGACTGTGCAATCCCTGCTGTAACAGTTATCAAAATACTATATACCGATGCTGAGAAACCATCTGCACGGAAACCGTTTTTCCATTCAATATAATCTAAAAAAAGAAATCAAAGCTCAATTAGACCAAAAACAGCTCTCCGTGAGTATTACAAGGAAATTTACAGTATTTTTGAAAGAACTTCCCGTTATTTCTATTAATCGTATTTTTGAGTATGCAGTTATGTTTTACTATTGTATTACTGGAGAAAAAATAGCTGTCAGCGATTTACATTATCAGATTCCTGAAGAAAAAAATTCTGAAAACCAATTAGAAAATAAGAATTCTGAAGTACATGGAACTTATGAAGCAGAACAGGAAATGCTCCGAATGGTACGCAAAGGCGACTTGAATTATAGAGAACATATGAGTAAAATTTCTATGACTGGAAGAATTGGAAAATTGAGTAATGATGGTTCTATACGTCAATTAAAGAACACTGTTTTAGTATGTGTCATTTTATTTTCCCGTGCTGCAATTGAAGGAGGTCTTTCACCAGAAATCTCCTATACATTGACGGATAATTATTTTCAAAGTATTGAATCCTGCTCCAGCATATCCGAACTTATGGATATCAGTCATACAATGCAAGCTGATTTTATTGAACGTGTACACAAATGTCGACAAAATAAAAACTATTCTGCTGAAATTCGTGCTTGTATTGAATATATTGATTTTCATTTGGTAGAAGATATCAACATTTCGGTTCTCGCTCGTGAAACTGGTTATGCCGACTACTATTTAAGCAAAAAATTCAAAAAAGAGACTGGTCTCTCTATCAAAGACTACATCCGTGACAAACGCATTGAACGTGCAAAATTTTTGCTGGCTAAAACGAAAGAAAGTGTACAAAAAATTGGAGAACAATTACATTTTTGTTCGCAGAGTTATTTTACTGAAACTTTCCACAAAGAAGTAGGAATGACTCCAACAGAATATCGAATTTATGCTCGCACCATATAGCAAAACAGCCATGCGCTATAAGCCATGGCTGCTATTCTTGTTTTTTTGTCAATGCTCCAGCATATCTTCTATGAAAATCCCATACCCTCTCGTCGGATCATTCACAAGTACATGTGTCACTGCACCAACTAGCTTCCCATTTTGAATAATAGGACTTCCACTAAGCCCTTGCACAATTCCACCTGTTTTTTCAATAAGTGCTTCATCTGTCACTTCCAGCATAATCGCTTTATTTTCATGTTTACTATATCGATTTGTATTTGTAATACGAATTTCATATTCTTCTACCTCGTCTTCTATCGTGCATAAAATAGTTGCCTTTCCAATTTCAATTTCCTCTTTTGATGCAACTTCCATTGCCTCTTCTGTTAAAGATAATCTCTCGGTTTCTGAGATAACTCCTTTAATTCCACTTTCACTATTTTCAACAATTTCGCCAATCTTTTTATATGGATTATAGACAATCACACCTTTTAAACCACCTGGATTCCCGCTTTCCCCTTTTTTGACTCCTATAATAGACGTTTCATAAACACTTCCTTCTGAAATTTCCAACAATTCATCGGTTTCTGAATCATGTATTCCATGCCCCAAAGCTCCAAAACTATTGTCTTCTGTTAAAAATGTAAGGGTTCCTAAGCCTTGAATATTATCCTTTACCCAGATGCCAAGCTTATATTCCTCATTTTCATCTAACACTGCATGCACTTTTACCTCCATCTTTTCTTCTTCTCGGCGAATTGATAAAATGGCCTCATCTGACTGAAGTTCTTTCACACATCTAATTAACGTCTTTTTATCTGTAACTTCTACTCCATTGATTCCCGTAATGTAATCGCCTGCATGAATGATATTTTCAGCAGGTGCTCTTTCTACTCCATCATGACAAAATATGTGATCTGTGCCTAGCACATAAATACCATCTGTTTCCAAGTAAATTCCAATTGGAACGCCTCCAGGAATTACTTTCAGCACACCTGTTGCTTCTGAACTTACTTGCTGATTTTGTTCCTCTGTTTCTATTTTTTGTATGGCAAAACCAGTTCCCAAAACTGTTGAAAGAACCGTCACAATAATTAAAATCCGTCGATACCACCATTTTTTCATATTTCACATCCTCCTTATGTAAAGAAAAAAGAGAATCTATAATCAAGATTCTCTTTTAGTATGTGAAATATTTTATTTTTTATCTTTCCAATTCTTAGATAAATTTATAGCATGTTGTAGTTTTATAGACTTCTCCAGCTTTACAAACTGGTCCTTCAAAATTATCATGATTGATTGCATCTGGATAATATTGTGTTTCAAAACAGATTCCTTGACGTTTTTTGTATACAACACCTTGTTTTCCTAATTCTTCTACTAAGAAATTACCAGAATAAATTTGAACTCCTGGAAGATCTGTATATACTTCCATTGTAATTCCGCTTACATCCGCATTGATTTCTGCTACTTTTGCAAAAGTCCCATTGTTATTTAAGCACCAGTTGTGATCATAACCTTTCCCAAAAATAACTGCTTCATAATCTGCATCAATGTCTCTTCCCACTTCTTTTTTTACACGAAAATCCATTGGTGTTCCATCTACTGGTGTAATTTCTCCTGTTGGAATTGATTCTGCATTTGCTCTTGTATAATGGTCTGCATCTACCCATAAGGTATGCTTTAACACATCTCCTGAAGCATGTCCATTTAAGTTAAAATAACTATGATTTGTCATGTTCACGATTGTATCTGCATCTGGTATTCCATGATATTCAATTTGCAAAGTATTATCATCTGACAATGTGTAAGTGACGTCCACATCAAGGGCACCTGGATATCCTTGATCTCCGTCTGGACTGTGTAAAGAGAATGTAATACTGTTTTCTGTCGTATTTTTTACATCCCAAATACGGAAACTATAAAAATCTAACCCACTGTGAAGATTGTTGTTTCCATCATTTTTATCAAGTTCATATGTTTTTCCATTTAATACATAAGATGCATTTCCAATACGATTTGCATTTCGTCCTACTGTCGCACCAAAAAATGTTCCACTTGGTCCTTCATAACCTTCTGGATTATCATAACCTAAAACAACATCACATAAATTTCCATCTTTATCTGGTACAAGTAATGCATACAATGTTGCTCCAAAATCGGATACTTCCATAATCATTCCATTCTTGTTTTCAAATGTGTAAAGTGTTGCTGCTTCCCCTTTTGTATTTTGTGCAAAACTTCTTGTTTTCATTTGTATTTCCCTTTCTAACTATAAATTTTTAGCTAAACGTTTCATCTCTTCCGCGCTTCTTAATACCGTTTCTGTAATCTCTGCGCCTCCAAGAATACGCGCAAGTTCTTCAATTTCCTGATGCTTTTCAAGTAGGCAAATACTTGTCTTCGTTTTTCCATGAACTACATTTTTTTCAATGCGATAATGGGCATCTGCCATAGCAGCAATCTGCGCAAGGTGTGTGATGCAAATGACCTGATGCATCTTTCCAATCACTGCCATCTTTTCTGATACTTTTTGTGCAGTACGTCCACTAATTCCAACATCAATTTCATCGAAAATCAATGTCTCGATGTGATCTTTCTCTGCCATAACTGTCTTGATTGCCAGCATAATACGCGACAATTCTCCTCCAGAAGCTACATCCCCAAGCGGTCTAACTGGTTCTCCTGGATTCATGGAAATCATAAATTCTACTTCATCATTTCCGTTTGCCGTATATTCCTGCAACGTATGAAACACCATTTCAAATTTTACATCTAAGAAATTCAGTTCTAAAAGTCCATTGCGAATGGCTACCGTTAATCGTTCTGATGCTTCTTTTCTTAACTCAGATAATCGGTTACAACAGCTATCCAAAAATGCTGTAGCTTTCTCAAAGTCCACTCTCAATCGTTCTAAATAATTGTCATAGTCCAAAAGTTTTTGAAGTTCCGCTTCTTTCTCATCTAAGTAAGTAAGAATTTCTTCTATGGAATTTCCATATTTTGCCTTCAAACGATTTATCTCATTTAAGCGATCTTCCACTTCATGAAAAGCTTCTTCTGAAAAATCAAAGGACTCACTGTAATCTGATAGTTCTCGGTTAAAATCATTTAGTAAACTGTCGATTTCTGCAAGCTGATCGTATAGTTCTTTTGCACGTTCATCGTATCTGGCTGCATCTTGCAAACAATAAATAGCACGTGATAATGCATCACTGGCATTTTGATTTCCGTTTCCTGTATAAGTATAGGCTTCTTCCACATTACTTGTGATTTTCTTACCATTTAGCATGCGACGGTATTGTTCTTCCAGTGTTTCATCTTCTTGCGCTTTTAAATTCGCATTTTGAATTTCTCCAATCTCAAACTCCAAAAAGCCAATTTCTTTATTTCGCTCTTTTTCATCTAGATTTGCTTTTTCTAATTCTTCTTTCAACGTTTTGTAACTACGATATCCTTCTGCCACCTGCTTTTTCACTTCTGCAATTTCCTCTTTTGCAAAATTATCTAAAATCTGCAAATGATTCTTTTTGTACAGAAGGGACTGATGCTCATGCTGTCCATGAATATCAATTAAAATCCCAGCAACTTCCTTTAGTGTAGAAATGGAAACCGTTTCCCCATTGATCTTGCAGACACTTCTTTTTCCGATCATTTTACGGCTTAAAATCACCGTATCTTCTTCCATCGTAATGTCTTTCTCTTTTAATAAGTTTAACTGGTGCTCATTTTCTACGAAAAAAGTAAGTTCTACATACCCTGATTCCGATTCATCTCTTAGCATTTCTGCAGAATATCTTCCACCTAAAGCTAGATTAATGGAGCCTAGGATAATTGATTTCCCGGCTCCTGTCTCACCTGTCAATATGTTTAGTCCATCTTTGAATTCTACTTCCATCTCGTCAATCAATGCGAGATTTTTTACATATAAGTTGTGTAGCATCCTGTTCTCCTAATTCTCATTGGCACATCTATTTTATAATACAATTTTTCTAATTTTATCCATAACGCTTAACGCTTCTTCTGTACTATGGACAGCGCACATAATGGTATCATCCCCTGCGATACTTCCTACAACTTCTGACCAATGCATCTCATCAATGGCAGCTGCAACAGCCATTGCCATTCCAGATTCTGTCTTGATCACAAGTAAATTTTGTGCATTGTTCATTGACACAAATCCGTCTTTCATAATACGCACATATTTATCTTTCAGCACAGACTCTGTGGCTTTCAGCACTGCATATTTTTGTCCGCCATCTTCTGCTGGAACCTTTGTTAATTTTAAATCGCGAATATCTCTGGAAACAGTTGCTTGTGTAATTTGGAACCCTTCAGCTTTTAAGCGTTCTGCCAATTCTTCTTGGGTCTCAATTTTATATTTCCCAACTAGTTCCACAATCTTCGCATGTCTATTTACTTTCATGTCCTAGTTTCCTTTCATTTTCTTTCTTAGTATTTCCAAGAAACTAACTTTACTTAATTTCAATAGTTTCGTAGTTTCCTTTGCTTTACGAATTACAATTCGGTCACCTGTCTTTACTTCAATATGACTTTCCCCATCATAAGAAATTCCAACTGCTTCGTCGCTTCCATCTCGTCCTTTTCCAATTTCAATCACAATCTCATCATCTGCTGATAAAACAATACTGCTTGTGTTTAATGCATGAGAACAGATTGGTGTAAACACGATCATAGATGCAGTTGGCTCTAGGATTGGTCCTCCTGCCGACAAATTATATGCAGTGGAACCTGTTGGTGTAGAAATGATTGCTCCATCTGCCTGATAGGAATTCAATAATTCTCCATTTACATAGATATTGAAACGTACCACACGAAGTGGCCCTAATCTGCTAAGTACAATATCATTTAGAGCTAAATCTTCCTGTCTTCCATTTAAGGTTCCTTTTAGCATCATACGTTCTTCAATATGTATTTCCCTTTCCAATAGCAATGTGTCTAACACCGTTTCAATATCACACACTTCTGCTTCCGCTAGATAACCTAATGTTCCCATATTGATTCCAAGTATCGGAACATTTTGGGGACAAATTTCTCTCGCTGCACGAATCAACGTCCCATCTCCACCAATTGCCAATACGCAATCTGTATCTGTTGGAACGGATTCTTCTTCTGAAAGGACGCATGTGCCACCTTTCGATTCGATATAATTTTTAATGCGATAAGTCACTTCAAGAGACTTGTCCTTTCCCTTGTTTGTAATTACATAAAATCTATTCACGTTTGATCCTCAACTTATTATTTTGCTAATGTTTCAAATGCATTTTCTACGATTTGTTTCCAATCGATTGTCACATCTGAAATCGTACCGATTTCTTCTGTTTTTTGAAGATGTGCAAGATATTCGATATTACCTTCTGGCCCTTTGATTGGTGAAAAATCTAAGTTTAATACCTTTAATCCAATCGACATCGCATACGATAATACCATCTCAATCACTTCATAATGTGTACTTTTTTCACGTACCACACCTTTTTTCCCCACTTTTTCTCTTCCTGCTTCAAACTGTGGTTTGATCAATGCCACGATTTGACCATCTTCTTTTAAATAATTGCGAATTGGAAGAAGCACTTTTGTAAGGGAAATAAAGGAAACATCAATCGATGAAAAATCAATGGCTTCTCCTAAATCCTCTGGTGTCACATAACGGATATTTGTTTTTTCCATACATACAACACGTTCATCTTGTCTTAATTTCCAAGCTAATTGTCCGCGTCCTACATCAATAGCAAATACTTTTCTTGCTCCATTTTGTAACATACAGTCTGTAAATCCACCTGTGGAAGAACCAACATCTGTACAAACCTTGTCTTGCAACACAACATCAAAATTAGCCATTGCTTTTTCTAATTTTAATCCGCCTCGACTTACATATGGAAGTGTATGCCCTTTGATCTCAATCTGTACTTCATCTGAGAACATAGATCCTGCCTTATCTTCTCGTTCTCCTTCTACAAACACATTACCAGACATGATAATTGCTTTCGCTTTTTCTCTAGATTCTACTAAATTTCTCTTTACGAGTAATACGTCCAAACGTTCTTTCATATTTTCTCCTACATCTTATTCCATGTCATTTCTATTTTTTCTACAATGGATGCAGCGTCTAATCCTAGTTTTTTTCTTAGCTCTGGAATGCTTCCATGTTCTATATATTCATCTGGAATTCCATTTGCCATAACTGTTACATCCAGTTTCTCATTTCCTACATAATCGTTTACCATTTGACCATATCCACCTGTCAAACTTGCATCTTCAATGGTAACAAATAGTTTATGATTTTCCGCCATATGGTGTAATACTTCTTTGTCCATTGGCTTTATAAAACGGGCGTTGATCAAGCTACATGCATAGCCTTTTTCTTTTAACTTCGCATATACCTCTTCTGCCACTTCCATCATGTGTCCTACAGAAAAGATTGCAATTTCTTTTTCTTCATAGATTACTTCGCTTTTTCCTAATTGAATCTTTTCTTGGCTGAAAGATAATCCTTCATAAACAGATCCACGTGGATAACGAATTGCAATCGGTCCGTCATGTTCCACACAAAACGTAAGCATATCATGAAATTCTGTGCGATTCTTTGGTGCTAAGATTGTCATATTTGGAATATGATTTAAAAATGCCACATCGAAAACTCCTTGATGTGTCTCTCCATCATTTCCTACTAATCCTGCACGATCAATGGCAAAAATTACTGGTAAGTTCTGCATACATACATCATGCACAATCTGATCATATCCTCTTTGCAAGAAAGAAGAATATACTGCAAAGACTGGTTTTAGTCCTGCTGCCGCAAGCCCTGCTGCAAATGTTACTGCGTGCTGTTCAGCAATTCCCACATCAAAGAAACGATTTGGAAACTTTTCTTGAAATGCACTCAACCCTGTTCCATCTTTCATGGCCGCTGTTATTGCTACTAATTTTTCATGGGTTTCTCCTAATTTACACATGCTTTCTGAAAATGCATCTGTATAAGAATCTACTTTCTTTTCACTCAAAACTTTCCCGCTTACCATATCAAATGGACTAATCCCATGAAACTTCGATGGTTCTTTTTCAGCTGGTGCATAGCCTTTTCCTTTTTGAGTCATAACATGTACCAACACTGCACCGTCCACCTTTTGGGCTTCCTTCAAGGTACGATATAGTTTTTTCAAATTATGTCCATCTACTGGACCAAGATAAGTAATTCCCATATCTTCAAACCACATGCCTGGTACAAGCAGCTGTTTGATACTATTTTTTGTTTTATGAATCTGTGAGACCAATGTCTTTCCAACGCCTGGTATCTTGCTCAATGTATTTGTAACATCTTTTTTCAGTTCGGTATAAAAATGTGTTGTTCTTAGATCTCCAAGATAACTTGACATCCCACCGACATTTTCTGAAATTGACATATTATTATCATTCAATACAATGATATAATTACTTTTTAACGTAGCTGCATTATTAAAAGCCTCATATGCCATTCCACCAGTCAAAGACCCATCTCCAATGACAGAAACTACCTTGTAATCTTCTTTTAAGATCTCACGAGCTTCCACATAACCTAATCCTGCTGAAATAGAGGTTGTACTATGACCTGCATCAAATGCATCACAGTCACTTTCCTTACGTTTTGGGAAACCGCTCATTCCACCAAACTTACGCAAAGAGTCAAATCCTTCTTTTCGGCCTGTTAGTATCTTATGAGTATAGGACTGATGTCCTACATCCCAAATAATCTTGTCTTTTGGCAACTGAAATGCTAGGTGAAGTGCCATCGTAAGCTCAACTACTCCCAAGTTCGACGCTAGATGGCCGCCTGTCTTGCTAATATGTTCTACCAGAAATTGTCTAATTTCTGCTGCTAAAACAAGCTGTTCTTCCCAATTTAATTTTTTTATATCATTTGCTTTTTGAATACGCTCCAACATCATATAGAGCACCCCTTTTATTTTTCTCTATGTATCAACGACTTTAGTAATAGTTCCAAAAATGGATTTTCAGCAGGCAATCCGCTAAGAAGAGATACGGCCTCCATCGAAAGTGTTTCAACTGCTTCTTTTGCCTTTTCCAATCCTACAAATGTAACATATGTACGTTTTCCATTCTTTTCATCACTTAAAATTGGTTTTCCAAGTACCTCTGCAGTACTTGTCACATCCAAAATATCATCTTGTATCTGGAAAGCAACTCCTACGTTTCTTGCAATCTTTTCAACTGCTTGAATATCTTCTTCGGAAGCTCCTGCAAGTGTTGCTCCAATCATCATGGCACTTTCTATCAGCGCACCTGTTTTCAATTCATGGATAAATTCCACCGTATCTAACGTGCTTTCTGTTCCTTCCGATTCGATGTCTACTACTTGTCCACCAATCATGCCATAAATGCCTGCTTTTCTTGCAAGAATCTGCATCGCTTTTCCTATCAAGAGACTTTTTTCTGGATACATGGTGAATGCTTTTGCTGCAATTTCAAAAGCATAATTTAAAAGTGCATCTCCAGCAAGAATTCCCATGGCTTCCCCATATACAATATGTGTTGTCTTTCTGCCACGACGATACTCATCATTGTCCATAGCTGGAAGATCATCATGCACAAGAGAATAGGTATGAATCATCTCCAATGCTGCCATAAATGGTTCTACAAGATTTCCTTCTCCGCCGAACAAACGGTATGTTTCCTGCATTAACATTGGACGAAGTCTTTTTCCACCTGCCATCAGCGCATACTCCATGGCTTCCATTATTGTCTTTTGATATCCTGCTTGTTCTGGTAAATATGTTAGCAAGATTGCTTCAATCTCTTGCACTTTCTTTGCACTTTCTTCTTTAAAATTCATGTTGCTCTCCATCTTCATCTAAAATCAACATTTTCTTTTCTACTTTATCAATCTTTTCATTGCAAATCTTAAGCAGATCCATACCCTTATGATATAGTGCAAACGATTCTTCCAATGAAACTTGTTCTTTTTCTAATTGTGCTGTCACGTCTTCCAGCGCTTCAAACACTTCTTCCAAAGTCTTATCTTCCACTATAATCCTCCTTCACCGTATCTTCTACGGTTGCTTTAATGACACCATCTGTCACATAAATGTTTAGTTTATCTGACACGTTCACATCCTGAATCCTTTTTACAACGGAACCATTCTCCGATGCCACATAGGAAAATCCCTGATTCAATTTTGAAATCGGCGACAACCCTTTCATCTGTTCTATATAAATCGCAAATCGCTGTTTTGCTTCTTGTAATCTACGTCCCATTTCCATACGAAGACGATTTTCCAATTCTGCACTCCATTGCTGTTGTTCTCGCAGTTTCGCCTTCGGATGCTGTAAATTTAAACGATATTGCAGACGTTCTATCTTTCTACGTTCCAACTCAATCTTTTGATACATGGTACGTTTCAGCTGCATCTGCTTCTCTTCCATATAGTTTTCCAACATCTGATATTCATATACAGCAAGTTCTGCTGCTGCCGAAGGTGTTGGTGCACGCATATCCGCCACATAATCAGCAATCGTTGTATCTGTCTCATGTCCTACCGCTGAAATTACTGGTATCGTACAGTGAAAAATAGCTCTCGCTACAATTTCCTCATTGAATGCCCACAAATCTTCTATGGAACCGCCGCCACGTCCGACAATGATCACATCTACATCGGTTTCCTGCAGTTTCTCAATTCCTTGCACAATACTTTCTGCTGCACCTTCGCCCTGCACAAGTGCCGGATAAAGAAGCAACTGTACATAGGGATTTCTCCTTGCTGAGATGTTCATAATATCACGAATAGCAGCACCTGTTGGTGCTGTTACGATTCCAATCTTCTTGGCATATCTTGGGATTGGCCTTTTATATTCTTGGGCAAACATTCCCATCTCTTCCAGTTCTCTTTTCAGTGCTTCAAACTTTTCATGCAAAAGACCAGCTCCATCTAAGATAATTTCCTTTGCATAGAGCTGATACTTTCCATCTCGTTCATATGTGGTAATCCCGCCTAAGACAATTACTTGTTGTCCATCCTGCATACGAAATCCAAGTCCCGCACGCTGACCTGCAAACATAATACACGCAATGGCACCAGATTCATCTTTCAAAGAAAAATAAATATGACCCGATGTATGATATTTGCAATTCGATACTTCACCTTTTACATAAATGCGATTCAGCATAAAATCCTGTGTAAACATATTTTTGATATATGCATTCACCTGTTTTACGGAATATACGTTTCGCATAATTTTACTCCTAGTTTGCTACTTTCGCCAAAATACCATTCACAAATGCTGGACCATCATCGCTGCTGTATTTTTTCGCTAATTCTACTGCTTCGTTGATTGCAACACCTGTTGGCACTTCTTCATCCCATTTTAATTCATATGTAGCTAATCTTAAAATAGTAAGATCCACACGATTCATACGAGATGTTTTCCATCCTTCTGATAAATTATTCAACAATTCGTCAATTTCTTCTACCTTTTCCACGATCGCATTGTATTTATCTAAAATGTATGCTTGGTTACTTTCTTCTACTTCACCAAGTAATTCAAAGTAGAGTGCTTCTTGTTCTTTCATCTCTTCTGCGCTATTAAATTCAATGCGGAATAACATTCTGAAAATATGTTCTCTAAGTTCTGTTCTACTCATTCTTTTACCTCTGTTCTTTGTACTAAATTATAAATATGCATTATGAATTATTATACTACATAAAAATTGATAACGCAATCAAAAAGGGCTATGTATCACTACACATACATAACCCTTGTCTCATCTTTTCTTATGATTCCATATCAACGCCAGCCACACGAATATTTACATCAGCAACTGTAAGCCCTGTCATATTCTCAATGGCAACTTTCACTTTTTCTTGCACTTTCTTAGAAACGTCTAAGATATTATAGCCGTATTTTAAGTTCAAAGTCATAGCAACTGTTACGATGCCTTCTAATACATCTACTTTCACACCTTTTGCTAATGTCTTCTTTCCAATCTTGCTGATCAAATCTTTTGCAGCACTTGCTTCCATTGTTGTAGAAACTCCTTCTACCTCTAAAGCAGCTAATCCGCCAATAACAGCGATTACTTCGTCTGCAATTACAACCTCACCGCGATTGTCTTCTAATTGTATTGTATAATCATTTCTTACGTCTTTTACCATGATTCAAAACCTCCTAGTTTGGTTTAATTTCAATTCATTATAACAAATTTGTATCTATTTGCAAATAGATTCTTACGAATTAGGAACGACCAAACTCAGATAATTCTAATCCCTCATTACGTTCTAATGTCATTCTTACACTCCAGCTATTTACAAACAATAACAATGGACGATCTTTTAAATCCTTGATCTTCTTCATGTCAGATGTTCCAACAATCTTATCCAGATCAATTTCTTTATTTTCAATCCAACGAATATGTTCATATGGAAGTGGATCTAGACGAATTTCTACATTGTACTCATTTTCCAAACGATATTTCAATACATCAAATTGTAGTACCCCAACTACCCCTACAATGATTTCTTCCATCCCTGTATTGTATTCCTGGAAGATCTGAATCGCACCTTCTTGTGCAATCTGGTTGATTCCTTTGATAAATTGTTTACGTTTCATTGTATCTACTTGACGTACTCTTGCAAAATGTTCTGGTGCGAAGGTTGGAATCCCTTCGTAAGCAAATTTACTGCTTGATGTTGTAAGTGTATCTCCAATCGAGAAAATACCTGGATCAAAAATACCAATTACGTCACCAGCATATGCTTTGTCGATCATTTTTCTTTCACTTGCCATCATTTGTTGTGGTTGTGAAAGACGTACTTTTTTTCCACCTTGAATGTGGAACACATCCATGCCAGCTTCGAATTCACCTGAACAAATACGCATAAATGCAATTCTATCTCGATGTGCCTTATTCATATTTGCTTGAATCTTAAATACAAATGCTGAGAAATCTTTTTCTTCCATTGGGTCAATCTCACCTTGGTCAGATGTTCTTGGAAGTGGCGATGAAGTCATTTTCAAGAAATGTTGTAAAAATGTTTCAACACCAAAGTTTGTCAACGCAGAACCAAAGAATACTGGTGATAATTGTCCTTTGCTTACTAAGTCCATATCAAATTCTGCACTGGCACCATCAAGAAGTTCAATTTCATCATTCAATTGCATTCTTTGTTCTTCACTGATAAGTGTATCCAATTCTGGGCTATCTAATGCAACTTTACGAACATCTCCCATAGATGTTCCTTTTTGTGTTTCCGAGAACAATTCAACTTCTCTTGTTTCTCGGTCAAATACACCTCGGAATTCTTTCCCACATCCAATTGGCCAGTTGATTGGACAAGTTGCAATTCCAAGTTCCTTTTCAATATCATCTAATAATTCAAATGTGTCTCGTGCTTCACGGTCCATTTTATTAATAAATGTAAAAATTGGAATATGTCTCATAACACAAACTTTGAATAATTTACGAGTTTGTGCTTCTACCCCTTTGGAAGCATCGATAACCATTACTGCAGAATCCGCAGCCATCAATGTACGATATGTATCTTCCGAGAAATCCTGATGCCCTGGTGTATCTAGAATGTTGATACAATATCCATCATAATTAAATTGAAGTACAGAAGAAGTAACCGAAATCCCTCTTTCTTTTTCAATTTCCATCCAGTCTGACACAGCATGTTTTGCTGTTGCTTTCCCTTTTACAGAACCAGCTTGATTAATTGCTCCACCATATAATAAGAATTTCTCAGTCAATGTTGTTTTACCAGCATCGGGATGGGAAATAATCGCAAATGTTCTTCTTTTCTTTATCTCATTTGTAATGTGTGACATAACATTCTCCTATATATCTTATAATATCTTCCTACGCATACTTTTATAGTTTAACACATCTATTCGTTCCCTGCAATCGGTGTTATTACAATATTTTCAGGCGCAATTCCTGTTTTTCTTGTTACGATATCCTCAATTTGTGCTAAATTTGCATCTGAGATTTCTGCTTTGTGAACAACAACATCTGCACCTTCCTCTGTGATCGTTACAACTGCTTCCGTAAAACCTTTTGATAGCAGCATCGTTTCTACCGAAGTTTCCTGTTCTGCCAATTGCGTCATCTCAATCATCTCTGTGACTGCATCTTGTTTTTGTGCTTCACTTAAATTTTCATTATCTATAATTTCAAGCAACGTTTCTTTATTCTGCGCACGCACTTGTTCCCTCGTTATCTTCGCTTCTGCTACCACATTGCTTGCACTCGTCAAAACTGCTTCTCCTGGTTCACTGTCAATTTCTCCATTGGCTTCTTCCAGACTGATATCCAGCAATTCCTGATTAGCTACTTCTGCATCCGAACTCGTTGCTTTCTCTTGAAATAAGCGATCTGAAAAATTTAGATACCCCGCTGCTGCAATCATAAGGGCTAACGCTGTGATCATGATTTGATTTTTCTTAAATAATCGTTTCAAATGGAACCTCCTAAAGATTTATTTTCCTCTTATCACCTTAATCTTATGCGAGTCCACTGGAAATAATGCTTGCACCACTTCCCTTATCTTCTGTGCTACAACTGCCTGTTCCCCACCTTCTGCAACAATGACAATTCCCTCCACAGCACCATCTTCTTGAAAGGTAATCATAGCAGAAACTTCGCCCACTCCATCTACTTTTGCAAGCATTTCCTCCAATCGCTTTTCGATTTCTGTAGAAGTTTCTGTCACTCTGCTTTCTGTAGACTGAGTGGGAATGGCAATTACCACCAACAAAATCCCTACCAGGGCTACTAGAAGCCATTGATTTTTATCGAACTTGAATTTCATCCTCTATCAATTCCTCCAGCTCTTTCCATTTTTCTTCTAAAGTATCACTTGGATAACTTTGCATATCTGCAATTTTCAATATTGGACCTGATAATAGCAAAATCAAAATCAATCCCGTGCAAAATCGTATGTATTTGCGATAACCATCATTTGGCGCCATCTGTAAAACGATTACAACTAACACTAAATAAAACACAATATTCTGAAGCCATTCATATATACGTTAACATCCATCATCCTCCCGTCGTCGTTGCCACAACTGCAATGGTCAATAAAAATAAGACACCTGTTGTAAATACAATACGAAGCAGCATCTTGGTTCCAGCTGCCATACTAGACAAACATTCTACCATCCGCTTGTCTGAAATTGGCTGAATCAACGCTGCAATCACCTGATACAAAAATGTGATCACAGCCATCTGTACTAGCGGAACCAGACATATTGCAATGCAGATTATCATTCCTGCAACTCCAATACCATTTTTAATTAGCACTGCAGTCCCCAAAAGTACCTCTGTGGTTCCTCCAATGGCATCTCCTACAATCGGAATCATTTCTCCACCTTTCGTCAACACACTTCGCTTTACCGCATCAATAGCAGGTGTCAGCAAACGTTGTATCACGTTCCAGCCAATCACAGATGCAAGCAATGTTTTTAACGTCCATGATACAATCGTTTCTATCAGCTCTGCAAATTTTGACAAATGCATTTCTGGTGTAAACTCATCTAGAATACGCACAACAAAATAAATCTGTATAACCGGAAGCAGAAAATTTAATATCAGCATTTCTACCAATAAAATCACAAACAGCACAATTTGGTAAAAGGATACGGAGGTGCTCGTTCCTGTAGCAACTGCTACTGCTAAGAAATACACCGGTCCTAATACTTTCATAAAATCCGTAAGATGCTCCAAATGCCCTGTCATGCCCGATAGAATCACGCGGAAACTATTCATGCAAACGGTAACCAAAAGCAGATACATAATCGAACTTCCGATTTCTGCCGCCTGTTTGCTATGAAACACATCCGAAAAGTTGGAAAATACTGCCGCCAAAATCGCAATCAGCAAAATATGAATAAAACTTTCCTTGCTATGCCTTATTTCATAGAAAAATTGTTCTTTGATCAAATCTATTAGAAACGTAAGTGAAAAAGATGTTTCTCCATTGATCAGTTTTTCAATAACATCTTTTAGCTGTATTTTTTCATTTGGAAAGATATCATCCAGCACCTCTTCGATTTTCGAAAAATCATAGGTATCCAGCTCCGTCTGAGCTGCAAAAGCAGTCATAGGAAGAAACAAGAGACAACACCATATTACGCAACAGATTCCAAACTTCTTCATCGCAAAAACTCCTGTACTGTTTCCAACAAAGTCAGCATAATCGGAATACTCAAGACCAGAATGGATATTTTCCCAAATAGTTCTATCTGGGCTGCAATTACTTGATATCCAGCATCCTTGCAAATACTTGACGCAAATTCAGACAGATAGGTGATTCCCAGCATTTTTAGCAAAATGGTAATATAGCCTGTTTTTACATCTACAAAACTGGAAATTTCTCGAATCGTATCAATTAGAACTTTTAGATGTCCAAACATGCTTAGACAAATAAAAACGCTAATGGCAATGCAAAGATAAATAGCCGTTTCTGCCTTTAACTGCTTGAGCTGCACTGCAAACAAAACACCTGCTACTCCTAGAATTCCAACTTGTATTACACTCATTTTCTTCTCCTACAATTCAAATAATGCTTGTATCTCGCGAAACAGCTCCGTGATATAGGGTAAGATCCAAAAGAGTACAAGAAGTAATCCTGCAAAACTTGTGAGAAAAGCCTGTTCCTCTCTCCCACTATGTTTTAGCACCTGACTCAATATAGATACCAAAATCCCGACTGCTGCTATTTTCATAATCAGATTGATTTCCACTGATACTCCTTTCTACAAAAGCAAAATGACTAGAAACACACCTGCCATTACCCCAAAACTTTTGTACAACTTTCTTTTTGTTTCATTCTCTCTTCTCGTGCTTTGCATACAATACTCCAGCCGCTCCAAAAACAAAGCAATTGCTTCTGGCTGCTGTAATCGTCCTCCCAATTGTTTTAAATCCGCAAACTCTTCTCGCGTCAATCGACTTTCTTCCAAGTGCTTCATGCTTTCCTTCCACATCATTTCAAAGGTTTGATGTCCCTTTTCACTGCACTGCTTGGAAAGTGTTTCCAGCCAGCACCGATAGGTTTCACTTGTTTTACAGCTGATGGTTTTTAAAATTTCTCCAATCGGAATCCTTGTATATTCCATTTCCTTTTGTAAAGCAGAAAAAATTTGCTGTAACTCCTGCAGCTCATGTTCTCTTTTCTTTAATTCCTCGCTTTTGTACCAACCAATCCCGATGCATCCCACTAAAATGCATATATATCCTATCCATCTAACCATAAGATACTTCCCGATATATCAAGCTTCCTCGCTCGTCATATACACCATCCACCTCACCAATATGCTTCCCGTTTCGCAATACAATGTAACGTTCGAATCTTCTCTTTCGAATCAAATCATCCAAAATCGGTTTCTTTCGAATTTCTTCCATAGAATTTCCATGCACCGTAGCAATCATCTTACATCCACAATGCATGGCATACTCCATTGCTCTTACGTCATCTACACTTCCGATTTCATCCACTGCAATTACTTGTGGCGCCATGGAACGAATTAACATGAGCATCCCTTCTGCCTTTGGACAGCAATCCAATACATCCGTTCGCATTCCTACATGATTTTGTGGAATTCCTTGATAGCATCCTGCTAATTCTGAGCGTTCATCTACCACGCCAACTGTGCATCCTTTCACCCATCTATTTCCATTGGAAATCTGTCTGATCACATCACGAAGCATGGTAGTTTTACCACATTTGGGCGGAGAAATGATCAATGTATGGCATACTTGTTTATTATAGGTAATGTATGGAAAAATGGGTTCTGCACAGTCGATCACCTCATGAGAAATACGAATATTCAAAGAAGAAATCTGCTTCATTTTTTTCACATTCCCATGCTCACTTAAAACTTGTCCTGCTACGCCTACTCGATGCCCACCTTCCACAGTAATAAATCCTTGGCGTAGTTCATTTTCATAGGCATATAGCGAATAATTGCTGACATATTCCATCGTTTCATTCAAATCTCTTTCACACACAATGTGTCTCAGAATCCTTTCTTCATTTTGATAAAGTAAAATAACAGGATGTCCTACTCGTAACCTTATCTCTTGAAGTTCTTCCCATTTTAACTGTTCTCTCTCAATTGCTCTGCGCACATCTTTTGCCAATATCTGTGTAATTTCCTTTGCCTTCATCTGCTCACCTCTTTAAACAATATATGAAGCAAGTTCTGAAATATGCCGTTTTATCGCAAAGAATGCGCCAAGGCACATTCTTTACATTTGATATTCCTCAATCACACCACAAGCAATCATTTTTCCTGCATTCCCAGACGGCTGAGAGCGAAAATCATCTGCCATTTCATGAATGATAATCGTTTTTCCCAGGACTTCTGCCGGATAAAAACGGTTTGTGTAAAAAGACGAAAATGCAAGGCCTTGGTTTGCCAACAGTGGTGGCAGATCTCCTACGTGATTTGGATGATTTTGATTCCACGGATTAAAATGTCCTCTTGCATCTCGAAAAGGATCTTCTTCTGTTCCTGTACAGCTCCCGCCTTCATGTATATGAAACCCATGGTAGCCATCATCTTCCAACCCTGTAACTGTCGCAACAACGTATGTTCCATTAAATGTTTCATAAAAATACGCATTCCCTTTGATATTTGGATATGCTTGACTTCCTGTAATTTCTGCATAAGCATCTGGTTGTATTCTCCCAAAGGATAACATCATTCATCACCTCTTATCATCCTATGCAACTGCATAAAAAAAGTGCTAGAACAAACGCTCTAGCACTTTAGGGTTTCTTATTCTTCTGTTACTGCAGCAGTTTCGCCTTCTTCTACAACATCTTTCATTGAGAAGCTGATTCTGCCCATTTTATCTTTTCCAAGACATACTACTTTCACTTTATCACCTAATGTAAGTACATCTTCCACTTGTTTGATTCTTTCTTTTGAAATCTTAGAAATATGAACCATACCTTCTTTACCTGGTGCAAATTCAACGAATGCACCAAATTCTTTGATTGCGATTACAGTTCCTTCAAATACCATACCAGCTTCAAAGTCAGTTACGATTGTAGCAATCATTTTCATTGCTTCATCCATTTTCGCTGCATCTACGCCGCATACTGATACTGCTCCATCATCTGTGATGTCAATCTTAACACCTGTTTGTTCGATGATTGCGTTGATTGTTTTACCACGTTGTCCAACAACTTCACCAATCTTAGCAGGATCGATTTGCATTTGACGAATCTTTGGAGCATATTGTCCAACTTCTTCACGAGGTTCTGCGATTGCTTTTTGCATAACTTCATCTAAGATGTATGTTCTAGCTTTCTTTGTGCATGCAATTGCTTCTTCGATGATTGGTCTTGTTAAACCGTGAATCTTAATATCCATTTGGATTGCTGTGATACCTTTATGTGTACCAGCTACTTTGAAGTCCATGTCGCCGAAGAAATCTTCAAGACCTTGGATATCTGTTAATACTAAGTAATCATCATCTGTTTCCCCTGTTACAAGACCTGCTGAGATACCTGCAACAGCTGCTTTGATTGGTACACCAGCTGCCATAAGTGACATACTTGATGCACAGATACTTGCTTGTGATGTAGAACCATTTGATTCAAATGTTTCTGATACTGTACGGATTGCGTATGGGAATTCCGCTTCACTTGGAAGTACTGGAACTAACGCTCTTTCTGCTAAAGCACCATGTCCGATTTCGCGACGTCCTGGTCCTCTTGATGGTTTTGTTTCCCCAACAGAGTATGATGGGAAGTTGTAGTGATGCATGTATCTCTTAGATGTTTCAGCTTCATCTAATCCATCTAATTTTTGTGCATCTGATAAAGGTCCTAATGTTGTGATTGTACAGATTTGTGTTTGTCCACGTGTGAACATTGCAGAACCATGTACTCTAGGAATAATATCTGTTTCAGCTGCAAGTTTTCTGATTTCGTCGATTCTTCTTCCATCTGGACGTTTTTTATCAACTAAGATCATCTTACGAACTGTTTTCTTTTGATATTGATATAAAGCTTCGCCTAAAATAGCTAACCATTCTTCGTTTTCTGCAAATGCTTCTTCTAATTTTTCACGAATTACACGGATGTTTTCTTCTCTGACTTGTTTTTCATCTGTGAATACTGCAACTTCCATTTCTTCTGGAGTTACGATTTCTTTCATTGCTGCAAATAATTCTTCTGGAACTGCACAGCTTGTGTAAGCATGTTTTTCTTTTCCGCATTCTGCAACGATTGTATCGATGAATTTGATTACTTCTTGGTTTACTTCGTGAGCTGCAAAGATTGCTTCGATCATTTTAGCTTCTGGTACTTCGTTTGCACCAGCTTCGATCATGATAACTTTGTCTCTTGTTGAAGCAACTGTTAATTGTAAATCAGATACGGCTCTTTGAGCTGCATTTGGGTTGAATACGAATTCACCATCGATTAAACCAACTTGTGTTGTTGATGTTGGTCCATCAAATGGAATATCTGAAATTGCTGTTGCGATTGCTGAACCTAACATTGCTGTTAATTCTGGGCTGCAGTCTGGGTCAACAGACATTACTAAGTTGTTAAGTGTTACATCATTTCTGTAATCTTTTGGGAACAATGGTCTCATTGGTCTGTCGATTACACGAGAAGTAAGGATTGCATTTTCAGATGCTTTTCCTTCTCTTTTGTTAAATCCACCTGGGATTTTACCTACTGCGTATAATTTTTCTTCATATTCTACACTTAAAGGGAAGAAATCGATTCCTTCTCTTGGTTTTTCTGAAGCTGTTGCTGTTGATAATACAACTGTTTCTCCATAGTGCATAAGTGCTGCACCATTTGCTTGAGCTGCTACTCTACCGATGTCTACACGGAGAGTTCTTCCAGCTAATTCCATTTCGAATTGTTTAAACATATATAATTCTCCTTTAATTTTAACTTGATCCGGATGTCCGAAACAACTGAAAAACCTACTTCGTCAAATAGACTTTTCAGTGGTCTCGGCTTTCTATGTCCGCAATCTTAATTATTATAGCATAGTAATTTTCCAGTTTCAATCAAAATTCAAAAAGAATAGCGGAACTTCTTTCTGTACAATCCTTGTAAAATGTGCTATTATTTTTCAATATTAACGCATTAAAACAAAAGAAAGAGGTACTATCATGTTAAATACAATTGAAGAAATCAATAAAGTCATAAATGACTTTATTTGGGGGGTACCTGCTATGATCTGTATCATCGGTGTTGGTCTGGTTATGAGTTTCCGCACTCGATTCGTACAGATTCGTAAATTCCCGTACGCATTAAAATCAACCGTTGGAAAGATTTTTTCCAAATCCGATGCAAAAGATGGAAGTATTACCCCATTCCAAGCAGTCTGTACTGCACTTGCTGCTACAGTAGGAACTGGTAACATTGCAGGAGTAGCTGGTGCCATTGCCTTAGGTGGTCCAGGTGCTGTATTCTGGATGTGGGCATCTGCCCTTCTCGGTATGTGTACAAAATTCGCCGAAGTTACCTTGGCTGTTCATTTCCGTGAAAAGAATGCACATGGTGATTATGTAGGCGGACCTATGTACTATATCAAAAATGGTCTTGGTAAAAAATGGATGTGGCTGGCTTACCTTTATGCAATTCTTGGCGTATTGACTGTATTTGGTACAGGAAACGCCACACAGGTGAATACCATCACAACTTCTATCAATACTATGCTTCTTAGTTTCGGTCTTGTAACAGAAGCTGGAACAAAAACAGTCAGTCTGATCATTGGTATCGTAATTGCTATTATTGTAGCCTTAGTACTTCTTGGTGGCATCAAACGACTTGCAAAAGTAACAGAAAAATTAGTTCCTTTTATGGCTGTTTTCTATGTTGTTCTCGCAGTTGGCGTAATCCTATTAAATCTCGATTCTGTACCAACTGTATTTGCATCTATTTTCAAAGGTGCTTTCCAACCACAAGCAGTTACAGGTGGTGTGCTTGGAAGTTTCTTTATTAGTATGAAACGCGGTGTTTCTCGTGGTATCTTTTCAAACGAAGCCGGACTTGGTACAGGTTCCATCGCCCATGCCAGTGCAGATACTGATGACGCGATTCACCAAGGATTTTTTGGAATCTTTGAAGTGTTTACAGATACCATTCTCATCTGTACACTTACTGCTCTCACGATTCTCTGCAGTGGCACAACCTTCCAATATGGTGTTGCAGCCGGCGCAGAATTAACCATCAGTGGTTTTGTTGTTACATATGGTAACTGGGTTACCATTTTTACAGCGATTGCACTTTGCTGCTTCGCTTTCTCTACTATCTTAGGATGGGGATTATATGGTGCAAGATGTTTAGAATTCATCTTCTCAGAAAAAGTTATCAAACCATTTATGGTTGTTTATTCACTTGTTGCTATCGTTGGTGCAACAATGGATCTTGGATTACTTTGGAATATCGCAGACACCTTCAACGGGTTCATGTCAATTCCAAACTTAATTGCATTGTTCCTGCTTTCTGGAACAGTTGCAAAATTATTAAAAGAATTTGTTCAGAAATAATACAAAAAGCGTTCGGAAAAATTTCCGAACGCTTTCTTTATGCACTTCTATTCTACTGTCACGATTCTCATCATATTACTCATACCTTCACGTGATTTTTTGATTGTTGGTGAAGGAATGCCTGCTGTTAATACAACGATATCTCCTGCTTCTGCAAATTGTTTTTCTTTTGCAAGATTGATTGCTTCTTCACAAATTGCTTCTGTTGTATCATTTGGAAGCGATTTTACTGGACATACGCCACGATAAATTTGCATCTTGCGAAGTGTTTCTTCATTTGGTGTAACACCAACTACCACTGCTTCTGGTTTGAATTTTGATACCATTCTAGCTGTTGCACCTGTTACAGTTGGTGTAATGATACATTTTGCTTTTAAGTTATACGCTGTTGCTACTGTCGAATAACTGATTGCACTTGAAACACCTTTTCTGCGGTGTTGTTGTGCTTTTTCTAATAATGCTTCGTAATCTAAATGATCTTCTGCATTTTTTACAATGTGAACCATCATTTGTAATGCTTCTAATGGATATTTTCCTTGTGCTGTTTCACCAGATAACATAACAACATCTGTACCATCGTATACTGCATTTGCAACGTCAGTTACTTCCGCTCTTGTTGGTCTTGGATTTCTCATCATAGAATCTAACATTTGTGTTGCTGTAATAACTGGTTTGTAGTTATCATTACATTTTTGAATCAACATTTTTTGTAAGTATGGTACTTCTTCCGCTGGTACTTCTACTCCAAGGTCCCCACGAGCTACCATAACACCATCTGCAGCTTTGATAATTTCATCAATATTATCAATTCCTTCTGCATTTTCAATTTTTGCAATAACTGCAATGTGTGATGCTTTGCATTCTTTTAAGATTGCTTTGATCTCACGAATCGCGTCTGCTGAACGTACAAATGAAGCTGCGATAAAGTCAACATCTTGTTCTGCACCAAAAATAATATCTGCTTTATCTTTTTCTGTGATTGCTGGAAGACGAACTGGTACGTTTGGTACGTTTACACCTTTTCTCTGTCCTAATTCACCACCGTTGATAACGGTACAAACAATATCAGTCCCTGTGATTTCTTTGATTTCTAATTCAATCAAACCATCATCAATTAAAATCTTTTTGCCTACTTCTACGTCTTCTGCCAATCCATCATATGTGATAGACACTCTATTTGCATCACCTACGATTTCTTCTGTTGTAAGTGTAAAAGTTTGTCCTTGTTCTAACATTACTTTTTGGCCATCTTTCAATACACCTGTACGAATTTCTGGACCTTTTGTATCTAAAAGAATTGCAACTGGTTTCCCTACTTCTTCACGAACTTCTTTTAATAAATCCATTCTTGATTTTTGTTCTTCATGATCGCCATGTGAAAAGTTGAAACGTGCAATATCCATTCCATTTTCTACTAAGCGTTTCATTAAACCTCTGTCGTTCGTGTTAGGTCCCATTGTGCAAATAATTTTTGTCTTCTTCATCCAATTTCTCCTTTATATCTATTTAATATGTTCATGTGTAAACAAATGATCCTGACAATACTCATGATTTCCATTGCATTTTGAGCAGTAACGGAATTCGAGATTTGGATCATCTAACTCTGTGCGGCCACAAACTGCACAGCGATGTTTTGCACCATTTGCATATGATTGTTCTCTTCCTTCTCTTACTTGTTTACGATAGTTTTGTCTTCTTCGCACTTCTTTTGGTGCATAGCGTCTTACTTTTCTACTTGATAAGTAGAACAATAAGAAATTCAGAATCGATACAAATGCTGCTAATGCATTTGCTTGGAATAGGACACCGTAAATGGCATTTCCACCATAAGTTGGCATAAATGCCTGTAAGATTGCATATGCGAAATATGCCGCGTCAATCCACGCCAAATATTTTACTTTTATTGGAATTACCATAAAAAGATAAAACTGTTGATTTGGATAAATTGTTGCATAAGCAAAGAACAGTGATAAATTCAAATAACCTGTTCCTAAAGGTAATGAGATACCGAGTGCTAAAAATGTTACAATTGCTGCAACAACGTGGAAAATCACACCTACGAAAAAGTATAAATTAAATCGAAATGATCCCCATGCATACTCTAGTTCTCTACCAATCATGTAATATAAGTATAACGCAAATACCATAAACAATGTATCTGATGCCGGTGGCTGAATCAAAAATGTCAATATCCTCCACACTTGACCATGCAATATTGCATATGCATCTAATGATAAGTATTGATAGTAAAAACTTGGATTTATCAGTTCAAGTACAAATCCCACGATATACAAGATAATAATATAATACATCAAATTCGGGATTGCATATCTGCTGAACTTTCGCTCTAGCTTATCCATCCAATTCATAGATTTCATTCTCCTCTCTGTATCATCATATGGGATTCATTTTATCTTCTAGCAAACCACTTTGTCAATCCAAGTTGTGCAATTCTTCGATTTTTTCTTTTTTACATAAAATTTTTACTAATTCTTAACTTTCATTGGCAATTTTTTATTTGTACTTTTCATAAAAAAGGAGTAAAATACACTTTGTATGTTTATACGTATTTTTACTTATTAATAAAGAAGAAAATTTTTTCTACAAGGAGTACATATATGAATCAACAAAATCAATATACTTTGGGAATAGATATCGGTTCAACAACTGTTAAAATTGCTATTCTCGACGAACAGCATGATGTATTATTCTCCGACTACGAAAGACACTTCGCCAATATTCAGGAAACACTTTCTGATCTTCTTGGCCGTGCCATTTATAAATTAGGAGCAATTTCTGTTTCACCAGTCATCACAGGTTCTGGTGGATTAACACTTGCAAAACATCTTGGAGTTCCTTTTGTGCAAGAAGTAATCGCTGTATCTACAGCCCTTCAAGATGCTGCACCACAAACAGATGTTGCAATCGAGCTTGGTGGAGAAGATGCAAAGATTATTTACTTTGAAGGTGGAAATGTGGAACAACGAATGAACGGGATCTGTGCTGGTGGTACTGGTTCTTTCATCGACCAAATGGCATCTCTATTACAAACAGATGCTACTGGATTAAATGAGTACGCAAAGAATTACAAAGCTCTTTATTCAATTGCAGCTCGTTGTGGTGTTTTTGCAAAAACAGATATTCAGCCACTTATCAACGATGGAGCATCGAAAGAAGACCTTTCTGCTTCTATTTTCCAAGCAGTGGTAAATCAAACAATCAGTGGTCTTGCATGTGGGAAACCAATCCGTGGTCATGTTGCATTTTTAGGTGGACCACTTCACTTTTTATCAGAACTTCGTCATGCATTTATCCGTACATTAAATTTAGACGATGAACATGCGATCATGCCTGCAAATTCACATTTATTTGCAGCTATCGGTTCCGCATTGAACTCGAAACGCGACTTACATATTTCTCTTCGTGATATGCAAAATCGCTTAGCAAATCATATTAAAATGGACTTTGAAGTGGAACGTCTTGATCCTTTATTTGCATCAGAAAAAGATTACAATGCTTTTATCGAAAGACATGCACAGCATCAAGTTCCTGTAAAAGATCTTGCTTCTTATAAAGGAAAAGCCTTTTTAGGAATCGATGCTGGTTCAACCACAACAAAAGCCGCATTAGTTGGTGAAGATGGAACACTTCTCTATTCCTTCTATCATGGAAATGACGGTGATCCACTTGGAACAACAATCAACGCAATCAAAGAAATTTACAGTCAATTGCCAGAAGGAGTTACAATTGCTCACTCTTGCTCCACTGGTTACGGAGAAGCATTGATCAAAGCAGCACTCTTACTAGATGAAGGAGAAGTCGAAACCGTTTCACATTACTATGCCGCTTCTTTCTTTGAACCAGATGTAGATTGTATCTTAGACATTGGTGGACAAGATATGAAATGCATCAAGATCAAAAACAAAACCGTTGACAGCGTGCAATTAAACGAAGCTTGTTCTTCTGGCTGCGGATCTTTCATTGAAACCTTTGCAAAATCTTTGAATTATTCTGTACAAGATTTTGCTCATGAAGCACTATTTGCAAACCATCCTATCGATCTAGGTACACGTTGCACTGTATTTATGAACTCCAAAGTAAAACAAGCACAAAAAGAAGGAGCTTCTGTAGCTGATATTTCTGCCGGTCTTGCATACTCTGTTATCAAAAATGCGTTATTCAAAGTAATCAAAGTTTCTGATGCCTCTGAATTAGGTAAAAGAATCGTTGTACAAGGTGGTACTTTTTATAACAACGCTGTTCTTCGCAGTTTTGAAACAATCGCAAATTGTGAAGCAGTTCGTCCAGATATTGCTGGTATCATGGGTGCATTTGGTGCAGCTCTTATCGCCAGAGAACGCTACAGCGAAGAAAAAGGAACAACTATGCTTTCCATCGATGAAATCGAAAAGATGGAATATACAACTAGCATGACAAAATGTAAAGGTTGTACAAATAATTGTCGTCTTACTATCAATAAATTCAGCGGCAATCGTCGTTTTATCACTGGAAATCGTTGTGAACGTGGTCTCGGAAAAGAAAAATCAAAAAACAGCATGCCGAACCTTTTTGAATACAAGGCACAACGCTATTTTGATTACGAACCATTATCTGAAGAAAAAGCAGTTCGTGGTACTGTGGGAATTCCTCGCGTGCTTAACATGTATGAAAACTATCCATTCTGGTTTACATTTTTCAACGCGTTAAACTTCCGCGTCGTATTATCACCTGCTTCTAATCGTAAAATTTATGAACTTGGTATCGAATCAATTCCAAGCGAATCAGAATGTTATCCAGCTAAACTGGCACATGGTCATGTAGAATGGTTAATCCGTCAAGGCATCCAATTTATTTTCTATCCATGTATTCCATATGAACGTAAAGAATTCTCAGATGCGACAAACCATTACAACTGTCCAATCGTTACTTCGTATGCGGAAAACATCAAGAACAACATGGATGAAATCGTTCATGGAACTGTTAACTTTAAAAATCCTTTCCTTTCTTTCAAAAGCGAAGAAACCATTTCTGCTGCATTGATTGAATGTCTCAGCCAAGAATTTTCTATTTCTGCTGCAGAGATCAAAAACGCAGTTCATCTTGCTTGGAAAGAATTAGAAGCTTGCCGCGAAGATATTCGCCGCAAAGGAGAAGAAACAATTGCATATTTGGATCAAACCGGAAAACGTGGTATTGTCCTTGCAGGACGCCCTTATCACATTGACCCTGAAGTACATCATGGTATTCCTGAATTGATCAATTCCTACGATATTGCTGTATTAACAGAAGATTCCATTTCTCACTTACAGCCAGTAGAACGACCATTGATCGTAGTAGACCAATGGATGTATCATTCTCGTTTATATGCTGCTGCGAACTATGTAAAGACAAAAGATAACTTAGATTTGATTCAATTAAACTCATTTGGTTGCGGATTAGATGCTGTTACAACAGATGCAGTATCTGATATTTTAACAAAATCAGGAAAGATTTATACTTCTCTCAAAATCGATGAAGTAAACAACCTTGGGGCAGCTAAGATTCGTATTCGTTCGCTTCTATCTGCGATTCGTGTACGTGAACAATTAAATGAAAAACGTGAAATCAAACCTTCTTCTATCACACCAGTGAAATTTACAGAAGAAATGCGAAAAGATTATACCATTCTTTGTCCACAGATGTCGCCAATCCATTTTGAATTGATTGCGCCAGTCGTTCGTTCTTTTGGATATCATATTGATGTATTAGGAAATGATAATAAGTCAGCTGTAAATGTCGGACTTAAATACGTAAATAACGATGCCTGCTACCCATCTCTTATGGTTGTTGGACAGATTATGGAAGCAATCCTTTCAGGCAAATACGATACAGACAAAATTGCTGTCATCATCACACAAACAGGTGGTGGCTGCCGTGCTTCCAACTATATTGGATTTATCAGACGTGCTTTGGAAAAGGCCGGATATGGTCACATTCCAGTTATCTCATTAAACTTAAGTGGTTTGGAAGATAATCCAGGATTCAAATTGACACTTCCACTTGCAATGAGAGCTGCATATGCATTAGTCTTTGGAGATATCTTTATGCGCGTACTTTACCGCACAAGACCATATGAAGCAACTCCTGGATCTGCCAATGCACTTCATGAAGCATGGAAAAAGAAAGTCATTGCATTCCTTACACAAAAGAGATGCAGTCGACGTGAATTTAGTAAAATATGTAGAGAAATCATCCATGATTTTGATACACTCCCATTATTAGATATTCAAAAACCTCGTGTAGGTGTTGTTGGAGAAATCTTAGTTAAATTCCTTCCAGCAGCAAATAACTACCTGGTAGAATTATTAGAACAAGAAGGTGCCGAAGCAGTTGTACCAGATTTATTAGACTTCTTCCTATACTGCTTCTATAATAGTAACTTCAAAGCAAATAAACTTGGTATGAGTAAGAAAACAGCATTCTTATGTAACCTTGGTATCAAGGCTTTAGAATGGCTCCGCTCTCCTGCTACAAAAGCATTTGAAGCAAGTGAACGTTTTGATGCTCCAGCACATATTGAAAAATTGGCTGATATGGCAAAAGAGATTGTTTCTCTCGGAAACCAAACAGGAGAAGGTTGGTTCCTAACAGGCGAAATGTTAGAGCTTATCGAACAAGGTGCGCCAAACATTGTGTGTACACAACCATTTGCCTGTCTTCCTAACCATGTAGTTGGAAAGGGTGTTATCAAAGAATTACGTCGTCGTCATCCAGAAGCAAATATTGTGGCGATTGACTACGATCCAGGTGCTAGTGAAGTAAACCAACTAAACCGTATCAAATTAATGCTTTCTACAGCAAATAAACATTTACATAACGAAAAATAAGCAACAAAAAACCGTATCCAGTTTTCATCTGGACACGGTTTTTTGTTGCTTAGGATTATTGGAAATCAATAATATCAATCCATGATAATAAGAAGTCGATTTTGTCTTGTTCTGTTTCTTTGGTTAATTGTGCTGCTGCAACAATTGGCAACCATTGTTGTACGTATTGTCTTGCTGTGTCACTCTTTTCACAGAACAATTTCAAATATAAATCCGCTAATGCTTTATCTTGTAATGCAAATTGTAAATATGTCATTGCTGCATCGGCGCTTGCATTTCCTTGTGTTGCATGCGCCCAGTCAATGATGCACATCGTACCATCTTCTTTTACAATGATGTTGCTTGGATTGAAGTCCCCATGACAAAGCTTGTCATGTTTTGGCATACTATTTAGACGAGTCATCAACTCGTATCTTGTTGTAGCATCAATTGTTTTCAAGCTATTAATCTGTTCTGCAAGTTTATCTTTTAACTTTTTGAGTTTTGAGACTTTCTTTGAGAACATGTCAAGTTGCAGATCAACAAATTGATTCAGATACGCCTCTTGGTGTTCTGTGTCTTCTTTCATGATTGTTTCTAAGGTTTTTCCTTCTACATATTCAATCACCAAAGACCATTTCCCTTCCATTTGTTGTACACTCTTCACTTTTGGAATATCTAATCCCGCTTCCTCTACGCGAGTTGTGTTAAGTGCTTCTTGGAATACATTGGCTTTTCCATGTGATTCGGCAAACATTTTTACAATGCTGTCTCCACATTGAAAGACTTCTTTGTAGCTACGTTTTGAAACAAGTACTCTTTCTTCCATTTCATTTCCCTCCTAATGTTTTTAAATCAAAGGAACGTATTAGTTACCGTAGTATACTTTTAAATACATTTCTTTAATTTCTTTCATAAGTGGGTATCTTGGGTTTGCACCAGTACATTGATCATCAAATGCTTGTTCTACCATTTCATCTAAAGTTTCAAGGAAGTATGTTTCATCTACCCCATATTCTTTGATAGATTTCTTAATTCCTACTCTTTCTTTTAATTCTTCAATTTTCACTAAGAATTTTTCAAATGTATCTTTGTCATTTTTACCGCATACCCCAACGAATCTCGCACATTCTGCATAGCGTTCTAATGCATGTGGATATTGATATTGTGAAAATGTTCCCATTTTAGCAGGTACATCTGTTGCGTTGAATTTCATTACTTCTGTAATAAGAAGCGCATTTGCCACACCATGTGGTAAGTGATGGAATGCACCTAATTTGTGTGCCATTGAGTGACATACTCCAAGGAATGCATTTGCAAATGCCATACCAGCCATTGTAGAAGCATCTGCCATTTTTTCTCTTGCGATTGGATCATTTGCTCCATTTTCATATGCTGCTGGTAAGTAAGCAAAAATATTTTTCATTGCTTTTAATGCTAAACCATCTGTGTAATCTGTTGCCATGATAGATGCGTATGCTTCTAAAGCATGTGTTAATGCGTCGATACCAGAAGCGCTTGTAAGTCCTTTTGGTTGTGACATCATATTATCAGCATCAATAATAGCCATGTTTGGAAGTAATTCGTAGTCAGCAAGTGGGTATTTCACACCTGTCTTTTCATCTGTGATAACTGCGAATGGAGTTACTTCTGAACCTGTTCCTGATGATGTTGGGATTGCTACGAAGTAAGCTTTTTCACCCATTTTAGGGAATGTGTATACTCTCTTACGGATATCCATGAAACGCATAGCCATATCAAGGAAGTCTGCTTCTGGATGTTCGTACATTACCCACATGATCTTAGCAGCATCCATTGCTGAACCACCACCAAGTGCAATGATTACATCTGGTCCGAAAGCTGCCATTGCTTTTGCACCTGCTTGTGCACATTCTAATGTTGGATCTGGAGCAACTTCATAGAAGCATGTATGTTGAATTCCCATTTCATCTAATTTTTCTTCGATACCTTTTACATATCCATTTTGGTATAAGAAACTGTCTGTTACGATAAACGCTTTTTTCTTATTCATTACTGTACCGAGTTCATCTAATGCTACTGGCATACATCCTTTCTTAAAGTATACTTTTTGAGGTGTTCTAAACCAAAGCATATTTTCTCTCCTTTCGGCTACTGTCTTGATATTGATTAAATGTTTTACGCCAACGTTTTCTGAAACAGAGTTTCCTCCCCATGAACCACAACCTAATGTAAGTGATGGAGCTAATTTGAAGTTGTAAATATCACCGATACCACCTTGTGCAGCTGGTGTGTTTACAAGAATTCTACATGTCTTCATTGCAGCTGCATGTTTTTCTAATTTTTCTTTTTGTGATGGATGTACATAGATAGATGATGTATGTCCATATCCTCCATCCGCTACTAATTGTTCTGCTTTTGCAATTGCTTCATCAAATGTTTTTGCTTTGTACATTGCAAGCACTGGTGATAATTTTTCATGTGCAAATTCTTCTGAAATATCTACTGATTCTACTTCACCGATTAAAATCTTTGTATCTTCTGGAACTTCTACACCTGCTAATTGTGCAATTGTGTATGCTGATTGTCCTACGATTTTTGCATTTAAAGCACCATTTACAAGGATTGTTTTTCTTACTTTTTCAATTTCATCTGCTTTTAAGAAATAGCATCCGCGGAATTTAAATTCTTCTTTTACTTCTTTGTATACTTTTTCCATAACTGTTACAGATTGTTCTGAAGCACAGATCATACCGTTATCAAATGTTTTTGAATGAATAATTGAGTTTACTGCCATTTTCACATCTGCTGTATCATCAATGATAACTGGTGTATTTCCTGCTCCAACTCCGAGTGCTGGTTTTCCTGAAGAGTATGCAGCTTTTACCATTCCTGGGCCACCTGTTGCTAAGATGATGTCTGCATTTTTCATTACTTCATTTGTAAGTTCTAAGGAAGGTACATCAATCCATCCGATAATTCCTTCTGGTGCTCCAGCTTTAACTGCTGCATCTAAAACGATTTTTGCTGCTTCAATTGTAGATTGTTTTGCACGTGGATGTGGACTAATGATGATTGCATTTCTTGTCTTAAGTGCAAGTAATGTTTTGAAAATTGCTGTTGATGTTGGGTTTGTTGTTGGGATAACCGCTGCAACTAATCCGATTGGTTCTGCAATTTTCTTAATTCCATATGCTTTGTCTTCTTCAATTACACCACATGTTTTTGTATCTCTGTATGCATTGAAGATGTATTCTGCTGCGTAGTGGTTTTTGATTACTTTATCTTCTACGATTCCCATTCCTGTTTCTTCTACAGCCATTTTTGCTAAAGCGATTCTTTGTTTGTTCGCTGCCATTGCTGCTTCGAAGAAGATTTTATCTACTTGCTCTTGTGTATATGTTGCAAAGACACGTTGTGCCTCTTTCATTTCTTCCATTTTCGCTGTTAGTGTTTCAATACTATCTACTAATTTCGTCATATCGTTTTCCTCCAAAATTTGCTTGTTAATTTTTTAACCATTTGACAAGTATCAATCTACTATATCGTTAATTATTTGTCAATCATATTTTCAAGTTTTACAACTCATTTTGGAGTTTTCCATATTTTACACAAGTTTTTTGTGTTTCTTACCTAGTCTTTGTGCATTTTCACTTTTGTTTTTTCTATAAAAGTATGTCTATTTTCTATCAAAACCACACTCTATTACACCATCTGAGATAGAAATTCAAAAGATTTGCTACAATATACAAAAGGCAAAATACATACATAAATTTGTATTTCGACTTTGATAAGCTTGTCCACAAAGCAATGCCTATTGCAATTGGAATCCCTGCAAGATTGAATTGGCTTGCTCCTAGCAATACTAAAATCATAATAATCCATTCATTCTTTTTCCCTTTTCTTTTTTCCTTTTTATCTACTGGTTGAGTTTCTATACCTAAAAGTTCATCCGAACTTATTTTGTACAATTGACACAATAGAGCAATGTTACTTATATCCGGATACACTTTATCATTCTCCCACTGCGAAATTGCTTGTCTGGAAACATTCAGATACTGTGCAAGTTCTTCCTGTGTTAATCTTTGTTGTTCTCGCAATTCCTTGAGCCTTTTTCCTATTGTTGTTTTCATTCCATTCCTCCTTTTTGCTTCGCAAGCAATACTTTCTCTATGTTAAGTGACGCTTTCTTACAAAAAACACATTATTTGTTAAAATCATAGCAAGAAAGACAGACAATATCAATGTATTTTATCATTTTCAAGGAGGTGAATATTCTGTCAAAAATTTTATGATATTAGTAACTCATTAACCAGATTTATACTATGAAAGTGAGGATTTCATTATGAAAAAAATTTTACCAATTATACTTTCTATTATTCTAGTTTGTGGAGTAACTTCATCCGCTCTAGCTAAAGAAAAAACAGTTGACACAACTACCGAATCAATTTCTTCGATTCATATGACTTCAAAAGATAAAATATCTTTTGCTGCAGAAAAAGATATTTTGTACAATGCAACAGTACGCACCAAAGGAAAACAAACTGATTCTCAAAAAACCATTGACGACTTATTATTTGAAATTTCCTTTGCCAATGAAGTGCAAAAAGACGCTTTACTTCAACAACTTTCTAATTATGGTGTATACTTATACAACAATGTAACTACTCCTCTGTCTGTTCTTTCTAGTGACAATGGAGATGTTAAATTATCTACTGTATCTATTTACTACAGTTCTAGTTCTAATTCATGGATTGTTTCAACTAGCGGATATTGGCTTAACAACAATTGGCTTACAGCAGGACTAGTTGGAGATAAAGGTGACAAAGACTGTTTTGGTGTAAGTTTTATAAATACTTCTAATTATGGAAGTACTAGCATTACCGGAAAATCTGCTTATATTACAGATCAAAATTCTGCAAAAACAAAAAGCACTTCAAACACCTCAACTATCTCTGGGCAAGATGGCTTTGCTTTTGAATTACAAGATTATACATACAACACATCTTCAGGCACTATGTATGTAGGATATAAATGGTACGGAGCATGTACCTACTCATCTAATTTTGCAAATTTTAATGGTACTGCTGTTCCATTTTATATTCATACATATGATGAAGCCTATATAAGTAGTCTTACTTTAGGCGTTGATACTTCAAGTGCAGGTATATCTGTTACTATAGTTAACAGAAATAGTTCTTTTACAGCACATGGAACTCACACTACCTTTTAATATATAGTTGAATATTATAATGTATTGTAAAATTCGATTTTAGCAGTTACAATAATAGTAAAAACAATAGATTGGAGGGTTCTTAATGAATTGGAAAGAATATCAATTACTCATTAGTTCCATTATCTTAGCCGTAGCACTTATTATTTTGGGCATACTTATTTATGAAGGGGTTACTTCTATCCCTGTCCCTGTCATATCTTAGCCGTAGCACTTATTATTTTGGGTGTACTTATTTATGAAGGATTAACTTCTATTCCTGTCATATAGGCAATAAAAATGCTCCCTTCTAAGTAACAAACTTTACTTAGAAGGGAGCATTTCATTTTCTAATGTCTATATTATTTCACTAATAATGACTTACCTGTCATTTCTGCTGGTTGTTCCATTCCCATTAATTCAATTAATGTTGGCGCAATATCAGCTAAACATCCATTTTCTCTTAATGAGTATGCTGGATCAGCATTTACTAAGATAAATGGTACTGGATTTGTTGTATGCGCTGTAAATGGAGCTCCTGTTTCGTAATCTAATAATTGTTCTGCATTACCATGGTCAGCACAGATAAACATTTGTCCATCTACTTCTTTTAATGCTTCCACAGCTCTTCCTACACATTCATCAACTGCTTCTACCGCTTTTACAGCTGCATTTTCTACACCTGTATGACCAACCATATCTGGATTTGCAAAGTTGATGATGATAACATCATATTTATCAGATTTGATTGCTTCTACTAATTTATCGCAAACTTCGAAAGCACTCATTTCTGGTTGTAAATCGTATGTTGCAACTTTTGGTGATTTTACTAAAATACGATCTTCACCAGCATTTGGTTCTTCTACACCACCGTTGAAGAAGAATGTTACGTGAGCGTATTTTTCTGTTTCAGCAATTCTTGCTTGTGTCATGTTGTTTGCAGCTAAGAATTCACCAAATGTATTTGTGATTTCTGTCTTACGGAATGCAACGTCTTTGTTTTCGATTGTCACATCATATTCTGTAAAACATACAAATGTTGTGTTCACTCTAGCGCCTCTTTCAAATCCTTCAAACGCATCATCACAGAATGTTCTAGTGATTTCTCTAGCTCTATCCGGTCTGAAGTTAAAGAAAATGATAGAGTCATTGTCTTTAATTGTAGCAACTGGTGTTCCATCTTCTTTTACGATTACTGTTGGAAGCACAAATTCGTCTGTTTTATCATTATCATAAGATGCTTGTACTGCACATGGTCCACAAGCAGCTGTTTCTCCTTGTCCTTTTACCATTGCATTGTAAGCTAATTCTACACGATCCCATCTGTTATCACGGTCCATTGCATAGTAACGTCCCATTACAGATGCGATTTGTCCTACACCGATTTCTTGCATCTTATCAGCTAACTCTTGCACAAAATCTTTTCCTGATGCAGGTGGTGTATCACGTCCATCTAAGAAGCAGTGTACATATACTTTTTCAATGCCTTGTTTTTTTGCAAGTTCTAATAATCCGTAAATGTGTAAGTTGTGGCTATGAACTCCACCATCAGATACTAAACCGAACATGTGAAGTGCTGAATCATGTTCTTTTACATTTTTGCAAGCTGCAAGTAATGCTTCATTTTCAAAGAAATCACCATCTTGGATCGCTTTTGTAATCTTTGTTAAATCTTGGTATACGATACGTCCAGCACCCATATTTAAGTGACCTACTTCTGAGTTCCCCATTTGGCCATCTGGAAGACCTACTTCCATACCAGAAGCATTTCCATGTACAAATGGATATTCTTTCATTAGCATATCCATTACTGGTGTTTTCGCTTCATAAACAGCGTTTGCTTCATGTTTTTCATTTAAGCCGTAGCCATCAAGAATCATTAATACTGTTGGTTTCTTGCTCATCTTATTATCTCCTTTATGTTAAAAAATTATCTTTTTTCTGTCCTATGCTATTTTACATGATTTTCTTTGTGCATGCAACCTTTAGCACTGTAAAAAATCAAATGTATGTCCCACAGGTGTATTTATAAAGTGCATGAGCATATATGCACACATAATCGCTACATGTTCTTCTTCCAAGATTCTTTTTGCTTCTGCTCTGTCCGCCAACACAATCTCAATCTCTTCATTTTCTTCCTGCTCGTCTTTCGATGGTTTTCCACTTGCATAACCATAAACGGTTCCACAAGATTCATCCGTCATTCCTATGGTTGTAAAAAATGGTTTGGTATACATTTCTTTTGCATTGATTGGCTCTAGCTCTAACCCTGTCTCTTCTTTCAATTCACGTACACCTGCTGTCTGAAAGTCTTCTCCTTCATCCACAAGACCTGCTGGAAATTCATAAATATAATCATCGAGTGGGCATCGATATTGTCGAATCAAAACAATTTTTTCTTCCATATCGGATGCATCTCGATACACACTATAAATAATAACACCATCTGGTGTATTTTCCCTTGTGCGTATTTTTAACTGATCTATGTTCTTTGCTCTAGATGCTACATAATATGTACTTTCTTTTCCATCTTCATTCTTCATTCCAAGTTCGTACATATTCAAAAATCGATTGTCTGTTGTTTTGCGAATCGTTTCAATCCTTCTCATTTTTCGCTCCTATAAAATTAATAAAAAGACTATTCAACCAAGCATTCCTTGGTCAAATAGTCTTTCGTTATTACTTTATGTATTCTTATTTGTTGTAGTTTACAATTTTACCAAAGTCTGGTTTTAATGCTGCACCACCTACAAGACCACCATCGATATCTGCTTGTGCAAATAATTCTGGAGCACTTGCTGCTGATACAGATCCACCGTATTGAATACGAATTGCTTCTGCTGTAGCTTCGTCATACATTTCTCCGATGCATACACGAATTGCTGCACAAACTTCTTGTGCTTGTTCTGTAGTAGCTACTTTACCTGTTCCGATTGCCCAGATTGGTTCGTAAGCGATTACAGCTGTTTTAGCTTGTTCTGCTGTTACATCTAAGAAAGCAATTTTGATTTGTTGACGGATGAAATCAATTGTAACACCTTGTTCTCTTTGTGCTAATGTTTCACCACAGCAAACGATTGGTGTAATACCATGTTCGAAAGCTTTTTTCACTTTTTTGTTTACTGTTTCATCAGTTTCAGCAAAGTATTCTCTTCTTTCTGAGTGTCCAAGTACAACATATTTTACGCCTACATCTGTAAGCATTGCTGGAGAGATTTCCCCTGTGTAAGCTCCGCTTTCTTCGTAGTACATGTTTTCTGCACCGATGCAGATGTTGCTGCCTTTTGCAGCTTCCATAGCTGGAATGATGTCAATTGCTGGTACGCAGAATACTACATCTACTTCATCGTTTGCTACTAATGGTTTTAATTCGTTGATTAATGCCACTGCTTCACTTGGAGTTTTGTTCATTTTCCAGTTTCCTGCGATAATTTTTCTTCTTGCCATTGTATTGGCCTCCTTTTTATTTATTGTTAGCTGCTGCTACACCTGGTAATTCTTTTCCTTCTAAGAATTCAAGTGAAGCTCCGCCACCTGTTGAAATATGTGTCATTTTATCTCCGTAACCTAATTGGTTAACAGCTGCAGCTGAATCTCCACCACCGATGATTGTTACAGCATCTGTTTCTGATAAAGCTTTTGCTACTGTTTCTGTACCATTTGCAAAGTTAGGCATTTCGAAACATCCCATTGGTCCGTTCCATACTACTGTTTTAGCTGTTTGAACAGCTTCAGCATACATTGCTGCTGTTTTTGGTCCGATATCAAGTCCCATCCATCCTTCTTCGATTTCACCAGCATCTACTGTTTTGATGTTAGCGTCGTTAGAGAATGCATCAGCTACAACGTCATCGATTGGTAATAATAATTTAACACCTTTTTCTTCTGCTTTTTTAAGCATATTTGCAGCGTATTCTACATAATCAGCTTCTAATAATGAACTACCAACGTTTCCGCCTTTTGCTTTACTGAATGTGTAAGCCATACCACCACCGATGATAAGTGTATCTACTTTTTCAAGTAAGTTTTCGATTACAGAAATTTTACTAGAAACTTTAGAACCACCTAAAATAGCTACGAATGGTCTTTCTGGATTGTTTACTGCGTTTCCTAAGAAATCGATTTCTTTTTGCATTAAGTAACCAACTACTGCTGTATCAACGTATTCTGTTACACCTACGTTTGAGCAGTGTGCTCTATGAGCTGTACCAAATGCATCGTTTACGAATACATCACATAAAGAAGCTAATTCTTTGCTGAAAGCTTCACCGTTTTTAGTTTCTTCTGCTCTGTAACGAGTATTTTCAAGAAGAACAACTTCTCCGTCTTGCATAGCTTCTACAGCAGCTTTTGCGTTTTCACCAACAACTGTTGCATCTGCAGCAAATTTAACTTCTTGTCCTAATAATTCTGATAATCTAACAGCTACTGGAGCTAAAGATAATTCTGGTTTTGCTTCTCCCTTTGGTTTTCCAAGATGTGAGCAAAGAATTACTTTCCCGCCATCTGCGATTAATTTTTTGATTGTTGGAAGAGCTGCTACAAGACGGTTTTCGTCTGTAATCTTTCCATCGATAAGTGGAACATTGAAGTCACATCTTACAAGAACGCGAAGTCCTTTTACGTTAATATCATCTACTGATTTTTTGTTAAGCATGTTATGCCTCCTTAAAAATAAAATGTATCTGGAATAGTATTCCATGATAAAAAGGGTCCGGTCCAATAAGACCGGACCCTTTTGGATCTTAAATAATCTGCGAATTAAAATTATGCTAATTCAGCGAAGTATTTAATTGTTCTAACCATTTGGCTTGTGTATGAGTTTTCATTGTCATACCAAGAAACAACTTGAACTTGAGATGTTCCGTTTTCAAGGTTAGTAACCATTGTTTGTGTAGCATCGAATAAAGAACCTTCTCTGATACCAACGATATCGCTTGATACTAATTCTTCTTCTGTGTAACCGAATGATTCTGTAGCTGCTGCTTTCATAGCTGCGTTGATTCCTTCTTTAGTTACTGTTCCTTCTACTACTGCAACTAAGATTGTTGTAGATCCTGTTGGTGTTGGAACACGTTGAGCAGATCCGATTAATTTTCCGTTTAATTCTGGGATTACTAATCCGATAGCTTTAGCTGCTCCTGTTGAGTTAGGAACGATTGAGCAAGCTGCTGCACGAGCTCTTCTTAAATCTCCCTTTGGATGTGGTCCATCAAGAGTCATTTGGTCACCTGTGTAAGCGTGAACTGTTGTCATGATACCGCTTTGGATTGGTGCAAAATCGTTAAGAGCTTTAGCCATTGGTGCTAAACAGTTTGTTGTACATGAAGCTGCAGAGATGATTGTATCTTCAGCTGTTAATGTTTCGTGGTTTACGTTGTAAACGATTGTTGGAAGATCGTTTCCTGCTGGTGCAGAGATAACAACTTTTTTAGCTCCTGCTGTAATATGAGCAGATGCTTTTTCTTTTGATGTGAAGAATCCTGTACATTCAAGTACTACGTCTACTCCAAGTTCTCCCCATGGAAGATCTGCTGGGTTTCTTTGAGCATAGATTTTGATTTCTTGTCCGTCAACAACGATAGCGTCTTCTTTCGCTTCTACTTTATCTGCTAAAGCGTATCTACCTTGTGCTGAATCGTATTTTAATAAGTGAGCTAACATTTTAGGATTTGTTAAGTCGTTGATTGCAACTACTTCATATCCTTCTGCTCCGAACATTTGTCTGAATGCAAGACGTCCAATACGTCCAAAACCATTAATCGCTACTTTTACTGCCATGATTAATTCCTCCTAAAGTTTCTTTATATTCTTTACTGATTCACAGCCATAATGAAACAATTGTTAATTTTTTCATTATCTTACTAGATTGTACTTGATATAATACAAAAATTCAAGCCTTTTTTCAAACTTTATCATAATCGTTTAAAAATCGGTTTGTGTTTACGGAATTCAGTATAATAAGAAAATCCGCAATCTTTTAAAATATCATTCGCTTTTTCAAATTGATATGCAATATGCTCTGGGCAGTGACCATCTGATCCAACCGTAATAATTTCTCCGCCTAACTCGCGATATCGCTTCAAAATATCTGGATGAGGGTGTGCAAATGGCAAGCCATATTTTAAGCCAGCCATATTTAGCTCTAATCCTTTTCCTTTATCAACAAGTGTTTTCAGCATCTCATCGATTATATCTGCATATTTCTGATAAGAATAAAACTTTTCTCGTTCTTTTCCATATCTCACAACATAATCCACATGTCCTAACACATCAAACCCTGAAACATTCTGCACACATTGCAATATATATTCCAATGCCTCACGATACGCTTCTTCATCCGTTTTTCCTTCAAAAAAGTCTCCCTTACAAGGATCTTTTCCTTCAATAAAATGAATAGAACCAATTGTAAAATCAAGCGGATAGAAATTTTCCAATTGATATGCGTAGTCTTTCATGCTCGGCTGCATTCCAAGTTCTACACCAATACGTATATTGATCTGATTTTTATATGTTTCTTGCAATTTTTGCATGTACGCTATATAAGGTATCATATCCAACTCAAATTGAGGGTACCCATAATCATGATGGTCTGTAAAACAAATCGTTTCTAATCCCAATTCAATGGCTTTCTCCACCTGTTGTTCCGGACTTGTTACCGAATCAGTTGAAAAGTTTGTATGCATATGGAAATCCGATTTCATATTACTTATCTCCTATAATTGTGCCTCCACCAACAACATATTCATTATCATAGAATACAATAGCTTGTCCTGGTGTAATTGCTCTTTGTTGTTCTTCAAAAGTACAAAGTACTTCATCTTCTTTTGTCTTTTCAATCGTGCACCATGCACCTTTATGATTGTAACGTATTTTTGCAAACACACGCATCTTTCCTTCTAAATCTGGAATAGACATAAAGTTCAATTTATTTGCTCGTACATAATAAGACATAGAATCTTCATTTGTTCCAATTACGACTTCTTGTGTTTCTGGTCGAATCTCTATTACAAATGCAGGATATCCAAGTGCTAATCCTAACCCTTTTCTTTGTCCCACTGTATAGTGTGTAATCCCTTTGTGTTTTCCAAGCACTTTACCGTCTACCGTTACAAAGTTTCCCGTTGGTAGCTCTTCCCCAATGGTCTCTTCGATGAATCCTGCATAGTCTCCATCTGGAACAAAACAGATATCTTGACTATCTGGTTTATTTGCAATGCGAAGGCTGATTTTTTCAGCAATTTCTCTTACTTGATCCTTGGTATATTCTCCAACAGGCATAAGTGTCTTGGCCAGTTGTTCTTGTGTCAAATTATATAATGCATAAGTCTGATCTTTTGCCAATGTAGCAGAACGGCGAAGACTATAACGTCCATTTTCCAATTGCTCAATTCTAGCATAATGTCCTGTTGCAATATAGTCTGCTCCAATATCCATACTTCTCTTCAAAAGAGACTCCCATTTCACATAACGATTACATGCGATACATGGATTTGGTGTGCGTCCATTCAAATATTCATCAATAAAATAATCAATTACATTTTCTTTGAATTCTCTTTTAAAATTCATAACGTAATATGGAATATCCAAATCATTTGCTACTCTTCTTGCATCATCTACTGCAGAGAGTCCACAACATCCGCCATTTTCTTCTTCTATCTCACGGTCTTCATCTTGCCAAATCTGCATCGTTACACCGATTACATCATATCCTTGTTCTTTTAAAAGATAAGCCGCTACAGAAGAATCTACGCCTCCTGACATTCCGACAACTACTTTTTTCTTTTCCATTAGTATTCTTCTTCCTCTTCTTCTTCATCTTCATGAATATCAGATTTTGGTTTTTGTAATCCTTCAATCTTGATATCATGCTTTTCTGCATAATCCCAAAGTGCTGCATGAATTGCTTCTTCTGCTAATAATGAGCAGTGTACTTTTACTGGTGGAAGTCCATCTAACGCTTCCATTACAGCTTTGTTTGTAATTTTAAGTGCTTCGTAAATAGATTTTCCTTTCACAAGTTCTGTTGCCATACTGCTTGTTGCAACTGCAGCTCCACAACCAAATGTTTTAAATTTTACATCTTGAATAATTTGGTTTTCATCAATGTCGAGATAAATTCTCATGATATCTCCACATTTTGCATTTCCAACAGTACCTACACCACTAGCGTTTTCAATTTCTCCCATATTTCTTGGATTTTGGAAATGATCCATTACTTTTTCTGTATACATAATCTGTCTCCTTAAAATTTAATCTTATTTATTTTTCTTTAAAAAATCTTCGTAAAGTGGTGACATGCTTCTCAATTTTGCCACAATTTCTTTAATACTTTCTACAACATAGTCGATTTCTTCTTTTGTTGTTTCTTCACTTAATGTCAAACGAAGAGAACCATGTGCAATCTCATGAGGTAAGCCAATTGCTAAAAGAACATGAGATGGGTCTAATGAACCAGATGTACATGCTGAACCACTTGAACCACAGATTCCTTTCATATCTAACATGATAAGAAGTGATTCTCCTTCAATAAAACGGAAACTAAAGTTTGCATTATTTGGTAAACGTTTTTCTGGATGTCCGTTTAATTTTGTATATGGAACTTCTTCTAACACACGTTTGATCAAGTAATCTCTCAATTCCACTTCTTTCGCTGTACGTTCTTCCATTGTACGAACAGCTCTTGCAACCGCTGTTCCCATTCCGATGATTCCCGGAACATTTTCTGTACCAGCACGGCGTTTTCTTTCTTGCGCTCCACCATGTACAAACGAACGTATTTTTACGCCTTTGCGAATATATAAGAATCCAATTCCTTTTGGGCCGTTTAATTTATGTCCGCTGGCACTAAGCATGTCAATGTGATATTCATCTACATTAATTGGTACTTGTCCAAATGCTTGTACTGCGTCTGTATGGAATAGAATTCCGTGTTCTTTTGCAATTTCTCCAATTTCTTTAATTGGTTCAATCGTTCCGATTTCATTGTTGGCAAACATCACCGAAATTAAGATTGTGGTTGGGCGAATAGCTGCTTTTAAATCTTCCAAACGAACCATACCATTTTCATCTACATCTAAATAGGTTACTTCAAATCCATTCTTTTCTAAATATTCTCCTGTATGAAGAATCGCGTGATGTTCAATCTTAGTTGTAATAATGTGATTTCCTTTTGCTTTATAAGCTTCTGCGGTTGCCTTTAAAGCCCAGTTATCTGATTCCGAACCACCTGCTGTAAAATAAATATCGCTTACATTTGCCCCAAGTGCTTCTGCGATGATTTCTCTTTGTCTTGTGATTGCTTCTTTATTCTTTGCTGCAAAGCTATATACGCTTGATGGATTTCCATAATGTTCTGTAAAATATGGAAGCATCGCTTCTACAACTTCTGGCGCTACTTTTGTTGTAGCCGCATTATCTAAATAAATTAATTGATTCATAATTGCCATCCTCCTATTTGTTGCACATCATTTTCTCTGATGTCGCTTTGTTTGACACATGCTTGCTCTCTTCTACTAGTTGTTTCAGACTAATCTCATCTACAGTTCGATTAATACTCTCGTTAATCCTCTGCCAAACATATTTTGTGACACATCCACCTGCCACTTCACAAGTATTCTCGCCATTATTAGCAGCACACTCTACCGGTTCTAAACTGCCTTCTAATGCACGTAAGACATCTCCTACAGAAATATCTTCCACTGCCTTTGCAAGCACATAACCTCCGCCTGCTCCTCGGATACTTTTTATAAGACCAGCTTTTTTCAGCATTGTCATCAATTGTTCCAGATATCTTTCTGAAATTCCCTGTCTTGTTGAAATGCTGTTAATAGAAACTGGCTCTATCTCACTATATTCTGCCAGATCAATCAATGCCCGCAGACCGTATCTTCCTTTTGTTGATATCTTCAAGGTTTCACCTTCTTTTTTAATTCCTACTAAATTACTAGGATTTATTCTTTTTGTAGAATATCACTCTCAAAATGTTCTGTCAAGGTGCTCCTTCGAATATATTGAAAAGAGTATCTCTCTAGGTGATTCTATGTCTAAAAAACATCCTCTTATTGTAGGCACTTTCGTTCTTACTGCCACAGGATTTGTCACACGTTTGATTGGATTTTTCTTTCGTCTCTTTTTGAGCAATACATTTGCCGCAGAGGAAGTAGGACTGTATCAATTAATTTTTCCCGTCTATGCACTTTGCATTTCATTAACCGCTGCAGGTGTTGAAACTGCACTTTCACGTTGCATTGCACACAAAGTCGCACTACACAAAGAAAAGGAAGCTGATTACTTATTTTATTTTGCTCTTATTAGCTCCCTTTCCTTATCTCTTATTGTTTCTATCTTCTTACAAACGCACGTGATTCCCATCTCAATTTACATACTTGGTGATCTGAGATGTCAAGATTTACTGTTTGCATTATCTTTTGTTTTGCCTTTTTCTTCGATTCATTGTTGCATCTGTGGATATTGCTTTGGCAAAAAACAAACCACTTTACCAGCCATTTCTCAATTTATCGAGCAATTAGTACGGGTCGGAAGTGTATTTCTTTTGTATCAGTTTCATTCTTCTATTTTAATTGCCGTCATCGGATTGGCTATTGGAGAATTTGCCTCTTCCTTCTTTTGCTTGTACTGTTTTTTTTACGCAGAGCATGCCCGTTTTCAAATCCAAAAATTTTTACACAGCAAACCACTCTTTCGGGAATTGTACACGCTATCTCTTCCGCTTACCAGCACGCGAGTCTTAACAAATCTCTTACAAAGCGTAGAAACCATTTCTATTCCTCTGTCTTTACAAAAATTTGGATATACAAATGCAGAATCTCTAAGCACTTATGGTATCTTAACCGGAATGGCGCTTCCTTGCATTCTTTTTCCATCTGCACTTACAAATTCGATTTCGACTATGTTATTGCCAACGGTTGCTGAAATTCAAACCACCCAGAATAAACAACAGCTATTATCTCTCATTCGAAAGGTTTTTCTCTTTGGTCTGTTTTTCGGATGCTCTTGCGGTATCTTTTTTCTACTTTTTGGCTCTCAATTAGGTATGATCCTTTTCCAAAACGAACTAGCAGGTACTTATTTGCAAACCCTTGCTTGGATCTGTCCGTTTTTCTACCTTAACAACACCTTAATCAGTGTTCTAAACGGCCTTGGAAAAGCTGGGTACACCTTTTTTATGAACATCACAAGTATCTCTATCCGAATTTGCGGAGTACTATTCGCCATTCCATCTGTAGGAATGCAAGGTTATCTACATGGACTTTTGTATAGTCAACTTGCTATTTTCTTTCTTGCTTTTATTCCGTTATATACCTATAAAACAAAATGAGGGAATCTTACGATTCCCTACAAAATACTTATAACCCATTTTAAAACAATAGGATTCACATATATCTCTAAAATAATTCCGACTAGTATTAGCATACTGACAAACAATGTTTTGGTTGGATTCCACTTTTGGTATGGATATCCATTCCAGTAAAGCAGAACGATCAATAGTGCAAACAAGTAACAAATACCATGCGGTATCAGCCCTGCTGCATACACCAGTAGTCCTTTCATCCCTAAAGAAATCACGGCACTTACAACCATCACACCGCTTACCATTCCTAAAAAACTTAAAATACCAGATACTAGCATTTTCTTTTTCTTCACAAAGCTAAAAGCACCCAGTCCTATCACCAAAAGCAATCGTTCCTTTATCACATACCACATCAATTTTTCTGGAATTACTTCTGTACCTGCATACGTTTGCAATCGACTCCATTCAAACAGGTTAAATGTTGTATGATTTGATTTGTACCAAAGATTTCGACCTACAACTCCAACGAGAAAACCAAGTAGAAACAAAATCCCTAACCATTTATTTTCTCTTTTTCTCACATAACTCCTCCTTCGTCATACTACTTCATTATATGAACCTCAGAACTTGTTATGCCATCCTATGTCATTTTACTTTTTCAAATCAATTCCTGCTTCTTCAAGTAATTGCTTGTAACGTTCCAGCTCTGCATCCTGTTTTGCAATCATTGCTTCGTTTTCTGCAATCTTTGCATCTCTCTCAACAATCTTCGCTTCGTTTTCTGCAATCTTTGCATCTCTCTCAACAATCTTCGCTTCGTTTTCTGCAATCTTTGCATCTCTCTCAGCAATTTCTTTATCCTTTTCTTCAAACATGTACAGCACTGTATTTTGATCCATTATTTTTAATGCTTCCGAAAACATTCCCAGCACCTCCTTAGGATTACATAAATGTTGCGACACATCCTGATACACTTCCTCCAACCATGGATAATCATCCAACAATGTCCCTGCCTCACTTATGTTATCAATGGCTAAAAAAGAAAGCCATCTATTCAATTCATTAATTTCTACACCTTTAGTATACTTAGTTTTTCGAAATACATCAAGGCTGATCAAGCAATATTCCTGCAGCATATTCATTTTTAATCCCGTATCAAAAATGACCTTTCCCTTATGGATATAATTCATTCCTGGTTTATGAAATGCTCCCATACTATTTTCAAAAATAACAATGGTATATACCTTTTTCAAACTACGATAATCAAATGGACTGGTTGAATTTGCTTTTACTTTACTATATTGTCGCAACAGCAAATCAGAACTATAACAGCTCATTCGTTCCCCTGCGAATTTATATGGGATTTTTTGGATTTCAATATTGGTAAGTGAACCATCTGCTAACTGCACTAAAATATCCATGATTAGAAGTGCACCTCCATCAATCATGACCTCTTCTTGTGGAAGTATTTTCACCACCTTTACTTCTTCTCCCAAAATGCTGCTTATAAATCTAGATAATCGCTCTGGATAAATTTCAGGGTTAAAAATTCGTTTAAAAAACGGATCATACGTAAACGGAAGTGTCTTTTTCCCAGCAAAATAATCGCAGAAATGCTCCTTCCATCTTTCTTCCATTAGTTGATACTTCATGAAAAGCATTGGGTCTTCTCGCAGAATTGCTTCTAATTCCTTTCTGCTTTGTGGTGTCATAAAGCAATCATGTGTCTTTGTTTCTGTCATAGGCAGAACTCCTCCTTCTAGTATAAAATTTTAATTTTACTTGGGATTTCTTCTTAGATATTAGATAGTTAGAAATGTTTAAACGGATAGAAACTCCGTTTCCCAGATAAGTTTTTATAGAATAGCAGATATAAAGACAATTGTCAATCAAATATCTCTTGGCACAAAAAAAACTTCACATCCTTTCGGATGTGAAGCCTTATAAATTATTTCGCATAGTCAGTAACACGTGATTCACGAATTACATTAACTTTAACTTGACCTGGATATTCCAATTCAAATTCAATCTGTTTCGAAATATTTCTAGCCATCAGTACCATGTCTGCATCAGACACTTGTTCTGGAACTACCATGATACGAA
>CAZINB010000009.1:0-63299 GCA_964540565.1 uncultured Faecalimonas sp.
ACCCACGTATCCAGCTTGGAAGGCTGGTGTTCTACCATTGAACTACACCCGCGTGTATATATGAAGTTGAGTACTTATCAAAAGTGCCCAGAGCCGGAATCGAACCAGCGACACAGGGATTTTCAGTCCCTTGCTCTACCGACTGAGCTATCTGGGCTTATATCCTTTTTAGCTGTTCCTCAACGCAAGACATATAATATCACGTACATTTTAAAATGTCAACAACTTTTTTCAAAAAATTTTTAAGCCCCACATTTTCATAAAATGTGAGGCCCTTTCTTTTAGATAAATTCTTTTGCAAGTTCTTCCATTGCTTTTCTATTATCTTCTGTCATTCTTGATTTCATTGTGATTACAGAATCACTAATTGTAATTTCTTTCATGCCTTCTAATACAGCACGCATTTGTTTTGCTGCCATTGGTGCCCAGCTTCCATTTTCCATCAAAGCTACTTTACGTTTTTGGTAATTCTTCGCCTTAAGATGATATAAGAAGTCTTCCATGCATGGGAACATTCCGCCATCATATGTTGCACAAGCTAAAATCATTTTGTCATAACGGAAGGCATCTTCCACTGCTTCTGCCATATCATCACGAGATAAATCTGTGATTGCTACTTTTTTAGCTCCATTTGCTTTTAAGATTTCAGCCATTTCTTTCGCTGCTTTTGCAGTATTTCCATGGATAGAAGCATATGCCACAAGCACACCTTCATCTTCTGGTTCGTATTTACTCCAAATATCATATTTCCCAATATAATATCCTAAATTTTCTTTTAAGATCGGTCCATGAAGTGGACAAATCATAGCAATATCAAGTGTTGCCGCTTTTTTAAGAAGTGCTTGCACTTGTGCTCCGTATTTTCCAACAATATTAAAGTAGTATCTTCTTGCTTCACATGCCCAGTCTTCTTCTGCATCTAATGCACCAAATTTTCCAAATCCATCTGCTGAGAATAAGATTTTTTCGCTTTGTTCATAAGATACCATAACTTCTGGCCAGTGTACCATTGGTGCCATAAAGAATTGTAATGTATGAGCACCAAGAGATAACGTATCTCCTTCCTTCACAACAACAGTGCGGTCTGTTAAATCCACGTCGAAAAATTGTGGCATCATAGCAAATGTTTTTGCATTTCCAACTACCTTCATCTCTGGATATTGTTCCATTAATTTTTGAATATTTGCAGCATGGTCAGGCTCCATATGAGAAACAACTAAGTAATCTACTGTTTTTCCTGCTAATACATTTTGTAAGTTTGCAAGCCACTCCTCTGTTGCTCTTGCATCCACAGTATCCATTACGGTTACTTTTTCGTCTAAAATCACGTAAGAGTTGTATGACACACCATTTGGAATGATATATTGGCTTTCAAACAAATCAAGTGTTTTGTCATCTGCTCCTACATACACAATTGAATCTGTAATTGTTACATCTTTCATTTTCTCTCTTCCTTTCCATTACTTTAAAATAAAATTTTCAAAAATGAATAAATCAAATTTATCTTTTACTCTTTCGAACTCTTCCTGACTTCTCACCGTCCAGGTAACTTGCAATGCTCCAAGCCATTTACAAATATAGCGAGAAAGATTCTTTTCATATGTATGGCAATATGCAATAAAATCAGGTCGCGTCATCGCATTTCCCATCAAATAAGTCATCATAAAATACAATGCATTTTTCGGATGTTTCCCATCTTTCCAATAATTTGTACAAAGCTGACCACGAATAATCTCTGGTCGATGTTTCCGATACCATTTTACCGCAAATGGATGAAAAGATTCCACACAGTAAACACCTTGGTATTGTTGCAAAATTGCATCCCCTAGTTCGCATACCTTTGTATCTGGTCTGTCCATCTTATATTCAATGATAAGCGGTACTTTGCCGTCAACCACTTTCAGTACTTCTTCCAAGGTTGGAATTGTTTGTGTTGAGTTTGCCAATGTCATTTTCTGAAGCTCTTCCAAGGTATACTCCCAGACATTTCCATCAATTCCACATACCCTTTTCAAACTTGCGTCATGAAATACAACGGGAATATCATCTTTGCTCAATTGTACATCAAACTCAATCCCATATCCTGCTTCCACCGCTTTATGAATTGCAAGCAATGAATTTTCTGGCGCCTCCGAAGCATTGTCATACAATCCACGATGCGCGTAATACTTTCCAAGCAACGGAGAGTAATCCGGTTTTCGGAAAATCCTCGGACATATGAAATAAAAATAGATTATTATAAGTATGAAAAACCAAATCCCTATCAATCCTTATTTCTCCTTTTTACGATATCCATTTTATTATACATGATTCTCTAAAAGTTCGCACTATATTCTTCAATACGATTCAATACACGCTGAGCCGCATCACCTTCCAACGGCATTGGTTGATAGTTATTGCGTCCACTTACAGATGATAACGAACATGGAATGATTTTTTTCGCATTATCTAATTGCACTTCCCCATTTATCAAAGTAAATGTTTGTTGGAAAATCATGGTATCTTTATCAGATGGGTTCGAATTTCCTCCAAAACAGAAATTTCCTAAACTGTATACAATATTCTTTCCTTGGTACTCTTCAATCCCTTGCAATACATGTGGATGATGTCCTAACACAAGATCTGCGCCTTCATCAATCGCCAAATGCGCTAATGTCTTTTGAATATCGTCTGGATAATTCTGTCTTTCTGTACCCCAGTGGAAACTTACGATGATCAGTTGCGCACCTTGATCTTTTACAGCTTGAATATTGTCAATAACTTGTTGTTTTCTACCAAGTCCATCTGCCAGTTCATAGATTCCTACCAATCCAACTTTGACACCTTTTACATCCATCACTGCAACACGGTCATACCCAAATGTCTGCACACCCGCTTCTTCTACATAGCGAATGGTATCCTCATAACTCTGTGCGCCGTAATCCTTGGAATGGTTATTCGCAAGATTTGCTGCTTCCACACTGCTAGATGTGAGGATTGCTGTGTAAGAAGGATCTCCTTTAAACGCAAATTGCTTATCTACTCGTGTATTGGATGTTGTCAATGTACCTTCCAAATTCACAATTGTCAAATCATCTGCCGCAAAAATTGGCTTTACTTTTTCCAAAAAGTACCCTGGATTATTTTGCTGATTATACATGGCCGTAAAGTTTGTACTTGTATTAAAGTTTACATCTGTTCCCAAAGTACAATCTCCCGCCGCACTAATCGTCAATTCAATCACTTCATCCGGAAGCTCAATTTCCAATGGCTCCGGATCTACTGTGACCTGTTTTTCCTCTTCCTTACTCCATTTCCCTATAGTAATTCCTATAATACATAACACCAAAAGAAATAAGCCAATTGCTCTCTTTAAATGTTTTCGCTCCGTTCTTTTTTTCCTTCTTCTCATGGTATATTTCCTCCGTTCTATTTTACAATAGCCTGACCAGGTTCTATCTTCCTTCTGTGAAATAAAATAATCGTAATAATTATAACAAAAGAAGTAGGGTCAAACAAGCTCAGAAAGAATGTGTAACATACAAAAAAAAGAGTGAAAACTATTTCAGTCTTCACTCTCATTCCTTTAATGCCGCAAACCGGAATCGAACCGGTACGGGAGTATAAGTCCCGCAGGATTTTAAGTCCTGTGCGTCTGCCAGTTCCGCCACTGCGGCATTCATTAAATGCAATGCATTTAACTAAATGGATGGAGGTGGATTCGAACCACCGAAAGCGTTGCTAACAGATTTACAGTCTGCCCCCTTTGGCCACTCGGGAACCCATCCATATGTCAGCTGTGTTTCAAGCTGACTATAATTTTATATCACACTTTTTTTATAAATGCAATAGTTTTTTTATTTTTTATACGAAAGAACAATCGCAGCATGCTCTCCTAACTGTAATGACACCTCTCCATTCATCACATAATGCGCTTTGCATTCTGTTGTAAATCCATTTTCATCGGAATACAACAACTGCTCCATTTCTTCGCACATCGGAATATCTGCTCTCCAAACAGGAATATGCACTTCTTTCTCTGCACCGTTGTTTATTACAACAACCACCGATTCTGTATCATCAAATCTGCAGTATGCCATAACCTCTCTACGTCCATATAGAAATTCTAGTGAACCTGTACGAAGGGCTGTGCTTTCTTTATGCATACGAATTGCTTCCTTATGGAACGCAATCAACTCTTGATTTTCTTTCCCCCATGGATAACTTCTTCGATTATCTGGGTCTGTAAATCCACATACACCTGCTTCATCACCGTAATATACCGTAGGCGCACCTAACCATGTCATCTGCATAACTACTGCTTCACGCATCACTGCTTCATTGACATTTTGTTCTGCTGCTGCATGCCCATAATGACTTACACGCCCAACTTTTCGGTTGGTTCTTGTAAGGAAACGAGAATGATCATGATTTGATAACTCATTCATCGCAACCATCAAGGATGGTGTAAGCATATGTGTCATATGATGTTTCATTGCGCCAATAAAGTATTCGGAATTATTACAAAGTTCCATACGTTGTTCATCACTATGTTTTTCCATACCAGTCAAATAGTAAGTAACTGGTTCCATAAACGCATCGTAATTCATAACAGAATCCCACTCATCTCCTTGTAACCAAGAAGATGGGTCCCCGTAATGTTCAGCTAAAATCAATGCATTTGGATTTGCTTTTTTTACCACACGACGGAATTTATTCCAAAACTCATGGTTGTAACGATTGCTGTGTCCCAAATCTGCTGCCACATCCAATCTCCATCCGTCAATGTTAAACGGAGGCGAAACCCATTTTTTTCCAATGCTTAAAATATAATTTTCAAGTTTCACAGAACCTTCGTAGTTTAATTTTGGTAAAGTATCGTGTCCCCACCATCCATCATAAGTTCCGTTATATGGCCATTTACAATCTTCATTTTCATAAAATTTAAAGAAACTTCTGTATGGGCTATCTGCAGAAATATATGCACCTTTTTCATACCCTTGCGATGTTTCATAAATTCTTTCACGGTCCATCCATTTATTGAACGAACCACAATGATTGAATACACCATCCAAAATCACTTTCATGCCACGTTTGTGCATTTCTTCCACAAGACGAATCAGCAACTCGTTGCTGGCTTCTAAGTTCGCTTTGTCAGACACACGTTTTCTGTACTTCGTTGCGTATTGGTTCTCATGCTGATCTTCTCTCAGCACATCGCCTCCATCGTCAACAATCTTTCCAAAATGAGGATCAATATAATCGTAATCTTGAATATCGTATTTGTGGTTGGATGGAGAAACAAACAATGGATTGAAATAGATTACTTCTACTCCCAATTCCTGCAAGTAGTCCAATTTATCCAATACCCCTTGCAAATCTCCACCGTAAAACTCACGCACACCCATATATGCTGGGTATTTATTCCAATCGGTTACTCGTGTACAAGGTTCTCCTATGTAAATATACTCTGCTGTCTCTACATCATTGCTCGTATCGCCATTGTAAAAACGATCAACAAAAATCTGATACATCACTGCACCTTTTGCCCAGTCTGGAGTCTTAAATCCAGGAACAATGGTAAATGCATATTCATTTCGAATTGCATCCGATACCCCAAAACGGTCATAATAGCAAACTTCGTGTCGGCCATGCACTTCAAAACAATATCGAAGTGGCTTTTCACTCAGTTTCCAATGCAATTCATAGTAATCAAATTCCCCTTCTGTGTAAGCTTTTCGCATAATAAATCCTTTGGATTCTGAAAGAACTCGCACAAAATCCACATCGTTTTTCGCTGCACGAAATCGAATGGTAACAATATCAAATTCTTCTGGTTCAGATGGGACCAGAAAATTTCTGGTCCCATCACTAAATAATGCTTCTCTATTCATCGAATAATGCTCCAAATTCTTCGCCTGTAATTTTTTCTTTTTCTAGTAATAATTCAGCGCAGGCATCTAGTACTGAACGATGCTCTTCAATGATACGTCTTGCATCTTGATAGCATTCATCAATAATTCGTTTGACTTCTTTGTCAATCTTTCCGGCTACTTCTTCGCCATATCCTCGTGAAGTGTGTCCAATATCTCTGCCGACAAATGTTTCTTCACTATCTTGATCATAATTGATAAGACCAAGTTCTTCTGACATACCGAATTTTGTAACCATCGCTTTTGCAACTGCTGTTGCCTCTTTAATATCTTGTGATGCACCTGTTGTAATATCATCAAAAATCAATTCTTCTGCGATACGTCCACCAAGAGATACTTTGATGTCTTGTAACATCTTTCCTTTTGTATTGAACATATCATCTTTTTCTGGAAGTGGCATTGTGTATCCTGCTGCACCTGTTCCTGTTGGAATAATAGAAACAGTATATACAGGTCCCACATCTGGAAGCAAGTGGAATAAAATCGCATGCCCTGCTTCATGATAAGCTGTAATACGTTTTTCTTTTTCTGAAACGATACGGCTTTTCTTTTCTGCACCGATTCCTACTTTCACAAAGGAATGTTGAATATCTTGTTGTTTGATATACACTCTTCCTTCTTTTGCTGCTAAGATTGCAGATTCATTCAAAAGATTTTCCAAATCAGCACCTGTAAATCCTGCAGTTGTCTGAGCAACTTGTTGTAGATCCACATCATCTGCTAATGGTTTTCCTTTTGCATGTACTTCTAAAATCTCTTTTCTTCCTTTTACATCTGGACGTCCTACTGTTACCTTACGGTCGAAACGTCCTGGTCTTAAGATCGCTGGATCTAAAATATCCACACGGTTTGTTGCAGCCATCACAATGATTCCTTCATTTACACCAAATCCATCCATTTCAACAAGAAGTTGATTCAATGTTTGTTCTCTTTCATCATGTCCACCACCAAGACCTGTTCCACGTCTTCTGGCAACTGCATCAATTTCATCAATAAAAATAATACATGGTGCGTTTTTCTTTGCATCTGCAAATAAATCTCTTACTCGAGATGCACCAACCCCAACGAACATTTCAACGAAATCAGAACCGGAAATAGTAAAGAATGGCACACCTGCTTCACCGGCAACTGCTTTCGCAAGTAACGTTTTTCCTGTCCCTGGAGGTCCTACTAATAATACCCCTTTTGGAATTCTTGCTCCCACTTGAATATATTTCTTAGGACTTTTCAAAAAATCTACAATTTCTTCTAATTCTTCTTTTTCTTCTTGAAGACCAGCCACTTTTTCAAATGTAATCTGTTTTTCTGACGGATTTGTCATTCTCGCACGGTTCTTTCCAAAGTTCATCGCCTTTGCATTTGCTCCGCCACCCTGTCTATTCATAATCGAGAATAAGACAACAATCACACCAATTGTAAGAAGTGTTGGGAACAAAGTTGTCATCAACCAAGAATCTTCTGGCACATCCATGACATGAATCTTTGTGACACCAGCCTCTTTCAAAATCTCTTGGGCTTCATTAACATCTGTTACGCTCAAATAGCGTACACCATCTTCGCCCTCAACTGATAATTCTAATGTACCTGTTGGAACAGCTTTGTTCTGTTCAATTGCAACAGATTGAATCTGCCCTTGGTTCAGAGCATCCATAAATTCCTGATAGCTGTAACTATTTTGCTGCAAACTCATCTGAGCCACAAACCAATAAACGATTGCTACCAGCATTACAATAAATAACATCGGAAAACTACCGAAGCTTTTATTCTTTTTATCCAATCTTTATCTCCTTCCTACTCTACCCCTTCTACAATTCCAATATATGGTAGATTTCTATATTTTTGTGCATAGTCAAGTCCATATCCTACTACGAACTCGTCTGGAATTTCAAAACCAACATAATCTACTTCTACTTCTTTTTCACGTCTATCTGGTTTATTTAATAATGTACAAAGTTTCATACTGTTTGGATTTCTCTTAGAAAGTACGTCTAATAAGTAAGCTAATGTTCTTCCAGAGTCAATGATATCTTCGATTACGATAACATCTTTTCCTTCTAAACTTTCATCTAAGTCTTTTGAGATTCTTACAACACCACTTGATGAAGTTCCATCCCCATAACTGCTTACACTCATAAAATCAAGTGTTACTGGAACTGTAATACGTTTTGCAAGTTCAGACACAAAAAATACGCTTCCTTTTAAGATTCCAACTAAGTGTACTTGTTTTCCAGCGTAATCTTCACTAATCTTTTTCCCGATTTCTCGAATCTTTGCATCTACTTCTTGTTCTGAAATCATTACTCTAATTGTTTCTACCATAATTTTCTCCTCTTTCTATTTGTATTTCTAAGACATGTTTTGTATGTTTCTTTGCTTGGTAAGATAAATCTACGCGATATCCTACAATCCATAAAATATGGCTTCCATCCGCTACAAGCAAAATCTCATCTCGTTTCTCCTTCGGGATCTTCTCATTGATAAAATATGATTTTAACTTCTGTGTTCTTCCATCTTCATGTATCGTAATATAATCGCCAGGTTTTCTCGTCCGAAAAATTATATTGCTCTTAATTATATCACAGTCAAAGCACTTCGTGTTACTTTTTTCTAAACTATCGTGACATATGTCCACTTTTTCGTACTTCTTCCAACAAATCTCATACTCCCCGAAAACGACTGGAGAACGCGACTCTTCCATTACAATTTCTGGCATTTTCTTCTGTTCCAGTTTCTTTCGAATGGTAATTCCTTCATATGTTCTTGTTCCAATCATTTCATATGGCAAATGAATCTCTCTGCCTGATTGCTTCTCCAATAACTGTTCCAATTGTCTGACATGAGCTGACTCAAGATCCTTTTCCTGCTGAGCTACTTTTGCAAGTACCTTTCTTAACAACATCGTTTGCAATACTCGTGGCATCTGGAGCCAGATTTCTTTGGAAATCTCATATCCGCCATCCACTTTCTGTACTGCCCTTTGCTCCCATTCAAAGCACTGGCTCTCCAGATACTCCTGTACTTGCCAAAGATATTCCATGGTCTCCTGCACATGGGCTACCGTCTTCTGATTTACTTCCTGTTCCATATAAGGAATTACATGATTTCGAATCCGATTCCGCGTATAACAATCACTTTGATTGCTCAGATCCTCACAATAATGAATCGCACGCACTTTCAGATAGGACTCAATTTCTTCTCGATTGACACACAACAGAGGACGAATATATATTCCATTGATTGGCCGGATTCCGCCAAGCCCTTTTAATCCCGTTCCTCTTGCCACATTCATAAAAAATGTTTCTGCACTATCATTTTGATGATGTGCCAAAGCAATCTTCGTTCCCTTATATTGTTTCATCGCTTTTTGAAAGCAGGCACGTCTTACTTCACGTCCAGCTTCCTCTGTTGATTGTTTCCTATTTTTTGCAATTAATGCCACATTTTCCAAATAACTTTCAAAAGGAATTCCTTCTTTTTTACAAAGATTTTCCACATACGCTTGTTCTTCGTCTGCAACGGTTCCTCGCAATCCATGATTCACATGGACAACAACCATTTCAAAACCAATTGTTTTTTGAAGTTCTAGCAGCACAAAAAGAAGGCATACCGAGTCTGCCCCTCCTGATACACCTAAAATTACTCTATCTTCTTTTTTCAGCATCTCATACTGCTTCACGTATTCTCTTACTTTTTCCAGCATTTTTATCTGTCCCTTTGTAAATTCATAACAATTCTATATCATTTTATACTATTTTTCAAGATTCCATATTCCCACCACAAGTACCGTCATATCATCCATTGGAACCTCGCCCGAGCATTCCAAGACTTGTTCCAAAATATGATGCGCCATTTCTTTCGGATTATGCTGTTTTGTTCCCTCTATGATCATACGCATGAGAAAATCTTGTTCTCCCACTGGCAGAGCATCCATCACCCCATCTGTTACAAGTACAACATACTCTCCATCTTTCATCTGTTTCTTCATATAATCAATTTCTACATTCGGCATAACACCAAGTGGTAAACTTGTAGAACGAATCTGTTCCACACCATTTTCTCGTTTCCAAAAAGTTGTTGATGCACCTGCTTTTGCAATCTCCCATACACCAGAATACTGATCAAATAAATGCATATCAATCGTAGAAAAACGAACCTCTTCTCGTCCCATGACCATAGTTGTATTTAACATCTGAAGTGCTGTCTCTTTGGGAAATCCAGCGCAAAGCAAATCTTCTAACACCTCTACCACCATTGCACTTTCTCGATGTGCAACCTGTCCAGCTCCCATTCCATCGGAAAGAATCACAACCTGTTTTCCACCAGATAAGTCAATCATAGAAAAGTTATCCCCAGAAATCTTCTCGCATCCCTTTCCTATTTTGGCAACTCCTTGTAACGTTTGAAATTTCGTCCCTTCCACACAAGTCAATGTTTGATAATCTGCATTTACAATCATTCGTTCCTCTTTCCCCAGAAACATATTGCGTCCTGTACACTCCGAAATAATATCCGCCACCGCTTTTGATGCCACACATTCCCCTTTACTGCTTTTTACCGTAACATGAATCTCATAGCGGCCATTGGACGACACAAAAAAGACGCTGCTTAGCATCTTTATTCCCATTTTCCCTAATTTTGTTTTGATCTTCTTTTCTAAATGCTCATCTTCAAAAATGCTGGCGCGCAATTCCCTCGTGGAATGTTGTACAATTTTTGCAAACCGATCCAACTGCACTGCACAATGCTCACGATTTTGGGAAATCTTTTGCTCCCACATATGTTTCTGCCGTACCTGACGATAGGTTTCTACGACTACTCGCAAAAAATGAGGTGCATAACTGCACTTTTTTTGCATCTTGCGTTTCAATTCAATATTTAATTCTGCGCCGTAATTTTCGATGATGTTCAAAACTTCATGTATGATTTCCTGCATTTTCGTATCATTTCTGAAAATGCATCCATTACGATGCTCACAGTGTTGACACACCTGTTCGCGAACCTGTGTGCAAATTTGCTCATAATCTTTTCCTGATACATAGGCAACTGGCTCTTCCAATTTCAAAGACATCTCTGATAATTTTCCCAATGATCGAACCAACTTATCAATCTGCAATACATATGGATTCATTTCCAATTCCATCTCTTTTCCCCCTAGCTCTAAAAAACAAAATAGCCTTAGGAAATCCGAAAACTTCCTAAAGCTATCATTTGTATCATTTCTATTATGGTACCGCTTCAAACAGCGTCTCATTTGGATAAACCAATCCTAATTTATCTTTTGCAACATCTTCCACGTACTCGTTTGTACCTACATATTCTTCTAATTCTTCCAGTTCCTCTGCACGTGTCTTCTCGTCTTCTAGCTGAGCCTCTAATTCTGCCTCTTGCCTTTTATACTCACGATTCTTCTTCTGCATTGATATACTGCCTACTGCGAGTGTAATTCCAAGCACGATAACTACTCCTGTAATTCCCAAAATGCTCATTCTATGATGCATAACACGACGTCGTGCACGAACTTTTTGCACTTTCATGTCTTTCATATTTATACTCACCCTTTTTATTATGGCTTTATCTTAATCCCTTTTGTGGGTTTTATCAATAGATTTTTGAATTTTGAGCATGGTAAAATGCGTAACTATACCACCAATCAACACACCCAAAACAAAATACCAACGGATGCTTCCATTACATGTCTGAAAAATGCAAACATATAAATAAATGCTTGTCGCAATCCAAAAGAAAACATCTTCCACCGAAACCCAAAACAGGTTATGCCTGATGATTCTTCGAAAGACACACAGCGCAGCATAAACAAGATATACTTGATTTCCTGTCAGCATCGCTACTAGAAAAATGGACCATTCCTTTTCAATTCCTAATATCATCTTTATTTAAATAGTTTTGTAAATAAACTATCACTCTTCTTACTCATCGGTTTGATATCCGAGTAAGTAACACTGTCAATATGCCCTGACAGATCCACTTCTCCTTTTTCCAGACTAAGCCGATTGACGTGAAGATCATTTCCCTTTACCATCAACATTCCTTGCTCTGTTTCTAGTAAAATCGTATTCAAATCAAAAGACAACACATCCAGCACCCCTGTCACTGTGCTGGTTTTCCGATTATTGATTGATATTTTATGTGTTTTTGGTACTTGTCTTTCTTCCAACTGTTCACAACCTTTCATCCATTTCTCTTTTCCTATTCTATGAGAGGTTGTTTCCATTTATGACTATAAATAACGGAATAAGTCTTTTGCTTCGTCTTTCTTTGTTGTATCTTGAATATCAAGGACTTCTACCTTAACGGTTTTTGTACCAAATTGAATTTCAATGATATCTCCAATTTTCACTTTGACAGATGCTTTTGCAACTGTCCCATTTACAAGAACTCTTCCCGCGTCACAAGCTTCATTTGCAACTGTTCTTCTTTTGATCAAACGTGATACTTTCAAAAATTTATCTAATCTCATAAGTTCTCTCCTATTGCATGGAAAAAGGATGTGCAATGCACATCCCTTTGTATTTTTTGTTAAATTATGCGTTTACAGCATCTTTTAAAGCTTTACCAGCTTTGAATTTTGGAGCTTTGCAAGCAGCGATTGCCATTGTTTCTCCTGTTTGTGGGTTTCTTCCTTCTCTTGCTGCTCTTTCGCTAACTTCGAATGTTCCGAATCCTACTAATTGAATTTTTTCACCTTTTTGTAATTCTTCTGCTACTACATCTGTGAAAGCTTTTAATGCTTTTTCTGCATCTTTTTTTGATAATTCAGCTTTTTCAGCCATTGCCACGATCAATTCTGCTCTGTTCATGGTTTTTCCTCCTCTTATTTTAACATAGGATTCTCTAGTCTCCCTATGATTGTTTATAAGCATCATACTCTCAAACCGTATGAAAACGCCCTTAGGTACTGTTATAACGTTTTCACCTATATTTGTCAAGTATATTTGAGGCATTTTCCCTTTATTTTAAAGGGTTTTCGAGCATTTTTTACCGTTTCTTTTCAACCTTACTTTCTGAATTACAAATGAAAAGAAAAGAGGCTGCGCAAAAAATTCTTTTTTTCTTCTGTCTGGCGAATCACCAGTTCCAACTTTTCCATATTTTTTGCAGGAATCCAAGATTTTTTCGAGCGGTAATAAGAATTGGCCACCTTCCAAAACTTTTCAGGATATGCAATGCAGATTGCCAAATACTCTGTCTCCGCATCTGTCAACGGATGGTCCTTCTGATAAGCTACGATCATCTTCTCTCCCAACCGCTCATTCCAATGATTTTTCTCCATTACCTTTCGTAAAAAATAGTAAAAATCCGTCAGCGGTATATCTTCACGAAAATGTTCAAAATTAGTTGTTGCAATCCCGTCTGTCAGAAATAAAATATTGTGATAATTGTAATCTCCATGAATCACTGTGTGCGCTGTGTGACTTTCCTGCAAAAGACTCTCATACATGCTGCTTTCCAGCCGCTCAAGCGCCACCTTCGCCCATTCGTACATGCCATCAAACTCTTTCAGAAACGCCTGTTCAAACTCACCTTTTACCACACGTCCTCGAATATATGTCCGCACTTTTTTCATTTCTCGGTTATGTCTGAAATACTCTTTCCGCACATCTTCCCCAACAAAAAAATCCATTGCCTCATCATTGGCAAATGGATTTTCTAATGCTTTGTGAAGAACTGCCAAATTCCGAACGCTTTCTAACACATCTGATTCTTTGTGTATATCACATTCTTTTCCCACAAACCATCGCTTCAGGAAGTATTTTGTTCCCTCATCAGAGGTCACAAACAATCCGCCTTCCTTGTTCCTTTGAATCCAATCAACATTCGAAACATTCTCTTCCTGCAAATGATCATATAATTTCGAAAGCACGGGGATTCTTTTTTCCGAAATCCGCATCTCTTTTAGGACCATTGGACCTGTGTTTGTGTCGCACCATATGGCATCTCTTATTTTCTTTGTATTTCGTACATCTATATCATACTGGTTCAAAACCTCTAATTCATTCTCCCTCATAAATCCTCCTGCCTGTTTTCCATTTTCATTCTAATGTATGACAGGCTTGGAGAAAGTATGAAGTTATTTTAAGATTTCGTCCTTCATTTTAAGTAATATTTCTTTTTGGTTCAAGCTTGGATCATCTAAAACATGTTCTAATAGGATTCCAAGAACACGTCCAATTTCTTTTCCAGGTTCCATTCCATCTGCGATCAAATCTTTTCCTGTTACTGCTAGTGTCTTCAAAGAAACACATTCTGATTTCTCCAAAATTTCTTCGTAGCAAGCGCGAATTTCTTCTAAATTCTGCAATTTTTCTTCTCGCATATAAGTACTCTGTGCCAACGTATCTGCCATGCGTACTTCCAAGTAATATGGAAATAGCTCTTCTCCAATCTTATTCATGGCTCGACGTACATTTGTTGGTTGGGCAGGCATACGATAATCGTGATACTGAACTAATTTCACCACTTTATTCATGGTGTCATTATCAAATTTCAAACGACGAAGAATCTGCTTTGTCATCTCCGCACCTTCTACATCATGCATCTTAAAATGTGCTACGCCTTGCTCATCTACCGTTTTCATCTTTGGCTTTGCAATATCATGGAATAGCATGGTAAGTCGTAACACTTTGTCTGCTCTTACCGATTCAATCGCTTTCAAAGTATGTTCTCCCACATCATACATATGATGTGGTGTTTCTTGCTTTGTCTCCATCATTGCATCAAACTCTGGCAAAATGATCTTTGTGATACCAAGTTCGTATGCTTTGCGAAGCAATGTTGGATTTGGCGATACCATCATCTTGATCAGCTCCACTTGAATACGTTCTGCACTGATATTTGCCAACGTAGGAGCTAATTCGATGATTCCTGCTTTTGTATCTTCTTCGATTTCAAAACCAAGTTGCGCTGCAAATCGCACTGCTCTCATGATACGAAGAGCATCTTCTCCAAAACGCTCTCTTGCATTTCCCACACAACGAATCACTTTCTTTTCCAAATCTTCGATGCCACCAAAGATATCAACCAATCCTTCCGTGTCATTGTATGCCATTGCATTGATTGTGAAATCACGGCGAAGCAAATCTTCTTTCAAACATCTTGTAAAGGTTACCTCTTTCGGATGACGGCTGTCTTCGTATTCTCCATCTACGCGATAGGTGGTTACCTCAAATGCATCTTTTTCTATTAAAACCGTAATCGTACCATGTTCAATCCCTGTGTCAAATGTTCTATGAAACAGTGCTTTTGTTTCCTGTGGTGTTGCAGATGTCGTTATATCCCAATCGTCAGGAATACGCCCCAATATAGAATCACGCACACAGCCACCAACTGCATATGCTTCATAACCATGGGCTTGAAGGGTCTTAATTATGGTATTAACTTTTTCTGGTAATTGAATTTTCATCTATTCCCCTTCTCCATTTCAAAAAGAGACGTCCGCAAACGTCTCTTTCCACATTCTTTATAAATCCTAGTAAGATTTTCCCCAGTATGCCATATGTTTTGCTGGTTTTCCACAGTAAATACATGTATCTGAGATCATCTCTTCATCTTCGATCAAGCAACGTGTAGCTGCTCCACCTGTAGCATATTTTACTTCGCCTTCACATTCTGGATCTCCACACCAGCAAGCTTTTACAAATCCACGATTTGCTTTGAATTTTTCTACCATTTCATCCATTGTTACTGCTGTATCAATATGATCTTCTAAGAATGCTTTCGCTTTGTTGTACATATCTTTTTGCATTGTTTCAAGGATATTGCGAAGTTCTACTGCAATGTTATCTAATGAAACAATTGTTTTTTCACGGTTATCTCTACGGCAAACAACAACTTGATTATTTTCAATGTCTTTTGGTCCGATTTCGATACGTGTTGGGATACCAAGAATTTCTTGTTCTGCAAATTTCCATCCTGGTTGTTTATCAGAAGCATCAATATTTACTCTGTATCCTGCTTTCTTTAATTCAGCCATTAATTCGTATGCTCTATCTAATACGCCTTCTTTGTGTTGAGCGATTGGAATAATACGAACTTCTGTTGGTGCAACACGTGGTGGTAATACAAGACCATCATCATCACTATGAACCATGATAAGACCACCGATACTTCTTGTTGATAATCCCCAAGATGTTTCGAATACACTATGTGGTTGGCTGTTTTTATCGATGTATTTGATACCAAATGCATCTGGGAATCCGCTTCCGAAGAAGTGGCTAGTTGCTGATTGTAATGCCTTACCATCATGCATCAAACATTCTACTGTGTAAGTATCTTGTGCTCCAGCAAATTTTTCATGTTCTGCTTTTCTACCTGATACGAATGGCATTGCCATTGTTTCTTCATAGAAATCTTTGTATACTTGCCACATTTGAATTGTTCTTTCTTCTGCTTCTTCATATGTTGCATGAATTGTATGTCCTTCTTGCCATAAGAATTCTCTTGAACGTAAGAAAGGTCTTGTTGTCTTTTCCCAACGAAGAACAGAGTTCCATTGGTTCCATACAAGTGGTAAATCTCTATGAGATTGCACCATTCTTGACCAGATATCACAGAATAATGTTTCAGATGTTGGACGAATACATAATCTTTCTTGAAGTCTTTCCATACCACCATGTGTAACCCATGCTACTTCTGGAGCAAATCCTTCGATATGATCTGCTTCTTTTTGCAATAAGCTTTCTGGAATTAAAAGTGGTAATGATACGTTTTCAACACCTGTTTCTTTAAAACGTCTATCTAAGTCTGCTTGAATTCTTTCCCAGATTGCATAACCATTTGGTAAGTAGTTCAAACATCCTTTTACAGTTGAGTAATCACATAATTTTGCTTCACGAACAACGTCTGTATACCATTGTGCGAAGTCTTCATCGCGCGATGTAATCGCTTTTACGAGTTTTTTGTCCTTTGCCATTTCTTTTTCTCTCCTTTTATATGTTTGATAAGAAATAGAAAACGCCGAGTTTTCTATCCCTCCATAAGGGACCGAAATACTCGGCGGTACCACCCTAATTAATCATGTACATATACCTGTTTAACATGATTCGCTTTTATCACTATTAACGCTAGTGTCACGCTGCATTTTCACACAGTGGCTCCAAGGTAGGTTCTATATACTTCTTGCAAGAATCTCTCACCAAATGATTCTCTCTCTGGGGCGCGTCCTATATATACTAGTCCTCTTCACAGCCGTATTTTTCAATAATTAACGATATTTTATATAAATTCTATCTTTTTGTCAAGACCAGAACGCCTCTCCCTGTGGAACAATTTCGAATTCCATTGGTTTCTTTGTTCGTGGATGTAAAAATTCCAAACGATAGGCACAAAGAGCAATCTTCACCCAGCGTGGAACCTCTTTTTGCACCGTATTGTATTTGGTATCACCCCAAATCGGACAACCCATATGTGCCATCTGGACACGAATCTGATGATGTCTTCCTGTTTCTAATTTCACTTTCACAAGGGCAAGCTGTTCTTCTTCTTTTACAGAAAGTACCTCATAATTCAAAATCGCCTTTTTCGCATCCTGTTCTTTTGCATCACAGACTCTGGAAGTATTCGTTTTTCCATCTTTCACTAAATAATCTTCTAGTCTGCCCGTTTTTTCTTTTGGTATACCACAAAGCACTGCTTGATAATATTTTCCGAAAGACGCCTGCTGCATTGTCTTATTTAACTCTTTTGCTGCGTTTGCATGTTTTGCAAAAACCAGGATTCCTTCTACTGGTTGATCCAAACGATGAATCACAGCAACATAAGGTGATTTGAGGTAATTTCGCAATAAACTAACCATATCCATGGCACCCAATTTACTTGTTTGTGCTGCAATACCCGATGGCTTATAACAAACAATAATATCCTGATCCTCGTATAATATATTTAATTTCATGCCATATCCTTTCCCATTTTCTTGTGACTTTTCTCTTGGAGGCAAGATAACATAAAACCCTGAAAAAAACAAGAAGAAATGGGCTGGTGCTTCACGACCTACATTCCTGAAACACCAGCCCCTGCTATGTCTTATTCTTCTACAGCATCTTCTGCTTGCATTGCTTCTTCATATTTTTCCAGAATCAGCTTTTGAATACGTTCTCTTGTTCCCGAATTAATTGGGTGTGCAATATCACGATATTCGCCATCTAAAGCTTTCTTGCTAGGCATTGCGATAAAAAGACCTTTTTCTCCTTCAATTACTTTAATATCATGTACTACAAATTCTTCATCCATAGTGATTGATACAACTGCTTTTAATTTTCCTTCTTTCGCTACTTTACGAACACGTACATCTGTAATTTGCATATAATACCTCTTTCTAGAATCTAAATCTCTCATTCTTTTCTACTACTACTTTTATTTTGTCTTCGCCGACCAAACGTGTATTTGCTCGGATCGTTCCACGACTTTCCACGATACAATTTTCAATATATGTATTGTCGCCAAGGTAAACATCATTCAAAATAATGGAATTCTTGATCACACAGTTATTTCCAACGAACACTTTTTTAAATAAAATCGAATTTTCGACCGTTCCATTTACAATGCTTCCGCTTGCAACTAAACTATTCTTTACAACTGACCCAGGATTATATTTTGCTGGTGGAAGATCACTCACCTTAGAATATACTTCTGGATAACTCTTGAAGAAATATTGACGCACATCACTTTTTAGGAAATCCATATTCGTCTTATAATATGCATCTACTGTAGCAATATTGCTCCAATATTCTTCCAACTTATATGCGTAAATTTTCTTTAACTTTCTATATCGAATCAAAATGTCAGATACGAAATCATATTTTTCATCTTCTACACATTGCTCAACTAAGTCAATGAGCAAACGTCTTCGGATAATGTAGATTCCCGTTGAAATGATATTGGAAGTCGCAACCATTGGTTTTTCTTCCAACTCTAACACTCGATCATCCTCGTCCAACTTTAAGACACCAAATCTACGAGCATCTTCTCCTTGTGGTAATTCCTTACACACAATTGTCACATCTGCACTTTTCTTCACGTGATATTCCAATGCTTTCTCATAATCCATCTTGTATACAGCATCACCAGATGCAATAATCACATATGGTTCATGGCATTTTTTCAAGAAATCAAGATTTTGGTAAATCGCATCTGCTGTTCCTCGATACCAATTACCATTATCCGCTGTAATCGATGGAGTAAATACATATAAACCACCTTGTTTTCTACCGAAATCCCACCATTTTGATGAATTGAGATGTTCATTCAAAGATCTTGCATTGTACTGTGTTAATACAGCAACTTTCGATACTTGGGAGTTCGACATATTGCTTAACGCAAAATCAATTGCTCGATAACTTCCTGCAATCGGCATTGCTGCAGCGGCACGTTTTCTTGTCAACTCACGCATCTTGTGACTACTTCCGCCTGCTAAAATAATTCCTACTGCTTTCATGCCTACTCACCTGCCTTTATCAAAGTCTCGCCACTTGGAAGAACACCATCTACATAATCTTCTTTCAATGTGACACCACTGATTGCTGTATTCTTTCCAATCTGAACATCACTTGGAATCTTTGAATTTTCACCGATGGTTACAAGACCAAAGGAATAAATATCTGGTTTTAGCTGGTTCGGAATATCTGCTCCGATTCCCATTGTTACATTATCTGCAACCTCTACCTGTTCTGCGATAATGGCTTTGTCGATCACACATCCTTTACCAATTACAGTATCCTGCATGATAATAGAATCACGTACCACACTGCCTTCTCCAATCACAACACCTGCTCCGATAATCGAATGATACACTTCTCCATAAATCTCAGTACCATTTGAGATAATGCTCTTATCAATTACAGAATGTTCTGAAATATATTGTGGTGGTAAAATTCCACTATTGGTATAAATCTTCCAATACTCTTCGTATAAATTGAATTCTGGAACAATGTTTAATAATTCCATATTTGCTTCCCAATAAGAGCCAAGCGTTCCAACATCTTTCCAATATCCATTGAATTCATAAGCAAACATGCGATTTCCCTGTTCAAAACAGTATGGGATGATATGTTTACCAAAGTCACATCCTGCTTCTTCTTTTTTCTGAATCAATGCATCGCGAAGTACAGACCATGTAAAGATATAAATTCCCATTGATGCCAAATTACTTCTTGGTTGTTTTGGTTTTTCCTCAAATTCTGTAATCCGTCTCTCTTGATCTGTGATCACGATTCCAAAACGACTTGCTTCTTCCATAGGGACTGGCATTGCTGCGATTGTTACATCTGCCTGATTTTCCTTATGAAAATCTAACATTACTTCATAGTCCATCTTGTAAATGTGATCCCCAGAAAGAATTAACACATACTCTGGATGAAAACTATCTATGTACTCTAAGTTCTGATAGATGGCATTCGCAGTTCCTGTATACCACTCACTATTTGCACTCTTTTCGTACGGAGGCAAAATCGATACACCACCAACGTTGCGATCCAGATCCCATGGGATACCGATTCCAATATGGGTATTCAGCCGCAAAGGTTGATATTGTGTTAATACTCCAACCGTATCAATTCCGGAGTTGATACAATTGCTTAACGGAAAATCAATAATACGATATTTCCCTCCAAAAGCAACGGCTGGTTTAGCAACTTTCGCAGTGAGGACTCCAAGTCTGCTGCCTTGTCCACCTGCCAAGAGCATTGCTATCATCTCTTTCTTCTTCATGTCATCACCCCTTCTTCCAGTTTCTAGTGTGTGTATTATACCATACCATTCAAATTAAGTGAACAATTTTTACAAAAATTAGAAATTATTCGAAAACTTTTTATGTAATTCTTACAAAATAAATATCTTTAATTTTTTGCTATATCCGTATATAATATTATAGGAAAGAACTGATATATGACTTATTTCAAAATAGGAAGGATATTTTTATGTATAAAATCAACTTCAAAGAGCCACTTCATGTGCACTTTATCGGAATCGGTGGAATCAGCATGAGCGGCCTTGCAGAAATCTTATTAAAAGAATCATTTACCATCTCTGGGTCTGATTCCAAACCTTCTGCATTAACAGAACACCTTGTATCTCTTGGTGCAACTGTTTTCTACCCACAGAAGGCTTCCAACATCATCGATGGCATTGATGTTGTTGTATACACAGCTGCAATTCACGAAGACAACGAAGAATTTGTAGAAGCAAAGCGTCAAAATCTTCCAATGCTTTCGCGTGCAGAATTGCTTGGTCAATTAATGACAAATTACGAAACACCAATCGCTGTTTCAGGAACACATGGAAAGACAACAACTACTTCCATGTTATCTCACATCTTACTAGAAGCTGAAAAAGATCCAACCATTTCTGTTGGTGGAATTCTTCAGGCAATCGGTGGTAATATCCGCGTTGGAAATTCTGACGTTTTCGTTACAGAAGCCTGTGAATATACAAACAGTTTCTTAAACTTTTTCCCTAAGATTAGTATTGTATTGAATGTGGAAGAAGACCACATGGATTTCTTCAAAGATATTCACGAAATTCGTGATTCATTCCACAAGTTTGCTGCTCTTTTACCAGAAGACGGTACACTGATCATCAATAAAAATATTGAATCGATGGAAGCCATTACAGATGGACTTCACTGCAAAGTGATCACATACTCTGAAACACAAGATGCAGACTATGCAGCATCTAATATTACGTTTGACGAACTTGGAAATGCATCTTTTGATTTGATTCGTTACGGAGAATTCGCTGGACATATTCAATTATCTGTTGCTGGAAATCATAATGTTTCCAACGCATTATCTACCATTGCCGCTGCAGATTTACTAGACATTCCATTCGAGACGATTCAAAGTGGTATTCTCTCATTTACTGGAACGCAACGTCGTTTCCAATACAAGGGAGAACGAAATGGAATTACAATCATTGACGATTATGCACATCATCCAACAGAAATCAGAGCAACTTTGACTTCTGCCAGAAATTATCCTCACAAGGATATCTGGTGCATTTTCCAACCACACACTTACACAAGAACAAAAGCATTTTTCCATGAATTTGCGGAAGCACTTTCTTTGGCTGACCATGTCATCCTTGCAGACATTTATGCAGCCCGTGAAACAGACACTTTAGGGATGTCTTCCGAAAGCTTAGCAGAAGAATTGAAAAAATTAGGTACAGATGCCTACTATCTTCCAAGCTTTGAAGCAATCGAAAAATTTGTCTTAGAAAAATGTATCCACAATGACTTGTTGATAACTATGGGTGCTGGAGACGTTGTAAACATTGGAGAATCCCTTTTAAAATAGGACTTATCCACAGTTTCCACACAAGTGTTATCCACAAAAAAATGCTTTTTCCAGCACTTTGATGGTGCTATAATACCCATACTGATTAGATAAAGGTGGTAACACAATGAAAACACTGACTTTAATAAACCGTTTTCAAGAAAACAGCACCAGTGTGGAAAACGATTTTATAGATCATTATATGAAAAAAGCAAATGGCGAATATGTTAAAATTTATCTTCTACTATTGCGTCATTTAAATCGGTCTGACTGCTCGCTGACCATCTCAAAATTGGCCGACTGGTTAGACTGTACAGAAAAAGATATTATACGCGCACTGAAATATTGGTCCGAAGTTGGGCTGTTAGAAATTGACTATGACGAAGCAGGTATTATCTGTGGTCTTGCTATTGGAAAATCTGTAACTCCTGAACCACAAGAACAACTTGTTTCTTCTCAAGCACCGATTGTCGAAGCAAAACCGGAGCCAGACAAGAAACCAAGAGCTCTTTCTTCCAAAGAACAAGAAGAATTACAGCAAGTTCTCTTTGTCACAGAACAATATATGGGGCGCCCATTATCGATTTCTGAAGTACAGAAGATTCATTACTTCTATGGTGTTTTGAACTTCTCAACAGATTTGATTGAATACTTAATTGAATATTGTGTAGAGAACAATCACAGAAGCATGCACTACATAGAATCCGTTGCCATTGCCTGGGCGGAAAACGGTATTACAACCGTTTCTCAAGCAAGAGAAAATTCTTCTTTCTATAATAAGAATTGTTTCTCGATTTTAAATGCATTTGGTATTAAAGGACGTAATCCAGCTCCATTTGAATTGGAGTATATCAAGAAATGGATCAACGAATATGGATTTACACTTGATATTATTTTAGAGGCATGTAATCGTACGATTGCGAACACACATAAACCAGATTTTAAATATACAGATTCTATTTTATACAACTGGCTCTCAAACGGTGTACATCATTTTCCTGATATTGCCCGTTTGGACCTTGCATACCAACAGAATAAAGAAGCCAAGAAGCGTAGCGCTTCAAAGCCAGCCCCTTCGAACAACCGATTCAATAACTTCGAAGGACGTTCTTACGATATGGATTCGCTGGAAGCACAGCTTCTCAATACCAACTAATTTATAAGGAGTAACTAGCGTGGCTTTAAACAACTCTCAGTACGATATGATCATGCGTACTTATGAACAAAAACAACTTCATAATCGTGATGTATTGGAACATCATTACAAAGTAGCTTATGAGGCGTTACCAGAACTTCAAGAAGTTCATCGCCAGATTGCAAGTTTAAGTGTTAGCCAAGCCCGTAAATTATTAGAAGGGAATGAGAATGCACTAGAAGAGTTAAAGGTACAGATTGCTGCCTTATCTCAACGCTCCCATGATCTGCTTTTATCGGGAGGATTTCCTGCTGATTACTTGGAGCCAATCGCTGCATGTAAAGATTGTAATGATACAGGCTATATTGGCAATCAGAAATGTCATTGTTTCAAGAAAGCAATTATCGATCTGCTTTATACGCAGTCGAATTTGAAGCATATTTTACAAAAAGAGAATTTTGACACCTTCTCTCTGGAATACTATTCTGACAATCATATTGATGCACGTACAGGACGCTCATCTCTTACTAATATTAAGAATGCTTATATGACTGCACGTAAATTTGTAGATGGATTCTCAGAAGAATTCCGCAACCTATTTCTATATGGAGACACCGGTGTTGGAAAGACATTTTTATCGAACTGTATTGCCAAAGAATTAATTGACCAATCTTATTCTGTAATTTACTTTTCATCTTTCGAATTTTTTGATACACTAGCTAAGGAAAAGTTCAACAAAGATGATAACAACATGAAGATGAACCAACTTATCTTCGACTGTGATTTGCTAATTATTGATGATTTGGGAACAGAATTGACAAATGCTTTTACAGTATCTCAACTCTTCCTCTGTTTAAATGAACGTTTACTTCATCGTAAATCCACGATCATTTCTACAAATCTTTCCCTCGACCGATTGAAAGATTTGTATACAGAGCGAACCTTTTCTCGAATCACAAGTAATTATACCATGTTGAAACTGACAGGTGACGATATACGCATTAAAAAGAAATTAATGAACAGGGAGGAAAATTGATGTTACACCGTACAGAACGCAAATTAGACACTATTCCAGTAGGACCGCTTGGGTTTATTCCAGTAGATGGATGCCAAGAACTTGGTAAGAAAGTAGATGATTACCTTGTAAAATGGCGTAAAGAAGAAACCGAAAATGCAGAAGGAGATACCATCTTCCGTGAATATGCAAAGGATTCTTTCATTATTGACACCAGAGTTCCACGTTTTGGTTCTGGAGAAGCAAAAGGGATTATCAATGAATCGATCCGAGGAAAAGATGTTTTCCTTATGGTTGACGTTTGTAACTACAGTTTAACTTACTCTTTATCTGGTAAGACAAATCATATGTCACCAGATGATCATTATCAAAACTTAAAAAGAGTGATTGCTGCTATTAGTGGGAAAGCTCGCAGAATTAATGTTATTATGCCTTTCTTATACGAAAGTAGACAACACAAGAGAACTTCTAGAGAATCTTTAGACTGTGCTCTTGCTCTTCAAGAATTAGTAAATATGGGTGTAGATAACATCATTACATTTGATGCTCACGACCCACGTGTACAAAATGCAATTCCTCTTCATGGATTTGAAACAGTACGACCAACATACCAATTTGTAAAAGCTTTATTCCGTAAATTCCCTGACTTAAAGGTTGACAGTGAACACATGATGGCAATCAGCCCTGATGAAGGTGCAACAAGCCGTGCCATCTACTTAGCAAACGTACTTGGTTTAGACATGGGTATGTTCTACAAACGTCGTGATTATACAAAGATTGTAGACGGACGTAACCCTATCGTTGCTCACGAATTTTTAGGTTCTTCTGTAGAAGGAAAAGATGTTATCATCATTGACGATATGATTTCTTCTGGAGATAGTATGATTGATGTTGCAAGACAATTAAAAGAACGTAAAGCAAATCGTATCTTCGCAGCTACTACATTTGGTCTTTTCACAAATGGACTTGAAGCATTTGATAAAGCTTACGAAGAAGGTATTATCCATGGTGTGCTTACAACAAACTTAATTTACCAAACACCAGAATTACTTTCTAGAGAATGGTACATTAACTGTGATTTAAGTAAATATATCGCTTTAATTATTGATACTTTAAACCACAATGGTTCTATCAGCAGCATCTTAGATCCTGTAGAAAGAATTCATAATGTTATGAGAAGATACAATAACGGCGAAAAAATCTAATAAAGAACAAACAAATGGATGCTTTCCCGTATTTTGCAGGAAACATCCATTTTATTATAACTTGTGAGGTATACATCATGAAAAGAAGTATCAAAGAACTCTGTATTCGAATGTTTATATTATTTATCGGGCTTTGTATTGCCCATTTTGGTGTCACACTATTTCTGCTTGCAGACTTAGGCTCAGATCCTTTTAATGTCCTTGTACAAGGAATTTTCCGCACACTGCAACGTGTGACAGGATGGGAATTTTTGACCCACGGCTACACACATATTAGTATCAATCTATTGATCATCCTTATTTTGCTATTCGTAGACCGTACCTATATCAAAATCGGAACCATCTTCTGTATGGCCTTTGGCGGACCTATCATAGATTTCTTTACGATTATTTTAGGTGGTTTTCTCAATGCTGGAAATCCTTTTATCATCCGTCTCATCACATTAGCCTGTGGCTGTCTCATTCTTGCCTATGGCATGACTGTGGTAATGAAAAGTGATGCTGGTACAGGTCCAAATGATCTCGTTGCGATTGCCATCAGCGATAAAGGACATTTTCCATTTGGAATCACTCGTACTGTAACAGATATCAGCTTTGTGTTGGTTGGATTTTTACTTGGTGGAAAATTTGGAATCGGTACTATCGTCTGCGCATGCTTGGTTGGTATGATTGCAGAACGTTTTTTACCAATCAATGAAAAGATTATAAACCGAATTTTAAAAATATAAGATTGGCGTAATAAAGCCGGTAGGATTTGCTTGTCCCACCGGCTTATTTGTGCTATTGATACCAAATGTCATACTGATATGTATTTTATTTTTCATATTCAATTAGTCAAGTCTAGATATTGACCTTCCGCATTGACATATGTAACCATTCCATCTGTTTTTGTCATCTCTTTTATAATTTCATAATATCCTTCCGGTATGTTTCCAATCTGATAGTTGCTTTCTGCTTTTTCCTGATCTTCGCCACTATACTGATACTGTGATGCAATTCCTAGCTCTTTTCGAATCCATCCAACTACCTTTTCTCGAGCTTCTACATCTACAGCTAGGATTACACTCATTCCTACACACGCAATGAGCAAAACAGAAGCAACACCTTTTAAAATCTTATAACCCCATGAATATTTCGTCCTTCTAACTAATCGTCTCATTTGCTTTTCAAAATCTGCTGAAAATGTATGTTGAATTTGGATATCTTCTGGCAAATCATTCAATCGTACTTGATTTGCTTCCTCTGCTGCTTGCTTTAGCATTTCTTCATTAAACACTAGCTTTCCTCCTTCTCGTACAACTCCTTTAATTTCTTTTTTGCCCTTTGATCTAATTTTGATGCATTTGCAACAGAAATCTGCAACAGTTTTGCAATCTCCTTCGTACTATATCCATAACAATATTTAAGCAAAATCACTTCCCTATAATTCCATGGTAACTGCAAAATACATCTTGTTAGCTCATTTGTTCCCGTATAATCAACAACTGGTTTCATATACGCTTGCAATTCTGTAATTTCGTAACGTTTTTTTCTACGATAGATATCAATTGCTTTGTTTTCAACTATAGTAACGACATAGCCCTTCGTTTTTGGACATATAGGTTCCTTAATTTTTTCAATATGCTCTGCAATTTTAATAAATGCTTGATGAACTGCATCTTCCGCATCCTCATCGTGATGCAAAATATTATTTGCAACCCAAAACATCACATTTTTATATTCTCGGTATATTTTTTCAAACTTTGATTGTTCCTCTTCTGAATCAATCATCATCATGTAAACTAGCATTCTATCCTCCAGCACTATCCGATTCGATTCCAGATTTCCTCTTCTCTCTTATGGCAAGTAAACAGTAAAATCTGTTTATCTTGCTTCTTCAACCAGCGAAGTGTATGTTCTAGGCGTACATCATCATAATACACAAAGGTATCGTCTAAAACGATTGGATAGCTTTCCTCATGCAGCAACTCACTCGCCGCCATACGAAGAGCAAAGTAAATCTGCTCGATTGTTCCTCGGCTTACTTGTTCCAGAGAAATTTTGCGTTCTCCTGTGTACAATTGCATCTTCAGCTTTTCATCAATCAAAAGCATGTTATATTTTCCATCTGTAATCTCAGATAAAATCTCCGAAGCTCTCTTGTTCAAGACAAGGCTTAATTCCTTATGCACACCTTTCGATAACTCTATTAGACGTGATTCTGCAAGCTCCAATGCCTTCTTCTTATCATCCTGACGCTTATACACATCTCCCATTTCATCCAATTCTTCTAACTGTTCTTGAATGTTTCCATACAAAATCTGCTTTTCTTTTAATTCACTTTGTAAACGTTCCTTTTTCCACTGCAATTTATTCAAAGAGTCGTCTACCTCTTTCAGAATCTCTTCCTGTGGCTTCTTCTTACCATCTTTCATACGATTCCAAGTAAATAGCCCTTCTCCTAATGCAAGCACAATGGTAATCAGGTAATTCCAAGGTTTTGGAAATGCAACGAAGGAAATGACCAATGCTATCAGCATCCCTGCCACGATTCCTGGATGAATTCTCCAACGTTTTGTTGGTAATCCTTCCTGTTCCTCTCTAGATTCTTTTTGTACTTCAATCTGCTTTTCTACTTCTTCAATTTCTTCTTCTAATTTGTGGATATCTCTCCACACATACGCAGTCTCCTGCTCCATAGCAGAACGTTTCTTTTGTTTTTCAGCAAGCGCTGTGCGAATTTCTTTTTCCACTTCTTTTCGTTTCTTTGCAAGCAACTGAAGCGCACCATCTAAGTCAATATCACTATTTCCTGTGGCATAATAATTCGTTGCAAAATTTTGAAGTTCTGCAGCAAGGCTTTGATTCGTCTCTACTTTCATCTGTGCCACAGAAACCGTATTATCATAGTTAGACACAGTTAGTCCTCCTAGGATCATCTCCAAATCGCCATGCTCTAAGGAAAATTCTTCCCCATCATCTTCGCAGATTAGTCTGGCACTTTTGTTGTACTTGTCAAAAGTACGTTCCAGCAAAAACTGCTTTCCGCCACTTTCAAATCGCAATGTACCTGCATAATAATTGGGATTTTCCCAAGGTTCATAAATACTGAAGGTATCATTTACAGAGGCACGTCCTCGTCCACGTTCCATACCAAACAGCATACTTTTTATAAATGTATGAATCGTTGTTTTTCCAGTCTCATTTTCTCCGTAAAACAGATTCATCCCCTCGTTCAAAACAATCTTTTTGTCTGTAAACTTTCCAAAATGTTTCAAATGAAGTTCCCTTATCCTCATATCTAGCTCCTCTTTGTCTCAAGCAATGCCTGCACTCCCTCATACAATGCTTGATACTCTATACTTCCTTCTTCGCTCTCTTTTAAGCTCTCAATATAACGCCCCAACAAATTTCCTTGATGTTTTGCAAGCAGGTTTTCAAAGTTGTAGCATGGCTGTGTCTCATCTAACACTTCCACCACATTTCCAAACGCTTTCAAACCTTCCAAATCAAACTGAATATCTGGGTCACGATATCCTGTTAAAATAAATTTGAAAATATTTTCAATACCGTATTCGCGAATCACGTCTCGCACTTTTTCCTTCAAAGCTCCACCTGTCAAACTTTCATTGACTACGATGCGTATATGAAAATATTCTCGCTTTGCAACCGGAACAAAAGCAGTCTTTACACCATGTTCTGTGATTTCCCCTTTCACATATCCATGTTTTCCTACATCATTTCGATCAATTGGTTCCAATGCCCCTGCATAAATAACTTGATTTTCTACAAGCACCTGTGGCTTATGAATATGTCCTAATGCCACATAATCATACCCCAATTGCTGCATCTCTTCTTTCTTAAATGGAATATGTTTTTCATCTCCGCCATGCGCCAATAAAATCTCATAGAGTGCTTTATTTGGTGCATACATGCGTTCATAAAGATTTTCTCGAATTTCTTTCTGATGATAACTAAATCCATATACATTTGTCTTAATAGATTTTAATTCCACGCAGCCCATATGGCCATTTAATAAAAGATATACATTTTCACTCCATTTAAATGTATGATAATAGGAATCAGGTTTCAAATAGTCATGATTTCCCGCAATCAATACCACTTTGGTTCTGCTTAATTTTGAAAATAAAAAATTTAACTCCTTCAGTTCTCGAAGCAATGGCTGTCTGTGGAATAAATCACCTGCAATCAAAAGCAGGTCAATCTCTTCCCACTCACAAATATTCAAGACACCTTCCAACGCTTCCCAGAGTTCTTTTCCCCTATTTCCATCTGGTTCGGCCCCTAGATGTACATCTGCTATGTGAATAAATTTCATGTTTCTCCCCCACTTGTTTATCTGGTAACGCTACGATAAAGTGTGTTTCCTTTTCATCACTTTCCGCGCGAATATTCCCTCCATGAAGCTCTACGATTCGTTTTGCAATCGCAAGACCAAGTCCTGTTCCACCAGTCTCGCTGCTTCTCGCTTCATCCAGGCGATAAAATTTCTCAAAAATCGTCTCTAACTTTTCTTTTGGAATCTGTTGCCCGGAATTTGAAAAGGTAATCTCACATCCCATTTCTGTTCGGCGGGCTTCAATGCGAATCGTTGTATCTGCATAACAGTAAGATACTGCATTTCTCAAAATATTATCAAATACACGTGCTAACTTGTCCGCATCGCCTTCCACCATTATATCATCTTCTGTCTCTACTTTACAGGACAGGTTCTTCTGTTGAAATACACCGTAAAATTCATCTGCAACTTGTTCTAACATCATGCTAAGATTAATCTCTGTCTTTTCCAATACCATATCTTGCAAGTTAAACTTTGTAATATCAAAAAATTCATTGATCAGCTCACCTAGACGATTGGATTTTTCCAGTGCAACATGAATGTATCGTTCTCTTTCTTCCGCCGGCATCTCTTTGTAATCATCTAACATGGTCAAATATGCAACAATGGATGTAAGAGGTGTCTTTAAATCATGTGCCAGATATACGACCAAGTCATTTTTCTTCTTTTCTGCCAGCTGTGCTGCAATCTTTTGTTTCTGCAATGTATCTTTAATATCTTTCAAACGACTTTCGATGGGTTTCAATTCAGAAATCATTTCAATCGATTCCTTTGAATCGGATGCAATATTATTGATTCCAGATTCAATCTGACGTAAATATTTTTCCATGCTCGATAATGCCACATAAAAGAAAACAGAAAACAATAACAAGAATCCTAAGATTAGAAAGAAGGTCTTATTATTTCCGATAACCTTCCAATACCAAGCTCTTGCTGCGTCCTCCTGCATATGAATCGAAGTCAAAAATTTTACAAGTCCATTGGAAGAATCATCCAAAAAATATTCTTCAATAAACCACCCAACAAGCAACGTCAAGGCTGTTACAAATACTGTCTGCAATAAAATACTTAATTTAAGTTTGCGATAATTATTCTTCAACTTTATAACCTACTCCCCAAACTGTCTTGATAAAGTCACATTTTCCTGTAGGACCACTCATCTTTTCACGAAGATGTCTGATGTGGACCATAACCGTGTTGTTGCTGTTCTTGTAATATTCTTCTTTCCAAACTTTGGAAAACAATTCTTCTGAGCTGATTACTTTTCCACGATTTTCGCAAAGAAGCCATAAGATTTCAAATTCAATTGGTGTCAGCGTAATATTTCGTTCATTATAAATACATTCATGCGAGGCACGATTTAATACCAGCCCTGCAAAATCAATCACTTCTCCGCTCTTTTTTGCATTGTCATTGTATTTTGTATAACGACGAATCTGTGCTTTTACTCTGGCTACTAATTCTAACGGATTAAATGGTTTTGGAATGTAATCATCTGCCCCCAGTGTAAGTCCTGTAATACGGTCTGTCGCATCAATCTTCGCTGTCAGCATAATCACTGGAAATGTATATTTTTCACGAATTCTTCTTAATATCTCAAATCCATCAATATCTGGAAGCATTACATCTAAAATTGCTAAATCAATGGAATTTTTATGAAGACATTGAAGTGCTTCCTCACCTGTATAACATTTGAATACTTTATATTCATCACTTTGCAGATACAATCCAATAATATCTGCAATCTCTTTTTCATCATCTACTACTAAAATGTTCATGTATATTTCCTTTCTTAAGAAAAAATTAGGAATTAAAAAGACGTGAGAAACTTTTGTTTCCCACGCCCCTATCATCCTATAATTCGCAGTTATTTACAGTTCTTGGGAATGGAATAACATCTCTGATGTTTGACATTCCTGTTAAGTACATAACGCAACGTTCGAATCCAAGTCCAAAACCTGCATGTCTTGTAGAACCATATTTTCTAAGATCTAAGTAGAATCCATAATCTTCTGGATCTAAGTTCATTTCTTTCATACGAGCTAATAATTTGTCGTAATCATCTTCTCTTTGGCTTCCTCCAATGATTTCACCAATTCCTGGAACTAAACAGTCAACCGCTGCAACTGTCTTGTTATCATCATTCATCTTCATGTAGAATGCTTTGATATCCTTTGGATAATCTGTTACAAATACAGGACGTTTGTATACTTCTTCTGTTAAGTAACGTTCATGTTCTGTTTGTAAATCTGCACCCCAAGATACTTTGAAGTCAAAGTTATCATTGTTCTTTTCTAAGATTTCGATTGCTTCTGTGTATGTTACGCGAGCAAATTCATTGCTTACTACATTGTGAAGACGATCTAATAAACCTTTGTCAATAAATGAATTGAAGAAGTTCATTTCTTCTGGTGCATTTTCTAACACATAGTTGATAACGTATTTTAACATTGCTTCTGCTAACATCATATTATCATCTAAATCAGCAAATGCGATTTCTGGTTCGATCATCCAGAATTCTGCTGCGTGACGAGTTGTGTTTGAATTTTCTGCACGGAATGTTGGTCCAAATGTATAAATGTTACGGAAAGCTTGTGCGTAAGTTTCCCCATTTAATTGACCTGATACTGTAAGACTTGTTTCTTTGTTGAAGAAGTCTTGTGAGTAATCTACTGTTCCATCTTCATTCATTGGAAGATTTTCCATATCAAGTGTTGTTACGCGGAACATTTCACCAGCACCTTCACAGTCACTGCCTGTAATAAGTGGTGTGTTTACATATACGAATCCTCTTTCTTGGAAGAATTTGTGGATTGCATATGCTGCTAAAGAACGAATACGGAATACTGCTTGGAATGTATTTGTTCTTGGACGTAAATGTGAAATGGTTCTCAAATATTCTAAGCTGTGACGTTTCTTTTGAAGTGGGTAATCTGGAGTTGATGCACCTTCTACCACTACTTCTGTTGCTTGAATTTCAAATGGTTGTTTTGCATTAGGTGTTGCAACTAATGTACCTTTTACGATAATTGCTGCACCTACATTTAATTTTGAAACTTCTGCGAAGTTGTCCATTGTATCATGGTACACTACTTGTAATGTTTCAAAAAATGATCCGTCATTTACTACGATAAAACCGAATGTCTTCGAGTCACGAATACTACGTACCCATCCTCCTACTGTTACTTCTTTATCTAAGTATTGTTCACGGTTTTTGTATAACTCTCTTACTGTTACTAATTCCATGTTTCCAAACTCCTTTTATCTTATCATTTCCTTAGTATACCCCATTTTTCCCTTTATCGCAATGACGAATCGACGGAATTAGCACACAACTTAACGCCGCAACCGTTACAATTACGCCTCCAACAAGAAACCAGTTCTCTTCTCCGAAATAATCTGCAAAAATTCCAGATACGATTAATGCTAATGGACCTGAAATCAGACGAATACTGCTTGTAATCGAAAGAACGCGTCCCATATATTTTTCTTCAAAAGTCTGCTGCAAAAGTGGTGTGTATGTTCCCCAGTAAAATGGTCCCGATACTCCCATCAGCCACGCAAAGAAACAGAACACCAGATAACCGCTGGCTGGAAGTAATCCTGAACCAAAAAGACTAATTGCCATTAACACATACGAAAGCACAATGGTATAGATTTTATTTTTAGTGCCGCCCCAGCGGCCAAGTATCATTGCTCCCATAAAATATCCAATAGAGAAAATCACTTCTACCACACTGGCATGTGTACTTGTTCCACCAAATCTTCCCATGCTCATTAATGGAAACAATGCACTTACCGGCATCAAGGCAATCGTATACAAAGATGATACTAGCACGAGTCCCAACATTCCTTCTTTGCTTTTTAAAATGTTCCATCCCTCTACTGCTTCTTTCACAACTTGAATCTTTTCCGCATTCTTTACCCCTTCGTGCTCTGGAATCTTACTAATCAGCAAGAAGCCAACTGCAATCAATGCGCCAATCACATCCAAGAAAATAATGGCACTTAAATCCCAACTGCTATATAACACTGCTGCAAGTGCTGGACTTAAAATCTGGGAAACAGATTGTAAAGACTGTGTATATCCTGCACATCTTGTTAGCTCTTCCTTGGGTACTAACTGTGGTGTTACTGCCTGTAATGTTGGCGTGTGAAAAGCCGTTCCTATTGCGCGCACTAACAGTACAGTCAAAATAAGCCAGATTGGTAAATCTCCCATTCTTGCAACTACTACAAGAATCAAACTAACTGCTGCAATAACCAAATCAGAAACTGCCATGATGGTCTTACGATGAAAACGATCGATATATACCCCAATAAATGGACCTAATAATCCTTGTGGCAAATAGCCAACCAACATTGCCAGGGAAAGTACGATTCCCGACTTGGTTTTATCTGTCAAATACCACACAATTGCAAACTGTAAAATAGAACTGGATAGCTGGGAAAATGCTTGTCCAATCCATATGGTATAAAATGTTTTTTTCCACTGTTCTTGCATTCTTCTTCATTCCTTTCTCTTCGTCATTATAGTCTATCTGCTATAGAAAAATCAAACTCTTGCTTTTCACCCTCACAAGTGCTATACTATCCAACGTTGCAAACCCACAAAAACAAGGTCTATAGGGTTTCGCCGATTTCCGGCGTAAAATGAATCGAGTGTTCGTGACCTTCCACTCGTAAAACAAAACTACAGGAGAAAACAAAATATGAGAAACAAAAAGAATCTAATGATGGTTCAGGCAGCTATGATTGCTGCTATCTATGTGGTGCTTACGATTGTTTTTGCACCATTTGGTTTTGGTGAAGTTCAGGTTCGTATTGCAGAAGCACTGACTATTCTTCCCTACTTTACATCTGCTGCTATCCCAGGTGTCTTTATCGGATGTCTGATTGGAAATGTACTAGGTGGCGCGATTCTTCCCGATATTCTTTTCGGAAGTCTGGCAACACTAATTGCAGCCTGTCTTACCTACGCACTTCGCCGTACCAACAAGTATTTGGCACCTTTGCCACCAATCCTTGTAAATATTGCTGTTGTACCTCAAGTACTTCGCTATGCATATGGAGTTGCACTTCCAATTCCATTTATGATGTTTACAGTAGGGGTCGGGGAACTTATTTCTTGCGATGTTCTAGGAATGATCCTACTTACTGCATTAGAAAAACACCGTCATAAAATTTTCAAATAACAATAAAGAGGGAACATAACAAATTTTTGCTATGTTCCCTCTCTGTTTTATCTATCTTACATATCCAATAAAGGTACAGCCACTGCCTTCTAACATCTCATCCATTTTTGCAAATGTTGCACTTCGTACAGCTCCATTTGATGGACTGATATAAGTTACTGTTAATGCATCATATCCCACCAATAATACTGCATCATCCGCATTTATCATTGCAATAACTGGAACACCTTTGTCTATCAAATATCGCATATCTTTTGATGAACAATCGCGATAGCGAATCACCTCTTTGTTCAATTGTGTTTCCATTACATCCTCTACTGCCTGTTCTTTTAAGGCAGTACTCACATCAGTAGAAACGCCTTCATATGTCAATACTTTTCTTACACAAGCTTCCAATGTTGTTTCTCCACTTTGTGCTGTAAATCCATTAACATTAAAGTTACGGTACCATGAGACTTGATTTCCATCTTCCCATGCATAATTTTGTTGACTAGTAACAACCACACCTGCATATTCATCTGCCACAGCGATTGCATCGCCTGCATTTAAATAAATCCCAAGCAATTCACCATTTCCATAAACATAATAATATTCTTTGTTAGAGCTACGTGTTTCTAACTGTGTCACTTGCTCCTGCAATACTAATTTCGGTTTCATGGTCTTTGCTTTTCGGTCTTGAATTCCTTGTGAAAATTGAAGACGATATTGATTTTCCTTTAAATCGGTCCAATATGCTTTCAAAGAAACATACTCATTTCCACTTTCCTCATTATTGGTAATATAATCTTCAGCAATTTCCTGATATAGACTACCGTTCTTAACACCTCTCTTCAATGTGATCATATTTCCGTCAATGTTCACATCTAAAATGTAAGTGTCTGCAATCTCGTATGTTTTTACAACTTTATTTTTCTCACTTCGGATTTCCAAACGTTCAATTCCTTGTAGCGTTTGTCCCGCTGTATCGTATCCTATGTTTTCATCTCTTGTAATACCGTATACAAAATCATTGAGAATAAATCCAAGAGGGACAACCGTTTCTCCTTCTTCCCCAGTTACATGATATTGAGAACCGTCATTGAAATTACATACATGAACGCCATCTTGTTGATATGCAAATAAATGTCCATCATCTGATGCAACGTATTGATTTTCTTTTAAATCTTCCAGCAAGATTTCCGATGTTTCTTTCTGTAAATCAATTTTTTGTAATTGTTCTCCCACCATTACATAGAGTACGTCCTGAGATTGATTGTAGTATGCCAACTTATTCCATTCTTCTTCAATCACAAAATAATTATCTGTGCATGGAATAAATATCTTTTCTTCTACGGAATTCTGGGATAATTTATAGTAATAAATAGAAAGTCCTGTCTCACCCTCATGAATCCCTCGATTCATATATCCATATACAGAAAATGTTAGGTTTCCATTTTCTTCCATGGATAGAATCTGAATCTTATGATCATTTACATAATGTCTCACATCTTCTTTTTCTGATTCCGCAAAGCTAAATACCAATGCAAATGCATCTTCTTCTATCGAATAACTCCACAATTCATTTTCTTGAATAAATGAAACAATTGTCCCTTCTTGATTTACTCTATAAGGAATATCTTCCGCAGCTAAACCTAACAAGATTCCTTTTCCAGAAAGCACTTTATTCTTCGCATTGAAGATTTCATTTGCCGTTCTATCATAACTAATCAGATACATTCTCTCTGTTCCATTTGCTACTTTGAAAAATTCACTTACTTGATAAATTTCTTCTTCGTTATCATCACCCGCACATGATACTTGATAACGGAGCTGAATGGATACATAGGCTTCTTTCATTTCTTTGATTTCCCACTGTATATCGCTTACGATTTCTGGCTGCAAACTGCCCCACATCGCATGATTCACATCTGAATGAATGGTAACATGCTGTAGAGAATAATTATTGCCCTCTCCATTTGGTTCCATCACTCGTGTCAAAAGCGCTTCATCATTTTTTTCGATCATGGCTGTATGAAGTTCTTTTACAAAATCAATGCTTTCTGCAGCATAAAGATTTGATTCCTCTACAATACGTGTGTAGTAATAAATCGTCTCTTTTTCTACCTTTGCTTGCATTGTCAAAAGATATTCTTCTCCGTTTGACACTGCGTCCTCGATTGGTATAGAAAAACTTTCCCCTACTTTTTCTATGTTTCCAGTCTGCAATTCTTCTTTTCCATCAAGTGAAGTAATCCTGTATTGTACAGAATCTATTTCTCCATGATTTACAGTCGCTGTGATTCCTGTGCTTGCCTTGTACGGAACAATTTCATCACGCACCGACACAAGATTCATTTCTGTTTTATGGCCAGATAATAAATTCACTTCCTGACCTTCTATCTGAAAAGAAATTGTTGGCAATGTAGCGACATTCATATCTGCCGTCATATCTGCATTCCCTTGATTTGTAATATGACTGAATACAATAATTGCGAGAATAAATACAGTCGATAAAACCCCTATCTTAATTACTCGTTCTCTCATCTATTATAGTCCTCTTTCTTCTAATAATCTTCCAAGTGTTGGATTCACATGGAAGAACTCTTCACATGCTTTCAAACTATCGCGATTATTTTTCTTTTTGTCAGTCTTAATGGCACGAATCAAGATATTCTTAGGTGTATGCTCCATATCAATAAATTCTAAAATCTGAGTATCATACCCACAGCTTTCTAAATATTCTGCACGCATTGCATCTGTAATCAACGCTGCCATGCGTTCCTTGATCAAACCATATTTTAATATCGGTTCCAGTGTATCATTTTGAATCTGTCCATTCAATTCATGTTGACAACATGGTACCGACAGAATTACTTTTGCATTCCATCCTACTGCCTTATCAAGCGCAAAATCCGTAGCCGTGTCGCATGCATGTAATGTTACGACCATATCTACTTCTTCTACTCCCGTATAATCAGCGATATTTCCTTCTAAGAATTTTAATTTTTCATATCCGTATTTTTCACTTAATTCATTACAATGTTTAATCACATCTGTCTTCAAATCTAATCCAATGATTCTTACATCATAATTTTTCAACTCATGTAAATAATAGTACATTGCAAATGTTAAATAGGATTTTCCACATCCAAAATCAAGAATTGTGACTTCTCGTTCCTTCGATAATTGTGGTAACACATCTTCTACAAATTCTAAAAAACGATTAATTTGTCTGAATTTATCAAAACGTGTACGTACAATCTTTCCTTCCGCTGTCATAACACCAAGATCCTGCAAAAATGGAACTGTAATTCCTTCCTGCAAAATATATTTTTTCGTACGGTTATGAGATAAATCTACCTCTTTTACACAACATGATTGTTGTTTCTTTTTTATTGTCACTTTCCCTTTTTTACTTACCAATACTGTATAATTAAATTTCTTTGTTTCGAGCTGCATTTGCTTAAATTGTTCCATATATTTTGTAAGCACTTCCACTGCTTCACTTGCTTCATAATTATCATGGAATACTTGATTATTTTTATGCGCTTCACATTGAAATAATAAATGATCTTTCTTTAAAATTGGGCGCACCTTTACTTTCTTCACCCCATCCTTTTCCTTTGGATTACTTAAGGTTGCGCTGATAAAATCTATATGTAAACTATCTTGTAATAATTGTTTTATTTCTTGCATGATTTCTTACCTACCTCCTTACAATTCTATTTATTATATCTTATATTCAACGGCTTTTCAATTTGCAATATTGACCGAATTGTAAGAAAGCAGGAAACTTAATCTCCTGCTCTTTTATAATATGCTGTAATTTCACTACCAAACTCTTTATACGAAGCACTATATGTACAAGAACCATACCATTTCTCACCTACATATTTTTTGGAGAAAATTCCATATGTATAGTCTTGCAATTCGAAATAAAATCCCTGTCCATCAATGCTTTCGTCAATTAAAAATCCTGAACGGTTTGTTGTATATGTTGACTTTATATTAGTACTGTCAGCAATATAACCGATACTATTCGTTACATGTGTATCATAATTTCCTTCTATTTCAGAGTGATAAACACCAAATTGGCATCTTTCTTCCATATCACCACTTAAAAGGGAATGATTCCATTCATCGCTGTTCCAATTTCCCCATGCAGCTACAATCCATGTTTGATTCGTAGCATTATAAAAAATATGTGGAGTAGATAAATTGAGATAGTCTTTTGTTCTTTTTGTATTTATGTCTGCTTCTAATAGATGATATATTCCGTATTTTTCCAAGGATAAGAATATGGCTTCTTCATCTGATAGTTCACTAAGTATTTTATTTGCAATTAATGCTTCTATATCTTCATTCGAAGGAGACACAATCTTTTGCTTATCTAATGCAACTTCATATTTTTTATCCATTTCTTCCGAAAACTTTTGTTTTTCTTCTGCTGTCACTATAATAGAAACATAATTTAATGCCTTATCTAATTCGTCAGCAGTTTTTCTTGCTGTTGCCGTTTTTCGGATAAAGAAAATATTTAAAATAATCGATAGCAGTAATAGTATGGATAAACCTATTATTAGAAATTCCTTTTTTTTCATAACCAGCACCCCTTTCATCTATATTGTTTAAAACTGTTTATTTTGTTATAATTGTAACAAATTTAATGCTATTTGCAAGCAAGCAGTACTTGCACAGAACTTGCATTTGTATTTTTATAGGATTGGAGTATTATTTATGGATACAAAAACACCATTTCATGAAAAACTAAGAAATTTAAGAAAAAATCAGAATCTGTCTCAAATAGAATTGGCAGAACATTTGCACGTTACTAGACAAGCAATTTCATTATGGGAAACAGGAAAAACATACCCTGATATGGACAATCTTGTAGCACTATGTAATCTCTATAATCTTTCAATTGATGAATTATTAGAAGTAAATTGCAAGAATTCTACAAAACAAACAGATTTCCAAGCAATTATAAGACAATTATTATTATCCATTACTTTAACATGGATTAGTTTCTTCCCTATTATCGGAATATTAGCTCCTATTGTTTCTCTTTGGTTTGTGTACAAGAAGAAAAAATACAGTTTTCTTTTTTATCTATATAACGGAATTGTATTTCTATTTGGTTTAGCGCACACTTACTTTTATCTTATAAGATAAAAAGTACTCTTCAAAAAAAACAGAAAAAGCCCGTTAACCACAATGGCTAACGGGTTTCTACTTTTTCTTAGTTATCTAAAGGAATGAGAGTAAAGTGCCCTCGCAATGAGGGTTACTTTATGAGGGGGTGATAGTTGTGTGTTATCAACTATCTAACGATAGTATAATCAAAAAATGTGTCCAAAATATGATTAGTTTCTAAAAAAATACTGAATTTTCTAAAGTCAATCTTAAGAATTACTTTCTATTTTCTAACCCTATCTATCTTTCATGTTTACATATTCCTTATATGGTGCAAGTGGCTTATAAGCTGGACGAATAATCTTGTCCACATTTTTAAGCTCTTCTAATCGATGTGCGCTCCAGCCTACAATACGTGCTGCTGCAAAGATTGGTGTATAAAGTTCTTTTGGAAGTCCTAACATGCTGTATACAAGACCACTGTAGAAGTCCACGTTTGCATTAACCCCTTTATACATTTTTCTCTTTTCTGCAATCACCTGAGGTGCCATATGCTCTACCATTTCATATAACGCATATTCTTTTTCATATCCCTTTTCTGTTGCAAGCTGTTTTACAAAACCTTTGAATATTTCTGCTCTTGGGTCAGATACCGAATAGATCGCATGTCCCATACCATAAATGAGTCCTTTTTGATCAAATTTTTTCTTATCTAGTAATCCTTCCAAATAATCACGCACTGCTGCTTCATCTGTCCAATCTGAAAGTTCTTTCATCATGTCATCAAACATTTGTGTAACTTTAATGTTGGCGCCTCCATGTTTTGGCCCTTTCAAGGATGCCATTGCAGCTGCCATTGTAGAATAAGTATCTGTTCCAGAAGATGTTACCACGTGTGTTGTGAATGTTGAGTTATTCCCTCCACCATGGTCCATATGAAGCACAAGCGCCATATCAAGGATCTTTGCTTCCAATGGTGTGTATTGTCGATCTTCACGAAGCATCATAAGAATATTTTCTGCCATCGAAAGTTCTTTGGATGGTGCATAAATAAATAAGTCTTCCCCTCTGCGATAGTTATACGCATGATATCCGTATACCATCAACATTGGAAATTGACTGATTAAGTTTAAACTTTGTCTTAATACATTTGGAATCGATGTATCATCTGCTTTGTCATCATAAGAATACAGATTTAAAATAGAACGCGATAAGCTGTTCATCATATCCTTACTTGGTGCTTTCATGATGATATCTCTTACAAATGTTGGAGGAAGTGTTCTTCTCTCCGCTAACATATTTGAAAATGCCTTCAGTTCTCCCTCGGTTGGAAGATTTCCAAATAATAGTAAATATGTGATTTCTTCGAATCCAAAATGTTTCGCTTCCAAGAATCCATTTACTAAATCTTTGATATTATATCCTCTATAATATAAACTTCCCGCACAAGGAACGATTTCTCCATTTACCTCTTTTGTTGCACATACGTCTGAGATATTTGTAAGACCTGCTAAAACCCCTTTCCCATTGACATCACGTAAACCACGTTTTACATCGTAATGAGTATATAGCTCTTTATCAATCGCATTGCTCTTTTCGCATAGGTCTGCCAAATACATAATCTCTGGTGTAATTTCAAATAAAGTCTTCTCCATCGGCATTTCCTCCTTTAATTTTGTGTTGGAATATATGGTCTGATTGCACCTGCTACATTGCTGATTGGCATTGTTTGAAGCCATACATGGCCTGGTCCTGTAATAACTGTGTTGAAGATGCCTTCTCCACCGAATACCATATTTTTCAATCCTGGAACTGTCTGAATATCCATTTGACAAGTCGCTGACATCGCCGCCAAATGCCCTGTATCAACTACAATCTGTTGTCCTGCTGCCAACTCATACTCTACAACATGGCCGTCAAACTCTGCAAAAACAACCCCATTTCCAGATACTTTTTGTAAAATAAAACCTTCTCCACCAAATAATCCAGAACCGAATTTTTTGTGGAAATGAATAGAAAGATTCACCGATGCTTCTCCTGCAAGATAAGATGATTTTTGTAAAATCATATCATTACCTGGTGTAATCTCAAATGCTTTAATCGAACCTGGGAAACTTGATGCAAATGCAATCAAACCCTGTCCGCCTACTGCTGTGTATGTATTTTGGAAAAGTGCTTCCCCTGCAAATGCTCTTCCAAACATTTTCCCTAATCCACCACCTGAAGTTGTGTCCATCTTCATATTTGGTGACATCCACGCCATAGAGCCTCGCTCTGTAATCATTGTCTCATTCTGTTCTAATCGACAGACTACTACTGGTAATGTTTCGCCTTTGATTTCATAACGCATAACTGTTCCTCCTTCGATTTTATAATTGTCGGTTAATTGTGTTGCTCAATTCTGCAAATTCTTGTAATGTAAGTGCTTCTCCTCGCACACTTGGACCTTTTCCAAGACTTTCAATTGCGCTGATGATCACTTCTTTTGGAAGATGAATTTCTGGAGAATTATTTAATCCATTTGCCAATGTCTTTCTTCGTTGATTAAATGATGCTCGAATGATCTGGAACATCAATTTTTCATTGTCTACCTGTACCGGAACTTCTTTGTGACTTGTTAAACGGATTACTGCGGAACCTACATTTGGTCTTGGCATAAAACAGTTCGGTGGAACATTTGCCACGATATATGGTTCTGCATAATATTGTACTGCAAGAGAAAGTGCGCCATAGTCCTTACTTCCAGGACCTTCTTGCATACGGTCTGCTACTTCTTTTTGCACCATAACAGTAATGCTTTCGATTGGCACATGACTTTCATACAATCCCATGATAATTGGAGTTGTAATATAATATGGCAGATTTGCAACAACTTTAATTGGTTTTCCATCGTTGTACTCTTCTGCTAATTTTGCAATATCTACTTTTAAAACATCTTCATTGATAACAGTTACGTTATCATATGCACTTAATGTATCTTCTAAAATAGGAATCAACGCCTTGTCGATTTCTACTGCAACTACCTTTCTTGCCGCACATGCAAGATATTGTGTCATAGTACCAATACCAGGTCCAATTTCCAATACCATATCATCTTTGGTAATATTTGCTGATGCAATAATCTTATCTAATACATGTGTATCAATTAAAAAGTTTTGTCCAAATTTCTTTTGAAATGAAAATCCGTATTTTTGTAATACTTCAATCGTATTCTGTGGATTTCCCAATGTTGGCTCTTTCATAAATCTACCTCAAATTCTAAAGAGTTCTTTTCCATTTTGTTCTGTTTGTGTTATCACTTCTTCGCAAGTCACTCCCTTAAGTTCTGCAATTTCCTGCACTACATATGGAAGATATAAAGAAGAATTTCGTTTGCCACGATATGGACTTGGTGCCAAATACGGGCAATCGGTTTCTAAAAGAATGCGGTTTAAAGGAATCTCCCTCACAATCTCTTTTAGTTTCTTGCTGTTTTTAAATGTCACCACACCGCCGATTCCAATATAGAATCCCATTTTTAAATATTCATTTGCTAGTTCCTTGGAATAAGAAAAACAGTGAATCACACCGCGAAGTCCCACGGCATGTTCTTTCATAATCTCAAGCGTATCTGCTGCTGCCTCTCTGCTGTGAATGATCACTGGCAAATCTAATTCTCTTGCTAACTCTAACTGTCTGATAAACCATTCTTTCTGTTTTTCTCTAGGTTCATTATCCCAGTAATAATCAAGACCAATTTCTCCAACAGCAACTACTTTTTCCTGTTTGCACTGTTCCTTCACATATGCAAATCGTTCTTCATTCAAATCACCGATTTCATCTGGATGTAATCCAACTGCTGCATACATAAATGGATACTGCTTTGCTAACTCTACCACGGCTGTGACAGAGTCCCAATTTGCTCCTGAGTTTACAATAGTCCCAATTCCATTTGCTTCCATAGAACTTAAAAGTTCATGACGGTCTTCCTCAAATTGTTCCGCATCGTAATGTGCATGACTGTCAAATATCATAGCTTTCATCTTATAAAATCTCTTTTCTTAGTTGTTCTGGAGTTTTTTGTGATAAAAGTCCTGGTGCAATATCAAATACACTTCTTGCACCACATTCCCCTTTCACTGCCAAACGATGTGCTGCTCTTGCATAAGCAACTAATACGCTCGATGTAAATTCTGGGTTTGAATCCAATTTTAAAGAGTATTCAATCACATGTTTGTTGCCATCACGTCCTGTTTCTCCTGTACGGATCACAAAACCACCATGTGGCATCTTACTTTGCATTTCAGCTAACTCTTCTTCTGTAACAAATGTTACTGTTGTATCATAATCTGCAAAATAGTTTGGCATTGTTTTGATTGCCTCTTCGATTGCAGCTAAATCAGCTCCTTCTTCTGGAAGTACAAAACATTCTCTTGTATGTTTTTGTCTTGTAGAAAGTTCTGGTTCTGTACCTCTACGCACTTCGTCCATTGCTGATGCTACTGGAACTGTGTATTGAATTCCATTTTTTACTCCTGGCACACGTCTGATTGCATCTGAGTGACCTTGGCTCACGCCTTTTCCCCAGAATGTGTATGTGCTGCCTTGTACCAAGATGGATTCTGCATAAATTCTGTTAAGTGAGAACATTCCTGGATCCCAACCTACAGAAATAATTCCAACATGATTTCCTTCTTTTGCAGCTACATCCATATCTGCAAAATATTCTGGAATCTTAGCATGTGTGTCAAAACTATCAATGGTATTAAAATGTTTTACGATTTCAGGTCCCATTGTAGGAAGATCTGTTGCAGATCCTCCACAGAGAATCATAACATCCACTTCATCCTTTAATGACAGTATATCATCTAAATGAACTTTTTTCACACCCTCTGTTAGTACATTTACTGACTCTGGGGCACGACGAGTTATTACTGCCACAAGTTCCATGTCTTCATTTCGTTCAATTGCTAATTCCACGCCTCTACCAATGTTGCCATATCCTACAATCCCAATTCTTGTCATACTGATTCTCCTTTTCTTTATTCATAGACGCAGCAAAATCAAATTCTGCTGCGTCCTGTTTTTTTCTAAATTTACGCGATTTCTGCCCCTGCTGGCATTGGTTTTTCTGGAGTCATAAGTGCAAGATTTCCTTCTGCATCTTCTGCACAAAGAAGCATACCTTCTGACATCACACCTGCTAATTTTGCAGGTTTTAAGTTTACAAGTACCATTACTTTTTTACCAACCATTTCCTCTGCTGTGTAATGTCCTTTGATACCTGAAACAATTTGTTTTACCTGGCTTCCAATTTTTACTTGAGAGCAAAGTAATTTTTTCGATTTTTTCACTTCTTCACAAGCAATGATTTCACCAACTTGGAATTGTAATTTCATCCAATCATCAAATGTGATTTCTTCTTTTGCTTCAATATCGATTACTTCTTCTTCAACCACTTCTTCTTCCACTACTGGTGGGTGAAGTTCTTCTACTTTTTTCATAACTTCTTCTAAGTCAAGACGTGCAAATAAGATTTCTGGTTTGTCTGTAACTTTTCCACCGTTTGTTTGTACAAGAATCTTTTCAGCTGTTTCTGGCATAAAGGAAGCAAGTAATTTTGCACCTTTTTCAATGCTGTCGATTAAGTTGAAGAGAACTGTTTCTAATCTATCTTTTTGTGCTTCATCTTTTGCTAATGCCCATGGCATTGTTTCATCAATGTATTTGTTGCAACGTTTGAATGTGTTGAAGATTTCTGTGATTGCATCTGCTACACGAAGGTGTTCCATCTTCGCATCAACTGCTGCAGGTGCTCCATCTATTACTGCTTTTAAGTCAGCATCAACTTCCGCTGTTACTCCTTTGTCTGTTACAACGCCACCGAAGTATTTGTTTGTCATAGAAATTGTTCTGTTTACAAGATTTCCTAATGTGTTTGCAAGGTCTGAGTTCAATCTTTCTACCATTAATTCCCATGTAATCACACCATCATTTTCAAATGGCATTTCATGAAGAACGAAGTAACGAACTGCATCTACACCAAACATATCTACTAATTCATCTGCGTAAATTACATTTCCTTTTGATTTACTCATCTTTCCATCTCCTTGAAGTAACCAAGGGTGTCCAAAGATTTGTTTTGGAAGTGGTAAATCAAGTGACATTAAGAAGATTGGCCAATAAATTGTATGGAAACGAATAATATCTTTTCCGATTAAGTGTAAATCTGCTGGCCAGTTCTTATTGAATAATTCTGAACTATCTCCATCTGCATCGTATCCAATACCTGTGATGTAGTTTGTAAGAGCATCTAACCATACATAAACTACGTGGTTTGGATCAAATTCAACTGGAATTCCCCATTTGAATGATGTTCTTGATACACAAAGATCTTGAAGACCTGGTAATAAGAAGTTGTTCATCATTTCATTTTTACGTGAAACTGGTTGAATAAATTCTGGGTGTGTGTTGATATGTTCAATTAATCTGTCTGCGTATTTGCTCATTTTGAAGAAATATGCTTCTTCTTTTGCTGGTTGTACTTCACGTCCACAATCTGGGCATTTTCCGTCTACTAATTGTGATTCTGTAAAGAACGATTCACATGGTGTACAGTACATTCCTTCGTAATGTCCTTTGTAAATGTCACCTTTTTCGTACATCTTCTTAAACATTTTTTGCACTTGTTTTTCATGATATTCATCTGTTGTACGAATAAATTTGTCATAAGATGTGTTCATTAAATCAGCAATTGCTTTTACTTGTGCTGCAACACCATCTACAAATTCTTGTGGTGCTACTCCAGCTTCTGCTGCTTTCAACTCAATCTTTTGACCATGTTCGTCTGTTCCTGTTTGGAAGAACACATCATAGCCTTGGCTTCTTTTGTATCTTGCAATTGCATCTGCAAGAACAAATTCATATGTGTTTCCAATGTGTGGTTTGCCTGATGTATAGGCAATGGCTGTTGTCATATAAAATTTCTTGTTATCCATTTTCTCATTTCCTCCATAAATCTGATCGCATCCTCTCGGAGCTTTTTAATATAATGGGAACATTCCCATTATATAAAAAAAAGCCGCGTCTTCCCCTAATAAGAAGACGGGCTGTTCTACCGTGTTACCACTTCTCTTTATCTGCATCTCGCGATTGCAGACCTCTACAAGTTCTAAAACTCTCTCGCTGTAAAGGGCGAACCCATTGTACCTAACAATTTCTTGCTCAGCACACCGCTCAGAAGCCATCTTCCATCTTCTTTCATTCTTCCCTTCTCAGCTACTGGAAATTCTCTGTAAAACTTCCAAAAATGTACTCTTTTCGTCACTGCGTTTCTCATTTCAATATTCTGAAAAATCGTACCATAAAATGACTGTTACTGTCAAGATTTCTAGCATGATTCTCATAACTCCTCACATATACTAATTAAAAACTGGAGTTCTATGAAACGTTTTAAACTCATTCCACTGCTCCTTAGCATTTCCTTATTTCTCACTTCCTGTTCCAATGTAAACACTGCTTTCACCAACTTCACCCATGCCCTTTACTGCCAGGAAATTTCCTCTAGCACAATCAATCTACATTACTCCCTTGCACATCCTGAAACCTTTGGAATCACAGACGCACCCATTACGTTTGGCAGCTTTGAGACTGACACCCTTGCCTCCAATGCTTCCTTGGAAAATCTCACTGCATCTTTGGAACTTTTTCCATACAATTCTCTGACAGAAGAAAACAAACGAACCTATGATGTACTTTCCTATTATCTGGACGTTTCCAAGGAAGGACTCAACTATACCTTTTACAATGAGCCGCTCAGTCCTGTAACAGGCATTCACACACAGCTTCCAGTTCTTCTGGCAGAATACCAATTCTACTCAGAGACCGATATTCAGGAATACTTAACTTTACTGTCTACACTTCCTGATTATTATGCCTCTCTTACTGCCTTTGAAAAAGAGAAAGCAGCACAAGGACTTTTTATGTCTGATGCGGTCTTAGAACAAGTTTTGTCGCAATGTGGATCCTTCTCCTATCTCTTAACTACCTTTGAGGAACGTGTGGCAGAATGCTCTTTTCTGGATGATACCAAACGAGAAAACTACATCGCCCAAAATGAGGAAGTCTATACCACTGCTGTTGAGCCTGCATATGAGCAGTTACGCAAATCTCTCACTGCCTTAAAAGGTTCTGGCACAAATACACAAGGACTGTCCTATTTTCCAGAAGGAAAACAATATTATTTGTATCTGATTCAAAGCGAAGTAGGAACGAAGCGCTCTATCTCTAACATCAAAACCTTAATTCAAAATCAGATGATGCAAGACCTGTTGGATAGTCAAAAAATCTTAAGCGAATATCCTTCCCTTTTAACCGATGTTTCTATGGTTGCAGAAGCACCCGAAACAATCCTACAATCTCTAGAAGAAAAGATTGCAACAGCTTTTCCTGAACCTGCTGATGTATCCGTCCAAGTAAAATATGTTCCAAAATCTTTGGAAGCACAGTTAAGTCCCGCCTTTTATCTCATTCCTTCCATCGATAACTATACAGAAAATACCATCTATATCAATCGTGCCAATTCTATGACAGACATACACCTATTTACTACCTTGGCACATGAAGGCTATCCTGGACATCTTTATCAAACCACCTATTACGATAGCTTAAATCCTGATCCCATTCGTACCTTACTTAGCTTTAATGGTTATGTGGAAGGCTGGGCCACTTACGCAGAAATGTGTTCCTACTATATTTCTCCACTCCAAAAAGAACTTGCTACACTATTGCAAAAAAATAATTCTCTAATTCTTGGACTTTATGCACTTGCCGATATTGGAATTCACTACGAAGGATGGAGTCTTGAAGATACCATTGCACATTTTAGTGCCTATGGAATTGATGATACAGAAACCATTACAAGTATTTATGAATTTATTCTCGGTGATCCTGCAAACTATTTATCTTATCATTTGGGATATTTAGAAATCTTAGAATTGAAAAAAGCATGGTCTGGCACACAAATGGATTTTCATAAATGGTTATTGGAAGTTGGCCCCGCACCATTTGCCATACTAAAATAGAGTAGCCCTTTGATATGCTCCCTGTCTACTTGACAGGGGCATATCACTATGGACTACTCTAAGATACGTTTATTTAATATTTTTTTGTAAATCACCCACGCAATTGCACTTCCGATAGCTGCTGTAATCAATTGAGTAAGTGAAAATGTTGTTTTTACCGTAAGTTTCATTGGATCTGGTAAGTTTGTTCCTAAAATTGGAAGTACTGCATACCAAACAGTTAACCATAAAAATCCGGCTTTTATGATACATCCCAAAACCAATCCCATTTCAAGACGTTTCTTTTGGAAGAATCCTGCACACAATACAATACATTCATTTCCAATCATAATCACTGGCAACATCAAAGGAATCATATTGATGATTGGTGTTGCACCGATAAAATAAGCGATTACTGGTGTTAAGATTGCAATGCATGTCCCTGATAGAATTCCGCAATATAACGTAGCTATAATTAAGATACAGTTGACTGCCGATCCTGTTAAATATACAGATACGAATTTCATTGATTGGAACACAATGCATAGTGCCAACAATAACGCGGTTCTAGTTAATTGTTTTGTTTTCATTTGTAATACCTTCTTTGAACTTTCGTTCCCTTCTTTAATCTAATTTGATTATATAGTCATTCCATTACCTCGTCAACATCAATCCAGCTAGCCATACACTGGCTATGATTCCTGAAAATGTAGCAAGCAATGCCCCTGTCAGCGTATACCTTGTCTTTGTCACTTTTGCAGTCATAAAATAGACACTCATGGTGTAAAAAATCGTTTCGGAACAACTCATCATAATCGATGCAATCAAGCCGATACGGGAATCTGTTCCATACGATTTAAAAACATCCAATAACAATCCCGTTGCCGCAGAAGAAGAAAACATTCGTACAATTGCAAGCGGTACAAGCTGAGAAGGAAAACCTATATAATCTGTAAATTCTCCAATGATATTGGCAATAAACTCTAAAAATCCAGAAGCTCTTAATACCCCCACTGCTACCATCAATCCAATCAGCGTAGGAATGATACGGATTACAGTCAAAAATCCACTTCTCGCCCCTTTGATAAACACATCATAAACTGGTACCTTCATCAGAATGCCATATGTAACAATAAACAAAATAATGACAGGCACAATAAAATCTGTAATATATAGCAACCATTTCATTTAGTTCCCTGACCTCCCTGCAATCTTTGCAAATGCAACTCCTACCAGTGTATTTATCATAGTTGCTATGATTGCTACCCCTACGATTCCTGCTGGATTTGGACTTCCGTACTGACTTCGATAAGCAATCACATTGATTGGAATAAGCTGTAAGGAAGAAATATTGATAATCAAAAAGGTGCACATATCACGACTTGCAATATGTTTCTCCCTATTTGGATTCAGCTCCTGCAGACTTTTCATAGCCATAAGTCCTGCTGGTGTGGCAGCCCACCCCAGTCCTAAAAAATTAGCAATCATATTTGTTGTAACATGTTCTTGTGCCGGATGGCCTTTTGGAATATCTGGAAACAGAAAATGAATCATTGGCTGAATCCGTTTTGATATCGTTTCTATCATCCCCGCTTTTATTGCAATTTCCATCAATCCTACCCAAAAAGACATCACTCCCATCATGGTAATGCATAGTGTCACAGCTTCTTTCGAAGAATCGATCGCCGCATTGGTAACCTCCGCCATTCTTCCTTGAAATGCACCAAATAGCACCCCTACAATCAGCATGCCCGCCCAAAGATAATTTAACATAGCTACCCCTTATTTCCATTTTTCTTATATATATGATTCCGCACATAAAAAAATGAAGTTCCAGCTCACCTGAAACTTCATTTTATACTTATTCTTTCAACCCTAATCTGCGATTCACAATTCCTCTAAAGATGGTGTAGAACACTGAGACAAGCGGAATGAAAATCAACATTCCTACAACGCCCATCAAACTTGCTCCCATAGAAACGGAAACCAGCACCCAAATAGATGGGAGTCCTACAGAATTTCCTACCACATGTGGGTAAATAAAATTGCCTTCAATCTGTTGTAAGATTAAGAACATTACCACAAACACAATCGCTTTCATTGGAGCCACCATAAAAATCAAGAAAGCTCCTACTACACATCCTATGAAAGCTCCAAAAATTGGAATCAATGCCGTAAATGCAATTAAAATACTAATCAATAATGCATAAGGTAAACGTAAGATCGTCATTGTCACAAAGAACATCGTTCCTAAAATAATGGCTTCCAAACATTGTCCTGTCAAGAAATTCGAGAATGTTTTATAAACAACGGATGCTAATGCTAAAAAGATTTCTCTCCAATCATCTGGCATAAATGCCTTCATCACTTTCTTTACTTGTATTTCTAAACGTTCCTTCTGTAAAAGAATATAGCAAGAAAATACAAACGAAATAAAGAATGTTGTCATCCCACTGATGATACTTTTAGCTGCTGCATAAGTGCTTCCAAGCATATCCCCTGCACCATTCTTTAAGAAATTAATTCCACTTGATAAGAGCTTATCCCAATCAAAATTAATATTTTGAATAAAAGTAACGATTTCTTCATTATCATGGAACAGTTGAATTGCCCAAGCTTGTACTTCTGGAACAAATACTTGTAATGTTCTTCCCAAATTCATAATCGTATTTCCAAGCTCTGGTACAACTACAAATACAACAATTCCAATCACACCTATTACCAAAATCAAAGTTAAAATAAAACTACAAGGTCTCGCAAATTTCAAAGCCCATTTTTTCTTTTTCTCTTTTGCTTCCCCAAATATCTTTTCTTCCAAAAAATGCATTGGCACATTTAAAACAAATGCAATCGCACCGCCTAGCACAAATGGAAATATAACATTTCCCATAAATTTCAATACATCAAATAACTTTTGATAATTCCAAAGTGCGACTAATATCAATATCGTAAATAATATCAGTCCTCGAATTTTTCTCAAATTCTCTTTATTCAAATCCATTTTCTACTCTCCTTCATGAATCTTGATTGAGACAACTATAACTCATATTTTATATTCAATCAAGAAACTTTTTATTAAAAAAAGACAGAACGGAAATTTTCCATTCTGTCTTTTAAGTCATAATAATTAGTGAGCAATTGCCATTTCTGTTTCTTTGTCAAATAAATGAATTTTAGAAGCATCTAAAGCGAATTTCACTCTATCACCTGTTCTTGCAGTTGTTTTTGGATTTACTCTAGCTGTCATGCTTGCTCCAGCATAATCAAAGTATAAGTAAACTTCTGCACCTAACATTTCGTATACACGAACTGTTGATTCAATGATTGTATCTGCTGATTTTGCAAGGAATTCTTCTTCATCATGAACATCTTCTGGACGAATACCAAGAACAACAGTTTTTCCATTGTATCCACCGTCAGCTAATTTTTTCGCTTTTTCTCCTGTAAGAGTTACTTTTGATTCTCCTAAATCAAGAACTGCTTTTTCTCCTTCGATTGTACAAGTTGCATCTAAGAAGTTCATTTGTGGAGATCCGATAAATCCAGCAACGAATAAGTTACATGGTGTATCATATAATACTTGAGGAGTATCTACTTGTTGAACAACACCAGCGCTCATAACTACGATTCTTGTACCAAGTGTCATAGCTTCTGTTTGGTCATGAGTTACGTAGATAATTGTTGTACCTAATCTTTGATGTAATTTAGAGATTTCGATACGCATTTGTCCTCTTAATTTAGCATCTAAGTTTGATAAAGGTTCATCCATAAGGAATACTTTTGGATTACGAACGATAGCACGTCCCATAGCAACACGTTGTCTTTGTCCACCTGATAAAGCTTTTGGTTTACGATCTAATAAAGCTTCAAGGTCTAAGATTTTAGCTGCTTCACGAACCATTTTGTCGATTTCATCTTTTGGTACTTTTCTTAATTTAAGACCAAATGCCATGTTATCATATACTGTCATATGTGGATATAAAGCGTAGTTTTGGAATACCATCGCGATATCTCTATCTTTTGGTTCTACATCGTTTACTTTACGTCCGTCGATTTCTAATGTACCTTCTGTAATTTCTTCAAGACCAGCAATCATACGAAGTGTTGTTGATTTTCCACATCCTGATGGTCCTACAAAAATAACAAATTCTTTGTCTTCGATTTCAAGGTTGAAATCTTTAACTGCTTCAAATCCGTTTGGATATCTTTTATAAATATTTTTTAATGATAAGCTTGCCATTGCAACTTCCTCCGTCTTTTTTCATGTTAGATTCATTATAGTGAAAAAAAACAACCTGGTCTATGACCAGGTTGTACAAAGATTTTTATTTTTCGTAGGCAATTTGACGAAACCCGATTAAAGCAGTTGTTGATACACATCTCGCTTACTGATTCCGCGGTCTTTTGCCACCATTTTCATGGCTTCTTTCTTTTGAATGCCTTGTGCTAAATAGTGTTCCATATGAGCTTCAATGCTCATTTCTTCCCATTTTGCAACTTCTTCCTGTCGGAGTTCCTCACGGCTTCTTCCCTCAAGAACAAGCACACATTCTCCTTTTGGGTCATTTGCTTCATAGTAGGCAAGTGCCTCTTCCAATGTTGTAGCAAATGCTGTCTCATAACGTTTCGTAAGCTCTCTACAAACAGTGATTCGTCGATTTCCCAAATGTTCCAACAATTCCTGTAAAGTTTTCACTAAACGATGAGGTGCTTCATACATGATGATTGTTCTTGTCTCATCCACAAGTTCTTTTAATACTGCCTGTCTTTCTTTTTTATCTGCAGGTAAAAATGCCTCAAATGCAAATCTTCTTGTAGACAATCCAGACAACGTAAGTGCTGTGATACAAGCTGCTGCCCCTGGTAATGAAGTCACTTCAATGCCAGCTTCATAGCACATTTTTACGAGTTCTTCTCCTGGGTCAGAAATCCCAGGTGTTCCTGCATCCGTGATCAATGCAATGTTCATTCCTGCTTGAAGCTTCTCTACTAATTTTTTCCCTTTTTCAATCTTGTTATATTCATGATAACTTGTCATTGGTGTCTTGATTTCAAAATGATTTAAAAGCTTAATACTGTTTCTTGTATCTTCCGCTGCAATCAAATCTACTTCTCCCAATGTACGAACAACACGAAACGTCATATCTTCCAGATTTCCAATTGGTGTCGCACATAAATATAATTTTCCTGCCATAGAAGTTCTTCCTTTCTACTTCATTCCATACTCTTTCAGTAAATCGTCTGTGTATACCCCTGGCTCCTGATACACCACGAGCGGTGGTTCAATCGTCATACGCGAATTGCCTCCACGCAATCCTTCAATCAACACCATATTTGGTTCCTTATCTGCAAATGGATGTACAAGGCGCATACGCTTTGGTTCAATTCCAACCGCAACCATTTTAGACATAATTTCTGCCAAACGAAATGGTCTATGCACCATATAAAATCTTCCTTTCGGCTTCAATATTCTTGCACTTTCACGCAAAATATCATCTAAGGTACACAGTACTTCATGTCTTGCAATTGCCTTTGTATCGGATGGATTTGCAATTCCATGCTGCCCAATCATATATGGTGGATTCGTCGTTATGACGTCAAAAGAGACAGGTCCGAAAATCTCGGCTGCCTCTTTGATATCTCCATTTACAATCTTTACACGTTCTGAAAGTGCGTTATGCATCACACTTCTATGAGCCATATCTGCACTCTCTTCTTGAATCTCAAGCCCCACAAAAGATTTTCCTTCTGTCTTTGCAGCTAATAGGATTGGAATGATTCCCGTTCCTGTTCCAAGATCAAGTACGCTTTCGCCTCTCTTCACGCGAGCAAAATTGGCAAGTAACACTGCATCCATCCCAAAACAAAATTTTCCTGGATGTTGAATAATCTCATACCCTTTGATTTGCAGATCATCCAATCTTTCTTCTGGTTTCAGATTCATTGTCATCTAATTTTTCTCCAATGCTGCCAATTCTTTCATTTCTTCTTTCGAAAGTCTGACATCATTTTTCTTCTTTCTTGGTCTAAAACGTAACTCGCTTACTTTATACTCACGAATTTCTTTTTCATCATTTTCTAAAGAAACGACAACTTTTACTAATTGACGAAGCACACTTACACTTTGTACTTCTCCTTTTAATCCTTCACTTGTTGTAACAAAATCTCCAATCGCTGGAAGACGGCTGTTTAGCTCTTCGTATGTTTCTTCCTCATTTGTTAAGCAACACATCAATCTTCCACAAACACCGGAAATCTTTGTTGGATTTAATGAAAGATTTTGTTCTTTTGCCATCTTAATAGAAACTGGCGCAAATTCAGATAAATACGTATGGCAACAAAGTGGTCTTCCGCAGATTCCAATTCCACCACGGATTTTTGTCTCATCACGTACACCAATTTGACGAAGTTCAATTCTTGTACGGAATACTGCTGCCAAATCCTTTACAAGCTCACGGAAGTCAATTCTTCCATCTGCTGTAAAGTAAAACAATACTTTGTTATTGTCAAATGTATATTCTGCATCAATGAGTTTCATATCTAACTCATGCTTGCGAATCTTTTCTAAGCAAATTGCAAATGCTTCTTTTTCTTTTACACGATTTTTTTCTTCAATTCTCTTATCTTCTTCTGTCGCTACGCGAATTACTGATTTTAATGGTTGTGTAATTGTATCATCTTCAACTTCTTTCACACCCATTACAACACTACCAAATTCCACGCCACGAGCAGTCTCAACAATCACCTTGTCCCCTTGTTTGATCGTTAATTTTCCAGGTGAAAAATAATAAATCTTTCCAGCCTGACGAAATCTTACGCCGATTACTTTTGTCATCTTAGTTCTCCTTTATTGTCAGTAACAGCAATTCCATAACTAAATCAAAGTTTACATTGGCTTTTAATCTTGCTTTTGCTTTTTCAATACTTGTCAAAATTGTCTCAATTCCTTCATAAGAACTCTTAGACGCTTTATTCTTAATTGCTTTTAATTGATCTCCGAATACAAGCCCGCCTACGTCTGCAGTAGCCTTGTAAAGCAAAACATCACGATACCAAATAGTAATAATATCTAAATAATCTGTTACTTCTAATTTATATTTATTAATTTCTTTGATTGCACTTACAATCTCATGCAATTCCATCTCATCAATATATTTTAACAATTGGATTGCTTGTTCTTTTATCTCATTGAAATGCTCCGATTTAGCAAGCATCACTGCTCGTCCAATATTTCCTTGTGCAAATGCAGCACAGATGTCTGCCTGATAATCAGGTACCTGCAAGTGTTCCATGAGATATTTCTTCACTAATTTATCTTTAATATTGCGAAGTTTTAACATTACACAACGCGAACGAATCGTTGGTAACAAACTTTCTGCATTTTCCGTAAGCAAGAAAATAACAGCATACTCTGGTGGTTCTTCCAAAGTCTTAAGCAGTGCATTCTGTGCCTGTACCGTCATCAAATCTGCTTCTGGAATAATATAAATCTTTCGTGGACTACTATATGGCTTAATCATAATATCCCCATTCAATTGTTCACGAATATCATCTACGCTGATTGTTCCAGCCTTTTCATGTTTCACTACAATAATGTCTGGTTGATTTCCATTCTTCGCCTGTTTGCAAGATTTACATTCACCACAAGGTTCTGACTTTCCAGACTCACACTGTAATGTCATCGCAAATAAATTTGCTAATAATTTTTTACCAGCGCCTCTTTCTCCATTCAAAATATATGCATGAGAAACTTTTTGTTGCTCCACTGCACTTTGCATGTATTGAATGATTTCTCTGTGCCCAACAACGTCTTTGAATCCGCTCATTGTCATCACCTTCCTTATCTCGTTCTTATCACTTTAGTATATCATAAATTCTTACGAATAAATAGTATAATTTCCTCAATGCATTTATCCATATCTTGGTTTAAAAATCGAGAAGTTATCCCCACTTCCTCTAACTTATCCACGGAAAAATCTACTGCATCTGCAAGAAATCTGCGGCATAGCTCTTCATATTTTGGCTCTTTCTGTGCTTGTTCTCTTTTCAAAGCACGTTCCAATCGAACACCATCTTCTACTTCGATATACACTGGAACTAATTTTTCTGCTCCCAAATAATTTCTCATATCTCGATATGATTCTAATGTTCCTATCGCAATATAATTTTCATCTGCATCAAACTGACCATCATCTACTGTAAAATATTTCCAAATACCATGTACCGTATCATACGCACGAAGTTCGATTATCTTACCTTCCTCTTCCAATTCCTTACATTTCAGGTCATCTACAAAATGATATTCTACTCCTTCTGTTTCCCCTTCACGAATTGGACGTGTCGTATAGATTACAATCGTTTTTAGCTCTGGCATCTTTTCTTTTACCTTCTTAAATATGGTATCTTTTCCAGATGCGCTTTTCCCCATTATATAAAAAATCTTGCTCATTTTTTTATCCTCGCCATATTATTACTCCCTATTGTATCATAACTTGAAGCAATAAAAAAACTCCCAAATGGGAGTTTTTTTATACTACTATTTTTCAATGATTTCTTTATGTAATTCTTGTAAAGATTTCACATCGCCACAGCCTGGTTTATTCATAGATTCAATACCACTTGCTGTTGCTTTTGCTCCTGCCATTGTAGTAATATATGGAATTTTTTTCTTGATTGCTGCTTTACGAAGGTAGCTATCATCTCTTTGTTCATCTGCACCTACTGGTGTATTAATGATCAAATCAATTTTTCCATTTGTAATCAAGTCATTGATATTTGGTCTTCCTTCATTTAATTTGTAAACAAATTCTGACACAATACCTGCTTGTGCTAAAGTTGCTTGTGTACCTTTTGTTGCAAGAATTCTAAATCCTGATGCAACAAAATCTCTTGCAACTTCGATTACTTCTTCTTTATCTTTGTCGCTAACTGAGATTAAAACAGTTCCGTTTAATGGCAATTTTGTTTGTGTTGCTTCTTGTGCTTTGAAGAATGCTTCTCCATAATATTTTGATAATCCAAGTACTTCACCTGTAGAACGCATTTCAGGTCCTAAAATAGGGTCAACTTCTTGGAACATATTGAATGGGAATACTGCTTCTTTTACACCGTAATAAGGAATTTCACGTTCTTTTAATGTTGGAACTGGAGATGTTCTTCCTGTTAATTCTGAAGTTACAATATCAATTGCAAGTGGAACCATACGGATGTTACATACTTTAGAAACAAGTGGCACTGTTCTAGATGCTCTTGGGTTTGCTTCTAACACATATACCTTTCCATTTTCAATTGCATATTGCATGTTCATAAGACCTTTTACGCCCATTTCTTCTGCAATTTTTCTTGTATATTCCTTGATTGTTTTTACATTTTCTTCTGAAATATGTCTTGATGGAATTACGCAAGCAGAGTCCCCTGAATGCACACCTGCAAGCTCGATATGTTCCATAACAGCAGGTACAAATGCATGTTTTCCATCACTGATTGCATCTGCTTCACATTCCAATGCATGATTTAAGAAACGGTCAATCAAGATTGGTCTGTCTGGTGTTACCCCTACAGCTGCATTCATGTATTTTGTAAGATTTTCTTCGTCATACACAACTTCCATTCCACGTCCACCAAGTACGTATGAAGGACGAACCATAACTGGATATCCGATTTCATTTGCAATTGCAACTGCTTCTTCCACGTTAACAGCCATTCCTGATTCTGGCATTGGAATTTCTAATTTTTCCATCATTTCACGGAATAAATCTCTATCTTCTGCAAGATCAATAACTGCTGGTGCAGTACCAAGGATCTTAACACCATTCTTTTCAAGGGCTGCTGCAAGATTTAATGGTGTTTGTCCACCAAATTGAGCAATTACACCAACTGGTTTTTCTTTCTTATAAATGCTAAGTACATCTTCTAATGTAAGTGGTTCAAAATACAATTTGTCTGATGTATCATAGTCTGTTGAAACTGTTTCTGGATTACAGTTTACAATAATTGTTTCAAATCCTAATTCTTTTAATGCAAGAGATGCATGTACACAGCAATAGTCAAATTCGATACCTTGTCCAATTCTATTAGGTCCACCGCCAAGAATCATTACTTTTGGTTTGTCCTCTGTAACTGGATTTTTGTCTTCTGCATTGTATGTTGAGTAGTAATAAGCTTTATCTTCTGTACCACTAACATGTACTGGTTCCCAAGCTTCTTCTACACCAAGTGCAATTCTCTTTTCTCTGATTTCATCTTCAGATACTTCTAAGATTTGGCTCAAATACTTATCTGCAAATCCATTTTTCTTTGCTGAAATTAAAGCTTCATCTGAAGGCATGCTTCCTTTGTTTGCAGCAAGTGCTTCTTCTTCTTCCACTAATTCTTGCATTTGTTCGATAAACCAAGCTTTTACTTTTGTTAATTCGTGAATTTCTTCCACTGTTGCACCTTTGCGAAGTGCTTCATACATAATGAAATGACGTTCACTAGAAGGAGTTACTAACATTTTAAGTAATTCATCTTTTGTTTTTTGTCCAAAATCTTTTGCATTTCCAAGACCATAGCGACCTGTTTCTAAGCTTCGAATTGCTTTTTGGAATGCTTCTTTATATGTTTTACCAATACTCATTACTTCACCTACGGCGCGCATTTGAGTACCTAATTTATCTTCTACACCTTTGAATTTTTCAAATGCCCAACGAGCAAATTTTACTACGATGTAATCTCCATTTGGAACATATTTATCAAGTGTTCCATATTTACCGCATGGAATATCTTTTAATGTTAAACCAGAAGCTAACATTGCTGAAATTAAAGCAATAGGGAAACCTGTTGCCTTTGAGGCAAGGGCTGATGAACGAGATGTTCTTGGATTGATTTCGATAATAATATCTCTATCAGTTTTTGGATCATGTGCCCACTGAACGTTACATCCACCGATTACTTGAACAGAATCAACTACCTTGTGGGATTTTTCTTGTAAACGTTGTTGCACTTCTTCTGAGATTGTAAGCATTGGAGCTGAACAGAATGAGTCTCCTGTATGAACACCAAGAGGGTCAATATTTTCAATGAAACATACTGTGATCATATTACCTTCTTGATCACGTACAACTTCTAATTCTAATTCTTCCCATCCTAAAATAGATTCTTCTACTAGTACTTGTCCTACTAAACTAGCTTGAAGACCACGTGCACATACTGTCTTTAATTCTTCTACATTATAAACAAGGCCGCCGCCAGCGCCACCCATTGTATATGCTGGACGAAGAACTACTGGATATCCTAATTCATCTGCAATTGCAAGCGCTTCTTCTACTGTGTAAGCAACTTCTGATCTTGCCATTTCAATTCCAAGACTATCCATTGTCTTTTTGAATTCGATTCTATCTTCTCCTCTTTCAATTGCATCTACTTGGACACCGATTACTTCCACGTTGTATTTTTCTAAAACACCCGCTTCTGCTAATTCTGAACATAAATTAAGACCAGACTGCCCTCCTAAATTTGGCAATAATGCATCTGGTCTCTCCTTCGCAATGATTCTCTCAATGCGATCCACATTAAGTGGTTCAATATAAGTAACGTCAGCAATCTCAGGGTCTGTCATAATAGTAGCAGGATTAGAGTTCACTAACACGATTTCATAACCTAATTTTTTAAGAGCTTTACACGCTTGAGTTCCTGAATAGTCAAATTCACATGCTTGTCCAATAATAATAGGACCCGAACCAATAATCAATACTTTTTTAATATCTGTACGATGTGACATTTTTATTCCCTCCTAGTTTTCAGTCTTCTTTTCATCCCGAGTATTATACATTAAAAAAATATCTATATCAACTACTTTTTATCGAAAATTAATAATTCCTTTTTCTCCCATATAGTGTTATAATGGCATGGGTTTAGAAAAGAGGAATACTATGAAACAATTATTAACATTTAAAAAGGCACTTTTAGCAGGTATGTACATTGGAATTGGTTGCACAATCAATCTTTATGTTGAAAATAAAGTGGTTGGTGCTTTCCTATTTGGCCTTGGACTTTTTACAATCATCATTTTAGGTTTAAACCTATTTACAGGTAAAATCGGTTATTTGGCAAAAGACACATATCAAGACATCCTAATTACTTATGTTGGTAACTTTATCGGTATCAACTTTATCGCATTTTTAATGAAACAAACCCGCATCGGCGATACATTAGTTGATCATGCAAATCATTATGCTGACATAAAATTAGCTGATTCATATCCAAGTTTATTTATCTTAGGTATTTTCTGTGGTGTTATGATGTACACTGCTTATGCAGTATTTAAAGTACAACCAAATATCTTAGGTGCTATCGCAATTTTCCTTTGTGTAGCAGTATTCATCCTTTGCGGATTTGAACACTGTATTGCAGATATGTACTACTTTGGTATTGTAAAACCAATCGGAGCTTATATTGTTCCACTTCTTGTAATTACATTAGGTAACGCAGTAGGTGCAATCACACTTCGTCACCTTACAAAAGAATTATAAAAAGTAGTCCCTCGGGACTACTTTTTTACTATAACATCTGACCTTCTTCTATTATTAAATCAATTTTTCCAACGCCACCATCAATCTCAACCTGGCAATCTCCATTTCCGTAAATGGCATCATTCTTCATTTCTTTTCCATTTAATTTGGCAATTCCAACTCCTTTATCCAAATCGATGGTATAATCATCTACTGTACCTAATAATGTCATTTCCAAATTTCCGACACCCATATCAATATCACATGTTTGATTTACTGCAGTACAAATTTCCACATTTCCAACGCCCATATCAATCTCTAATTTATCTGTATATAATCGTTGAATTTCTATTTTTCCAGCTCCTCCATTAATCTCAACTTCCTTGAAAGTAACATCTGCCGGAACTTCTAACACAACTTTTCTTGTATTATCCGTGTGAAATATTCCTTTTTCTTCAATCACAAGCGTATGATCATCCACGTAACATTCTATATTTTCATCCAAGTTTTCTACAGAAAACGTATCACCCACTCGGATTACAAAATCGACCGCAGACAAATCAATATCTAAATCATAAATATCATCTTCCTTAAAAGTAATTCCTTCCATCGGCTTATCGTCGGTTAATTTTTCAACTCCTGCAAATATTCCAAGCACACCTAGAATTCCTGAAAAAATGCTTACAATTAAAAATATAGCAAATGTAATTGCTCCGTATTTTATGCATCTTTGCAATGTTGTCATTTAATATCAACTCCTCCAAATAAAGCCATTCCTTCGATATACAATGTAGTACGATTTCCAGCATTCTTTCTTACTCGCTTATCTGAAACCCCGCCAAACAAACATGTCACTGAAACTTTTACATCTACATCTTCTGGCACGAAAAGATCAATTCCACCAAATACACTGCTTACTTTTATGACGCAATTATCAGTAAATACTGCTCTTCTTAAATCACAATGCAAACTACCAAAAATTGCATTCAAGTCTGCTCCATCAAATGTTTCGTTAGAATAATCAATATTCATTCCACTAAAAACAGCTGCATGCTCTTTTAAATGAACTCCATTTTTACTCAATGTTTCTTTTACTCTTCGAAAATCTTTCTGAAACACATCTTTAAACAGAAGTTTCACACCGATCATAACTACGATAAATGGGAAAATTAATTTCCAAATAGTACTTAAATTTACAATATCCTGACATGACAATAGCAGGAGAATCCCAATCACTAATCCGATGAAATTTCCCATCTTATCATATTCTGTAACTAAACCATGTAAACAAGGCAAAATGATAAATAATGTCCACCATCCATCAAATAAAATATCGATATCTGTAATTCCTAAAATATTTGTTCCCCAAATACATCCTACGACAATTAAAAGAATTCCCCAAAATAAATTTTTACCTTTATTCATAGTAAAAACCTCCTTTCGTATATATCGGTATTATACAACTTTTAAATACACAAAAAAAGGAAAACTTATCTTAAGTCTTCCTTACTTTAGTGAAGCATCGGGGATTCGAACCCCGGACAACTTGATTAAAAGTCAAGTGCTCT
>CAZINB010000010.1:0-58557 GCA_964540565.1 uncultured Faecalimonas sp.
AAATATCACCACCATAACATTTTGCAAGAACGTCTTTACGCATAGCTTTTACCGTTTCTCTGGCAATTACTTTGCTTCCTACTGCTGCTTGAATTGGAATTTCAAATAAATGTCTTGGAATTTCATCTTTTAATTTTTCACACATTTTACGTCCACGTTCATAAGCGCTTCCTGAGAATACAATAAACGATAACGCATCCACTTCTTCTTTATTAATAAGAATATCTAATTTCACAAGTTCAGATTTTACATATCCTAACATTTCATAATCGAATGAAGCATATCCTCTTGAACGAGATTTTAACGCATCAAAGAAATCATAAATGATTTCATTCAATGGTAAATGATAATGAAGCACCGCTCTTGTTTCTTCAATGTATTCCATTCCTTGATAAATACCACGGCGTTCTTGACATAGATCCATGATTGCTCCGATAAATTCTGAAGTTACCATGATTTCTGCTTTTACCATTGGTTCTTCCATGTAATCAATTTCAGTAGGCTCTGGTAAGTTCGAAGGGTTTGTAAGTTCAATTACTTCACCATTTGTCTTATGCACCTTATAAACTACCCCTGGAGCTGTTGTTACTAAATCTAGATTATATTCTCTTTCCAAACGTTCTTGGATAATTTCCAAATGTAACAATCCTAAGAACCCACAACGGAAACCAAATCCTAAGGCAATAGATGTTTCTGGTTCAAATTGCAACGCAGCATCATTTAATTGTAGTTTTTCTAACGCATCACGCAAATCTTGATACTTCGAACCATCTGCTGGATACATTCCACAGTACACCATAGGTTGTACTTTCTTATAACCTGGAAGTGGCTTTTCACATGGTCTATTTGCATCTGTGATTGTATCCCCTACACGTGTATCTTTCACATTTTTAAGGCTGGCTGTTACATATCCTACCATACCTGCTGACAATTCTTCGCATGGAATAAATTGTCCTGCACCAAAATATCCAACTTCTACAACTTCTGCAGTTGCACCAGTTGCCATCATTTTCATAGTAGTCCCTTTGCGGATACTTCCTTCTTTGACTCTGCAAAATACAATAACACCTTTGTAAGAGTCATACAAAGAGTCGAAAATCAATGCTTGAAGCGGAGCTTCTGGGTCTCCTGTTGGTGCTGGAATCTTTTCTACAATTTGTTCTAATACATCTTCAATATTTAAACCTACTTTTGCAGAAATACGTGGAGCATCTTCTGCTTCAATTCCAATTACATCTTCAATTTCTTCAATAACACGTTCTGGTTCTGCACTTGGTAAGTCAATTTTATTGATAACTGGCATAACGTCTAAGTCATGATCCAATGCCAAATATACATTTGCTAATGTTTGTGCTTCTACCCCTTGTGCTGCATCCACTACAAGAATGGCTCCATCGCAAGCAGCTAAGCTTCGTGAAACTTCGTAGTTGAAATCCACATGGCCTGGAGTATCAATTAAATTGAAAATATACTCTTCCCCATCATTTGCTTTATATACAATACGCACCGCTTGCGCTTTGATCGTAATTCCACGCTCACGTTCTAATTCCATGTTATCTAATACTTGTGCCTGCATCTCACGACTTGTAAGTAAACCAGTCTTTTCGATAATACGGTCTGCAAGTGTTGATTTCCCATGGTCAATATGTGCGATAATACAAAAATTTCGAATTTTACTTTGATCTATTCTTGACACTTTTTTTCCTCCATAAATTTGCTGTGTAATATTATAACTGATTTCCATCCCAGATTCTACTAATTTTTTACTGCTTTGCGGAATATTTCATAATAAACAGTTCCACTCCCAGCGAATCAGTAAGTCGCCCTGTTTTTACAGCCTGCTCAATTTCCACACTTTCTTCCACAATTCCACGCAACTCTTTTTCTGTAAATGCTCTTGCCTGTGTTTGATACTTCCCTACAACAAATGGCATCAGTCCTGCTTTTTCACCAATTTCTTTGCGAGCCATTCCTAATTTATCCATCGTTTTTACTTCCAAAAGTAGTTTAAACTGTCTGGTCAGCAAAAACAAAATACGCATAGGTGGTTCCTTCAGTGCAATCAAATCATAATAATAGTCAAGTGCTTTCTTTTGTTGCTTTTCTGCAACTGCATTTACCATATCAAAAATCTGATTGGTAATCTGCGTCGTACAAATTTCCTCTATGTCTTCCTCTGTAATAATCTCTTTCCCTAATGTATAGCAAAACAGTTTTTCCAATTCTCTTTGGATATTTTCCATATCTGTTCCTACTTTTTCAAGGAAATATCGAATGGTCTGTTCCCGAATCTGCTTTTCTTCTCTTTTTACATTTCCAGCAATCCAACGAATCAAGGTATGTTCATCTTGTCGTCCTAGTTCCACAACACGCCCACAACTTTTCACTGCCTTATACAGTTTTCCACGTTTATCAATCTCATTTTCCACAAAAATCATGGATGTAGTTTCTGGTAACTCCTTGATGTAGTCAGCCAGCTCTGGCGATGCATTTTTGAAGAATCCTGAATCTTCTATTATAATCAATCTGCGTTCTGCAAAAAATGGTAGTGTCTCTGCTAAATCAATCACTTCCTTCACATTGATTCCTTTTCCTTCATAATAGGCGAAGTTCATCGTATCATCTGGTGAAAGCATGGCATTTCGAAGTTTTTCCTTATACTGCTTTTTTAAATATGCTTCCTCTCCATATAAGAGATAGATTTTGCTAAATTGTCCTGTTTTTAAATCTTCTATTAGACTTTTCATGTCCTACTTCCCTTTCTTTGCATACTCATCCATAGTCTAAATGGCGAAACAGAAAATGTCAATCTATTCTCAACGTGATTGCTCCACTTTCATCTGTCCGCTGTATATTACAGCCGATCTTTTTCAAACGTTCCAATACTTCTTCATGGGGATGTCCATATCGATTCTCTTCTCCTGCTGATATCCAAGCAACTTGTGGTTTTACTACTTGTAAAAACGCCTCACTTGTAGAGTTTTTAGAACCGTGATGTGCTACTTTCAAAACATCATAGCTTTGCTTTCCTTTTAACTTCTGTGTTAACATTTCTTCCCCCTCTGCTTCCACATCACCTGTCATCAGCATCGAAAACGCTCCATACCGTACATCCAACACCATAGAACCTGCATTATCTTCCAACGTTTTTTCTCCTACTTCTGGCTGTATACAAGTTATCCGCAGCGTTCCTTCCGTTATCACTTTCCCTGCATTCATGGTCCATACATTTGTATGGTACTTTTGAGCCAATTGTGCTAATTCAACCAAAGCCTCATTTTCTCTAAAATGCACCGGTAATACCAGATTTTTTATACGAACACCATATTCTTGCCGTTCTAACATTTCTTTGATTCCCGAATAATGATCTCCATCTCCATGAGAAATAAAAACATAGTCCAAACTTCCTACTCCAAATGACTTCAAGCAAGGCTCTATTCTATACTTGCCTACGGATTCCACATCACTACTGCCTCCATCAATAAAATAATCGGTTCCAGTAGGCCCTTCCATATAAATGCCATCTCCTTGTCCTACATCTAACATTGTAATCTGTAACTTTCCATTTGGATGATAGATCATACAAAGAAGGACGATTCCATACAACACTGCTATTACGCTCTGTTTTTTCTTAAATTTTTCAACACCTAAAATCAACGCTCCCAAAAACATATAATACAGCATCACCGACCACCCAGATGGCTTCCCAAAAACAATTCGAGATAACGGTAACCGGCTTGTTATCTGACTCCCTATTTCAAATGTACTTAGTAAAATGGAACAGCCTTTTAATAAAATCCAACTGCCGTCTTTCCAAAACACACCCAAGAGACTGCCGAACATTCCGAGTCCAAGCACCCAACTCATAAGCGGAATCACAAATAAATTTAAGAAAAACGCATACAATGGAATTTCGTAATAAAACCATAATAGAATCGGAAATAAAAACACATTGACTCCAATACTGGCATACCAACCCTGTAACCATTTCTTCTTCGTTGGGAATACTTTTTCAAGTGCTGGTCCCACCCCTACAATTCCTAAAATCGCACCATAAGATAAGAGAAATCCTGCATCTTGTACATACAACGGTTGATATGCAATGGTAATTGCAGCTGCGACTGCAAGTGCTGTGATCAAGTCATAGACTCGTCCACACATATCCGCACCAATTTTAAAAAGCAGCATAATAAATGCACGTAATACGGATACGGAAAATCCTATCATCATTACATACAAAGATAAAATAAATATCCCGATTATTCCGGATATTGCATATGAGAATCCTGTTTTTCGAATAAGCTGATAAACGCCTATACCAATGAAAGAAATATGAAGTCCAGAAATAGCTAAAACATGACTAATTCCACTCTTTTGATACAATTCCTTTGTATCTGGATCCATATCACTTTTATCTGCCAATAACATTGCACACAGAATCCCACCATTCTCTTCTCCCATAACCGCTTGTATCTGCTCAGCCCATTTCATCTTAAAACGATAAAGATATTCTCTAAGCCAATCTGTTTTTCCCGAGATATCCACAATTTCTTCACACCAAACAGAAGCATAGATATCCTGCTTTGCATAATACATCTGTTGGTCAAAATTCCCTGGATTGTGCGCTGTATCGAAGGTAGAAACTTTTCCATACAAAGAAATCGTTTTCCCGATTGGAACCTCCGTAAATGTGTCATCATAGATTATAAGTTTGGAATGATTTATAGAATTATTTTTTAGATATAAAACTTGAACTTTTGATGTGTGTGACTTTTGATATACTTCTCCTGTCACTAATATCTTTTGATTTTCTTTTTCTAGAAAGATACGAGAAGCGGACAAACATTTCTCTTGCCCGCTTTGTATCACTAAGATTGTTTGTATGAGCAAAAAGAGGAAGCATATACTTGCTAATGGTCTATTTTTCATTTTGCTCCTCTATTAACTCTTCTTGAAATTCCAGTGGTTTGCTTAAATCCACTTTATTTTTGTATACAATATCACTTGTACCATCTACAGAAATCTGTACTTTTGCTACACTTCCATTTTCTATCACCGAATTCACGATGGAATAGATGGTAACTTCTGGTGATTGATCATAACCACCATTTAAAAACTGGGAATCAAAATTCACATAACAGATTCCTTCCTTCACCGAAACCCCTAACAACTTTGTTGTCTGTGGAATCGTAGAATTGCATCCATTTGCGTTTGTTCCTTTCATCAACTGCTCTACAACTAATTTTTCCATTGCTGTATTTGGATTATAGTGAATGTTGTTTTTCTTAACAGCCTTCAATTTCACACCATCTGTACTCGAAAAATAGAGTTTCAAATCTGATGTAAGATAAGAATTTACAGAAGAACCTGTGCTTTGCACAAAATCTTCTGAACGCATCATACCAACAACTACTCCATCTCCATCTCGAAGCAGTTCATCTTCGATATAAAATGTAACAAAGTCAATTCCATCTAACTGAACCATTGTTTGTACAATACCTGCTCGCATTAGTACCTCTGTACTTTTACTCATTTCGCGATAAGCTTTATTAAAATACAGATTCAAATTACGATTTTTTAGTACATACTTTTCCAACTCAACTTCTTTTGGAATGACCGATTGTACTTCTGATATATCTTTTGGTTTTTTCAACAATTCAAATGCTTCTTCTATTTCAGCACACGCACTCTTCTTAGGTGTAAGCGTGTTTCCTTCCATATTGACATAATATACATCAATTTCTGTTTTTTCTTCTTTGGTATCTCTACATCCTGCCATAAGAAACAGAAGAAGAACACTTAAAATCAGTATTATTCTCTTTTTCATATTTCGCCTCATTTCTTTACGCAATATAATTCAATGGTACACGTACCGTAAAAGTAGTTCCCACACCTAATTCACTATGTACTTTCACAGCACCACGGTGCATTACAATCGCATTTCTGGCAATTGCAAGTCCTAATCCTGTACCACCAATTTCTCTTGAGTGCGACTTGTCTACTCGATAGAAACGCTCAAAAATATGATCTAAAGATTCTTCTGGAATCCCCATACCAGAGTCTGCTACTTTAATATAGAAATATTTATGGTCTGCATTCAGCGACACATTGATCCATCCATTTTCTTTATTATACTTAATTGCATTTTCTACTAGATTTGAAATAGCTAACGAGAACTTCACTTCGTCCACTTCTGCAGTAACTGGTCTAAAACTTTCAAACACAACTTCTACATTGCGAAGCGCAGCAATTGGTCTTAACCGTTTTAAAATACGCTCTACCAACTCATTGATATTTTCTGATTTTACATTCAGATCCGAAGCTGTCTTGTCCATCTTTACAAGGGATAATAAATCGTTGATGATCTTATTTTCTCGTTCTATTTCCTCTGTAATATCTCCCATGAACTCTTTATATAATTCCACTGGCACATCTTCCTGCGCAAGCAGAGAATCCGCCAATACTTTCATAGATGTAAGTGGTGTCTTTAATTCATGTGACACATTCGACACAAACTCTTGTCTGGATTGATCCAATACTTTCATGCGACTCAATAATTTATTAAACGTCTCTGAAATGTTTTTCGTCTCAGTGTACGTGTCTACCTGCAAATTACCATTGTCATAGCCTTCTGTTACATTTTCAATCCCTTTTACAATTTTGTTGAATGGCTTCAACATTTGTGACACCAAGAATGTTCCTGCAATTACAAGCACTATCATAAATACGGTTAATAAAATACTTGATTTGTGTTTCATTTCATCCAGCGTATCATGGATTACACCTGTTGAAACACTTACCAAAATCACACCTTGTACTTCTTTTGCTTTTGCATCTGTAGATGTAATTGGAACAGTTATGTCAATATACTTTGCAGTTGCATCATAATAGTTCGTACTCTTTCCGGAAAAACAAGTGATTACATCTGGTGCAGTTGTCGTCTTTCCTTCGTCCATACCAAGCGTATCTTTTACAATCTTGTATTCCTCATCTACCACAAGAACACGCCCATCATAAATATTGGCAAGCTGTGACATTTCTGCATCTAACACTTCTGAAATTGGTGCATCTAGATAATCTGTCATTGCCAACTGATTTGCCAAGATAATGCATTGATTCTGAATCTCTGCAATACGCCAGCTTACGGAACGTTCTTCATAACTTTTTAAGATAACACTTTCTATGGCAAAACAAGGTATGCTGCTTATTAAAATAAGCAGCACCACAATTCGAAAACGTAAACTTTTCCATATTTTATCTTTTACTTGAAACTTAGCCTTTAAAATAATAACCAACTCCCCACTTTGTATAGACATATTTCGGTTCGCTAGGAAGCTTTTCTATCTTTTCTCTTAATCTACGGATATGTACGTCTACTGTTCTTGCATCGCCTGGATATTCATATCCCCATACGAGATTTAACAATTTATCACGTCCGTATACTTTATCTGGATTTGTTGCCAAAAGCTCTAACAAGTCAAACTCTTTTGCTGTAAGATTGATTTCTTTTTCATCTATAAATACACGTCTGCTTTCGCGATCAATCTTCATGCCATTCTTTTCAAGGATATTGCTAGGTTTTACTGGTTCTTCTTTCTTGCCAGTACGACGCATGATTGCCTTGATTCTTGCTTTCAATTCTAAAATGTTAAATGGTTTTGTAATATAATCATCCGCACCATATTCAAGGCCAAGAATCTTATCCATGTCATCCCCTTTTGCAGTTAACATGATGATTGGCACATCAGAAAATTCACGAATCTGTTGGCATACTTCAAATCCATCCATCTTTGGAAGCATTACATCAAGTAAAATCAAATCATATGCATTTGCTTTCGCCATTTCCAATGCTTCTTCTCCATCATATGCACAATCCACTTCTAGCTCATCTTGCAATAAACTAAAACGAATTCCTTTTACAATCAGTTTTTCATCGTCTACAACCAATACCCTCTTGTTCATAATTATCTCCCTTGCTACACTGTAATTAAATCTTCTATCTTTTGAAAGAGCGCCTCTTTAATACCAGAAATCTCCATGATATCTTCAATCTTTTTGAATCCACCATGCTTTTCTCTGTAAGTTACGATACTTTTCGCCTTTGCTTCTCCAATTCCTGGCAATGTCATCAACTGTTCTTCAGAAGCTGTATTCAGATTGACCTTCCCATTTTCCTCTGTTGATTGACTTGTCAATTCGTCTATCCTTGGAATATAAAGACGCATCTCATCTTCTAATACCTGTGCTTGATTTACTTGCGAAGTTGCAGCTTCCTCTGTAAATCCTCCCGCTTCTTCGATTGCTTCATAAATGCGGCTCCCACTCACAAATTCGTACACGCCTGGATTCCTTACAGCACCACATACATGCACATAAATCTTCGTGCTCACATCCTCCGTTTCCGCCTCTACTGATACACTTTCGAGTGTGGAAACATCTTCTTTCTGACAACCAAACAGGCATACAATCATTATAAATACTAGTATCTTTTGCATATTTCCCTCCGTAGTTTTTTACTACAGATGCCCCTCTATACTAAGATATTTCTTATTTTATCCAATTGCATTTCAAAATACAACCACTATTTTACAATGTTTGTATTTATCTTTATTAATCGAAATACTTGTTCCACTGTAGCAATCATGTTTTCTCTTGCAACAGAAGAATCCATCGCTTCTTCTAATGTTTGAACGCTTCGAAGAATTGGGAAAAATGCATCTATTCCATGTTCATTACATGCCACAGCATCTTTCGTTACTGCTCCTGAAAATGCAATCACAGGTTTGTGATGCTTCTTAGCAATTTTTGCCACACCGATTGGTGCCTTTCCAAACACAGTTTGTCCGTCTAATCTGCCTTCTCCTGTAATTACGATATCTGCCTCTTGTACATATTTTTCCAATTTTGTTTCTTCTAAAACAATTTGAATTCCCGATTCCAATACTGCATTTGTATACGCTAAAAATGCAAATCCCAAACCACCTGCTGCTCCTGTTCCAGGTTGCTTCGCATCTGCTTTTTCATATTTTTTAGCTGTGATTTTTGCGTAATTAGAAAGCCATTGATCCATATCTTGAATCATTTCTTTCGTTGCTCCCTTTTGTGGTCCAAAAATTGCACTGCAGCCAAATTCTCCACATAATGGATTGGTTACATCACATGCTACCTTAAAAGTACATTCCTTCAATTCTGGAATTACCTGATCGTCTGTAATATGTACTAATTTTTCCAGACCTTTTGCTCCTGCAGGAACTTGAATACCATCTTTATCAAGCATTCCGTATCCCAATGCTTGAAGCATTCCAACGCCTCCATCATTTGTTGCACTTCCTCCAATACCAACAATAAAGTGACGACATCCTTTATTTATGGCATCCTTTATGACTTCTCCTACGCCATAAGTTGTCGTATGTAATGGATTTCTGGCAGTTTCTGGAACGAGTGTGATTCCTGCTGCTCCAGACATTTCAATAATCGCAGTTTTACTTTCCTGTATCACACCATAAACACAATCTACTTTTTCTCCAAGAGGGCCTGTTACGGATATGTTTTCTAATGTTCCACCCATACCTAATGCAAGTGCTTCTACTGTGCCTTCTCCTCCATCTGCAAGTGGACGTATACACACATCTGCTTCTGGCATTACTTTCAAAATCCCACTTTTTATTGCATCTCCTGCTTCCAAAGAAGATAAACTTCCCTTTAATGAGTCAATTGCTATTACTGCTTTCATTTCCGAACTCCTTTCCGTTAATCTTTTAACATATTATCATTCTTCTATTTACTTTAATATGTTCTATCTAATATTTATCTATTGATTTTTTTAATTAATTTTTGTTATATATAACACATATTTTCATAGGAGGTATCGTTATGGGATTGTCAATCAAACAGGATGTTGCACAGCAAATTGTAGAAGCTGTAAAAGATGTCTGTTCACATGATATAAATTTTATTGATACAAAAGGAATTATTTTTGCAAGCACTGATGCGAAGCGTATTGGAGATTTTCATGAAATCGGACTTCAAGTAATAAAAACAGGAAACACCATCGAGGTAACTATTGATGACTGTTATCTCGGAACAAGAAAAGGTGTAAATATTCCTTTTGTCTATAACGGCGATGTCAGTGCTGTTATTGGAATCAGCGGTGTTCCTGAGGACGTTCGTAAATATGCCTATCTTGCTCAAAAGATTACAACATTATTGCTTCGTGAACACGAATTGGAAATTCATGAGCATACAAAGAAAACACAATTAAACCATATGATTCGCTCGATTATTTTCCGCGAATATATAAATCCTGAATATTTAAAGACCTTTTTAGGAAAATACCATATATCACTCGATACAGAATATCAGACGATTTTGATTAAATTAGATTCTCGTTATCATCCCTCTAATTTGTCTATGATAGAACAATATATTTATCGTACCTTTGAAAACACCGGCTCTCCTTTATATACTTTTAATTATCCAAATGAGTATATTTTATTTCTTGAGCCAAACAAATTAGAACAATGGTTATATGCATTTGAAGAACTTGGCAAAAAGAACTCACCACTTTTAAAAATCGGTATTGGGAATATACATCCACTTTCACGACAATATTTGTCTTATCAATCTGCTAAAATTGCTGCAAACAGTTTATTTGCAAATGAGTCTTTAGCAATCTTTGACTTATTAGATTTGGAAATTCTTTTGGGAAATACAACTACAGATATACAGAAATTATTCTTAGATAAGACAATTTTAAAGATTACAGAACAGGAACAGAAAATTTTAAAGACATATTTTTACAACAATATGTCCTTAAAAGAAACTGCCACACAATTATATATTCACAAAAATACGTTGCAATATCAACTCGATAAAATCGCAAAAGTAACTGGCTATAACCCTCGTCACTTTAAAGATGCTGCTGTTTTATATGTTGGTTTGAAATTACTCAGCAGCAATCAATCCCATTGAAACAGAATGATTCCTGCTACAGCAATCCCCAAACCAATTAGTTTTTTCCATGCAAATGGAGTTTTATCCATTCCAAATAATCCAAATAACTCAATCAGATACGATACTGTTAATTGCGTCGTTACAATCAATAATGTTGCTTTTGCTGGACCTAGGCTTCCGATACTTTTGATTACCGTCCATGTAATTCCTGCCCCCATCACACCGCCAAGCAGCATGTACTTTGGCTCTACATCCATAAGCGCACTGATGGAATCTCGCCCCATCACAAACCACGCAGCTACGCAAACAAGAAATGCAGAAAATTGTACCCATCCATTAGAAACCCACATGCCCGCTTCCTTAGTTACTTGTGTGTTAAAAACACCTTGTATGCTCATCAACGCACCTGAAACACATGCAATTAAAAACCCAATCATTTGTTATCCTCCTAAGATTTTCCTAATCCTAGTATATCCAAATGATTGGGTTATATTCGCTACGATTGCAATGCTTTTTCTAGTTTGTAAATCATTTCATCTACATGTTCCTTTTGAATAATCAAAGGTGGTACCAAACGTAACACATTACCGCCTGCAGAAATCACAATCAAGCCTTCTTCAAGTGCTTTTGTAATTACTTCACCTACAGGCTTTGTTAATACCAAGCCCTGCATCAATCCTTTTCCACGTCTTGTTTCTATGACAGGACATCTTGCTATCAATGCATCCAAACAGGTTTCTAAATAGCCCGAAATCTCTCTCACATGTGCCACAATCTGTTCTTCCTCCATGATTGCAAGCACTTCTTTTACAGCCGCACAGACAAACGGATTTCCTCCATAAGTAGTCCCATGGTCTCCAGGTTGCAGCGAATCCTTTGCCACACGTTCTGTCATAGCAAAGGCTCCTACTGGAACACCATTTCCAATGGCTTTTGCCATTGCCATAATATCTGGTTTTACTCCATATCCTTGCCATGCAAACATATTTCCTGTTCGCCCTACACCACATTGAATCTCATCAAAAATCAGCAAAATATCTTCTTCATCGCAAAGAGTTCTTACTTGTTCTAAGAACTTTTGGTCTGCAGTATAAATGCCTCCTTCTCCCTGAATTGGCTCCAGCAAAATGGCGCAGGTTTTATCTGTTACCTTTGCTTTTACCGACTCAAAATCATTAAACGTTGCAAATTGCACACCACCTAATAGTGGTTCAAATGGCATACGGTACTTTTCTGTTCCTGTTACCGACAATGCTCCCATACTTCTTCCATGAAACGAATGCTCCATTGCTATGATTTCATATCTTCCATTTCCTTTTGTATAGGCATATTTTCTAGCAGCTTTGATTGCACCTTCTATTGCTTCTGTTCCACTGTTGGTAAAAAAGACACGATCCATTTGCGCTGCTTGCTTCAATGCATTTGCTGCTTCTGCTGTTGGCATACTATAAAATAGATTCGAGGTATGTAGTAAGGAATCCATTTGCGCTTTCATTGCATGCTGCAGTCTCTGATTCCCATATCCTAAGGAACAAACGGCAATTCCTGCCGCAAAATCCAAATAGGATTTTCCTTCTGTATCATATAGATACACACCTTCTCCTTTTTCTAATACAATTGGATAACGATTATAGGTATGAAGTAAGGTTGCTTCTGCTGTTTCTATATAATGATTCTGCATGATTCTCTTATTCCCCCTCATCTTGTAAAATTGCTGTTCCAATTCCTTTGTTGGTAAAGATTTCCAATAATAGACAATGTGGAATACGGCCATCTAAAATATGCACCCTTGCCACCCCCTGCTTGATAGCATCAATACAGTTTTGTAGCTTGGGAAGCATTCCACCTCCAATATAACCATCTTTCATCAGTTCTTCCGCTTCATGGGTAGTCAATGATGAAATCAACGTTTCTGGGTCATGTGGATCTTTGTATACCCCTTCAATATCTGTTAAAAATGCTAACTTTTCTGCTTTCATTGCAGTTGCTACTGCACATGCCACATCATCTGCATTGATATTATAAGTATTATAATCTTCGTCTAATCCGATTGGACAAATGATTGGTAAGAAATCTTTCTCAAGTAAATCCTCCAATACCTGCGTATTTACTTGAGTCACTTCTCCAACAAAACCAATATCTTCACCATCTGCATATTTTTTCTTCACACGAAGAAGTGCACCATCTTTTCCACTCATCCCAATAGCACGCACTCCATGCGATTCTACTAACTGCACCAGACTCTTATTGACTTTTCCAAGTACCATCTCGGCAATTTCCATAGTTTCTTCATCGGTTACACGAAGTCCATTTACAAATTTTGGAGTCATCCCCACACGCTCAATCATGCGGCTGATATCTTTTCCACCGCCATGTACAATGATTGGTTTAAATCCAACTAATTTCAAAAGTGTCACATCTTCAATGACTCTTTGTTTTAACGCCTCATCCACCATAGCACTTCCGCCATATTTTACAACAATGATTTTTCGATTAAATCTCTGAATGTAAGGAAGTGCTTCAATCAACACTTCTGCTTTGCTCAAATACTTTTCTACACTTTTATCCATGATGTCCTCCTTGCAATTGTCTAACTTCTATAATCCGCATTGATTTCAATATAACCATGTGTCAAATCACATCCCCATGCAGTTGCCTTTTCCTTTCCCATTTTCACATCTGCTGTAGCAATCACTACTGGTTGTGATAAAATTTCAGTTGCTTTTGCTTCACTATAATCTACTGCAACACCATTTTCTGCAATTTGAATTTTGCCTGCGGCGCTTTCAAAGAATAAATCTACTTTTTCCGGATCAAATTCTGCTCCCGAATAACCCATTGCACAGATAATACGTCCCCAGTTTGCATCATGCCCTGCAATTGCTGTTTTCGTTAAGTTGGAACATGCAATCGCTTTGCTCAATAATTTTGCCTGCTCTTTTGTATCTGCTCCTACTACATTTACTTCAAAAAGTGCAGTTGCTCCTTCGCCATCACCAGCAATCTGTTTTGCAAGATATTCATTTACTTCATGAAGTGCTTTGGCAAATATTTCATAACTTTCTGTTCCTACTGTAATCTCTGAGTTTTTCGCCATCCCATTTGCTAAGACAAGCACTGTATCATTCGTTGAAGTATCTCCATCTACTGAAATCATATTGTAAGTATCGTTTACATCATCACTTAATGCCTTTTGCAATGCTTCTTTCGTGATTGCAGCATCCGTTGTGATAAAACTAAGCATAGTGCACATATTCGGATGAATCATTCCAGAACCTTTTGCCATACCACCAATTACAACAGGTGTTCCATCAATTTCGATTTCCACAGCAATTTCTTTTTCACAAGTATCTGTTGTCATGATTGCTTTGGCCGCTTGATTTCCTGCTTCGATTGTGTCTGCTTTTTCTGTTGCTAATTTTTCAACTCCAGCACAAATGCGGTCAATTGGAAGTTGTTTCCCAATCACCCCTGTAGAACCAAGTAACACGTGCTCTGGCTTTACGCCCAATGCCTTTGCTGCTACATCAGCAGTATCTTGACAATAGCCATATCCTTCCTGCCCCGTACAAGCATTTGCAATTCCTGAATTTACAATAATTACTTGGGCTCCATCACTTTCTTTTACTACTTTTTGATCCCATTTTACGGGTGCTGCTTTTGCCACATTGGTGGTAAATGTTCCAGCTGCTTTGCATGGAACCTGACTGTACACGATTGCCATATCGTTACGTCCTTTATACTTAATCTCTGCTGCAATCCCTGCTGCCTCAAATCCTTTTGCTGCTGTTACGCCACCTGCTATCTGTTTCATACTGTCATCCTCCTACTTGTTAAATGCTATCATGTTTTCCTCGTTCAATATAAAATCGTAATAGTTTAAATCTTCTCGCTGTTTCCATCCAACTTCTTTCCAAAATGCATTCCCAATATTGTTTTTCGTAAACGCAATCAAGGAAACCGCGTTAATCCCTTCTGCTTTCAAAGCATTCATTGCTGCTACAACCATCTGTTTTCCGATTCCTCTCATGCGATATGCTTCGTCTACGCAGACATGATAGAGACATCCTCGTCTTCCATCATGGCCACAAAGAATACTTCCTACGATTTTTCCATCTTGTTCTGCCACAATGCTTGTGGTTGGATTTCGCTTTAAAAATCGTTGGACTCCTTCTTTGGAATCATCAACACTTCGAATCCCAAATCCTGGAATTTTTAACCATAGCTCGTATACTGCTTCATAATCTTCTGCTGTCATTACTCTTATCATGCTATTTTACTCCATCCTTTAAGGAAACATTGGAACGAGCTCTAGTCCTTCTGATTCGTTAAGACCGAATGCTAAATTCATATTTTGCACCGCCTGTCCCGCTGCTCCTTTTACTAGATTATCCATTGCTCCCATCATAATAATGCGGTTTGTTCTTGGATCTATTTTGAAATTCACATCAACAAAGTTACTTCCTTCCACCCATTTTGTCTCTGGGCAAACATTTTCATCCAACACGCGGACAAATTTTTCTGTACCATAATATTTATCATAAACTGCTTTTACTTCCTCATAGGTTACATCTTTTTTCAATGTTGCATAGGAAGTGACCAAAATTCCTCGATTCATAGGCACTAAATGCGGTGTGAAGTTCAATGCAAATGTCTCTCCTGATGCATATCCAAGTTGTTCCTCAATCTCAGGTGTATGACGATGTGTGGCAACTCCATAAGCCTTAATATTTTCATTTACTTCACAATACAGATGATCCACCTTTGCACCTCTGCCTGCTCCTGAAGTTCCTGACTTTGCATCAATAATAATGGAATGCATATCTATCAATCCTTCTTTTGCCAATGGATAAATAGTTAAAATAGAGCAAGTTGTATAGCACCCTGGATTTGCAATCAACCTTGCCTTCTTTACTGCTTCTCGATTGATTTCACAAAGACCATACACCGCTTCCTCTATAAATTCCGGATGTTTATGGGTGATTCCATACCATTTTTCATAAGTTGCAACATCCTTCAAACGAAAATCAGCACTTAAATCTATGACTTTTACTTTATCTAATATTTCTTCTGTTATAAGAGAGGCACATAAGCCCTGTGGTGTTGCTGTAAAAATCACATCCACTTGTTCTGCCAAAGCTTCCATATTATCATCCATACATTTGGCATCTACAATCTCAAACAGATTTCGATATACATCACTATATTTCTTATCAATATAACTTCGAGAGCCATACCACTTTATTTCTACTTCTTTATGTCCCATTAAAATACGAACAAGTTCGCCGCCAGCATATCCTGTTGCTCCAATGATTCCTACTTTTATCATATCCACATTCCTTCCTCTCTTTCGTTTGCATGATTATACAACCTGTTTGCATACTTTTCAATCATTTTTTGATTTTTATGCATTTTTTTTATTTTTATGCAAAAAGTACTTGATTTTATGCATGCATCGTAGTATAGTATGCCTATCGGATAGGAAAATTCATTTTTTAGGAGGATATATATTATGAAAGAAAAGGTAGTTTTAGCATATTCAGGTGGACTTGATACAACAGCAATCATCCCATGGTTAAAAGAACATTTTGATTACGAAGTAATCTGCTGCTGTATTGACTGTGGTCAAGGAGAAGAATTAGATGGTTTAGAAGAACGTGCCAAATTATCAGGCGCTACTAAATTATATATCGAAAACATTATCGATGAATTCTGTGACGAATACATTGTTCCATGTGTACAAGCAAATGCAATTTATGAAAACAAATATTTACTTGGAACTTCTATGGCACGTCCAGGAATCGCAAAAAAATTAGTAGAAATTGCTCGTAAAGAAGGCGCTACTGCTATTTGCCACGGTGCTACTGGAAAAGGAAATGACCAAATTCGTTTCGAACTTGGTATCAAAGCACTTGCTCCAGATTTAAAAATCATTGCTCCATGGCGTATGACAGATATTTGGACAATGCAATCTCGTGAAGATGAAATTGCATATTGCAAAGCACATGGAATCGATCTCCCATTCAGTGCAAGCCAAAGTTATAGCCGTGACCGTAACTTATGGCACATCAGCCATGAAGGTCTTGAATTAGAAGATCCAGGTGTAGAACCAAACTATGATGATTTGTTAGTACTTGGTGTAACTCCTGAAAAAGCTCCAGATGAAGGCGAATACGTTACAATGACATTTGAAAAAGGGGTTCCTACAAGTGTAAATGGTGAAAAAATGAAAGTTTCTGAAATCATCATGAAATTAAATGAACTTGGTGGAAAACATGGTGTTGGTATTGTAGATATCGTAGAAAACCGTGTTGTTGGTATGAAATCACGTGGTGTATATGAAACTCCAGGTGGAACAATCCTTATGGAAGCTCATCAACAACTAGAAGAACTTGTACTAGATCGTGCAACTTATGAAGTGAAAAAAGATATGGGTAACAAACTTGCTCAAATCGTTTATGAAGGAAAATGGTTCACACCACTTTGTGATGCTGTAAGAGCATTCATCACTTCTACACAAGAATATGTAACAGGTGAAGTGAAATTCAAACTTTACAAAGGTAACATCATCAAAGCTGGTACAACTTCTCCATACTCACTTTACAGTGAATCTTTAGCAAGCTTTACAACTGGCGATTTATATGACCACCATGATGCAGATGGTTTCATCACATTATTCGGATTGCCATTAAAAGTACGTGCTATGAAAATGCAAGAAATTGAAAATCAAAAATAAAGACGTAAATAAGCCGGTGGAATCGTATGTTCCACCGGCTTTTATGCGCTTGATATTAACTATCCTACTACTCTATACTTTTTGTTCTTCATGATCATCCCCTATTCTTAAAGCCACTCGTTATATACAACTTCAAGATTGTCCAAATCAACCCTTAATTTCTTTTCATAGTTATAATCATAACAGTACTTAAACACACCTTGATCGTTATATTTATTTACATTAATTGCATGCACAGATAAATACACGATATTCTCACTTTCGCTGTTAATGTAAGCTCTTACATTAGAATATTTCAGATTTTCTGTTTTATTGCAATCTACTACTTTGCTTTCATCGATGACCTTCCCTTGTTGATCTGTCTTAAAGGAAACAGAAAGCATAAGTGGTAATTTTTTGTTATAACCTTTGTCACTTACCTTGACCGTATATAACTCTCCTTCTTTCTCAACAGTAATACTTTCTTCTACTGTATCATTATGATTCAAATGTAAAAATACAGAAGCAGAAATCGTTACTAACACCACAGTTACAGCAATTATCAAAACACTAAATTTGTTTCTCTTCATACAAATCACCTGTCTTTCTGATATTTTATTATCCGACCATGTTTTTTCTAATTTTATTGTACATTACAGTGAATTATTCTGTCAATATATTTTCATACTTCTTTTACAGAAAACCTCTCTCGTCATTTTATAAACATGCTCGCATCACGCGTAAAACATTTCCACTCCAAATTTTGTCCATCTGACGTTCTGTAAATCCCTGTTTTTTCACAGCATCATATACCATATACATTTGACTCATATCTGTAATTTCATTTTCGCCATCATCAAATCCATCAAAATCTGTTCCCATTGCTGGAAAATCTTCTCCACCAACTTGATACATATGATAAATATGTCTTGCCATATCTTCTGCCGTTGCTTTTTTATCTTCTTTCAAAAATGTTGGATAGAAATTCAATCCTGATATGCCACCTTTTTCCGACAAAGCACGAATCATATCATCACTTAAATTTCTACGATGATCACACAATGCTCTGCAATTGGAATGAGATGCAACCACAGGCTTTTTACTATGTTCTAACACATCCCAGAAACCACCATCCGATAAATGAGAAACATCTATGATCATGCCTCGTTCATTCATGCGATGCACGATTTCCACACCAAATGGTTTCAGTCCTAATTTCATCTGCTCAGGTTCTGCACTATTTGGATATCCAATACAATTTTCTCCATTCCAAGTAAGTGTCATTAGGCGAATCCCGTTTTCATAAAGCTGATCGAGTCGTTCCATCTTTCCATCCAAAATTCCGCCTTCTTCAATCGTAAGAATTGCTGACATTTTCCCCTGTGATTGGTTTGTTATAATCTCTTCGTAGCTTCCTGCAAGTGCTATCTTTTCTTTATTTTTTTCGAACTCGCTTTTCGCAAGTGCTATCGTATCGAGTGCAAATGCATATCCCTTTGCATAGTCTCCTCCAAGCTGTTTCATATGAATAAAACAAGCAAAAAATTGTGCCAGACTCTCTGCCTTTTTCATCTTTTCTAAATCAATACAAAGAGAATTGCTACTAAGCTCATATTTTCCTGGTTCGTTCATAAATTTCCAAAAGGTATCACAATGCATATCTATTAAGTTCATATTTCGTCCCCATTTCATCTCATTTTCTTCATTATACTCTATGCAAAAAAGGAAGGCAAAAACTTTACCTTCCTTTTTCTTACTTATTTACTTAAATCTAAGTTACGAACTACATCTCTTACTTTTAAGACCATTCCTGGCGCAACTGATAATTCATCAATTCCCATACGAAGGAATGTTTCTGTTAAACTTGTATCTGATGCAAGTTCTCCACAGATTCCAATCCATGCACCATGTTGATGTGCATTATTCGCTGCCATTTCAATGAGTCTTAGAATTGCTTCGTGATGTGTATCACAGAAACTTTCGATATTTGGATTTTGTCTATCGCAAGCCAATGTGTATTGTGTTAAATCATTTGTTCCAACACTGAAGAAATCAACCATTGGTGCAAGTTGATCACTGATGATTGCTGCCGCTGGAGTCTCAATCATAATACCAATTTCGATATCTTCTGAGAATGCTTGACCCTTTTCTCTTAATTCTGCTTTCACTTCTTCACAAATTGCTTTAATTTGTTCTACTTCTGAAACAGAAATAATCATTGGGAACATGATTCCAAGTTTACCATATACAGATGCTCTATATAAGGCTCTTAATTGTGTTTTGAACATTTCCGGACGTGTTAAACAGATACGAATTGCTCTATATCCAAGTGCCGGATTTTCTTCTTTGTCGATGTTAAAGTAATCTGCTTGTTTGTCCGCTCCGATGTCTAATGTTCTTACGATTACTTTCTTATCGCCCATGCCTTCCAATACTTTTTTGTAAACTTCAAATTGTTGTTCTTCTGTAGGATAATCTGTATTTTCCAAATATAAGAATTCACTTCGGAAAAGACCAATTCCACCTGCATCATGATTTAGTACTGCTTGTACATCATCCACACTACCGATGTTCGCATAAATATTTACGCTTTGTCCATCAAGTGTCACATTTTCTTTCCCTTTGAGTTCTAAAAGCATTTTTTGTTTTTCTAAGTCTTCTGCTTGTTTTGCAGCAAGTCTTACGCTAGTCTCTTCATCTGGTTCTACAAAAATTTCCCCAGTGAAACCATCTACAATAATATCCATATCATCTTTGATATAAGAAAGGAATTCTTCTCCTAAACCAATGATTGCTGGAATATTCATATTTCTTGCAAGAATTGCTGTATGTGAATTAGAAGAACCATATGCTGTTACAAATGCAAGCACTTTGTCTTTATCAAGTGTAATTGTTTCACTTGGTGCCAAATCATCTGCACAAACTACCATCTGATCACTTACGTTGTTGTTCTTCGCTTCTTTCATCGATAAATTTTGAATCATACGATTCGAAATATCTTTGATATCTGCTGCTCTTGCTTGCATATAAGCGTCATCCATTGCTTCAAACATTGCTGCAAAGTTCTCTGCTGTCACTGAAACAGCATATTCTGCATTTACTTGTTCTGAATCAATGATTTCTTGAATCGATTCATTATAATCATCATCTTCCAACATCATCATATGGATTTCAAAGATTTGAGCATCTTCTTCCCCAACTTCTTGTACAGCTTTTTCATAAATTTCTTGAAGTTGTTCTGTTGAACGAGCTTTTGCTTCTTCGATACGAGCTTTTTCTGCCTCTGTATCTGTAACTTGAATACGCTCAATTGCTACTTCCTGACGTTTAAAAACAGAAACTTTTCCGATTGCAATCGCGCCATAAACACTTTTCCCTGTGAAAATCTTCATGATTTCCTCCTCTTATTTTAAAGGTTTGTTGTGAAAAATTCTTCCATTGCTTTTGCTGCTTCTGCTTCATCTGCTCCTTCGATTGAAACAGTTACTGTGTCTCCACATTTTACACCAAGTCCCATAAGTGCCATAAGTTTTGTAGCACCTGCTGTTTTTCCTGCTTTTTCAATTGTAATTGTGCTTGTGTAAGCTTTTGCTGCTTTAGCAAGTAATCCTGCTGGTCTTGCGTGAATTCCTAATTCGTCTTTTACAGTGTAAGTAAATGTTGTCATATTCTGATTCCTCTCTTTTTTCAATACTCTTTTTTGTTTTTCATATATTTGGGTGTTCGATTTCTTAGCGACATTCTTCTGTCATTTTAGCTAAATGAAAGGTAAGTGTGACCCTCTCTTCTTCCGTTAACTGGACACTCTTTGTTTCTAAAACATACTGTGCCATCTCCTCTGCACAACTATATTCAGCTGGAAATGCATTTCTAATCTGTTCTACAAACAATTTGTCTTTCGTCAAGATATTTGATAATGGCTTTCCTTCTCCAATGCGATGAGCAAGATATTTCACATGAATCATAAATCTTTCATATGATACACAGCTGCTGCTTATCTTTGGAAATGCATGTAGTGCAATTTCTGAGCATCCATTGATTACTTTCGTAATATTATAAATCTCACTCATATGCATGTCATATCTCGCATTGATGATGTGCATTGCTATAAATCCTGCTTCATCTGGAATAAACTTGATCTTAAGGATTTTCTCAATTTGTTCCAAACAGTAGTAACCCAATCGCAGTTCTTCTGGATAACAGCTTCGTAGTGAGTCCAGCATAGGATTCGTAAACTCAATGCCATCTTCTTTTCGTTTAATCGCAAATGAGATGTGATCTGAAAGTGTAATCAGCAGTGATTCACTTAATTGCTCTGGTATCTCTGATCGAATATGTTCCACTAAGTCGTTCGTAAGCCTAATATGGGCTTCTGGTATTTCCGTCAATAATTCGATCAATTTCTTTTGCATTGCAGAATCTGTAATCAGATAAGTTTTCTGAATCTGCTCTGGTGAAACACGGTCACCTGGTTTCTTTGCAAAACCAATTCCTTTTCCTGATACAATCTGCTCTTTTCCTCTTTCGTTTAACACACAGACATTATTATTGTTTATTACTTGAATAATCTTCATATCTCTCTCCTCAAATACGCGGAGTGTTTCAGTTCATAAAAGCAAAGTTCCTATAAACCAAAAAAAACCAACTTCATGCGAAACTAACCCACCTTAGTAGGATTCGAATAAAGTCGGTTAATGCCCATTCGTTAACGGTAACACACCAAAATATATTTACATTGTGTATGAATGATAGCACATTCCGTCATACACTGTCAATAACAATTAATTTCATCCATATCATTATCGTAATTTTAGACAAATTATACAATTCCAATTTGTGTATATTTAACAATTCCTTTTGTCTTGGCATAAATCACACCCCATTTGCCTAAAATGAAGAAAAAAGGATTGATCTTATGAAACCAAGAATTGGAATTGTTATTTGTGCCGTAGAACAGGATCGTCAGTTTGTCCCAACATCTTATATTCAGGCTGTAAAAACATCAGGAGGACTCCCATTTCTTATCCCTCTTGTCAAGTCTAACACTGCTATTTCGGAATATGTTACCTGCTGTGACGGCTTCCTCTTCTGTGGCGGCGGTGATATTACACCTATTCTGTTTGGACAGGAACCAAAAGCGGGGCTTAGAACTACCGATTTTTCTCTGGATCTTTTTCAAATTCGTTTGATGAAAAAAATTCTAGAAAGTCAGAAACCACTCCTTGCCATCTGTCGCGGTATGCAGATTTTAAATGTTGCCTGTGGCGGCACGGTCATTCAAGACTTAACACAGCGAGATGACATTATAAATCATATGCAAACCAGTCAACAGCGAAAAGATATCAGCCATCGTGTACAATTTCTCCCTCACACCAAGCTCCACCACTATCTTGGCCCCTTCGCCTATACCAATAGCTTTCATCATCAGGCGATTGAAGCACTTGGTGTAGGATGTGAAATTGCGGGAACGACAGGAGATGGCATCATTGAGGCAATTGAAATGCCATCGCATCCGTTTGTAATCGGTGTGCAATGGCATCCTGAAAGCATGTTTGATTCTTCTTCACACATGCGTATGTTATTTCATGCATTTATCCTTGCTGCTAAATAATTTTTGTAGTCCACTTTGTGCAATCCCAAACTTCATTTACCACATCACGATAAAATTCAGGTTCATGGCAAATCAAAAGTACACTTCCGTTGTATGCAAGTAATGCACGTTTTAATTCCTCTTTTGCATCCACATCCAAGTGGTTTGTAGGTTCATCTAATAATAAAATATTTGTTTCACGGTTGATAATCTTGCAGAGACGCACCTTTGCCTGTTCCCCACCGCTTAATACTCGCACTTGACTTTCAATGTGTTTTGTTGTCAATCCACATTTTGCTAAAGCAGAGCGTACTTCGTATTGCGTATATGATGGGAACTCTTTCCAAATTTCATCAATACAGCTTGTCGCATTATCTGGTGCTGCTTCCTGTTCGAAATATCCAATCATAAGATTTTCACCAAGCTCTACCGAACCACTTAAAGGCTTATTGATTCCTAAAATGCTCTTTAAAAGTGTTGTTTTTCCGATACCATTTGCACCTACAAGGGCAATCTTTTGTCCTCTTTCCATTGAAAGGGTAAGTGGTTTCGAAAGTGGTTCATCATATCCGATGACTAAATCTTTTGTTTCAAAAATATATTTGCTTGGTGTACGTCCCACTTTAAAGTTGAATTCTGGCTTTGGTCTTTCTGCTGCCAATTCAATGATATCCATCTTATCCAACTTTTTCTGACGAGACATCGCCATATTTCTTGTAGAAACACGTGCTTTATTTCTTGCAACGAAATCTTTCAATTCACTGATTTCTTGTTGCTGACGCTTATAAGCAGCTTCAAGCTGTGCTTTCTTTACCGCATAAACTTCTTCGAAATGATCATAGTCACCTACATAACGATTTAATTCTTGATTTTCCATATGATAAATAATATTGATTACTTCATTTAAAAATGGAATATCATGTGAAATTAAAATGAATGCATTTTCATAATCAATCAAATAACGTTTTAACCACGCAATATGTTCTTCATCCAAGTAGTTAGTAGGTTCGTCCAACAATAAAATATCTGGTTTTTCTAACAATAATTTGGCTAACAATACTTTTGTTCTTTGACCACCACTTAAATCTGTAACATCACGGTCTAAACCAATATCTAATAAACCAAGAGCACGCGCTACTTCTTCTACCTTCGAGTCAATTACATAGAAATCATGGAGTGTTAACGTATCTTGAATCGTTCCAAGTTCTTCCATCATTTCCATCATTTCTTCTTCGCCTACATTTCCAAGATTTTCACAAATCTCATTCATCTTTTCTTCTAATTCAAAAAGATATGAAAATGCTGATTTTAATACATCTTGAATTGTCATTCCTGGTTCTAATACCGTATGTTGGTCAAGATATCCAACACGTACATTTTTTGACCACTCTACTTTTCCTTCATCTGGTTGTAACTTTCCTGTTACGATATTCATAAAAGTAGATTTCCCTTCTCCATTTGCTCCAACAAGTCCAATATGTTCTCCTTTTAGCAAGCGGAAAGAAACATCTCCAAAAATCGCACGGTCACCAAAACCGTGTGATAAATGTTCTACATTTAAAATACTCATTCTTCTATTCTCCTCTTTTTAACTCATAAATTGCACTAAAATTCCTGCCATAACCGTAGACAAAAATGTCACACTTGTAAATCCGCCAATTACCATTTTCGTTGCAACTTTTAAATGCAGCTGTTCTTTTTCTTCAGCAGTTCTAGCATATACATTGATGACTTCCTGTGACAAAAGCAGGTTTGTCGGAAATCCAATCATTACATTTAAGCAGATGGCAAAACTCATCTCCTTGCTAAATCCAAGTTTTTTCCCCACCATTCTTGAAATCAAGAAAATGCTAAGTACTTCCACAGCGAACACACAAACCAATGGTTTTAACAGCTGTATAATCAACGCAGGCGTTGCTGCTGAAAATCCATTTAGCACCATCGTCATCATCATAAGCATAATGAATCCACGACTTTTTGTGCGTTCCATCTCATCTCGATGCAAAAATCCAACTTTTGCCAACGCTACACCTAAAATCAGGCAAAATACATATCGAGATATTCCACAGATCATTTCTAACCGACTAGCTATCCACGCAACTGCAAACATCCGAAGCAATGCCCAATAAGGAGATTCTTCTTCTTCCTCTTGTACCTTTTCTAAATGAGTAGCAAGTTTTTTCTCTTTCTTATCCTGATTTGCAGTCTGGTAACGGAAAATCTCTTTTCTTACCATCCAAGATGCCAGCGGACATGCAATCAAACTTTGTAACGCCAATATCATAACAGATAATACCACAATTTCATCATACCCTAAAGCATTTGCTCGTTCTTGTACAATTAGCGCAACAGCTGAACCACCAGGTAAACTTCCCAGTGCTATATTTTTCGAAAACAACAAACTGATTACAAGAATCATCAATGCAGTCTGTCCTACATAAGTAATTGCCGCAAGAACAACTACTTTCCAATTGTCCAATAATTCTTTTGGTTTCGTCGATGCTCCCATATGAATGATCATAAACATCATAGCGATTGCCGTTAAATGTGTTAATCCAGAATCTTTTATCAGCGTACTTGGCAAGATACCGCTCCATAACAAAGCAACATAAAGAAGTGCCGACACTAAAATAGCCGGCACACTTGCTTTCATACGACGTGAACAGATTTCTCCCACAACCATAAGGCAAAGTACGATGAAACCACATTGTATCATATCAAACGAAAACATATTCTTCCTCTATCTATTCGTCAAAATTTGTTGTAAACACTCCTTCTGGTGTTCGCATTGTAACAACTCCTAAATTGAATTGATCTTCCATAATTGTGATATTATATTCGAAAATCACATCTTCCTCAAATTTGGAAAGTACTAAGTAAGTTCCTTCTTCCTTATCTTCAATCTGGTTACAGATATCATCATAAACATCTCTTCCTGAAATTGCTCTAGGATATCCAGATTCTTTTATCTTTTTTTCAATAATATCATATAATTCCTGCATTTTTCTCTCCTTCTTACACGAGTTCGTATTGTAGCATTTCATATTTGAGCTGACAGCCTTCCGAAATTTCCGCTGGAAGAAGCGCTCTTGCTACTAGTTTTAATTCATTGCTTTCTATATCGGTTCTCTTAAGTTTTGCATAGTCCCCATCAATTTCTGCAACTTCATAATACCATATATCGAATAATCCCATTTTTATCGCTCCTATTCTATCATAAATTTTTTTGAAAAGAAAGGCTAAGTTCCCTATCTCTCAAGGGATCCTAGCCTTTCTTAATTATTTTTGAACAATGTTAATGATTCTTCCTGGTACGTAAATTTCTTTTACGATTGTTCCTGTTAATTTATCTGCAACTGCTTCTTTTCCTGCTGCGATTGCATCTTCTTTTGCTACGTCAGCTGGTAATGTTACAACTGCTCTTGTTTTTCCATTGATTTGAACAGCTACTTCGATTTCATCATCTTTCATAGCGTCTTCATCATATGTTGGCCATCCTGCATTGAATACAGTTCCTTCATGACCTAATTGTGCCCACAATTCTTCTGCGATATGTGGTGTAAATGGAGCTAATAATACAGCTAATGTGCTAAGTGTTTCTGTATCGATTCCACCTGCTTTTTTAGCGATTTCCATTAATTTATTGTTGTATTCCATGAATCCAGATACAACTGTATTTAAGCTGAAGCTTTCTAAACGATTTGTAATATCGTAAACCATCTTGTTACGTACTTTGATCATTTCTTTTGTTGCTTCCACATTTGCTTCTTTGCTATCCATTGTAAGATTCCATACACGGTTTAAGAAACGGTATACACCATCAATACCACGGTCATCCCATTCTGCATCTAATTCTGGTGGTCCTACGAATAATTCATACATTCTAAGTGCATCGCATCCGTAATCTCTTACTAAATCATCAGGAGATACTACATTTCCTTTTGATTTACTCATCTTAATACCATTTTTACCTGTAATCATACCTTGATTAAATAATTTTACGAATGGTTCATCAAAGTCAACTACTCCAATATCATTTAAGAATTTTGTGTAGAAACGAGAGTATAATAAGTGAAGAACTGCATGTTCTACACCACCAATATACATATCTACTGGCAATAATTCATGTGCTTTTTCTTTTGAAACTAATGCTTCACTGTTGTGGCTGTCTACATAGCGTAAGAAATACCATGAAGAACCTGCCCATTGTGGCATTGTATTTGTTTCACGTTTTGCTGGTTTTCCACAACATGGACATGTTGTATTTACCCATTCTTCAATTCCTGCAAGTGGTGATTCACCTGTTCCTGTTGGTTCGTAAGAATCTACTTCTGGTAATGTTAATGGAAGTTGATCTTCTGGAACTGGAACTGCTCCACAATCTGGACAGTGAACGATTGGAATAGGTTCTCCCCAATAACGTTGACGTGAGAATACCCAGTCACGTAATTTGAAGTTTACAGTTGCTTTACCAAATCCACGTTCTTCAATGATGTGTGGTGCTTCTTTTTTAAGAACAGCTGATTCCATGCCATTCCATTCACCTGAGTTAATCATTGTTCCTACAGCTTCTGTGTAAGCTTCTGTCATATTTTCAATTTCCACACCATCTTTTGCAATTACTTGAATGATTGGAATATTGAATTTTGTAGCAAATTCAAAGTCACGATCATCATGAGCTGGTACACACATGATTGCTCCTGTACCGTAATCTGCTAATACATAATCTGCTAACCAAATTGGTGTTTTTGCACCATTTAATGGGTTGATTGCGTAAGATCCTGTAAATACACCAGTTTTTTCTTTGTCTTGCATTCTGTCTACATTTGATTTCATAGAAGAATCATAGATGTATTTTTCAACTGCTTCTCTTGTTTCATCTGTTGCAAGGCTCGCTGCCATTTCATGTTCTGGAGCAAGTACCATAAATGTTGCACCATGAAGTGTATCTGGTCTTGTTGTATATACTGTAATCTTTTCGTCTCTTCCTTCTACTTGGAAGTCAACTTCTGCACCATAAGATTTTCCAATCCATTCTGCTTGCATTTTTTTAACTTTTTCTGGCCAATCCAATTTGTCAAGGTCATTTAATAAACGATCTGCATATTTTGTAATGCGAAGCATCCATTGACGAAGATTTTTCTTAGTAACATCTGTACCACAACGTTCACATTTACCATTTACTACTTCTTCGTTTGCAAGACCTGTCTTACATGATGGACACCAGTTAATTGGGAATTCTTTTTCGTAAGCTAATCCTTCTTTGAACATCTTAACGAAAATCCATTGTGTCCATTTGTAAAATTCTGGATCTGTTGTATTTACTTCCATATCCCAGTCGTAAAGAGCTGCGATTTCATTGATTTGACGTTTGATATTTTTAACATTTTCTGCTGTAGAAATTGCTGGATGAACGCCCATCTTAATTGCATAGTTTTCTGCTGGAAGTCCAAATGCATCCCATCCCATTGGATGAATGATGTAGTATTTTTGTAATAATTTATAACGGCTCCATACGTCAGAGATTACATAACCTCTCCAGTGTCCTACGTGAAGACCGTTTCCTGATGGATATGGGAACATATCAAGACAGTAATATTTGTCTCTTTTTCCATTTTCATCTTCTTTTACGTTTACTGGATGTTCTGCCCAGTGTTCACGCCATTTCTTTTCAATTGCCTTATGATTGTAAGGTGTTGCCATGATTTCTTCCTCCTATTTTTTTCATGAATCACAAAGAGTCTGTTTTACAAACTCTTGCGCCTCCTCGCGGAGCGTTTTTATATAATAGGAAATGAACATTTCCCATTATGTAAAAAAAGCCTTTTCATCTCTCATGCAAGAGACGAAAAGGCTATATTCCGTGGTACCACTCTAATTCATCTGATACGATCAGATGCACTCATTTCTTCTGTAACGGGAAGTCCCGCTTCTACCTACTACAATTTCAATAAAAGAACTCCGAGGCGAGTTGGGAGTTTACGCTACTGCCTCGCACCAAACGGCAGTTCTCTGAAAACGATAGGCTCTTAATACTCCTCATCTATGTCTGTGTCCATATTTAAAGATTCTAAATAATCCATAAACATTTTACCATATAGAAGGTATTTGTCAAGATTTCATTTTCTACTTTACGGAATACACCGTATCTGCCACTGTCATTGTTGACTTTCGATGAGAAACCAAAAGAATGGTTTTATTTTCTCTTGCTTCCTTCAATGATTTTAAGATAATCCCTTCATTCAGTGAATCTAGATTACTTGTCGGTTCATCCAAAAGCATAAATGGCGCATCATGTAAGAATGCTCTTGCAATTCCAATACGCTGCTTTTCGCCTCCAGAAAGCGTATCCCCAAGTTCACCTACTTCTGTATCATATCCTTTTGGCAATTGCATAATAAAGTCATGAATCGAAGCCTTCTTCGCTGCTTCCATGATTTCTTCTCTCGTTGCATCTTGTTTTGCAATCCCAATATTATTTGCAATTGTTGTATGGAATAAATGTGTTTCCTGTGTCACATAACTTTCCATATCACGCAATTTTGTAGTTGCAATCTTCTTTACATCAGTTCCAGATATTTCTATCTTTCCAGCATTTACGTCCCAGAATCGCATCAATAATTTCAAAAACGTAGATTTTCCACAACCACTTGGTCCATGGATTCCAATGATCTTACCCGCTTCCATTTCCATAGAATAATCTTCTAAAATCATTTCATTTTCATATCCGAATTGTACGTGGGATGCCTTTGCCCCTGTAAATACCACATCAGATACGCCATCTGTTTCTGAGACTTCTTCTACCATAGGAGCTTCTTCCAATAAGGAGAGTACACGTTCACCACTTGCTAGTGTCTGATTCAGATTGTTTGATAAACTCGACAACGCCACCACTGGTCCAAATGAGCCCATCATGGAAAGTGTACAGATTAATACTCCTTCAAACGCAATACTACCTTTTTCATACAAATCGTATGTGAAAAATAACATTCCAAATGAAAATAGTAAAATCACCAAATTCGTGACAGAGCGTTGCTCTCCTTCCAAGCGGCTTAAGTTCTTCTGCATCTCACCAAGTTCTTTTGATTTTTTATCTAATTTTTCCATTTGATTTTTTCCTTGGTCATACTGAATGGTTTCATCTAACCCACGAAGAGCATCTAGTACAAAACTGTTCAAATCACCAAAGGATGTACGAAATTCCATTCCAGGTTTTGCACCTTTCTTTCCATTTATCAACGGAATGACTGCACCTACCACAAGATATCCACATGCTGCCAAAGCAGCCGCACTTACACTGTATTGTCCAATAAAACCAATCATAAACAACGAGGTCAAAATAGCAATTACAATTGGAGAAATGGTATGAGCATAGAATACTTCCAACAACTCAATATCCGTTGTAATGATTGAAATTAAGTTTCCTTTATCACGTCCTTCTAACTTTGCTGGACAAAGTTTACGAAGCACTGCAAACACTTTATGACGGATCAATGCAAGTAGTTTAAATGCAATATAATGATTACAGTATTGCTCAATATAGTGGAGGATTCCTCTCATTACAGCAAACACTGCCATCATCATGAAGAGCGTTTTGGCACGATCTTGTGTCAATGCTAATAACCCTTTTCCCGCTAAAATCGTAAGAAAGATGGCACATAGATATCCTGCAGTTCCAAGTAAGATTGCTGCAAGCATCACTGGAAATAATGGTTTGACAAGTCCAATCAACTGACTCATAATTTTTAATCCGCTACGACGTTTCATTATTTTTCACCTCCATATGCTTCTAATTTTCTTTGACTTTCATAGAGCTTATAATACGCTCCTTGCATCTGCATCAGTTCCTCTTGTGTCCCTTTTTCTTGAATCGTTCCATCTTTCAAGAAATAGATACAATCCGAATCTACTACATTCGATAAACGATGTGAGATTAATAAAACGGTTTTCGTTTTTGCAAGTTCACGAATGACACGCATGATCATCTCTTCACTTTCCGCATCAATATTGGATGTTGCTTCATCAAAAATGTATACTGGTGTATCGTGAAGGATTGCTCTTGCAAGTGCAAGTCTCTGACACTGTCCACCTGAAAGATTGCCACCTTTCTCAGCAATTTTCGTTTCCAATCCTTCTTGCTCTTTCACAAAATTCCATAAATTTACTTTCTTTAATGCCACTTCCATTTCTTCTGCTGTAGCATCTGCTTTTCCCATCTTTAAGTTCTCTTCCACAGTTCCTTTGAACAAATAACTGTTATGACGAATCAAAGTCACATGGCTCATCAATTCCGATTCTTTCACTTCCGAAAGAGATTGTCCACCAATCACAATGTCACCTTTATAATTATGATTTTTTCCTGCTAAAAGACCTGCAATCGTACTTTTTCCACATCCAGACGCTCCAACCAGTGATACAAACGAACCTGATGGCAATTGCAAATCAATTCCTTTTAAAATTTCTCTCTCTGCCTCATAAGCGAAATGTACTTGCTTGAGCGTGATATCTAAATTGCCCTCTGGAAGTACAGCTTCTCCTTTTTTAGGTTCTTCCAAATCCAATAATCGGAAAATCTTGTCACTTGCCGCCATACCATTCATCGCAATATGGAAGAAAGATCCTAACAGACGAAGTGGAATAAAGAATTCAGAAGCAAGTAAGATAATCGTTAATGCCCCTGCAAACCCTATATTTCCTTTCATATATTCATTCACAGACACAATCATCCCAATAGCAGCTCCACCATACGCGATAATATCCATCACACTTGTAGAATTTAATTGCATTGTCAACACTTTCATTGTGACTTTACGAAAACGTTGAGACTCTTCATCCATTTCTACTGCTCTTTTTCCATCTGCCTGATAGATTTTCAACGTTGTTAAACCTTGTAAATTTTCCAAAAAGCTATCACCAAGCTCTGTATAAATCCCCCAATATTTATTTAGCAATTTCTTTGCAAATTTCTGCACTGCAACAATCGAAATCGGAATCAATGGCACGCAGATTAAAAGAATCACACATGCTTTTAAATTGATTCTACCTAGCACGATAAACAATGTAATCGGTGCTAGTAAACTATAAAATAATTGAGGAAGATATTTTCCAAAATACGTTTCTAGTTGCTCTACCCCTTCCGTTGCAAGCTGTACAATTTCTGAGGTTGCTGTCTGTTCACGATAGGACGCACCTAATCGTAACAATTTCCCATAAATTTTTTCTCTTAAAATGCGCTTTACATCCACGCTTGCAGCGTAAGATGCTTTCGCTGCCATACGGTCACATATAAAACGTACAACAATTGCACCTACCAGAACACCGCGTATATTTATAATTTGATTTGGAGCTACTCTATGTAACAATAATTTTTCCAATAAATCTGCTATTGAAAAAATCGCACAAATTTGTGCCAACAATGCAATCCATTGCCATAGCACATTGTATATAATATATTTTTTTGCATGAGATAATAATCTTACCAGTCTTGTTTTAATCATATTTACGCTTTTTCCTTTCTTTGATTATGCCATCTCACCTTTTGGTTCCATTGTTTTGATTCCAAACACAAAGTACAGAATATGAAAGATCCACACAATTGCAAGTACAACTCTTCCCACTGGAACTTGTTTCATCATGACAAATCCAAATGTCATCAATGCTGTGACTGTGATCATAATACGAATCTTTGTTTTTCTTGTCATTGTTCTGCTGACCACGTAGGATTCCAAATTGTTTTTGTATAGTTTTGTTCCCACAAACCATGTTCTCAATCTTTCTGAACTTCTTGTAAAACTAAATAAAGTCAACATTAGGAATGGGAACGAAGGTAAAAGTGGTAATATCACGCCAATTATACCAACTCCAAGACTAATAAACCCTAATGTAATCCAAAATATTTTCTTCGCTTTGCTCATCTCTTACTCTCCATTTTTATTTACTGCCATCAGTTAGTAGTTTCTAACTATCTACTGTGTTAGATTAGGCTAACTTTTTGTTTTTGTCAACTATTTTTTGCGTTTGTACTTTTTTCTAATTCATGGTAGTATGCATTAGGAGGTAATTAATAATGTTTACACATTCGAAAAGACGAACACTATTTGGGGTACTGTTTTTAGTCCTGTTAATCTGTGGTATTTCTTACTACACATACTCTCAGCAGGAATCTGATCCCATTTCAAAAACAGCGTTTAAATTAAATACTGTAATAACAATTACAATTTACGATTCAGACGATGAATCACTAATAGATGAAGCATTTGCTCTTTGCGATTCATATGAATCAAAATTGAGCCGCACTATTAAAGGGAGTGAAATTTACAATTTAAATCATGGCATTTCCAATACCGTATCCAGCGAAACTGCCGAATTGATTTCTATTGGACTTTCTTATGGAGAAATTTCTCACGGTGCTTTTGATATTACCATTGAGCCACTGTCTTCTTTGTGGGACTTTACCGCTGATGATCCAGTTGTTCCATCACAAGATGCACTTACTAATGCGATACCACTTGTAAATTATCAAAAGGTATCTTTAACCAACGACCAAGTACACTTTTTAACAGAAGATATGGGCGTGGATCTAGGTGCTATCGCAAAGGGATATATTGCAGATGCTATGAAAGACTTTCTTATTTCAAAAGGTGTAACAAGTGCAATCATTAATTTAGGTGGAAATATCTTATGTGTCGGTTCTCGCCCAGATGGAACCCCATTTGAAATCGGCATTCAAAAACCATTTGCAGATCACAATGAAACGATTGATTCCATTACCATTCAAGATCAATCCGTCGTTTCTTCTGGTATCTATGAACGTTTTTTTGAGAAAGACGGCACACTATATCATCACATTTTAAATCCGGAAACAGGTATGCCATATGATAACAATCTAATATCCGTCACAATCATTTCCGATAAATCTGTAGACGGTGATGCACTTAGCACTACCTGTTTTGCACTTGGACTAGAAAAAGGTATGGAATTGATTCACAGTCGTTCTGATGTAAAAGCAATCTTTATTACAGACGATTACGAATTGCATTATAGTGAAGATTTTATGCATTAAAAAAGACGAGGAAATTTGCTTCCTCGTCTATCTTTTACCCTTCGGCCATCTGAATCTTTTCAAAAATGAAATCCATCAATTCATCTCTTCGAATTTTTAATACATATTGAAATTCTTCATATAAAATTCGTTCTGCTTCTTTAAAGAATCTTTCATCAGAAAGATATAAATGCTTTCCGTCGGCTTCTCGTTCTTGTTTATGATAATACAACGCTTTGATCATGCGAATCAACTCTGTATGGTCACCACTTGCAATGATTTTTTTATACTTATCTTTTCGTTCATTTTCATTTACAATCCACTGCGCTTCTTCCTTTGGCATAGATGCAATCAATGCATAAATTTCATCTTCCGAAAGCACTCTGCGCATCTTACTTTCCACTTTTTCGTTGTTCACAGGTGCGAATAAAGTAGCTGCTTTATCATTCATAGGTTTTAAGACGTAATACTCTTTTTTTGCTCCCATGAAATCCTTTTCTGCTATCTCTACAATCTTACAAATTCCATGTGTTCCATACATAATTGTGTCGTTTACACTATACATTTTTTCACCGTCTTTCTCTGAGCCTTTCCAAAAACAAACCCAAATTTTCTCTTTCATTATAGCACATTTCGCATTTTCCATGTAAGCGTTTTTTGTCCTACAAATCCTGAATATTTCCCTTTTCGATGTTCTCTGCAACCACTGATTTCATCTTTTCCCAGATAGCTTCTGAGGTCTCCTCAATCTTCTCATTTCGCTTATAAATCTGCGTTTTTTTCACTTCATGTTCTTTCCAGCTTACGCCGCCTGCTGCATCATTTAAAAGCATTGGCTGTAAGTTGTCTAGCAAATGTGCATACTTTGCTTCAGCCGATTCGTAACATTCAAATTCTTCCCACAATTCTTTCAAATATACCCCTTGGTCCTCAGGGAGCATTCCAAAAATGCGATTTGCCGCTGCCACTTCTCGCTCTCTCTTTGTCTCAGCACCTTTTGCATCATAAGCATATGTATCTCCCGCATCAATTTCTACCAGATCATGAACCAGAACCATGGTAATCACTTTCGCAAGGTCCACGGGTTCTTTCATATGTTCTTTCAATAAGACTGCCATCAACGCAATATGCCAGGAATGTTCCGCATCATTTTCCTTACGATTTCGATCTGCAAGGTATGTCTGACGAAAAATATTTTTCACTTTATCTACCTCTAAAATAAACTGTAACTGCTGTTCCAAACGTTCCATTTTTTCCTCTCCTATCTGCCTAAGAACTTTCTTTCATCATATCATTGTCTCATCATTTTATCTATGTTCTTTTGTTTTTAAATTTTCAGAAAATTTTATTCTATTTCAACATTTTATCTTGCTCTTTTTCTACTTCCGTTGTATAATATGTCTAAATCAACAGACCGCAAGGAAAATACATAACAAAAGGAGTGATTCCCATGGTAAATTTATTAACAGGGCAAAAAGGTAGCGGCAAAACACAAATTATGATCGAAGCTGCTAATTCTAAAGCAAAGGAATGTGACGGAAACGTAGTTTTCATTAAGAATAGCCATAATGATACATACAGTTTATCATTTGATATCAGAGCTATTTGCATGGCAGATTATCCATCCATCCGAAATATTGATGAATACACTGGATTCTTATATGGTTTGATTAGTGCTAACAGCGACATTCAAGTTATCTTTATCGATGGTATCCTAAAACATACTGATATTACTGAAGACAATATTCCAAGATTTATTGATCGTCTTGATAATATTTCTAAGAAACACAATGTTGAATTTTACATTAGCATAAGTGCGGAAAAAGAAGATTTAAAAATTTTAAAAGAAGAAAAATGTAATTTTATGAATTAATCATGATATAAGCGAAGTTATAACATTGCGAAAGACCAAAAAGACAACAGCGAAGCATCATTGCTTTTCCGTTGTCTTTTCTTCTTGCAGCAAAAAAGGTCGCCTCAGCGACCTTTTTCCATTTCATCCTGCTTTTATTTAATTTCTGTTACTACATTAACATTTTCGCCAACTTTGTATTCCAATGAAATTTCTTCTCCCTCTTCATATCGAATTACATCAATATTTTTCGCTACAGAGACTTCATAAATTTCTTCTGAGTCAACTAACATAATGTAATAGTAAGAATTTCCGTCAATTACTACTTCCGCAATTTTTGTAATCACACCAGTAACACTTCCATTTTCACGTGTATCTTCCTGTACATGAATACCTTCTTTCAGCAACAATTCTTGATACTCTTCTTCACATTCGCTTACTGTATCTCCAATGCCTACTACTTGATATTTCTGTACGTTTACCATGGCATATTTCTTCACAAGACCTGCATTATCTTTCAATGCAATAAAGTAAGTTGGTTCGCCACTAATATTTAACAACAATGGGAACGTTGCCTTATATTTTAAGTTCTGCACTTGACCTTCAGCCGAATCCATTGCAGAATGTTCTGTTGCACCTTCTACTTCATAAAATTTTGTTTCCATCGTACGTTGATTCATAAGTACAAATCCAACATTCGATTCATCTCCACTTACCGAAGTAACACCTGTGTATAACCACACGTCATCATCAATGGCAAGATAATTGTAACCATCTGTTGTCACAAGACAATCTTTTTGTCCCAGTACGCTATTGATAAATCCATGTTTTAATGTTCCATAATAGTCATACAACTCAATCAAAAGACTTGCTGCATACACATGGTCAATCCATTGCGGTATATCTTCCATCACATATTCTGTTGTTTCTCCTGTGATTGCATTGCAAAGCACCACTTTTCCAACTGTCACACCACCAAATAATCCAATATTGAATTTTTTCACTGGTGCTACCCAGTATGGTGTTCCTTCTTCATCGATTTCAAAACTTATTTCATCAAAAATATAAGTTGGATAACGGAAACGAAGATGACGATAAATATTACGATTAAAATACTCTGATGTAGAATATTTGATTCCTTCTTCTAATTTCACAAGTTCTGTTGTCTGAGATGCCATATCAATTGTGATATAAGCTGGTATCCCATCCTTTTGGTTTGTCAACCATTTGATTGGACTCGCATATCGAAGTGGTGACACCCGAACTGGTCTGTCTTTGTAATTGATCTGGCTATAAATATTAGCTACTTCAAACTGAGAAACCATATCTACCATGCTACCCATCTTACGATTTGCTAATAACGCAGAAGAATCGCGGTCTAACAACGGAATCTGATCAAACGACAATTCTACAATATCTTTTGTAAACTCTCCATCCGCAACACTTAATAGCTGTTGATATTTTTTTGCATTGATGATAGGTGATGATAAAAGAGATCCAATTCCATAAATCACGATTACTGCTAATAGAATTCCACCAAGTCCTTTTACAACGCCAGAGCGTGAAATCTCTTCTTTTCCAAAACGTTTACGCAAAATATAGGATACTAACACCACCGCTAAAAGCAGTATGATAAATGTCCAAAATCCTGCTGCATGAATGTTGATTGCTGGTAATGTCACATAATAATAAATTCCAACAATCAGCAATACTGAGATGATTGCTCCTAATTTCACTTTCCAATTTTTCATATTCAAGCCTTCTTTCTAGAATTTTCTTCTCCACAAATCTGGTGAAAATAATACAAGGAATGGGAAAATTTCAAGTCGTCCAATTAACATATCCAAAGAGAATACGATTTTCGAGAAATTAGAAAAAGCTGAAAAGTTCTCAATCGGTCCTACTCCTGAAATTCCTGGCCCTACGTTATTTATCGTTGTCAATACACCACTAAAACTTGTAGCAAAGTCAAAATTATTTAACGAAATCAAAAGTACAGAAATTGCAAAAATTGCCATATAAGCAACAAAATACATATAAACACCTTGTAAGGTGTCTTCTCCTACTTTCTTTCCATTTACTTTCACAACATTTACTGATTTTGGATGAAGCAAACGTTTGATTTCACGGCCTACACTTTTTGCCATGATGAGAATACGCGAAACTTTCATTCCACCACCAGTAGATCCTGCACAGGCTCCAATCATCATAATCCCCAGTAATATGCATTTTGCAAACTCTGTCCACAGATTATAATCTGCTGTCATAAATCCCGTAGTTGTGATTACCGATGCTACTTGGAACACCGCATAACGAAATGCTTTCAAAGATGAGCCATACATACGTGTGATATGAATGGTAATCGCAATCGTTGCTGCTGCAATAATTCCTAAGTAGGTACGCACTTCTTCATTTTTAAATACGAGCTTAAATTTTTTCAGTAATATAAAGTAGTACATATTAAAGTTGATTCCAAATAGAATCATAAATACAGTAATTACACCATCTATATATGCACTGTCATAATAAGCAATACTGTTATTTCGATTTCCAAATCCACCCGTTCCTGCTGTACTAAATGAGTGAATGATACTATCATACCAGTTCATCCCACCTAATTTCAACAAAATCACTTGTAAAAAAGTTAATACGAAATACATTGCATATAAAATCTTTGCGGAATCTCTTGCTTTCGGTACCAATTTATCTGTTTCTGGCCCCGGTACTTCCGCTCTCATAAGATGCATAGAGTTTTTATCTTCCAATGATACAATGACCATTACAAATACAAGCACTCCCATCCCACCAATCCAGTGAGTTAAGCATCTCCAAAATTGTAATCCATACGACAATCCTTCTATATTCGTCAAAATCGTTGAACCAGTTGTTGTAAATCCTGATACGGTTTCAAATAATGCATCTATATAAGATGGAATTTCTCTTGAAATCCAAAATGGCATTGCACCAAAAATAGACCACAAAATCCAAGCGCATGCAATAATGATAAATCCATCTTTACCGTAAATTTTAGAGTCTTCCGGTTTTTTACGTCCAAAAACCCAAAAGACAGCCAATAATACGATACTAGTAAGCAGAAAGGCTTTCCATCCACTTTCTCCGTATATCACAGATACAAATGCTGGCAAAAGTAAAACGAGTGCTTCTACTCCTAACATTCTTCCCAAAATATAAGATGTCATTCTTTTATTCATAGCTACTCCTTCTATGCCAAAATATCCTTGATATCCTGCACACGTTTTTCTGTTGTTACAATGACAACCTGATCTCCTTGCTGAATGCAATCGTTCCCATTAGGAATGATTACCTGACGGCGTCTGCAAATACAAGCAATCAGATTGTTCGATTTTAATTTCAAGTCTTTCAAAGGAATTCCTGTGTACTCCGTCTCTTCATTTACAATAAATTCAAGCGCTTCTACACGATCATCCACAAGAGGATACATCGCTTCTACATTGGAACTCTTAATCGAATTTTGTCTCGCACGAACATAACTGTAAATTTCATCTGCAGTTGTTGTTTTTGGTGACACAATACTGCTAATTCCCATTCCTTCAATCATCTGAGCTCTCGAATCTTCATTTACCTTTGCAATAATCTTTCGAACATTTTGCTTGCTTGCAAATAAGCCCATAATGATATTTTCTTCATCCATTCCAGTCAATGCTACAAATGCATCTGTCTCTTGGATTCCTTCCTCAATCAATAAATCATGGTCTGTAGCATCTCCATGGATAATCGTTACATTTGGAAGCTCTTCGCACAAATCTTCACATTTTAATAAATTGTGTTCAATAATCTTTACTTGCATGCCCATACTAGAAAGTTGTCTTGCAAGGTAAAAGCCCACACGGCCGCCACCGCCAATCAAAACTTTACTGATCTTGCGTCTGCGGTTTCCGATTCTCTCGAAGAATTTTTCGATTTCCTTATGCTGCGCTGCAATATGTAGCTTATCTCCTTCAGCAATCACAAATTCCCCATCTGGAATAATTACTTCTTTTCCTCTTTGTACTGCACACACCAAGATTTTAATTTGATAATCTCGGTAAATATTTGCCAATTTATCTCCTACGAGTGTAGTCTCAGCTGTAACAGGGAACTCTACTAACTCAATACGTCCTTTTACGAATGTTTCTACTTTATTTGCAGCTGGGAAAATTAATACTCTCGCAATCTCATTTGCAACTGCAAGCTCTGGATTTACAACCATGCTGAGACGTAAATCTTCCTTTAAAATATCAATCTGCTGATAATAGATTGGATTGCGTACACGCGCAATGGTATGTTTTGCCCCCATTCTTCTTGCGATCAAGCAGCTAAGCATATTCAATTCATCTGTAGATGCACATGCAATCACCAAATCTGCATTTGGTACATCTGCTTCTTTCTGCACTTCTGCACTTACGCCATCACCTGGAATACAAATAACATCTAAGTTATTGATAGCTTCTTTTAGCTTGACTGCATTGTTGTCAATCAGCACAACATCATAGTCATCTTCTGATAATTGTTTTGCCAATTTAGAGCCTACTTTTCCGTCCCCAATAATTACTATTTTCATTCTCATTACCTCTAAAAATAAGTCTATTCTTAACATGGCGCATTATAGCACTTTTTATACAAAGAAACAAGAGGAAGAGCCCCTATGACTCTCCCTCTTAACTGAATCTTATTTTCTATTCTTCGTTTGCGCGTTTTGCGATTTCTTTTTCTTGCACATCAGATGGAGCTTGTTCATAACGTACAAATTCATATTCGTATGTTCCTCTTCCACCTGTCATTGAACGAAGTACTGTACAGTATCCAAATACACCTGTCATAGGAATATCTGCTTCAATGATTTGTAATCCACCATTTAATGGTGTCATACCAAGAACACGTCCACGACGTTTATTTAAATCACCCATTACATCACCTGTGTATTCATCAGGTACTGTAACTTTAATATTCGCAATTGGTTCAAGTAATACTGGAGATGCTTCCATGAAACCTTTCTTAAACGCTTGCACTGTTGCAGTCTTGAATGCCATTTCTGAAGAGTCTACTGGATGGTAAGATCCATCATATAATACAGCTTTCACACCAACTACAGGATATCCAGCTAAAGGACCTTTTACAACAGAATCTTGTAATCCTTTTTCAACTGCTGGGAAGTAGTTCTTAGGAACTGCACCACCAACTACGATTTGTTCAAATACATATGGTGTTTCTAAATCTCCAGATGGTTCAAATTTCATCTTAACGTGTCCATATTGTCCATGACCACCTGATTGTTTCTTATATTTTGTATCTACATCAGAAGTTTTCTTAATTGTTTCGCGGAATGCAACCTTAGGAGTTTCTAATTCAACTTTTACTTTATAACGGCTTTCTAATTTGCTTACAACAACTTCTAGATGTTGATCGCCCATACCATAAATTAATGATTGACGATTTTCACTATCGTTCACAACTTTAAGTGTGACGTCTTCTGCCATCATCTTAGCAAGTGCTTGAGATACTTTATCTTCATCGCCTTTTGCTGGTACAGTATATTTCATATATGTATATGGTTTTGAGTATTCTGTCTTACCAAATAATACTTGAGTATTCTTTGTAGAAAGAGTATCACCTGTTTTTACATCTGATAATTTTGCTACAGCTCCGATGTCACCTGCATGTAATTCAGAAACTTCAACTGGTTTATTTCCGACCATTGTATATAACTTACCAAGTTTTTGTTCTGAATCTGCATCTGTATTATAAAGAACATCATCACCTTTTAATACACCTGAGCAAACTTTAAGGAATGAGTATTTGCCGATAAATGGATCCACCATTGTCTTAAATACATATGCACTCTTAGATTTTGCAAAATCATAATTTGCTTCAAAGATGTCATTTGTCTTACGATTGATACCCATGCAAGTCTTCTTATCTGGACTTGGGAAGAAACGAACAATATCAGATAAAAGGTTCGCAACACCTTGTGCTTCTATATTAGAACCCATAGCAACTGGTACAATACTTCCGTCCATTACTTCTGTACGCATTGCTGCACGGATTTCTTCTACTGAGAATTCTTCTCCTGCAAAATATCTGTCCATGAAATCTTCACTTGTTTCTGCAACTGCTTCCATAAGTGCATCACGACAAATTTGTAAGTTTGGTAAACAGTAATCAGGAATTTCGCATTCTTCTCTTTGTCCGATTCCTGTATATCTTCTACCTGCATTTTTAATAACGTTAACATAACCAACTAATTTTTCATTTTCACGAATTGGTTGGAAATGTGGAGCAATCACTTTACCGTATTTTGCTGTCAATGTTTCAACAACTTCACGGAAACTTGCATCATCCACATCCATTTCTGTTACGTATACCATTCTAGGAAGTTTGTATTTGTCACAAAGTTCCCAAGCTTTTTCCGTTCCAACTTCTACACCAGCTTTACCAGATACAACGATAACAGCTGCATCTGCTGCACTGACTGCTTCTTCTACTTCACCAACAAAATCAAAGTATCCAGGAGTATCTAATACATTGATTTTTGCTTTTTCCCATTCAATTGGGACTAAACTTGTACTAATTGAAAATTCACGTTTTTGTTCTTCTTTATCAAAATCACTTACTGTGTTATGATCCGCAATTTTTCCCATTCTGTTTGTTGCGCCTGATACATAGAGCATTGCTTCAACTAAACTAGTTTTACCACTTCCTCCGTGTCCTAATAGTACTACGTTTCTAATTTCGTCCGTTCTGTAAACTTTCATAATGATGTGCCTCCTTGTTTGTAGTATCGCATGTTGATATTGTACTAAAATTTTTAGAATTTATCAAGCATTTTATTTAATTTATACAACTTTTTATTCTTAATTGTGTAAATTTTGCATACAATTAATTCAATTCCTAATTATTTTATTGACATTGTGTTGGAAATATACTAAAATTTGTGAATCAATTAGGAAGAAGGATGATTTTATGAAAGAGGTAAAAAAAATCGGATTTGTAGGATTAGGGTTAATTGGAGGTTCCATTGCAAAAGCAATTCGCCAGTATTATCCAGACTATGAAATCATCGCATTTGATAAAAATAAAGAAACACTAGCATTAGCCACACAGGAATCCATCATTGATGTTGCTTGTACCAGCATTGACGACAACTTCTGTAATTGTGATTATATTTTCCTTTGTGCACCTGTCTCTTATAACACAGCTTACTTAAAACAGTTAAAGAACTATGTACAGGGAAATTGTATCTTAACAGATGTCGGAAGCGTAAAAGGTTCTATTCATCGTGAGATTATTGCTCTTGATATGGAAGCAAACTTTATCGGTGGTCACCCAATGGCTGGCTCGGAAAAATCAGGGTTCGTTAATTCCAAAGCCATGCTATTGGAAAATGCATATTATATAATCACACCAACTGCAAAAACTGCTCCAGAGCAGTTGCAAGCGTACAGTGATTTTGTGCAATCTTTAAAGGTACTTCCAGTCGTATTAGAATATGAAAAACATGATTATGTGACAGGCGCGATCAGTCATCTACCTCATATTATCGCAGCAACTTTAGTAAACTATATAAAAGAATCTGATACCAAAGACGAATTAATGAAGAATTTAGCTGCTGGCGGCTTTAAAGATATTACGCGTATTGCTTCCTCATCACCTACTATGTGGCAGCATATTTGTGAGAAAAATCGTACACACATTACAGCTATCTTAGAGGAATATATTTCTTTATTAGAAAACGCAAAAGATCTAGTAGCCTCTGGAGATTCACAGGAAATCTATAATCTTTTTGAGACTTCTAAGAACTATCGAAACTCCATCCCTTCTAGTTCTTCAGGTCCAATCAAGAAAATGTTTGCTGTATACTGCGATATTTTAGATGAAACAGGTGGAATCGCAACCATCGCTACCATTCTTGCATCGAACAATCTTAACTTGAAAAATATTGGAGTTGTTCATAATCGTGAATTTGAAGAAGGAGTTCTTCGCATCGAATTCTATGATGAAGCTTCTTCACACAAAGCTTCTGAGCTTTTACAAAAATATCGTTACACTGTTTACGAAAGATAAAAACTCTTCTTGACACCATCGCATTAAAGTGTTAGTGTAATAGCATATTGAAATATTTGCATAAGGAGGACTATTTATGAGCATGAAGAAAATACCGTACAAAATATATCTTGAAGAACACGAGATGCCTAAACGATGGTATAACTTACGTGCAGATATGAAGAATAAACCAGCTCCTCTTTTGAATCCAAAAACATTTCAACCAATTACACTCGAAGAATTGAGCGAAGTGTTTTGTGAGAAACTTGCTATTCAGGAGCTAGATGATACTACTCCTTATATTGACATTCCAGAGAAGATTTTGGATTTTTATAAAATGTATCGTCCTGCACCACTTACAAGAGCATATTGTTTAGAAGAAAAATTGCAAACACCTGCAAAAATCTATTATAAATTTGAAGGAAATAATACCAGCGGGAGCCACAAACTGAATTCAGCTATTGCTCAGGCTTTTTACGCAAAAGACCAAGGACTGAAAGGTGTGACCACAGAAACAGGTGCTGGTCAATGGGGAACTGCCCTTTCTATGGCCTGCTCCTATTTGGATTTAGATTGTAAAGTCTATATGGTGAAATGTTCTTATGAGCAGAAACCATTCCGCCGAGAAGTTATGCGTACTTACGGTGCCAGCGTTACCCCTTCTCCTTCCATGGATACTCAAGTTGGAAGAGAAATCTTAAAGAAACACCCTGGTACTTCCGGAAGTCTTGGCTGTGCGATTTCAGAAGCCGTTGAAACCGCAACCAATTTAGATGGGTATCGCTATGTATTAGGCAGCGTATTAAACCAAGTAATGCTTCACCAATCGATTATCGGTTTGGAAGCAAAACTTGCAATGGATAAATATGATATCAAACCAGACATCATCATTGGATGTGCAGGTGGAGGATCTAACCTTGGTGGCCTGATTGCACCATTTATGGGTGAAAAACTCCGTGGCGAAGCAGATTATCAATTCATAGCTGTGGAACCAGCTTCTTGTCCAACAATTACACGTGGTGTATATGCATATGATTACTGTGATACCGGTATGGTATGTCCATTGGCGAAAATGTACACTCTTGGAAGTAATTTTATTCCTTCTGCAAATCATGCAGGCGGTCTTCGATACCATGGAATGAATTCTACGCTCTCCCAATTATATGCGGATGGATATATGGAAGCGCGTTCTGTTGAACAGACATCTGTTTTCAAAGCAGCTGAAGAATTTGCTCGCGTAGAAGGTATTTTACCTGCACCTGAAAGCAGTCATGCAATTAAGGTTGCAATTGATGAAGCATTGAAATGCAAAGAAACCGGTGAAGAAAAGACCATTCTTTTCGGACTTACCGGAACAGGATATTTTGATATGTATGCCTATGAAAAATTCCATGATGGAAAAATGACAGACTATATCCCTACTGATGTAGAGTTACAGGATAGTTTTGAAACATTACCAAGACTGCCTGTTATCTAAATATAATCTTCTCTTAATAAACAAAAAGGAAGCTGACTAATTGTCTGCTTCCTTTTTGTTTTGGTAAGATTCTATTTCTTTTATAAATAATTCTCGATTTTTTGGTGAAATCAAAACCATCTGATGACCATTTTTCCAATAATCAATCTGAATTCGTTTTAGTGACATTGCCGCTGATGATAGTGGATTCCTTGTCATTTTCATACTTTGAATGCATTCATATGGGATGCGCTCTTTTCCATATAGCTTACAATCTACCAGTAAATACTCTGGATAAAATGCATATTGCACGAAAAACAGTGGTATGACCATAATACTGACTATTAAGAATGTGATTACTAAGTACCATGAGATTTTTCCTTGATCCAAAATTCTCTCTATGATCATCCATAGCATCTCAGCTATTCCCCCTACCAGTAAGATTCCTAGCCACCAATCAATTTTCGTTCGATATACAACGTCTGGTTTCCTCATTTCTTTTGGCTGTTTTTCTCGTTTCTTTGCCATATTACCAAATGCTAACACAATTGGTAATGCTACTGCAATCAAAGTCACAGGCAGAAACCATGTTCCAAGGTTCCTACAAGTGACACTGACAAATACTATATACGAAAACATCAATTGTACAATCAGGTTCATAAAAACCAGCATCGGATACACTTGATAACATCCTGTACGTTCCTGTTCACTAGTATACTGTGATTGCATATTCACTTTCACAAAATAGACTGCAATTGCCATAAGTCCCATCGTAAATGCGATGCAGAAAAATAGTAAAATCAAACTTCCTTTGTCTGACCAGTTATCAACCTTTCCTGCTGCATTATAATGCATCGGAATTTTCTCTGGTATGTGCTTCCACAAGAAAATAGGAAGTAATATCGAAAGTATTCCAATTCCTTTGGTAATCCGTTCTGTCCATTTACATATACGCATAACTCTGTTTTCTTTCATAGCAATACACCTCTTTTTGCATCCTACAATTCTGGCACTGGTGGTCTTTGTGGATCTATGATTTCTTTCGCATCAAATAAATCTGCTACATTATTCTGTTGTCCTGTTGCATTTTTGTAAATGCGATATCCATCTAGATTTCTTCTGCCTTGGCGCATATATCCATCACCCATATAGGTTGTATATGTATTGGAATCTACATTACAGAAAATATCAAATCCTTGTTCTCTAAAGTATTGGTATTTCGCATTCGATTCCGAATATGCTCCTGGTCCTTGTAAGTCTTGACCATGAGCAAAAATGATTGTATCTGTCTCTCCAACGATTGGAACAACATTTGCTTTCCATTTTTCATGATCAATACGCAGCGCTTCTAAACTCCGTTCTCCCACTCTTACATGTCCCCATGTATGGCTGGCAAATTCCCATCCATTGGCTTTCATCGCATCTGCTACCAATTTTGCTTGTTCTCTTTCCTTTTCTAAAGAAAAATCTGGATGTGCATCCATCCATGCACGTTGATGTATATCACAATGATCATTATTATAATCATACGTCACATCTGTACGGTATCCTAAAACACCATTGTATCCAGTTAACGCAATAATTCCTTTTGCGCCTCGGTAAGATGCATCTGGATGTTCTTCCACAAATTGATCCATCAATGGCACAACATCATAAGCTCCAATTGTAGTATTTCCATCTGCATCTGTATACTCATTCATTACTTTTCCATTTTCATCTAAAAGTAATTTTGTAGCATAACCATATCCATCATAGGCATGATAATAACTCAAATCATCCAAAGATAATACAAAGGCTTTTTTATCTGGAGGCAGCATTACATTTCCTGCTTCCAGATCGTGAATGCTTATCATTACAAATCCTCTGTCATACATTTCTTGTGTGATTTTGTTAAACTCACTAATTGTAGTCATCCACTGATTGTTTCCTACACATTGTGGATCATTGTCCTGATTAGCAAAAGCTCTTACAGGATCAACTACAAGCGTATGGTAAAAAATATGTGTTACTTCTTCTGGATTTACTGCCACACATGTATCCTTTTCTGCTTGATACTCCGTTATTTTCGTCTGGACTTCTTCATCTTCACTGTAACCCTCAATTGTTTCTAGTAACGCAATAGCATTGTCATAATCATAAGACAAACGCAACCTTTCCGCCTGTTCTAAAAGTGCAAGACGTTCTTGTTTCTTTGTCTCAATTTCTAATTTCATTGCTTCTTTCGCTTCTTTATGTGGCGTGAAAACGAACTTATATCCCAGAACAGCAAGAAGAACAATACATACGATTCCAATTATAATAAGGTATGTTTCTCTTTTTCTTCCGTATCTTCTGTATCGAATGCTTCTCATATCTAGTTGATTTCTCATATGTGACCACCTCCGTCAAGATGATATTTAATGTAAAAACATCGCATCTCCAAAGCTAAAGAAACGATATCTTTCCTTAATCGCTTCCTCATACGCATTTAGTACATGCTCTCTTCCTGCCAATGCCGACACAAGCATTACAAGTGTCGATTCTGGTAAATGGAAGTTTGTAATCAAGCAATCTAATACTTTAAATTGATATCCTGGATAAATGAAAATTTCTGTCCATCCACTGCATTCCTGCAATCTTCCATTTTCATCTGCTGCTGATTCTACCGTTCTACAGCTTGTTGTTCCTACACAGATTACACGTTTGCCTGCTGCTTTTGCATGATTAATTTTCTCTGCCGCTTCTGCACTGATTTGATAAAATTCAGAATGCATATGATGTTCTAAAATATTTTCTACTTTTACAGGACGGAATGTACCAAGACCAACATGTAATGTTACGCGAGCAATCTCTACCCCTTTTGCTTCAATCTGTTCTAATAACTCTGGTGTAAAATGAAGCCCTGCTGTTGGTGCTGCTGCCGAACCTGTATGTTTTGCATATACTGTCTGATAACGGTTTTTATCTTCTAATTGATGTGTAATATAAGGTGGAAGTGGCATTTGACCTAATTGATCTAATACTTCTTCAAAAATGCCTTCGTATTCAAATTTGATCAAACGATTTCCTTCTTCAACAATATCAATGACTTCTCCTACTAAAAGTCCATCTCCGAAACTGATCTTTGTTCCCACTTTTGCCTTTTTTCCAGGTTTTACAAGTGTTTCCCATACATCATTTTCCATTCTTTTTAGAAGCAGAATTTCAATTTTTGCATCAGTACCTACACGTGAACCAATCAATCGGGCAGGAAGTACCTTTGTGTCATTGATTACAAGACAGTCTCCTTCTTCTAAATAGTTTATGATTTCTTTAAATACGTGATGCTCTACTTCCCCAGTTTCCTTATCTACCACTAATAATCTAGAACTAGAACGATCCTCCAATGGATCTTGTGCAATCAACTCCTCTGGTAAATCAAAATAAAAATCTTCTCTTTTCACTAACCTATTCCTCCGTATAAAATTCCAAGGATATAGACAATAATTGTCAATCCTACAAATATGTATTTTGTAAGTGGTTCAAACCACTTTCCAATCTGTTTTTCTCTTCCAAGTTGTACTTGTTCTCTTGCAAATCCTTTTGGACAAACCCAGAAAAACATCACTGCTGCCAAAAGTGCACCGATTGGAATAATATAAATGCTCACCACATCCATCCAAGTACTGACTGTATCTCCAGATTCAATCAAGAGTCCAACAATCACTGCAACTACACCAACAATGCTAACTGCTTTTCCTCTAGATAGACCAAACTTTTCCTGAATCGCTTCCACTGGTGTTTCAAATAAATTCACAAGAGAAGTCACTCCTGCAAATAATACTGCTACAAAGAATACGATACAGAATAATTGTCCTGCTGGCATCTGTTGAAATACTTTTGGCATGGTAATAAACATCAATGCTGGACCAGCGTTTGGATCAAGTCCAAAAGTAAATACTGCTGGTAAAATTACAAGTGCAGCCAAACTTGCTGCAAGCGTATCAAAAATTGCTACATTCTTCGCACAGGAAATAACATCTTCCTTTTCATCTAGGTAACTTCCATATACTAATGTACCAGAACCTGCCAAAGATAAAGAAAAGAATGCCTGGCCAAGTGCATATACCCAAGTTCTCGCATTTGCCAATTGTGACCAATCTGGTTTCAATAAAAATTCATACCCGCCAGCAGATCCGTCTAGGAAAAATACACGTACTGCCAAGATTAAAAACAATCCAAAAAAGGCTGGCATCATAACTTTATTGATCTTCTCAATACCATTTGCGATTCCGAATATCATCACTGCAAACGTGATTCCTAATCCAATCATATGCCATGACACACTTCCAAAGTCAGATGCAATTGCTCCAAAATATTCTTCTGATGCAGTCTTGAATAAACTTCCAGAAATGGATCCTACAAGAAATCTTAGAATCCATCCAACCACAACCGAATATCCAATGGCAATCGCCAAAGAACCAATTGTTGGTATCAAACCAATGAGTTCTCCCCAATTCTTTCCACGCATCTGAGACGCTTTTCGAAAGGCTCCAATTGAGCCAGCTCGCATCGCACGTCCAAATGCCATCTCACCTGCAACTCCTGCAATTCCTAACACAAAAACACAAATAAAATAAGGAATTAAGAATGCAGCACCGCCACCTTCTCCTACACGATATGGAAACAGCCAGATATTTCCCATTCCAACAGCGGAACCTATACATGCCATGATAAATCCCCACTTATTTCGAAACGTCTCTCTTTTGTTATTCTCCATATACATCACTCCTTATCAATTGTATCTCTCAATTATACTATGTATCTTACAAAAAAGAAAGTCCGATAAAATCTTTCAGACCTTATCAGACTTTTCTTCTATTATTCTCTCATTTGAGCATTAAACTGTTCGCTTAAAGCTTTCATTACTTTTTCAATTACAGCATCTGTCATTTCATCTGTCACATCTGCTTCTGGAGATGCTAACTTGATTGTAAATGCCATACTCTTCTTGTCAACCCCTAATTTTTCGCTTTCAAAGATATCGAATAAACTTACTTTTGAAATCAAAGTATCACAAGCTGCGATTGTTTCTTCAATTGTTCCGCATTCTACAGATTTATCAATTAAGATTGAAATATCTCTGCTGTTTGCTGCAAATCCACTTTCTGGTGTGTATCGGATTGCTTTCTTGAACAATGTAGATAATACATCATAGTTTAATTCTGCAATGAAGATTTTTGCATCTGCTTTTTTACCAGCTGCGATATTCATGCTATCTACTACTTCGTAGCGAAGTTGTCCAAAATGTCCTACTTTTACACCATTGCAGAATACATCTGCAGTTCTTCCTGGATGTAAATATGGAACGCATCCTCTCTTATATGTGAATGTTAAATCCACGCTGCTTGCGAAGGATTCTAAACTTCCTTTCATTGCAAAGAAATCTTCTTCTGCACCACAAGCTCCTAAGCAAAGCATTTTTTGTTCTACTGGTGGTTCTGTAAGTGGTAATGCTTTTGGAAGATAGATATTTGCCATTTCAAAGAAGCGTAATGCTTCATTTCCGTTTTTGATATTATTTTCAATCACACGAACCATAGATGGTGCCATGATTGTTCTCATAATACTTAAGTTTTCTGTAATTGGATTTAATAATTCTACTACATTTCTTTCGCTTGCATCTTCTGGCATTAAGAACATATCGAAATCAGATTTTGCAGTCATAGCGATTGTTTGAATTTCATAGTATCCTTGTGTACATAAATATTCTTTTACAGCTAACTCTCTTTTTTGTTCTGGTGTTAATCCACCATTTGTTACTTTTGCAGAATCAAGGAATGTTGGTGTTACATGTTCGTAACCATATTCACGAATAATTTCTTCTGCAATGTCTTGATATGTTTCTACATCATCACGGTATCTTGGAATTGCTAATGTAAGAACGCCATCTTCTAATGCTACTTCAAATTGAAGTGCTGTTAAAATACGAACCATAACATCTTCTGGAACGTCAATACCTAATACTTTATTAACTTTTGCTGTAGGTACTTTGATCACACGTTTTTCTGTAGATGCTCCACCTGTTACATCAAAATGTGAAGAACTGATTTTTGCAACACCAAGTGTTTGTGCTAAATGAAGTGCACGTGCCATACCACATTCTACTGTGTATTCATCAATTCCTTTTTCAAATCTTGCTGCTGAATCAGAGCGAAGACCTAAACTTCTTGATGTCTTACGAACGCTATCTTTTAAGAATTTTGCTGCTTCAAATAAAACTTCTGTTGTTGATTCTTTGATTTCTGAGTTTAAGCCACCCATAACACCAGCTAAACCAACTGCTTTTTCTTTATCACAGATTACAAGGTTGTTGTTTGTAAGTACACGTTCTTTTTCATCTAAAGTAACAAGTACTTCGCCTTCATTTGCACGTCTTACCACGATAGAAGAACCTTCTAATGTGCTTAAATCAAATGCATGCATTGGTTGTCCAATTTCTAATAATACATAGTTTGTAATATCAACCATCGCGTTAATTGCATTATGACCACTTGCGATCAAACGTCTCTTCATCCAAAGTGGTGATTCTGTATATTTCACATCGTGAATGTAATGTCCAATATAACGAGGACATGTTTCTTTGTCTAATACTTCTACACTGATTGCTTCATTTACTGTGCCATCTTCTGTGTAGCTGTAATCTGGTTCTTTGAAAGGTTTTTCTAAGAATGCAGCAACTTCTCTTGCAATTCCGATTACAGATTGACAATCTGGTCTATTTGCTGTGATAGAAATGTCGAATAAATAGTCATCTAATTCAAGATAGTCTCTCATTTCCATACCAAGTGGTGCATCTTCTGCTAAGATCATAATTCCATTTACATCTGCACCTGGATACCAGTCTTTATCAAGAAGCATTTCTTCTCCAGAACAAAGCATACCATAAGACATCATATCTACCATTTTTCTTGGTTGAATGTCTAAACCACATGGAAGTTTTGCTCCTACTAACGCTGCTGGAACTTTTGCTCCTACAAATACATTATCTGCCCCTGTTAAAATAAGGTGATCATTTCCCATTGGGCCACAATCTACATGACAAATTTGTAAATGTGTTCCTTCATAATGTTCCATAGATGTAATTTGACCAACAACGACTTTATCTAAATCTTTTCCTAAATATTCAATACCTTCTACTTCAAATCCTGCTGAGAATAATTTTGTCTCTAATTCTTTGTGGTCGATATCAATATCTACGTAATCTTTTAACCAACTATATAAAACTTTCATTTTCTTACGACCTCCTATGCTTTGAATTGTTTTAAGAATTCAACATCATTTTCAAATAATTTACCCATGTGATTGATACCGTATTTTAGCATTGCAATACGTTCGATACCGATACCAAATGCAAGTCCTGAGTATTTTTCTGGGTCGATATTACAGTTTTCTAATACTTTATTATTTACGATACCACCGCCTAATACTTCAATCCAGCCAGTTCCTTTACATAATGAGCAACCTTTTCCACCACATTTGAAGCAGCTTACATCTACTTCTACAGATGGTTCTGTAAATGGGAAGTAAGATGGACGAAGTCTTGTTTTTGCTTCATCAGAGAAGATCGCTTTTACGAATTGATCTAACATTCCTTGTAAATCGCAAAGTGTAATGTTTTCATCTACAACTAAACCTTCTAATTGAGAGAACATTGGTGAATGTGTTGCATCTGAATCTGAACGGAATACTTTCCCTGGTACCAATACTTTGATTGGTGGTCTTTCTTTATCCATTACACGGATTTGTCCTGGTGAAGTATGTGTACGAAGTAATAAATCTTCTGTTAACCAGAATGTATCTTGCATATCTCTTGAAGGGTGATCTTTTAATACATTTAATCTTGTAAAGTTATGATCATCATCTTCAATTTCAGGACCTTCAAAAATTTCAAATCCCATTCCTGCAAATACATTGATCATTTCATTTTTGATAGAAGTTAATGGATGAAGATTTCCTGCTGCTCTTCCTTTTGCTGGAAGTGTCACGTCGATTGTTTCCTCTTCATAACGAGCTTCCATCATCTTCTTTTCTACTTCTTCTTTTTTCATATCATATAAATTCTGTGCCCAGTTTTTCACTTCGTTTACAGCTTGACCGTAAGCTTTCTTTTCTTCCTTTGGCACAGTTTTGATTCCACTCATAAGTCCTTGGATTGTTCCAGTTTTTCCAAGATACTTTGTCCAAAATGCTGAAAGTTGTTTTGCATCTTCAACTTGTGCTAATTCTGCTTGGTATTCAACCTTAATTGCATCAAAATTCATCGTTTTACTCTCCTTTTGTTCTTATTTAGGTAAAAAAAATCGTCCCCTAAAAAAGGGACGAGATTATTCGCGGTACCACCCTAATTCTCATAGATTCTTCTACAAGCACTTAAGTCTGCGTAACGTGCAGTCTACGTTATCTCCTACTTCATCAAAAGGTGGTTCAAAGATACAGCTCCTGTGGGAACTTCAAGTACTATCTGAACTAAAGGAAACTTCCAGCCGATGATTTCCTCTCTCTGTTAGAAAATAGTGCTCTACTATACACATTCATTGCTTTTTTCAAATTCAAAATTCTTTATTATTTTACCATATTAACTCGGGTTGTCAAGATGTTCCTCTATCAAAACGTTGATTTCCCCGCCAAGCAAAATGATATACATGCAAAAGTATAGCCATAACATGATCAATACGATTGTAGTAAGACTTCCATACATATTACTAAATCCTGGAAAAATATCTAAGTACACGGAAAATAGGAACGAGGCAAATGTCCATCCAAATGCTGTAAAGATTGCTCCTGGCAAATGATTTCTCATCGGTACTCGATTGTTTGGCAAAAATTTATACACACATGTAGATATAATGATCAACACAACGATGGTAGTAATGGTTCGAATATCAATAATAAACTCTGTCACATATTCAAAAACAGGAATATACTGATTCACAAGCAGGCTGATACTATTTCCAAAACCTAGCACAACCAAACTCAAAATAATCGCAACTAAAAATAGCAGCGTATAAACGGCAGAACGAATACGAAGAACCACATAATTTCTTGTTTCTCTTATTCCTCGAATCGTGTTTAGTCCTCTCGTAATTCCCATCACACCTTTTCCTGCTGACCACAAAGCCACAAGTGCTGTTAGTGGAACCATGACCATCGATTGATTATACACTTCATTTATGATTGAAATAATGGTTGCAATCACTGTCTTTGGAAATAACTCATATGCAATTTCTAAAATATCACCTTTGGTAACCGGTGTATAAAGTACCATTGTCATTAACAATAAAATAATTGGAATCAATGAGAGCATCATGAAAAATGCAGATTGAGCCGCATATGCGCTTACATGATCATCTGAAATTTTTTGTAAAATCTTTCGTACCTTTCGTATTATCTCTCTCATAATTTTGTTCCTTTCTAAAATCAAATGAAGATTATAGCATATTTTTTTTAAATCGTAAAGCACTAGTTTTATGCTACTTGCGTTCCCACATAGAAAAATGACAGTATTTCTTCCATTTTCCACCCTGCTTTCGCCATCTCATTTGCTCCATTCTGACTCATGCCGATTCCATGTCCATATCCTCCACCATTGATATAATAAACTCCTTCCCTCTTTTCGATTGAAAAAAAAGCACTTGGCAGCAGTTCTACCTTAGGAACAACTGTGCCATCTTGTTTCTGTATCGTAAGATTTCCCAAAGCTCTTCGAATCTTATTTTCAGTTGCAACCACAATCTCTCCCAAATTGCCTGTTGCTTTTACTTCCAATGCAATTTCTCCTGCACCTATTTTTGTTATTTCTAGCTGTTCCAAAGTTCCAATTTCTTTTCCTGCATAAAGTTCTAATTGATTTTCCAATTCTTTTGCAGATACCGTTGCACTCCAACGAAACCATGGCAGCTCTTTCTCATAAGCAACGCCTTCCTCATCACAAACTGTTACACTTTTTAGATATGTATTTTCTAGTTGAACTGTTGTTCCCCAAGCACTCACATCCGTTGTTTTTCCTGAGGATGTAGAGTAATAATACGTTTTCGCCACCTTTCCTTCATACCACAACATCTGTCCACACGTTTCCTTCACTGCTTGATTTGTACTGTCCTGTTCCTTTGAATTTCCATAAACTTGAAAAGAAACGCTGTCATCTACATGGGCACCATACTCTGGATAGGCCATTTCCTGCATTTGAATGTACGCATAACTTCTTGCACAGATTGCTTGGCATTTCAGAGCTTCCAGTTCATAAGAGGCCGGCATTTCGCTTGGCACCACTTTACATAGATAACTTTCCAGCGGAATCTCATTTATGATTATCATTCCCTCTGCTGTTGAAAACAATTCAAATGTTCCTGCGTAAGACGGAATCCCATACCCTCGCTTCAAACTCGTAATCTGAATCTGTTCTCCTTCTTTTTCAGCAGAGAGTTTTACACTCCCTGCTGAAAAAGAAGGGTCATCTGGCGCAATCGTATATTCTGTTCCAATTTCCTCCCCATTCAGAAGGAGACCATTTTCTGCACAAAAGGAAACAGATTCATGAACGATATTTTGAAATCCTTTTGTCTTAATTAAAACACGAATCATTTCCTCCTGCTCAGTCATTGGTAATTTCGACTCCTGCTCTTTCTGAAAGACACTATGTTCTGTTTCCATAAAAAGCGCTAGTATGATTAACAATATACTTCCTATTATGATCCATTTTTTGCGATATAATTTCATATCAGCCTCTTGTCCGCACTTTTTTAACTATATGCAACTTTCACAAAAAAAGAACCTTATGACTCGCATAAGATTCTTTTCTCCTTTTATTTCTTTTTCATATGATTACGTTCATACTCTTTCAAACATGTTATCACTTCTCCCGACATTGGAATCAATGCTAACATATTAAAGACTGTCATAAGTCCAATTCCGATATCTCCTAAATCCCATACAAATGTATAAGTTGCCAAACCACCAATGAACAACATAATAAGTGCTACAATCTTATAGATTGTTTGAGACATCCAATTGTCTCCAAATAAGTACGCTACATTGGAACGTGCATAGAACAATACACCAATAAATGTAGAAAAACTAAATAACCATAATGTAATTGCAATGAAAACCACTCCAAAAGTTCCCATATGGTATTCCATTGCAGTCTGTAATAATGTCATACCCTCTAAACCAGAAATAATATCAGAAGGTACAAGAAGCATGATCATTGCTGTACAAGTACAGATCACAATTGTGTCAATGATAACACCAAATGCTTGTAGGATACCTGCTTTTGCTGGATGTGTTACATCTGCTGCCGCTGCTGCGCATGGCGCCGAACCCGAACCAGCTTCATTTGAGAATAAGCCTCTTTTTACACCATTCATGAGGACTGCTCCAAATCCACCTGCTGCCATCTGACGGAGTCCAAATGCTTCCGATACAATATTGGATAATACTGCTGGAAGTTGACCAATGTTCATAATAATCACGATAATTGTAATTGCAAAATATACACATGCCATAATAGGCACCATAATATCTAATACTTTTACTGTTGCATTCTTACGAAGTACGATGATTGCGGCAATCACAACCAAAAGAATCGTAGAATACAATGGTGGAATATGAAATGCATTGTCAAATGCCGATGTAACCGAATTGCTGATTACCTGACTGATTCCACACCAACAAAGCAGACCAGACAAAGCAAATAGCACCGCAATCACAGAACGTTTTGATTTATTTTCCTTCTTTCTATTAAAAAAATCATGAATATAATAAGCTGGACCACCGCGATATCCACCATAAAGCGGATCCTTCTCTTTATATTTCTGAGCCAAGACCGCTTCTGCAAATGCTGTAGAGGAACCCAAAATAGCAGTTACCCACATCCAGAAAACAGCTCCAGCTCCACCTGCCGAAATTGCAGCAACAACACCAACTAGATTCCCCATTCCAACACGAGTTGCTGTTGAAACAATCAGTGCTTGAAAACCAGAAATAGAATTCTGTGTAGTATTCGCCTTCTTTTCCATGGATACACGAATCATCTCAGGAAACAAACGAATTGGTAAAAATTTTGTACGAATCGAGAAAAAGATTCCTGCTGGTACTAAGATTAAAACCAGAAGAGAAAGCCCTATCGAACCGCCGCCTGGTAGGGGAATGGTAACAAGATCACCCCATAATAGTGACATAAAAAAATTAATAATCGCCATACTGTCAGCCCATCCTTTATCGTATATTTATTATGTATAGTATATACGATAAACTCGCTTTTGTAAACTAAAGAATTAAAGCATAAAAGTATTTATTCATTCATAACATCATATCCTGCTACATATATGCTCAGTGCCGTTGCATCTGAAAATACAATCGCATTCACCTTTTTTCTCTCACTATTCATTTGCATATACAGTTTCCCCTGTACAGAATATTGACTATCGGTGCTATCCTTTAGTTTCGCTACAAATACATAACATCCTTCCCCTTCTGCATCCAGCTCTATCAATTTTACATTTTCTACCGAAACCTTTTTTCCCGATATGTATGCAAGATAGTCCAAATAGGTAAATAAGTGTGTCTCTCCCATAATTTCCATACAATTTTCCGTACAATATTTTTTATATGCTTCTATGTATTCGTTATTTCCCGCATGATCCAAAAAATTCATTGTACAAGTAACCGGTGTGCAATCATGTTCCATCTTAGAAAGATACCGCGAATACCGTTCTGTATCTGATGTAAATAGCGTTTCTATGTATTTCTTGGCAATTTCTTTATCCGTTTTTTGCCCTACATTTCCAATTAGAAATCCAATTGCGATTGCTAGCGCAATGGCTGCAACCCCATACCATTCTCTTTTTTTCATTATCATCACATCCCTTTT
>CAZINB010000011.1:0-55140 GCA_964540565.1 uncultured Faecalimonas sp.
TTTGTATCTGAAAGATATCGATGCTTCTTTTTATTTATGCTTCTCTACATCTACCTTCGGGCAAATGTCATTTAAGCAACATTTATCACAATATGGATTTGTTCTGGCCGTACATACTTCACGTCCATGGTAAACTAAACGATGGCAGAAGTCACTTCCTTCTTCTGGTGGAATGATCTTCCAAAGTTCCATCTCTACTTTCTTAGGTTCCTTAATCTTATCTACCAATCCCATACGATTCGTAAGACGAATACAATGAGTGTCTGTTACGATTGCTGGTTCTCCAAACACATCTCCCATTACAAGATTAGCACTTTTTCGTCCGACTCCTGGTAATTTTAAAAGTTCATCAAACGTCTTCGGAATGCCTCCATTGTATTGGTCTCGCAACATGATCATGCAAGCACTGATATCTTTCGCCTTGCTGCGTCCTAATCCACAAGGTCTGACAATTTCTTCAATGTTATCCACACCAGCCTCTGCTAATGCATCTACTGTTGGGTATTTCTCATATAATCTTTCCACAATGATATTAACACGCTCGTCTGTACATTGTGCCGCAAGACGAAGACTCACTAAAAGTTTCCATGCTTCATCATAATCCAATGTGCACCCTGCATCAGGATATTCTTGCTTCAGACGTTCTATTATCTCAAGCGCTAACTTTTGTTTCTTTGTCTTAGCCATACCTTCTACTTTCCTTCTTTCCTAAATCTGTTTGCGTACGATTTGGTATTCATCTCCAAATTGATAATATGGACAATCACGAAATTCTCCTTTTACAAAACGATACATCTCATCTTCATCCAAATTCTTTACACAAACATAATATTCATATTCTTCATCATATTCATAATTCATACATGTTTCACAATTTGTTGCCATGATCTTTCTCCTAATTTTTCTTTGTCTTCTTGTATTTTAGCATAGAAAATGCTTTCTCGTAAATACTATAAGAATTTCATAGAATTTTTGACATTTTCTGCTTCTCACGTTATAATGGGAGCAGGTTTAACAAACTCATAGGAGGGTTTTAATGGGACAGATTAATGAATCAGCAGAAAACTATTTAGAAACGATTTTACGACTTAGCAAGGAACTTCCTGTCGTTCGTTCTGTAGATATAGCAAATGAGTTAGGATTTAAGAAATCAAGTGTCAGCGTTGCAATGAAGCACCTGCGTGAACACGAACATATTATTGTATCAGATTCTGGTTTTATTACATTAACAGAGTCAGGACTTAAGATTGCAGAGATGATTTACGAACGTCACGAGTTATTAGCAACTTGGCTTACACAATTAGGTGTACCTGCTGATATTGCTTCTGAAGACGCTTGCAAATTAGAACACGTGCTTAGTCGAGAAAGTTTTGAAGCAATTAAAAATCATGCACAACCATAAGAGAAAGCATATAAAAAGAGTTCGAAAAATCGAACTCTTTTTTCTTGCCTATAAACGAATTTGTAATACATCCACATCTAAATTCCATAAAAATTTATCCAAATCTTTAAACGATAAAAATACGGTAGCTGTATTTTCTAAAGGATGCACGCCGAGGCTTTTACATTTTGCAAGGTCCTTATCAATGAAGAATTCTACTGCATGATCCTTATCATTCATAAGTCCAAATGGGCTTACGCCACCTTGTTTCAACTGTAAGTATTTGTCCAAACGTTCTTCTGACGCAAAACTTAGTGTGCTTGATCCGACTTGACGAGCAAGGGCTTTTAAATCCACCGTTTTCTTCTCATCACAAGTTACTAGAAAATGACGTTTCCCCTTTGAGTCACGCAAAAATAAATTCTTGCATAATACCCCTTTTTCCGGAAGACCTAATCGATCCATATCTTCCATCGTATATACTGGTTCATGTTCTACGACTTCGTATTTGATGTTCATTTTGTCTAGTGCATCATATACACGTTGCTTTTGATTCTCCATAATTTTCGTCCTCCTTTTTCTACTTACTGAGTATTATACCAAACTTTCAAAAAAAATGGGCTACAAATTCGTAGCCCATCCTCTTATTCTAATCCAAAGCGTTCTTTGATGAATGCTTCAATAATCTCTGCTGTTTTATCGATACCTAATTTTGAGTCGTTGATACAAAGGTCATATCCTCTTGAGTCTCCCCATTTCACATCAGAGTGTCTGTTATGATAATTCTTTCTGTATTTATCATGTTTTGCCATTTTAAAAATCGCTTTTGTGCGATCTAGATTATGGAATTCTTGCACTCTTTTGATCTTGTCTTCTTTGTCCCCAAGAACAAAGACAGATACTAATCTTTCATCACCGCGGAATAAAGCATCTGCACAACGTCCTACAATAACAAAAGATTCCCCTTCGTCTGCTTTCTTACGAAGATATTCGAATTGCATTTCTGCAACAATTTCTTCAATTGAATTGGAATAACCGTTTACTGTTCTTGAAAAAAGTACTTTTCTATTCTTTTCATCATACTTTTCCAAGTATTCAATGCGAATGTTTTTTTCTTCTGCAATTTCTTCCAAAATTCTACGGTCGTAATAAGCAATTCCTAAATCTTTTGCAATTTTTTCAGCAACAAAGTGACCGCCACTTCCGTACTCACGCCCTACTGCAATAATCATTTGTTTTTTCATATGTATCACCCTTCTCTCATTTTCTTAGCAATAACGTGCAAAGATCATTACCATAGAAATCACGATTACAATTATCGTTGCTGGTACTGCTGATTTACAGTAAGTTCCCCAGTCAATAAAGTAACCATTCTTGGCTGCCACAGATGTTCCAACAACATTTGCAGATGCACCAATTGGTGTTGCACTTCCACCAATATCAGTTCCCATTGCCAATGCCCATGAAAGTGTTTCGATATCCACACCTTGTGTAGCTGCCAATGTTTTCACAACTGGAATCATTGTTGCTGCAAATGGAATGTTATCTACAAAGGCACTTGCCACTGCTGATAGCCAAAGAATAATTCCTACCATTAATTTTATATTACCACCGCTGATTTTTCCAATAAAACCTGCAATAATTTCTAAAGTTCCTGTTTCTTCTAATCCACCTACAACCATAAATAGACCAATAAAGAAAAGTACTGTCTTATAATCCACCTTAGATAGTAATTCTTTCGCATCTTTCCAGAATACTGCTAATGTCGCTATTGAAATAAGCGTTCCGATAAATGAGACAGTTAATCCTGTCATAGAGTGTGTTACAAGTAAAACAACTGCTGTTAAGAAGATTACACAACTGCATGCAAAATCTCTCTTACTTGTGATTGCACTTTCAGGTGATGGCATTGTTGCTGGATCAATTTCTACTCCAGTTGATTTTGATAACTCTTTACGATAAACAAGATAGAAATAGAGCACTACAAAGATTAAACTTATGCCTGCAATCAATCCTGTATTGAATAAGAAGTCTGCAAAAGAATATCCTAATGATGTTCCAATGATAATGTTTGGTGGATCCCCACACATTGTTGCAGAACCGCCTAGGTTTGCACAGAAAATTTCAGACAAGATCATTGGCACTGGATTGAATTTTAATAATTTTGCTAATTCAACTGTAACTGCTGCTAAGAATAGAATTACAGTAATACTGTCAATAAACATTGCTAATATTGACGACATAATCATAAATGTAATAAAAAGAGGGACTGGTTTATAATGAACCATCTTGGCTAATCTCATACATAACCATCTGAAGAATCCAGCTTTCGCCATTCCTTCTACCATGATCATCATTCCCAAAATAAAAACGATGGTCTCCCAGTTAATTCCTGATGAAGATGCTGATTCGCCTGCTGCGTACCAAAATCCCAAATGGAAAAAACTGCTTAAATTCAATGTGTTCCAAATCGCTTCTGTACTTTTCATAATAGCGCCGAACACGATTGCTAGTGTAGCTACACCACATGCTAATGTTACATGATGTCTTTCAATTTTATCCATTACGATTAGCAGGAACATAACTACAAAAATGATGACTGCAAATAATTGTGCTATAGTCATTTTCTCTTCCTCCTCTGTTGTACTCTTTCACCGTCCCTTATCATACACCCATAACCGCATTTCGAACATAGCGAATTTTTATAAATTTTTATTTTTTTCGCATCTTTTTTTAGTAATTTTATACAATACTTTCTACATCATATGCATATAATTCGTGCAAAGCTCTTGTTGCTCCGATATATTGGTATTGTGTAAAAAATGGATTTTTCCTATCTCCACCAAGAAGGAAAACTTGATCAAATTCAAGACCTTTTGCAAGATAATACGTGGTTACTGTAAGACCTTTTCGGAATGTAGTGCTATCTCTGTCAACATAGAAAACATCTTCCCTTTCCCCTTTCAGTGCCACATATACGTCCTTTGCTTCTTCCTCTGTCATCACAAGAACTGCTGCTGTCTCAAACTGTTCTGTTCCAAGCGATAGCTGGTCAAGAATCGCTTGAAAAGCATCTCGCTTGGAAGAAAATCGTTCTTCCACAACTGGTTTCCCGTGGCGTTCTAAGTATTCTACTTCTTTCACACCTGACACACGTTCTGCAAATCTGGCAATTTCAAGCGTATTACGATAACTTTTATTCATAACAATCTTGCGAATCTCTCTGCCAAAAACTTTTGGTAAAAATGGAAGTACATCTTGTGGTGTATCATCCACCGTCTGTGCTTTATCTCCCAAGATTGTCATATTGCAAGAAAACATATTGGCTAATATAACGTATTGCAAGTAGGAATAATCCTGCATCTCATCAATAACAAGATGACGGATTTCTTTTTGTTTCTTGCTTTCTTTTAAACGATATTTCAAATATAGCATTGGGTAAACGTCTTCGTAAGCCAATACTCTCTGTTCTCTTGGCAAACGAGGCAATCTTGGATAACCATTTTCCTTCATGATCCAATTATAAATTTTGTAAATATCCGTTGTCTCATACATACTCTGGAAGAATTCTCGCATCCACATCTGTTCTTCTTCCACAAGTTCCCGATTCGATAACGTTTCAAACTCATCCAAAACATATTCCATCACTGCATCCATACGAGAAAGCAATGGAATACTTGAAAACTTAAAGTAGAATAGGTCTAAGATTTCCTTTGCTGTTTTCACAAAACCTTTGTATTCAAAGTCTTTGAAATTCATCAGATCATCTTCTAATAACACCAAGAAACTTTCTACGGCTCCCATAAACGCTTTTGATTGTTTCCAATGATAACGTGCTTCAGCCTTCTTGTCTTGCTTTCGAATCCGCTTTTCAACATGATGATAACGATCCTCACAATCAGCTACCACATCCTTTAGTTCCTGATAAGCAAACAAGTCAAAACTCATTTCTTTAATATGTTCTTCCCCTAATTCTGGAAGTACATGAGAAATGTAATCCGAAAATACGCTATTTGGTGAAAGAATTAAGATATTCGATGATTTTAATCGTTCACGATCATGATATAGCAAATAAGCGATTCGATGAAGGGCTACCGATGTCTTGCCACTTCCCGCAGCACCTTGAATTGCCATAATCTTGTCCTTTGTATTTCGAATAATCGCATTCTGTTCTTTTTGAATGGTTCGTACAATATTTTTCAACTGCACATCTCCGCTCGTTCCAAGTTCCTGCTTCAAAATGTCATCATCAATTTTAACATCACTTTCAAATTCGTAAATCATTTTCCCACGACGAATCTTATATTGCCATTTCGAAAGGATTTCTCCATCCATAGTTCCACCTGGTGCTTCATATGAAGCTGGTCCTTTATCATAGTCGTAGAAGAGACTACTTACCGGTGCACGCCAATCATAGATTAATGGTAAACTTCCTGTCCGTTCTGCAAAGTTTCCGATTCCAATGTAGAAATCTTCCCCTTCCTCTTCGTCTTCATAAAGATACTCCACACTTCCAAAGAAAGGAGCGTCCAACATTTTCTTTAAGCGATGCAGCTTCTTTTGATTCTCTTGATTCGCGTTTACTTGTGTTAAGAGTGCACGCTGATTATCAAAATCTTCGTAACCATATTGGTCCATTTCTGTGTAATTATCCCAGTAATACTCGTTCATATTGGCAATATCTTTTTGTACTTCCTGGATTGTCTCATTCATTTCTACTATTTGCTGTTTTAACTTTTCTGTCACATATTCTAAATGCGCTTGTCCTCTACTCATTCCTTCATGCCTTTCTCTTGCTCTTTTTCGCATATCTTATAATTATATGTGAAAGAAAGAAAAGTTACAACATCATTCTAACTTTCCAAACAGAATAATTCTTCCATTTGTTTGAGAACTATCACAAGTAGATAGTGCAATGATTCGATCTGTTTCGCCAATCGTCATCTCTCGTCTGCACACTGCTTTTTCATCGATATGTTTCAGTAATGTACTCAAATTTTCCTTATGCTGCAGCGGCAAAAATACAGTCCAATCAAAGGCATCTGTTCGGATGCATGCAAAGAAATAAATCCCTCGTACCTCCTCTGGCAAATACAAAACACCTTCTGGATGGTCTTCAAAATACGTTTGATCTACAAATTCTGCCACATCGCCAAACATTGCGCCACTTTTCATATGATGTCCATAAATGAGATTATAGCAGTCCGAAAAATCGGGTTGATTTTCATAATCTAAAAAAATAGAACCTGATAAGGAAAATTCTCCATACACATCTTTATTGATGTACTCCATATTATCTACTCCCTGCACAATGGGATAATCAATATGTGTGTCTTCCACCGTAATCCATGCAAATACATCTTCATTCAATTCTTTTATCTTTTCGAAGGAAATCTCGTCCTGCTCCTGCCCTGTAAATGGTTTGTACTCCAATAGCTCATCGGATACAAATGCCCCTTTATACAACATGGCGGTATCCCACAAGGAATATCCGCCATAAAGTAATAGGAAAAGAATGATTGTTCCAAAACATCCACTTACCATTCGATCCAACATCGCTATTATTTTTTTCTTATTCTTCCACATATTTTTTCTTATGAAGGAATACAATCGATGCTGCGATTGCAATGCCTACGATTAAAATATATGGCGTAATATTTGTAATCACACCTGTTACTGTAATACTATCACGTGTATTGATCACTGTAAGTGTTTGGTCAATTCCACCGACCTCTTGTTTTTCTACTGTTGCTGCAGTTGCTGCATTCGTAACTGTTTTGCTTGTTGTTGTTGATGTTTCTCCTGCTTTTGTTGTTAATGTTGCAGTTACTGTATATCCTTCATTGCTTTTCACTTTTTCAACTACAGTATATTCCACACAAGAAGGAAGTCCTTGGATCGTTGCGCTTTGGCCATTAGCAAGAGATACTGTTGTTTTACCCGCACCTTTTGCATCTAATGTAATTTTATTATTTCCGCACATAAAACTTGCATTTTTTGGTCCTTTGAATTGAATTTCAAATTCGAAGGACTTTGTTTTATCTCCTCTTGCACCTGCTACATTTTTCTCGATTGTTAAATCATAGGTATTGTAGCTGTTTTCATATCCATCTGATTTCACATTCCCATAAGTAAGTGTACCATCTTGATTTTTTTGAATGGTAGCTGCTGATTCCAAAAGTACAGAGGATTTGATTACAAATTTTCCATCCTGCTGAGGATCATTTTCTACAAACACATCTAAGTAACGTGTCGCATTTGCATCACTTGTAATATCTTCATACACATCTCCACTAGGCAATGCATTTTCTGTAATTACGTAACGATAGATTCCTGGTTTTGTAAATTCCGCTGGATTCATCTTTACAGTAACTTGCTGAGTCGAATTCGCACCCACATCAAAGCTTGCTGTTGTCACTTGTGGCTGGCCTACCCCTGCCAAAATCTCTGGTGCAGTGTCTGTTGCTGCCACAGCAGTTCCAGGTGCAATTGAGAAGGTGAAATCCACATCTGGAACACTGGCTCCTACTGCATTTGTCATATTTAATACTTTATTAAATTTGATGGATTCGTCCCATTCGATTTTCTCTTCTTTTTCTTTCGCAAATGCCCCCATACCTAAAGAAACAGTCATAACTGTTCCTGCTAAGAAACTTACAAATAGACGACGTAAATTTTTTTGATTCATGTTGCTTTCCCCTCTTTCTATAATCTAGAACGACGTATCAATGTGATAACGTTCCCTTTAATTTCTTCTAGTCTCACTGGACCAAAATATCGGCTATCTTTTGCGCCTTCCCGATAATCACATAGTACAAAAAATTCATTTTTCTCAAGTGTTATAGGGAACTCAATCCCTTCCTCATACTTCGGCGTACTATAATAAATGTCATTTTCGATTACAACACTCTCATTGACCATAAATTCTCCGCGTTCTGTAACTTCTACCGTATCGCCTTCCATTGCCACAATACGGCCAACATATTTTTCGTCGTCTTTTTGAAACACAATAATGTCCTGATTTTGAAATTGACTTTCCAGTCTGTAATAAAGCAGCAAATCTCCCGCACTCATTCGAGGAAACATATCATTATTGTCCATTGTTGTAATTCCAAATACCACACCAAAGAGTATGATGAGCATGATAATCATAACTCCTAGCCGTTTTAAAAAAGAGCGCGTTTGCTGATCCATAATCCTCCTATTCCTAAGGAAATCATCATAAGATAGGGAGCAATCCGTTCTGAAATACCTGTTGGTACTGGTGTTTCTTTATGATTCACAAAATGATATTCATTCTGTGAAATCGCTTCCATTGAAGTGCGATATCCTTCCATCGCATAGCTATTTTCTGACACTTGAATTTGATATCCATATGGATACACGATTGTAATCGTTTCATTATGTTTTAGTCCAAATGTATAATTTCCTTCTGCATCTGAAACAAGGGCTTTTTTCCCTTCCAAGTTGCTTGTACTGGAAAGTGGAACTCCTGCTAAGCCTTCTATTTTCAGTTGAAAATCAAATCGCTTTTCCAGTTCCCCCATACCACCTGTTACTTCTTTTGAAACAATCAGATTCTCCGTCTTGTGACAGTTCTTAACAACAATCGTCTGTTGTTCATCCTCTACAACTGGTTGAACACTACTTTCTGCCACCTTTTCTGTATTGGTTACATCCAAAGCTCCCTTCCAGAAACTTACATTATACGCATCTGTTTCCAATTCTTTCACATAATACTTTGCAGTGACTGGAAGTCCTGTGGCAATTGCTATCTCATCATCCTTTAATTGCAGTGTTCCGTCAGAGTCAGTTGGAAATGGACTTCCTCCTACTTTCTGAAAGTTTTTCCAAAGCTTGTACGCTTCTCCCTCTTGTTCCTGCACATAAAGTTGAATCTTATATGCCTGATCTTTTAATAAAGCAGTATGTTCTGTGTTTATTCCCTCTACCGATTTTGTTAATGCCAAACTATTTTCAGGAATTGTTTGCAAATTAAATTTGATATGACAGTTTGCACAAGATGAACCGCGTTCCAAATAGAAATACTTCAATGTATGTGTTTTATAATCGGAACCATCCCACGTTTTTCCTGCCATTTCAAAACATTCCTGAATCGTGGTATCGTATCGTCTATCTGCTTCACTATCATCCCAATCTAAATAAGCCTCAACTTTTCCTGTTGCAAAATTAATGCTTCCTGTTACAACACCATGTGTTCCACCAATATCAAGTACCAATACATCATCTACGAATACCCAAACATCATCATCTCCAGAAAATTCAAACACCATATCTTGTCCTTGAATTTTCCCTTGTTTTGGCTGCATAAATTCTGTTTCCATGCTCATTCCAAACCAATAATTTACTTCCAATTCTTCGTAGATATAAGGCACTTCATTTATGGTACCACTTGTTCCTATACCATAGTTGAATGGAAAGAAATCCGCATAAGATCCTCCATTTTTACAACCAGCAGTTTCAATCCCTCTCTCTGACTTTTCATAAACTTGAAATCGCTTTGTATTTGTATCAAAATCCGCTGCATGTAATGCACTATTGTACTCATAGTAGCCTGTTTTTTGATCGTAGCGAAGCAAGGTATTCTCTGCATCATACGAGGTTACTGCATGATCACCTGCTTTGAATAGGTATCCCAGAGAAAGTTCCGTCTCTCCCCATGTTGGTTGTGGATTGGTTTTTGTTTCTTTTCCGGATGCATCTCTGGTAAGAGAAAGAACTGGATAACCGGAACTGCCTAATGTTCTTTCCACAGTTGCATGATTTTGTGTAAATCCATCCTCATCATAATTTTCTGCGGATGCAACATTATAATCTCCAGCTGATATCCTTCTAAAATTAAAGTATGGTGCAATCGCACGTTGATTTCCATTGCTGTCAAAGTTTATCTTTTCACTGTAATCAAACATTTGGAATGAGATTCCACTTTCTTTTCCAACCAAATCGGTGTATGCACTCCCTCGATCATGTGTTGTTGCAGCAGCCTGTGCCTGCTGTGGAACACTGCATATAAGTAACGCCATCGTTATTGCTGCTATTAGTTTTTTCATGATTCACTCCTTCCTATATTTCCTCATCACAGTTTATGCAAAAACTTTCCAAATTAGAACAAAAAAAGGATTCGTTTCCGAACCCTTTTACATAAATTGTTTCATTTCCAACATAAATTCTTCTTCAATTTTCACAAGACGTTTTGCTATATCTTTTGCCTTATCATCAGCCTGCGAATAATCATTTACATACTTGCAAATAGATTGAATCCCCATATTGGACCCATCCATCATTAGTTTTCCTGCCTGATGACTATCATTTTTCATCATCAACTTAAAATCTGTCATAAATTTTGACATAATAGAGGCCATCATCCCTGGCTCTTTATCACTTCTTCCTGCCTCTAACAGCAGCGTGCTTGCCTCACGCTCCAGTTTTTCATGTTTTCTTCGATAACTGTCCAAAATTTTCTTTAGGGACTCATCCTTCGTATACTCTTTTACCTCATCGATACTTTCTACTGCCATTTTGCAGCCTGAACTACATTCCTGTAATAATTTCATGGTATCTTCGTTCATTTCTCACACCTCCCTATGCATTCAGCGTACCCACTTTCCTGCATTTCATTCATTCTTAGAAATAATAATGAATTGCAATTGCAAGATTTAAGTAAGTTGCAAAGGTCACCCATGCAAGATATGGAACGAGCAGCCAACCTGCCATCCTATTTATTTTGCAAAAACTTTGCCATGTTAGGAAGATTAAGTACCATAATAATAAGATCCATGCAAATGCAAGAAGATATGCATCTAATCCAAAGAAGATCAAGGACCAACCTACATTTGCAATCAGTTGTGCTGCATAAATTCCAAGTGCTTCTTTCTTCTCTGGAGAATCACTCTCATAAATCAGATAAGCTGCAATCCCCATAAGTATAAAGAGTATTGTCCATACTATCGGAAATACCCAGCCGGGTGGGGCAAGCGGCGGCTGATATAATTGTTCATATTGTCCGTTACTATTCCCTCCTACAATATTCCCTAAGACACCTGCTCCCAGACTGATTGCCAAACTTACTAGCAAACTTTTCCAGTTGATCGTTTTCATAGAAACTCCACTTTATTTTTGCTATACTCTATGAAAGTTTCCTTTCATTTATACACATTTCTCCCTCATTTGCCTCTTCCATATGCACTTCCTCCTGCGGTGGGATTTCTTTAAAAGTAACTTGTATCACAGCCTGTGGCCAATTCAAAGAAACGCTAGCAAACTTTTCTTTTTTCGCCGCTTCTTCTCGGAAAATTCCAACCAACTCCTGTACAACTTCTTTTGTCATATAACCGCCTCGCCAATGAAACAGCAATGTCTTTTCTTTCTTCACTGCCTGCATAGCACGTTTGCGAACATCTTCATATTTGGTAAAAGATAGTTTCTTTTCCTTGTAATAAAAATGGTCTCCATCTTCGCACATCGGAATCTTCCACACTAAACGCTCATGATCTTTAAAAATCTGACTATCACTTAAATTAAAGTAATCATAACGAATACTTTCTCCATGTCCCAATGTATTATCAAATGTTGCATCCAAATGGTAATAGGTTCCATCTATTTTCACTACATTCCATGCATGACGATACTTCACACCTTTTTCTGGATTAGCCTCTGAAAGTGCGATAATACACCAGATTCCCAGTGCATCGCAAAGAATTTTTACAGATTTAGCAATCCCTTCACACACTCCGACACCTTGTCCCAACGGTCCAATGATTTCATGGGAATAAGCTTTTTTTAACTTGTCATATTTTACATTTTCACATATGAAATCATGAATATACAATTCTTTTTCTTTCTCTTTGAGTTTCTCCGCCTGTCTTGCCAGCTTTTTCACGCGAGCTTCCATGGCTTTTTGATGTTCCTGCATCTTTGCCTTCGGAAAAAGGTATTCTGGAATCATTTCTACATTTTCCGAGTCTTCATAATAACGATATTTAAAGGTCGTCGAACAAAAAATCTCTGGATGATCTAATCGCACCATAAAATATATATCCGACAATTCTTTTCCCTCTACTCTAGGCACTGGAAAGGAAGGAGCTAATGATTGTAAGCCGGTCTTAATGGCATGATAAACACGTTGACCTTGCTTATTTAATTGACTGTAATAATATTGGTTACTGTTCATATTTTATCTCCATTCGTTTCACATTATGTTTTATTCGCAATAAAAGAGAGGTGCGAATTCACACCTCTCATCATATCACATTATTTATTTTCTTTTAATGATTTTTTGTATTCTTGGTAGCTTGTGTATGCTTCTGTTTGTTTGAATTTACGTTTTTTCATGATCCACATCACAAGTGATACTACGAAGAGTGCACTAAGAGCAATTGCTGCAGTTCTAAGTGTTACGATAATACCTGGTGTTACTACCTTAACAACTGTATCTTCTCCGATTCCATTCATACCACATGAATTTGCAATTGCATATAAGTTGTGGTGACAAGCTTCTCTCATAGCTGTTACTGCTACTGGATCGTTTTCGTATTGAGCTAATCCGTTTTTGCCTGTGATGTAGAATGTAAGCATTGAGTCATATGTTGTTGTTCCACCCATTACACCGTCGATACCATTTACCATTGTTGATAATACGTTATCTGTGATTTGTAAACCGTTACATTGCCATTCTTCATTTAAGATACCTTTGACAAGTCCTTCGTATGCACCTGACCATTGAGCACCCCAACGAGTATAAGCCATCATAACACCATTTCCACCTGCTTGTGATTCTTCTAAAGCACCTTGGAATGCTCTTAAGTAGATTTCACGAGCAGATTGTTCATTTAACCATGCACCAAGTCCGATACGGTCTTGTTCTGAATCATTTAATGCAAAGTGTTTCATAACAACGTATACACCTTTTTCTTCGATACCTTGTACTTCTGCTTTTCCAATTTCAGAAGAAAGTACACCATCTTCTGAATAGTATTCGAAGTTACGTCCACCATATGGTGTTCTGTGTGTGTTAGCACCAGGTCCATATAAGAATGCTACTTCTGCTGCTAAACAGTCGTTTCCTACGATGTTACCAATTTCATAAACTAAGTCTTTGTTAAATGTAGCTGCTAATACGTCTTCTGATGTTAAAGCAGTTGTTTCTACACCTAAACCTGCACCAAATAATGCAACTGTTAAACCTTGAGGTCCGTTTTCATCACGTGTACCTGGAGCTTGTACAGATTCTACTGGCATTGTCCAGTGGAATGAGTCCCCAATTAAAGAAACCATTTCATCATATGTTAATTGGTCTAATAATGCATCCCATGCTGGATCATCATAGTCAAGACCGATCATATCATAAAGTTTGAATCCGTTGTCTGCACCTAATGTAGGCATTTCTACATCTGCATTTTCATCTGTAACGTATTGTTGATCTTGTAATGCTTGTACTAAATAATCATTTAAAGCAATTTTAACTGTTTTTTCAATGCTTGGCATTGTTCCTTCCCAGTCATTACGAGTTAAGTAAGTTACTGTTTGGCCTACTTCTTCGTTCATGTTAGGGTCTGAAGAATTTAATCTGTTTACAATTTCTGTACCAGCATCGCTAGTAGCATATGTTGTTGTATCTAATTCTGGATTGTTCCATGTTGCAACTAATTCTTTATTACCAGCTGTATCCATACGGTTCGCTGTATTTTCTGGAGTGTATCCTTTTGCTGCTAATACGTTGTTTGCTGCATTATGAGCATCTGTTGCTGCTGTAAATAAGTAATCACCAGCATCTAAGATGTATGTTCCTGCACCGTAAGCATCATAGCTTGCTACATAATCTCCATCAATTTCAATTGATACTGTTTGAGATTCACCTGGTGCTAAGATATCTGTTTTTTCAAATCCAACTAAGCTTACAGAAGCTTTTTCTACATTGTTATCAATGTCGTATTGTGTGTATGGGCTAGAAACGTATGCTTGTACTGTTTCTTTCCCTGCAACGTCACCTGTGTTTGTTACAGTTACGTTCATTGTGTATGTTGTTTTTGCTGCATCATAAGTTAATGTTACATCGCTGTATTCAAATGATGTATAGCTTAATCCGTAACCAAATGGGAATGCTACATCATCATTGTATGCATATGCACCTGCATTTCCTTTGCCCATTACGAAATCTTCATAACGTGTTTCATAATATTTGTATCCAACGTAGATACCTTCTTGATATACCATGTATGTATCTGCATGTTCTGGAATTAAGCTTGTATCTCCTTCATACACTACTGTAGAGAAGTTTTGCATTGCAGGGCTTGAATAGTTGTCATAGCAATATGTATCTACTAAGCTACCTGATGGGTTAATTGTACCATTTAAGATTTCTGCAACTGCGTTGATACCTGTAGCACCTACACCACCGATCCAAAGAGCAGCGTCTACACCGTATTCGTTGTTCTTTAAGAAATCAACTTGAAGTGCATTTGATGTATTGATAAGAACTACGATTTTGCTGATCTTACCAGCATCTTTTAATGCTTTTACACCAGCCATCATGTCTTTTTCATCTTGGTTTAATGCAAGGTAGTTTGCTCCATCACCTAATGTATGATCGAAGTAACAGTCTGCACCTTCTCCACCGATACGTGATAATACAACAATTGCTGCATCACCATAGTTTTCTACTGAATTTAAAACATCTTCTGAATATAAGCTCCATGGTGCTTCTACGATTTCTGCTTTTCCGTAAGAGCTTACTGCATCTTCTTCTCCAGCAGCATCTTGTGCTGTTGCACCAGCATCTTCACGAGTGTAGATTGCTGCATCGCCTGTTGTGTAGAAATCCCATAATGTTTGGTTTACTTCGAAACCTTCTTTTTCTAAAGCTGTTTTCAAGTTATCACATTTTGTTGTGTCAACGTTTGCTGAACCTGTACCACCATATACGATGTTTACAGATGATGTTGAGAATAAACTTACTTTTGAACCTGTTGCAAGTGGTAATGTGTTGCTTTCATTTGTTAAAAGAGCAGCACCTTCTCCTTCTACTTGTTTTACAAGTTCACTCCCTTTTGCAAGTCTTTCTTCTTCTGTTGCAAAATCACTTTCATAGTAAATTGCATTTTCATCTTCATTTTCTAATTCCCAGAAAGTTCCTCCTAAGAATAATGTCATAGTGTTATCAAACATGCTGACAACTACTGTTGCAATAATTAAGATTACTGCTAATGGCGCGCTTAACCATGTTAAAAGTTTCCATGGTCTGATCGCTTTTCGTTTTGCTTTGCGATACGCTTTTTTACGCATCTTCTTTTCCTTTTTTAGTTCTGACATAACTTTTTCCTCTCTCTCCCAGTATAAATGACAGAAATACTGCGATTAAATGTTATTTATATTCCTTCATTGCTTCTTCTAAAGTCATACCATTTGCAATTGCATCTCTTCGTTTTGCATTGATTTCCTGAATCTCTTTCATACGAGGTCCAGTTAATGTATAACCTTTCATTGCAAGCAATGTAGCAACCCATGCTAGCATTGGAACCACACAGAACAACACGATTACTACGATGTTCATACCATCTGTGTAAGGTGTATATTGGTCTGGAAGCGTTTTGATTCCAATAACTGCTACTGCAGCTCCTACAATTGTAGAGCTAAGTGAACTAACTAATTTATCTGCTAATGAGAATAATGTTCCCATAATCCCTGGCACGTAACGTCCTGAACGGAATGTTTCATAGTCCGAACAGTCTGCAACCATTGGAATGGACATATCTGCTGTTGCGTAGTATGCACCATAACCAATTCCAAAGAATAGTAAAAATAAAATTGTATATAAGTTAATTGAAAGTTTTCCATCTGTGATTAATGAAAGTTGGAATGCTGGATTTCCTGGCTGCCATAAGAACAGTAATACAATTACACCTACATACATGATAAGTGCTAATTTTGTGTATTTCACAAGAGAAGCTTTTTGCCCTTCTTTTTGTGAAGTACGTACTGTCATAACAAAGAATGGTGCTGAGAAAACATAACCAACAATCATCATTGGTAAGTATAATCCACCATAGTTCCCCATCATTGCTCCATATAACATGCAAAGCACTGTCATATTTGTTGCAATCGAGAATGCAAGTTTACATCCTGATCCAGCAACGATAAGTCGTTGTAATTCTTTGTTGTCTTTTAAGATTGCAAGGTATTCTGAGATTTTGATCTTTTCTTGCTTTCCACCTACACCAAAGAATTCTGGTCTATCTTTCTTAGCAATACCAATCACTGCTAATGCAGTCAGTAATGCTGATACGATAACTGCTAATGGAATCATTACATCAAAGAATGCTCCGTTATTGTAACCGCCTAATTTATCTCCAAGGATTGGAGCTAAAAACTGTACAAGACCCATCCCGATCAAACTTGCCACTGTATTAAAAATTGTAAATAATGGACGTTGATTTGGGTCATTTGTTAAACATGTTTGTCCGGAACGTGTACATGCTGTTTGGAATGTATATCCAATTACGTACAATGCATAAAACAACACAAATGTTGTATAGCGTAGCCACATCATATCATCTGGAACAACACGAATTCCAAAGAACATTAAGAGGGCTGATACTGCCATGATAGCGTTACCAAGTATCATATATGGTCTGAATTTACCGAATTTTGTAGAAGTACGGTCAATCAAAGCACCAATGATTGGGTCTGTAATCGCATCAAACAAACGCATAAATGTTACCATCGATGTTGCAAACATAAGCGCTAAACCGATTACACCATTTGCATAATATGCGATAAAGTTCATGATCAAGATATAATAAACATTTGTCGCACCATTATTCATTGGAAACAACGCAAGCTGATATAACTTGGCTCTATTTGTTTTTTCCATTTTCTTTTCTCCTTTTCTGATTACATCCAGTTAGAACTGTCACCTTTTTTCAATTTGTATTCTGGTCTTTCTTTTTCAACTTTGTAAATAACTGCTTGATCTGTTAAATCTCCTGCAACTACTTTTAAGTTGTTTTCTTGTTCTAATGGAATTCTGAATTTGAATACCTTGTCTCCCGCTTTTGTTGCGATCAACTTATCATTGTTATAAATAGAAACTTCTTTTTGGTTTGTATAAACTGTAACCTCTGTTGTCTTACCTGTACGGTATTCGTAACGTTTTCCAGCTAAGTGAAGCATTGGTTTTGTTGTCCAGTATGCTTGATATAAGAAATAACTATCTTTTTTCAATTTTCTATCAAATGTTACAAGCCCCTTATGATTCATGCCTGGTTCTCCACCTTGATTTCTTGCATCTGCTGCGAAATCAAACATGTTCCATACATAAGTTCCCCACATATATGGGTGACGTTTGAAGCATTCTAACATAAATTCATGATATTTGTTTTGGTATTCTTCTGAATTATCTCCACGTTTTGGTTTTGCACTGTGAAGATTTGGCATACCTTCTGCACCGTATTCAGAGTAGCAAAGACTTCTGTTTGGATACAAGAAATGCCAGAATTTAATCCATAAATCATTTAAGAAGAATCCTGGAACATACCATCCTAAATATAAGTTCCATCCAACTAAATCTGTAATGTGAGCAACTGGGTGAAAATGATGACACATAGCAAAACATGCTAATGTTGTTGGTCTTGTTGGGTCCATTTCCTTACATAATTTTTGTAATGCATGATGGTTATCAAGCATATCTTTCTTATGTCTTCTTCCTGAGATTGTAATCTCATTTGAAACACCCCAAGTTACAATACTTGGATGATTATAGTTTTGTACAATTAATTCTTTCATTTGTGAAAATGTATTTTCACGTCCGTTTGGTAAATGTTCTGAAATATATGGAATTTCAGCCCAAACAATCATACCATATTCATCACATAAATCATAGAAAAATTGGTCATGTTGGTAATGTGCCAAACGAATTGTGTTTGCACCTACTTCTTTGATCAATTCCATATCTTGACGCATGTTATCTTCATTGATTGCGTTTCCGATTTCTTTCCAGTCCTGGTGACGTGATACTCCATGAAGTGGATAATGTCTGCCATTTAAATGGAATCCGTCTTTTGGACTAAATTCAAATGTACGAACACCGCAGTTGCAGCAAATTGCATCTACTACAGTTCCATCTGCTACAAGTTCTGCTTCTAATTTGTAAAGATATGGATCATCTAACCCATCCCATAAATGTACATCTGAAATATGCAATGTAACATCGCAGCCTTTTTCTTCTGCTACTACATTTCCTTTATCATCTGTTAAACGAATTACTGTTTCTAATGATTTTGCTGCTTCATTCACGTAAGCTGTCACATGCACCTCTGCATCTTTTCCAGAAACAGTACTTGTGTATTTCATTCCTGGACCACCATAATAGTCGAGATCAAAATGTGCTTCGTTTACAACTAAAAACTCCACATCTCGGTAGATTCCGCCATAGAATGTAAAATCTGCTTTTTGTGGATATACATGATCATTTACACTGTTATCCACTTCCACAACTAACTTGTTTGTGTCTTCTAAGATTTCTGTCACATCTACACGAAATGTTGCATATCCACCATCGTGATGACAAACTTTTTTATTATTTAAAGTAACATCTGCGCTTGCATTTACCCCATGGAATTGAAGGTAAACTCTTTCGCCTTCTGAAAAATCAGGTTTCTTAACTTCACAATCGTAGATACATGTTCCACGGTAGTAATCGTTTCCTCCATCTTGGCCATCTTTGTTATTCCAAGTATGTGGTAATGACACTGCGCCACGAATTCCATCACGACCAGTAAAGCTCCAACCGCTCATAATTTTCTCAATTCGTCTCATTAATTTCAAATCCCTTTCCTCTGATCCTATTGAATCAGTATTTGTTATTTTATAAACAATATAAATATAAAACAAGCCCTTTTGCACAAGTGGTCGTTTTTTGTTCCTAAGTGGTAACAAAAAAGACCCTCGGAGTATTCTCCAAGAATCTTTTCCTTTCTTTATGGTAATGGCATCATAATCTTCAGTGAAAAGAATCCATCCTCTTCACTGACATCCAAATAGCCATCGTATTTTTTTACAAAATGGCGCATACTTCGAAGTCCATAGCCGTGATAACGCTTGTCCCCTTTTGTTGTGATTGGAAGCCCATCTTCCTGCTCATATTCTAGCTCATGTGCAATTGGATTGATAAAATTCATCACCAAAAAGTTTTGCTGACGATAGATCATCACATCTATTTGACGTTTTTCTGGTTCTTGAAATTTTTCCACTGCTTCGATGGCATTGTCCATTGCATTTCCCAAAATGGCATACAGATCAATCGTATCAATGAAATTCATCTGACTTCCATCTGCAACACAAGATACCTGTATCTGTCTATCCTTACAGTACAAACTTTTTTCTGTCAAGACCGTATCAAAAACATCATTTCCTGTCTTAATAATAGATTCGTAAATGCGTACCGTATCTTCCATCTCATTTAAATAATCATCAAATTCCTCTTCTTTTACTTTACGTAATGCACGAATCTGATGTTTTAAATCATGACATTTCTGATTGATCAGATTAATATTTTCGCGAGTCAGATCATACTGCTCTTTTTCCTTTTTCCAAAGAAAATTCATTACTTCCAACTCATGACGCATAGCACTTTTCTTAAAAAGTTCATTTTGTATGTACAACGTCATTGTGGCAAGCAATTGTGACATATAGAGAAGCAACCATTCACTATGAAATGCTTCTACGCGGACAGAGGTTTGAAAGACTGCAAGCACATCAATGATAATATAGATCAAAATTGCGGATAACAATTGTCTTGGTCCTATGCGGTCCCTTCGATCAATCGGCATCCATTTCCCAAGTGTTCTGGCACAGATTGTATAAATAACAGCTATATACAAAAATGCCACGATAATAATCTGTACTTCTGATGTAGCTCCAGCAGCAATAACTGCATGATTTATCATAAGCCAAAGTTCACTCGAAAGTCTCCAAAGTGTCAAAGAACAAATCGTGTTATATACAACTGTAGATGGGGTTATCTCCCATCCACTGTAAGAAAATAATCCCAAAATCAAATTGCTGATCAGCTGCACAACATATGGAATTTCATGAAATCTATCCCAGATAAGCCAGCGACAGATAAACATATGTGCAACTGCACCTAAAATCATCCCAATTAGACGCAAGGAAAACCGCTCTCTTTTTTCAAAAGCACATACAAATACGAGTCCGGAACACCAATACATCAACTGTGGAATCCAAAATTGTGAAATTTCCATCATGTCGTTCCTCCTAAATATTGTGTCAGCGCTTTCATAAATGGGGTTTTGTTTCGTCTGCTGATTTCTAATTCATGTTCACCTACAACTGCAATATTTTTGCGTACTTCCTTCACATGTTTTAAATTTACCATATACCAATGGTTGCATTTAAAGAAGGAATCAGACTTTAGCATTTCTTCTACGCTCTGCATAGTCCCTTTTAATACAAATTCGCCTTCCGTTGTATGATAATGGAGCATACGATTCTGTACCTCCACAAAATAAATATCTCCTGTATCAATCTTCTTTACACCATCTGGCAAATTTAGAACAATTGTTTTCTGCTCTTCTTCTTTCTTCTGTATACGCTTCAATACACGTCGCAGTTTCATGGAAAATGTGTAATAGGTAATTGGTTTCATGACAAAATCAAGCGCACCAACTGAGTAGCCGAAAAGCGCATACTGTGCCATATTTGTGATAAACATGATTACCACATCCTCATCCATTTCACGTACACGCTCTGCCGCTTCCATTCCATTCATCTGCTTCATCTCAATATCAAAGAAGATCGCATCATATCGTGGATGATAATCGTTTAAAATTTCTGTTCCGTCATAAAAAAGCGAAACCTGAAATTCCACCATATTCTCTTTTCCATATTGCATTAAATACTCCTGCAACTGCATGGCAAATTCTTTGTCATCATCCACAATTGCAATATGATACATGTTGTCATCTCCTTTTAGTTTGCATTACTAGCTGCTATTTTCACCTTACTCCATAAACTACCAATCAATTTTTTTGTATCTTCATTAAAATGGAATACTTCGTCTTTTTCATAATCGCTTCTTGGAATGTAAGAATCAATTCCTTCAAATGCTCCACCTGCTTCATGCATTTCTTCCTTCACTTCTGCATTTGGCGAAGTATATCCTACATAGTTTGAATTGGCATACGCATTTTCATACTCACTGGTGAAATTCATAAACGCATGTGCAAGATCCACGTGCTCTGCATTTTTCGGAATCACCATCGCATCATACCAGATGTTCGTTCCTTCTTTTGGAAGATAGAATCCTATATTTTCATTTTCACTTGTAACATAGGTTGCATCTCCAGAATAAATGATTCCTAAGGCTTTACGAGCCTGCGCCATATTATCAATGATCTCATCCGTGACAATCTCTGGCTGCATGGTTGTTACACATTGTACTAACCAGTCATATGCTTCTTGAATTTCTTCCTTGTTATCTGTGTTCATTTGATAGCCAAGTGATTTCAATGCCATCATGAAACTTTCACGTTCTGCATCATACAAATAAATGTCGCCTTTGTATTTTTCATTTAAGAAAATAGCAAATCCATCTTTTTCTAAATCCGCTACATCTACTTTTGTCTTGTCATAGGCAATTCCAACGGTTCCCCAGAAATATGGCACTCCATATGCATTTTCTGGATCATATTCCGCGTTCTTAACTGCATCGTCTAACTTATCCCAGCAACTTAATTTCGATTGGTCTAATTTCTGCAATAAATCTTCATCTACCAATCTTTGAATCATATAATCACTTGGAATGATGATGTCGTAACTTTCTCCATTTGCAACTTTAATATACATTTGTTCATTGGAATCAAAGTTTTCCATAACAACAGTTGCTCCTGTCTCTTCTTCAAAAGCCGCTACTACACCTTCGTCAATATATTCACCTGGCAGATACATATACAATGTTTCACCTGCATATGGAAGATCTGATTTTCCTCCATTCATGCCAAATGCTAATCCTAATCCGACTGCCAATACTGCCAAAGCACCTGCTGGAAGAATCCATTTTACTCCCTTTGCGTCCACTTTCTTTTCTCGTTTTGCAACGAACATTGGCACAACATTAATGATAACAAGCGCAATTGTAATGATTACAACTACCAATGTTGACATCGCATTGATACTAGGGTTTACACGTTTACTCATCGTATAAACAACAATACTAATGTTCTTGATTCCGCCGCCTGTTACGAAGTAAGAAATGATAAAATCATCTACCGACATGGTAAATGCGATCAATGCCCCTGAAATAATTCCTGGCGTGATTTGTGGAACAATTACTTTCACCAAGGCTTGTACCGGTGTCGCTCCTAAATCCATGGCTGCATTTGCAAGGTTGGGATCTAGTGATTTTACCTTAGGCATAACAGAAAGCATTACATAAGGAATACAAAATGCAATATGTGCCAAGAGCATCGTTGCATATCCTTTTTCCACTTTGAATGTGATAAACAAAAGCATAAATCCAATTGCAGTAACAATTTCTGGATTCATGAGTGGAAAATTATTCACCTGATCCATCACATCGCGAACAATCTTTTTCGATTTGCTAAGCCCGATTGCTGCAATCGTTCCTACTACCGTTGAAATAAAAGTAGCAAGCAATGCCACGCTAAATGTTGTGGAAATAGCTCCCATCATATCTCGTGACTCTAACATATGCTCATACCAACGTAATGAAAATCCTGTAAAAGTAGTTAAGGATTTTCCCTCGTTGAATGAGAAAATAATCATATAAATAATTGGAAGGTAGAAAAATATAATCATTAGGGCGACTAAAATCTTACCTGGTATTCTTTTTGTATGTTTCATAAGATTATTCATCCCCCTTTCCACCTTGATTTCGAGTCTCAATCTTTCTCACTGTCATCATAAGAAGCATCATGATCACTGCCATGATCATAGAAATGGCACTACCAAAGTTCCATTCTCCAACTGTGATAAATTGATTTTCAATCAAGTTCCCAATCAAGAAATATTGTCCTCCACCGAGCAGTTTTGGAATAAAGAAAGAGCTTACTGCTGGTAGAAATACGAGTGTAATTCCATTGATTACCCCTGGAAGCGATAATGGGAATGTCACACGTAAAAATGTCTGTACTGGATTTCCTCCAAGGTCTGCACTTGCTTCCAGCAAAGAATGATCCATCTTACAAAGGGATGTATTGATCTGTAAGATCATAAATGGCAAAAAGTTATATACCATTCCCAAAAGCACTGCTCCCTCTGTATAAAGCAAGTCTGTATTTCCCAATCCAAAGAAACCTAAAATCTGTTGAATCAATCCGCCTTCACTTAAAAGACCAATCCACGCATAAGTTCTAACCAACATGTTGATCCAAGTAGGAACGGTAACAACAAGTACAAAGAAATTCTGCATTTTTTCAGAACTTCTCGCAATATGATAGGCCAAAGGATATCCTAACAATAGACAAATAATAGTTGTTTTAAGCGCGATCAAAATCGAGCGCCAAAGGATCAATAAAAAGTCAGGGTCGGTAAAAAATTTGACATAATGATCCAATGTGAACGAAAACGAAATGATACTATTTCCCTGTTCTGTGAAAGAATATAATGCAATCAACAGCATTGGAAATACAAGCATCATTGCAGCCCATGCAATATATGGAACTGCCAAGCTCGAAAAACGTTTCATCTAAAATACCATCCTTGACATAACATGAATATCTTCTGGGAAGAATGTCAATCCGACCTCTTGACCTTCTTCTGAATAATCTGTTGTATGAATCTTAAATTCACGACCTGGAGTTGAGAAAGTAATCTGATATACTTCTCCTTCCTTGATATTTTCTGGATCAAAATCATAATCTACACTAATATCAATGCTTTCGTCTTCATTGCTAAGTTTCCAGCCTTGTGCATTTGCCCAAGTTTTGATATCTGTATCAAGTGTCTGCGATTCTAAGATTTCATCTACTGTTTTAAAGAAGTTAAATGCCATAATGGCTTCATTTGCTTTTTCATTCTTAACAAATGGTTGATTTACCACGAAAATAGTTCTCTCAATACTTGTTCCGTCTGGTGTTGAGAATACAACTGGATATTGTCCAATTTCTTCTTTCAGATCACATGTAATATTTGCAATTGAGATATATTCATCTGTTTCTGTATCCCATGCCATTGCGTTAGAACGAGCAATGATTTCCTTGTCATCTAATGCATTTACATCTTCTAAGTCCACATAGAAATTGTTTGCATTGATTTTTTCTGTTCCATCTGCACTTGTGACTTCACGATTACGAATAACGCTCATGTTTACCGTCACGCTTGTACCAGGAACTGTTTCTACCATAATTTCATAATGTACGCCTTTGAATAGGACACTTAGTACTTCTCCTGTCATTTTCCCTTGTTCCACTGGAACAATATCAATGTCTTCCGGACGAATCACAATATCAACTTTTTCATTTTCTTTAAATCCAAAGTCCACACAATCAAATGTCTTATCGTCAAAACGAACTTTGTAGTCTTCTACCATTGTTCCTACGAGAATGTTGCTTTCTCCAATAAAGTTTGCAACATAACGGTTCGCTGGTTCGTTGTAAATTTCTTCTGGTGTTCCAACTTGTTGGATTTCCCCTTTTTGCATTACAACAATCTTATCTGACATTGTAAGCGCTTCTTCCTGGTCATGTGTTACGAAAATAAATGTGATTCCAACTTCCTGTTGAATCCGTTTTAATTCGTACTGCATTTCCTTACGGAGTTTTAAGTCGAGCGCAGCCAACGGTTCATCCAGCAAAAGCACTTTTGGTTCATTTACAAGCGCTCTGGCAATGGCAACACGTTGTTGCTGTCCACCTGATAACAAAGTCGTATTTTTATTTTCATATCCTTCCAAACCAATGAGTTTTAACATCTTCATAACCTTTTGGTCGATAACGTCCTTACTCATCTTTTTGATCTTCAGACCAAATGCAATATTTTCATACACACTCAAATGAGGAAACAATGCATACTTTTGGAATACTGTGTTCAGTTCTCTTTCATAAGGTGGCTTATGACTGATTTCTTCTCCGTCGAACATTACACTTCCTTCGTCTGCATTCAAAAATCCGCCCAAAATACGAAGCAATGTTGTTTTCCCACATCCACTTGGGCCTAATAATGTTACAAATTCATTTTCATAAATATCAAGGTTTACACCTTTCAAAATAATCTGCTTATCAAAACTTTTTGCAATATTACGAAATTCAATTAATTTCTTTCTCTCCATCTCTCGTCCCCTCCCTAAAACATTGGTGGCGTTGTAATCCACAATATTTTCGATTCATTGTTGGTATGATTATATAGATAATGGCCTTTGGAACCATCTAAATAAAAAGTCTCCTGTGCCTTTAGCTTGTACTTCTTATTTCCACGCACTAAAGTCACACTTCCTTTTAAAACATATCCAAATTCTTCACCGTGATGCGCCAGCATCTCATTGCTCCTCTTGTGAGGATATAGGGTTAAAAGAATTGGCTCCATCTCATTTTTCTGGGCATTCGGAATCACCCATTCAATCTTAAAATCTTCCTGCTCATCTACGAAAAAGTCTTGCTTTGCAAAAACAATCTGCTTCTCTTCCTCTTCTTTAAAAAATTCCGACAGATTTGTTCCAAGCGCTTCCAAAATGTCATCTAATGTAGCAATACTTGGTGTCGTAATATTATGCTCTACTTGCGATAAAAATCCTTTGGTAAGCTCACAGCGGGAAGCTAGATCCATCAAAGTCAAATCATTTTGCAGACGTAGCTCTTTTAACTTTTTTCCAATGTCCACCAGCACACCTCCTTTGTATCTTTATACTAAACTTTTTTTTCAAAATTAAGTAACAGTAACATTATACATATCTGAGACCAGATTGCAATAGTTTATCTTTCATCTTCTGGATCGACCTTTAAAATATTTGGCACATCTGCGCATGTTACGCATCCGCCGCTAACATTTGCCGTAAATAGCTGATGTTCTTCCACTACTTCTGCAAACTTCGAATCCAAATCACTTGCTTTCACACTATCTTGTGCTAAAAAAAGATTGTGTTGCCCATTTTCGTCAACACTTGGTTTTATAAAACTCCCACCTTTACTCATATAGGAATCCATTAATTTTACTAATTCTTCTGCGTTCATGTCATCATCCTTTCTCTGTTTGTTCCCTAACCATTATATAATATGATAAAACATTTTACATTACCATTTTTTTATTTTATACTTTTCTAAAAACAAAAGAGGTGACGGCATGAGTTATTTTGGAAAATTATATTTAGACAAAGAAAAAGACATCATCGTAACACTAGATATGGAACAGGATGTTCTCTCTTATACCATCTCAGTGGTCAATCATCAGTCCCATAATCTGATCAAAAATTTTGCACGTATTTCCAATACAGAAACCACGCTGCAAGACGGTAAACCCGTCATCAAAGGAACGATTCCATGTTACATCAAAGGAGATGGACAGCGTGTGTATATCTTTCGTCTAAATGGAACAAAACTTGCCAATATTTATCCGGATGGCAAAATGGAAGTCAATTCCCTTATTCCAGCAATTGCAAAAACACTTATGAGTCAGACCAAAGACTACAAATATTCTTTTCGTGAAACCCTTGTAAAATCATATGTTCCAGAACAGATCAAACTGTCTACGGATCTGCATACACATGGTAACGCAAACTTAAATGCGGATATTTTAATTGCTTTAGCAATCAAACATCAGATTCGTTATCCGCTTTACTATATCAAGAAATTGCAATTGACCCTATCCTCTGCACAGCAAGCATTTCTGGATGTGCAACGAAAACAAGTGGAACAAACACTTGATCTTACTGGACTAAGCGGCAAGTATCGAGACCGAAAGATTGACGATCATACCTATATTAATTTTGCAGATTTCATTCTAAATAATTTGGAACATGCAACAGATAATATTCAAAAAATTCGTAAATCACTTTCGATCTTGAAAGATTCACAAGCCGTTTTTACAAACTTAGAAAAACTGTATCTTTATCGCTATGTTTTTACAAAAGGTGTGGAAGCTGATTATAAGGTTCCACTGACAAATCAAGAGCAGATTGAAGATGCTGATATTCGCCATTATCTGGAACGAATGCTGGAAGATTTGAATCACAAAGACTACTCCAGCATTACCTTCTACGAAGATACTCTTCTTTGGATTGGACGAGAGTATCAAAAGAAACATATCAAGTATGTGGAAATCAGTGATACCACACTTGTCAAAAAAGACGATTCTGCGGCTTACATGTTGGAACAGATTCATCATATGCTCCCATTGGTAAAAGCAGAAACAGGGGTAGATATTCGTTTCCTGACAGCAATCCGAAGAATTCCTTTGACCTTAGTCAAACAAAACATCACATCCAGCAATTACTTAACAGATGCCATTCAAGCACTTAAAGTTGTTTGTAAAGATCCTTATGTGGTAGGTAGTGACTTTGTTGGCGAAGAAATCAATGATATTGCTGAACTAAAATCTGTTATCAAAGAAATCGTAACGAAGATTGCCAGCGAAGATAAAAACTGGACCATTCGCATTCATGCAGGCGAAAATGATTCTCTGAAAAGTAATATGGCAAAATCTGTTTGCCTTGTCGAAGAATCCTTACTTCCTGGTCAATCTTTTCCTCATATGCGAATCGGACATGGACTGTACTGTGCAAGTCTGGGAAGCAAGCAAGGAAAAGCTTTGCTCGATAAATTAAACAAACATGATATTGTTTTGGAATTCCAACTCACAAGTAATGTACGTTTAAATAACATTATGGATTTAAAGAAACATCCACTTAAAACTTATTTGAAAAATGATATTTCCTGTGTTATGGGAACAGATGGATATGGTTTGTACGGAACAGATAGCATCGATGAGCAAATTGCACTCACCAATTTTTTAAAGATTACAGATGCAGAATTTGCAAAAATGAAAAAAGTAGAAGATGAAATTATGGAACGACAAGCTGCTAACTTCGTTGAAAAGTCAAAAGCATTTGAAAAGTTGTGCGAAGGTCAATCCTTATCCGAATACTATATGAATGCATTCCAGAAAGAGTCCGATACTATTCATACGGTAACCTTTGCAATTAACAAGCAGCCATCGTATCCTGTCTTTCAAAAACAGGTAAAAGAATTACCTTGGAATAAATATCCAATTGTCATTGCAGGTGGCAGTTTCCATAGCCGAAATATTTCTTCCAAATTAAGTGAACAGGACATGCAAATTTTACAAACCTTGCTAGACCACTTAGATCCTGAAAAGGTATTCTTTGTCATCGGTCATAAGCTGTTTGCTCATGAAAAATATATCGCTGACCATCATAAAAACTTTGAAGTTTATAGCATCATTCCTTCACTTTTAGATAAAAAGCAGATGCAAAAACTGAAACAGGCAGATTTGACCGGCATGCGAATTTCCACTGAGTCACAAGAAATGGGCATCTACAAATCTTTCAATTATGAAATTTTTGAACGTCGAAATTGTGCCCTGCTTGCTTTTGACGGGAACTCGGCCATTGCGAATCTAGTACAGGAAGCACGTAATGGAAAAGGCAAGGCTTGGATTTTTGTCTATCCAAACTCTGCAATGTTGAAGTCGAAAGCAGAATCCCTTGATGGTTACGTTACAATTCACGCTTCTGCTGATGAGGTGCTGACGAAAATTCAAGAACTGCAAGAGCATATTGGAACACAACTCTCATAAAAACGAATTTCGCTTTGCGAAATTCTCCGCCTGCGGCGGGTCGCAAAAAACGACATATTCGCTTCCGCCGCAGTGCGATTTTTACTGTATCTTCACTTTCATTTCATGCCATTCTTCTCCGCCCCATGTTGAATTGGCAATTCCACAATCAACAAAACCAAATTTCTTATACATTTCTACTTTTTCTTTCAGACAAGTTAGAAAAACTTCACATCTGCCTTTTTCTTCCTCTCTGCACAAATACTGGCGTACCAGCTCTCTACCAAGCCCTTGCATACGATATTCTGGTAATACATCTAGCCCGAGCAGCATGATATTTTTTCCATTCGGATCTTGCAAACTGGCATCTGTAAAAAATTCATCACGAAAACGAGATTCCATTGTGGCTAAGCCATTTAAAAAGCCAGCGATTTTTCCTGTTTTTTTATCCACTGCCACCAAGAATAACTCTGGTGCTGATTCGATTCGCTCTCTCATATGCTTTTCAGAGCACGCTTCATTTGGCGGAAAACAAATTTGTTCTATCAAAACCGCCTGCTCTATTTCATCTAACACTATATTTCTAAATATAAATTTCGTTTCCATTTCAATCATTCCTTTCACTTTTTATTACATTTTATCACTTAATGCCTTATTTTTGAACAGAACATAGAAATAAACAGTATATAACAGTTGACAATAGTTATGCACTGTTATATACTGTTTACAAAGAGGTGAAGAAATGAAGATTATAATCAACAACACATCTATGCAGCCTATTTACGAACAGATTGTTTCGCAAATCAAGGTTTGTATCATAAAAGGAACTTTGAAAGAAGAAGAAATGCTTCCATCTGTGAGAACGCTTTCTAAGGAATTAAAAGTAAGTGCACTTACGGTTAAGAAAGCCTATGATGCCTTAGAAGAAGAAGGATTTGTAATCACGGTTCATGGAAAAGGAAGTTTTGTAGCTCATTCCAATCAGGAACTGTTATTAGAAGAAAAGAAAAAAGAAGTGGAAACAGATTTGGAAGCTGCCATTCGCAAAGGACGAAGCTGCGGAATGAGTGAACAAGAATTGAAAGAATTATTTTATTTGATAATGGAGGACAAATAAGATGTTAAGAATGGAACAAGTTAGAAAAACATATCCTGATTTTTCCATTGACTGTTCGCTAGAAGTAAAATCTGGATATATTACAGGAATCATCGGCGCAAATGGGGCTGGAAAAAGTACAACATTTAAAGCAATCTTGAATTTACTCTGTGTAGATGACGGAAAAATTTTTATATTTGGTAAAGAACATACACAACTGACAAATGAAGATCGCGAAGCAATTGGTGTTGTTCTGGCCGATGCTGGATTTAGCAGATATCTCAGTATTAAAGATTTGCTTCCCGCCATGGAACAATTCTACAAAAACTTTGATCGTAAAACTTTCATACAACAGTGCGAAAAGTTTCATTTGCCATTGAACAAGAAAATAAAAGAATTTTCAACAGGAATGAAACGAAAATTTCAAATTTTAGCAGCGCTTTCTCACGATGCCAAACTATTGCTGCTAGATGAGCCTACCTCTGGACTTGATGTAACTGCCAGAGAAGATGTGCTAAATCTTCTTCGCGAATATATGGTGGAAGAAAATCGAGCAATTCTTATTAGTTCCCATATTTCTAGCGATCTGGAAGGTATCTGTGACGATATTTATGCCATTGACAACGGCAAAATCATTCTACACGAAGAAACGGATGTGATTCTCAGTCAATACGGTCTTTTAAAAGTGACTGAGGAACAGTACCAGCAACTAGATAAAAACTATATTTTTAGAAAGAAAAAGGAAGAATTTGGTTATTCGCTTCTCACGAAAGAAAAGCAATTTTATCAGGAAAATTATCCAGAAATTGTTATAGAAAAGGGAAGTATTGATGAAGTTCTTCTGATGATGATACGAGGTGAAGCAGCATGAAAGGATTATTATTAAAAGATATTGGTTTACTCAAAAATATGAAAGTTATGATTGCCATTTATTTTATATTAAGTGCAATCTTTTCTTTCACCAACACCCAATTCATCTTAGGAACCTGTTACGTAGCTACCTTTTCAGGAATGTTAGGAATCGGTACGCTTAGCTATGACGAATACGATAATGGAAATGCTTATTTACTAACACTTCCAATCACGCGAAAAGAGTATGTACTGGAAAAATACATTCTTACTTTTTCCTGCATCTTAGGTGGCGTATGTTGTATTACACTTTGGGTCTGCATTGTATCTATGATCAGACAGTATTCTTTCGAAAATGTTCTTACAGAATTTGTAGTAGCAGTTATGATTACCACTCTGATTTCGGCTGTAATCTTACCAGTTCAATTGAAATATGGAGCGGAAAAAAGTAAACTTGCCTTGCTCATCATTGCTATTTTGGTTGGAATTTGCAGTGCAATGATACTGAAAAATATTGATGTGACAACATGGCATCTGCTCCAGTATTTGACACCGTTAAAAATAAATTTGATTGCTGTCATAATAGGGTGTATCTGTGTACTGATTTCCTTTGCGATATCCGTAAAAATCATGGAAAAAAAAGAATATTAGATTCAAAAAATGTGGCTTAGATATTTTATCCAAGCCACATTTTTTTACATTCCTGTCACAGAGTCAATTGGTAATGACATCACAATTCCTTGCGCGTCACTATGCATTCCACAATGTTCTCCAATCCCCTTCATGATTTCCACTTTATGTTCCATTTCGGAAAGAATCATTACAATCTCTTTTTCTTCTTTTGCATTCATTCCCCAAAAACCAGCAACTTCCTCATTGCCAATCTGGTGACTTCTTATTACAGTTCCTCCTCTGGCACCAAGTGGTCTAACTGCTTCCATAACATCTCCACTAAATCCTTGATTTACAATCGCTACAATTAATGCATGCTTGTTTTCTGTCATGATCGTTTCTTCCTCCCCATTTAAGGCAATCGTTTGATGTTCTTGACTTTCTGTCAACATACGAAGTATAAGACTATTCGCTCCACTTAGCGGGATTGTAAAGGCAATCCCACTGTTTACCGTATCAAGTCGTAGATCCGTATGTAACTTTTGAAGTACTCCATCTGAAAATTGTTTCGGAATCATACTCAAAATCACACTTTTATCCACGTTTCCAAGACCAAGCATATCTATGATCTCACTTGATGCAGTTCCCTCTGCACTGAAACGATATTGCAAAGGTAATTCCTCACTCTTCAATATTTCTGTCGCTTTTTCCGCAAGCTTTGGTGTTGTAATCAACGCCAACAATTGAAAATGATCCATTTACACGTCCTCCTCCAAATCGATGATATCATCACTATCATCTGGTATATGAATATGAGCTGTAACTGCTTTCTGTCTTTTTTCTGTTTTATATCTATAGACTAATCCCATAAGCTGAATGGCAATCAGTGGAGTTAATGCAACAAGCGCAACCACGCCAAACGCATCTGTCATAAGGTTTCCTCCAACTGCTTCACACACCCCAATACTAAGTGGTAATAAAAAGGTGGAAGTCATTGGTCCACTGGCTACACCACCTGAGTCGAATGCAATCCCAACAAATATGCTAGGTACCATTTTCGAAAGCACCAATGCAATGAGATATCCTGGAATGATAATCCAGTAGAATGGGATTCCTGCTAAGATTCGAAGCATCGCTAATCCTACACTGATAGCTACCCCCATTGACATACAACGATTCATCATCTTTACAGATATGGCTCCATTCGTAACTGCCTCAACCTGATGATTTAACACTTGAATTGCAGGCTCTGCCTTTACAATATAATATCCGATCAACATTCCAATTGGCACTAAGATCCAATGATGTGTTATCCCTGCCATTTCTTTTCCAAGATAAGAACCAACTGGTGCAAATCCTACATTTGCTCCGCACAAGAAAAGAACCAATCCAAGGTAAGTATACGCAAAGCCTACCATAATACGTATTGTCTGACGTTTCTGATAGCGATGTGTCAACACCTGAAATAAAATGAATACGACTACAATCGGTAACAGTGACACAAAGACTTCTTTGGCATAAACAGGTAAATCTTTGGCAAATACTCTTGCAACATCCTGTGTCGTAACTACTGTTGCCACGTCTGTCAAGCTATACGATGCCTCTGTTGGCTTATAAAAGCACCCTAGAATCAGCACTGCCAGAATCGGTCCCACACTGGAAAGTGCTACCAAACCAAAACTATCACTCGCAGTATCTTTGTCACTACATACAGAGGCCAATCCGACACCAAGTGCCATAATAAACGGAACTGTCATAGGTCCTGTTGTAACACCACCTGAGTCAAATGCAACTGCCATAAACTCTCTTGGTACAAACAAAGAAATCAGGATCAAGATACTATAAAAACCAATCAATACCACTGACAGATTAATCTTATATCGAATTCTCATAATCGCCAATGCCAAGAAGATTCCAACCCCTACTGCAATTGTTAAAATCAGCACTAAATTAGGAATAGACGGTACCTGCTCTGCTAAAACTTGTAAATCCGGCTCTGATATGGTAATGATAACACCCATCAGAAAACCTGTTAGTAAAACAATCACTAATTGTTTCATTTTAGAAATCTGCACACCAATTCCCTCACCAAGTGGTGTCATGGACATTTCTGCCCCCAGTTGGAAAAATCCCATTCCAAAGATTAACATTGCTGCACCTGTTAGGAACATCACAATACTTCCTAGTTCCATCGGTACTAGAAACACACTGATGGTCAGCACAATTCCCGTAATCGGAAGTACTGCTGCCAATGATTCTGTAATTTTTTCTTTCAGTTTTTGATTCAACCTCACACCTACCTTTACCTATTTTTATATATTTTTTCTATTTTATAAAATACGAAAAAAAGTGTCAATTATCCACCAGAAATTTTACTAAATCTTTACTTTTATAAACAAAAAAACCTTGAGACTTTCAAGCCTCAAGGTTTTCAATTCTATTTTTCATCTTTCAAAACATATTTCTGACGATATTCTTTAAAGTAAGCACGATACTCTCCTGTATCACTTTCATGTACTTTTGAATTTTGAATATGAATATCTGAATTAACATCTCCGTTTTGTTGTAATGCAATCATAACGCTTGAGCAGTGCGCTGCAATACGTTTGAAGCAATTCAAAAGATCTGTAAATACAGTTCCTTCTTCCAATCCACATGCTCCGTTTCTCAAACGTTTTACATGCTGAAATTTTAATTCATCACATAATCTTGTAATTACGACACCCAGTGGTGCTACTTTTTGCGCTTCTTTTATATCATTATTTTCAAATGCAGCGCAAGTGATATCAATTTCTTCTTTTACCGCTTCCATTACTACACGAAGTTCATCCCATGCTTCTTCCGAGAAGTTTGTATGATTGTCATGCATTTCATTTGCTACATGAGCAATGTAAGAAGCATGGTCTCCGATACGTTCAAAGTCATTAATCGTATGTAAATACAAAGAGACTTTTGTTGTTTGTACCGTATTCATCTCACGTTTTGTAAGTTTGATCAAATACTCTCCCAGACGGCTTTCATATTTATCGATCAGATTTTCTTTTCGCTGCACTTTATCATATTTATCTTGCTGATAATCATTTAAAAGACGTAACGCTCTATTTACGTTTTTACGAAGATTTGTTGCCATTCCGTTCATAGCACGATGACATTGTCCAATTGCTAATGCTGGATAGTTAATCAAACGTTCTTCTAAAATATCAAAATCAGCTTCATCTTCCAACTCTTCTGCACTATCTTTAATCATATAGCATACAAGCTTTTCGATTTTTGAAATAAATGGGAATAATACAACTACTGTCACCAAACGGAATACCGTATTTAAAAGTGCAATGCTTACTGGAGTCATTACCATATCCATAAATGTAAAGTGTACAAAAGCATTTACTGTATAGAATGTAATTGACCAAAGAAGTAATCCAAACAAATCGTTGAGTAAGTACACAAACGCTGTTCTTTTCCCATTTTTATTTGCTCCAATTGCAGAAATCAATACAGGGCAAGCTGCACCTACACCAATTCCGAGTACGATTGGAAATGCACTAGCAAATGTTAACAGTCCTGTTACAGAAAGTGCCTGCAGCACCCCTACTGTTGCAGATGCACTTTGCAATACTGCTGTAAATAAAATCCCAACCAAAATACCTGCAAGTGGATTGGAGAACATTGTAAGCATTTCAATGAATACCGCATTTTCTTTTAATGGCGAAACCGCACCACTCATTGTCTGCATACCAGTCATCAAGATTGCAAATCCAAGCATGATATTCCCGATATTCTTATGTACCGTTCTTTTACTGAACATACGTAAAATAATACCGATCACAGCCACAACTGCCGAGATTGTTGCAGTTGAAAGTAAACTTGCAATTCCATTGGATCCTTGAATGTAAGAAAGACAAAGAATCCATCCTGTAATACTCGTTCCAATGTTGGCTCCCATGATGATACCAATTGCTTGTTTCAATTTCATCATACCTGAGTTAACAAAACCAATTACCATAACCGTTGTGGCTGATGACGATTGAATCACGCTTGTCACTGCCGTTCCAAGTGCAACTCCTTTCAATGGCGTATTGGTCATTCGATATAAAAACGCTTCTAATTTATTTCCTGCTACTAGCTTTAGTCCATCACCCATGAGCGACATTCCGAATAAAAACAATGCCACGCCACTAAGTAACGATAAAATCATTGAAAATATTTCCATAATTTTCTCCTTCAATATCTTATACTCTGTTTCTTTTGTAACCTGTTAACCTATTTAGTATGCCACATAAAGTCAAAAATTACAATATCGTTGTTTGGCAAATACCCATTCACTGATCAACTGGAGCATAAAAGGGAGCAATACCAGAACTCCATAAATTCCATAACTAAACATTGACCACACTGTTACCGGCTTCCAAATAATCACAGGATTATAGAACATATTTGTAAATCCTGCAACGTAAGCCATATAAGTCAACATAATACAAAGAACAAATCCTATCAGAAGTCCCCTATCTCTATTATCAAAACGATAAATAGAAAATGCTGTTCTTCCTTTTAAGGAATAGCCTCTGGACTTCATAGAAACTGCACTTTCCATTAACTGTTCGATTCCCCAGGTAATGATAATCGATACCTCTTCAATCCAATGTAGAAATCTCTGTAAACAGTTTCCTTGATGAACACCTCGACCAATTCCTTGTCGCGCCATATCAATTCGTTGCATTTGCTTTTTCACCCTTGGCACGCTTCGTAGCAATATACTAAAAAACAGCGACAAATTTGGTGAAATTCTGCCAAGCAGATAGATTGCTTTATCCGCTGTCACGGTGGCAAATACGCAAGACAACTCCATAAAGATTGTAGCAATCTTGATTCCAAGAACCAAACCATACACGATTGACTCTAAAGTAATCCAATTTCCAATACGATTTTGCCACAAATTCGTTACTCCAAAATGATGATAGGACACATACCAGGCTGCATATAGCACCAAGCATGGTATCAGCCATAGATTAAAAATTAACGCTGAACGTCCATTTAATTTTATGGACCAAACAAACGCTCCCACATAAGCAATTCCCAGAAAAACAGGATGATCAAATACAATTGTACAAGTGATCACTGCTGTAAAATAAATAAACTGAATGATTGGATGATAACCATCAAACTTCATATCCAACTATTCCTCCAACATTCCATACTTTACCTTGATTCGATTTAATTTTTCCATCATTGGTCTGCATAGCAAGAACAAGGTCAGTGCTGTTGCTGCGCCATGAATGACATTGATTGGAAATCCTGATGCAAAAATAGAACTTACCCATTCTTTATTAATCTCACTTCCCATGGTAAATACAGAGCATAAATCTAGAATCGGACCAACAATCAATACAATTTCTAGGAATCCTAGAATTGGAGTCCCTATTTTTTGACGTTGATTACGTTCTCCCATGATTCCCCATCGATAAAATAGACCTGCTAAAAAGCCCGCTACTCCATACGCAAACATTTGCCATGGTGTCCACATGCCTTGTCCAAAAATAAAATTGCTGACAAACCCACTAATCACACCTGTCAAGAAACCTGCTTCTGCTCCAAAAGCCATTCCTGCAATCATAATGATTGCAGCCATTGGCTTAAAGTGCGGAATCATGGAAAACGCTGCTCGCGATGCGACTGCAATAGCGGAAAGCACTGCTAAGGTAACAACTTCTCGTGCTTGTGGTTTCTTCTTTTCAAAACGAAGGAAAAACGGTACGATTGCCATAAAAATAACTGCTAAGGAAATCAGGTAAAACTTCTTTGCTCTAAATTTTTGGACCAAAAGCAGCATTGCCGGAATTCCAACCAACATTATGATTCTTCCAATTAATTTCTTTTTCTGTTTTCTTGACATAACTCAATCACATCCTCATTTGTTATAGCATTTTCAAAAACATGACGGCTCATACGGTTTGCCGCGGTTGTATAAAAACTATTTTGTGAAAAGAATCGATTTGGCGTATTTGTTGTAATGATTCCACCGTCGAAAAACATACTAACCATATCTGCGTATTTTGCACAAAATTCTACATCATGAGAAACCATGATAATCGTAACACCTTGTTTTTTTAGCTTCTCTAAAATCTCCGCAAATTTTAATTTAAAGAAATTGTCAATCCCTTTGGTTGGTTCATCCATCAACAATATCTTTGGTTCCGTTAAAAGAACTTTCGCAAGTGCAGCTCTTTGCTGTTCACCACCAGACAGATCATATGGATGACTTTCTAGCAAATCCTCAATCTCACATAGTTCTGCAACGTTTCGCACTTTTTCTTCCATTTCCGATGCTTTTCCTGTAAACATTTCTTCCAAATCTTCTCGCACTGTTTTCTTTACAAAAAGACTCTGCGGATCTTGTGGAAGCATTGTCAACATGCCTTGAAATAATTCTCCACCACGATATTTCCCCACAGCCTTTCCGTCAACAAAAACTTTTCCACGATATGGCTTACAAATATTACAGATTGCTTTCAATGTTGTGGATTTTCCTGTTCCATTTCCACCTACAATCGCAAAAATCTGTTCTTTTGGTACTTGGAAGGAAACACCTTTTAAGATATCTGGTGTATCTTTTTCATAACGAAACCATACTTCTTTTAATTCGACTGCTGGATCTTTTATCTCTTCCTCCAAGATTTCTTTGGAGTCAGCAATGGCAGTAATCGTAGGTTTTTGCTCTGCAAACATCTTGTCTAGCCATTCCGCCCCTTCTCTCACTGTCAAAGGGCATTTCCCTTCCCCTGAAACACCATAGTAAATCTGCACTGGTGTTGGCATTGCAGCAAACATTTTATTTTCCTGTGCTTTCAAAAATGCACCAATTTTACGTGGCTCATCATCCGCAATGATACTGCCGTTTTCCATAACCACAACTTTATCCGAAGCATAAAAAATATCTTCCAGACGATGTTCTGTAATAATGATGGTCGTTCGTAATTCACGATTGATCTTACGAACTGTATTCATAAAATCGGAAGCTGCGATTGGGTCTAACTGACTCGTTGGCTCATCCAAAATCAAAACGCTTGGTTGCATTGCCATGATGGATGCCAAATTTAAAAGCTGCTTTTGTCCCCCGGATAAATCTGCTACATTTTTATGAAACCATCCTTGAATTCCAAAATAGCTAGCCATTTCTGCTACTCTTAAACGAATTGTTTTCTGATCCACACCTAAACTTTCTAGTCCAAATGCAAGTTCGTGCCACACCTTATCTGTCACAATTTGACTATCTGGATTCTGCATCACATATCCAATCTGAGAAGATTGTGTTCTAAGGTCCACTTCACAAAGTGGTTTTCCGTCAAACAAAATCTCTCCGCTCACATTTCCATGAGGTGCCAAGACACTTTTTAAATGTTTCAACAAAGTTGTCTTTCCGCTTCCGCTTCGTCCACAAACTGTTACATACTGCCCACGTTCTATTTTCAAATTTACATGAGACAAAGTCTGTTTGTCTGGTGTCGTTGGATACGAAAAACTTAAATCTTTGATCTCAAAATGTTCCATACAATGTCCTCCCAAATATTTATCACTGTTGGTATCGCCAAAAAAATTATATAAAAGATCATACCAATGATGGTATATCCATTCTTTTCTATCGAAATTGTTGGAAGAAACTCTGCATTTGTTCCTCCACATATGGTGCACACAAGTAATACACCCATACATAACATCATAAAAATCAATAATATCTGATCTCTTTTCTCCCATCTATAAAGAGAAAAACTTGTTCTTTTTCCACAGCCATATCCTCGGCTACGCATACTATCTGCGGTAATAATGCCTCCTTCTAATGCCCAGGAAGTCAGCGCAGATACGATCGTCAAACCATGTTCCGCCTTTTCTCGTTTTGTACCATGATCCATGGACTTTCCAACACATTTTCTCGCACCGCTGATTTTCGCTATTTGTTTTTGATAAGACGGTACTAATCTTAAAACCATGGTCAGAACAAAAGCTAAGGAAGGAACCCATTTGCCAAACAAATATAAAAACTTATCACTTGTCATCACTGCATTATAACATGCAAACCAATTCATCACGGATATAAATAGTGCTGCCAGCACAGCGCCATAAAGTAATGCTTCTAACGTAAATGGTCTTTCTCCAAAATAAGTAAACAGAATGGTTTCACCCTTTGTATTAAACAACGGATTCATTACTGATAAAAGTAAAAAGAAAGGCAACATGCTAAGGGTATATTTTACCCCTGCACTGCCTTTGATTGTAATGTAATATAGCATAGAAAGTATCAGCGAACATGCCAGATACATTGGATGCATTAGGAGCATTCCGAAAAGAAATGCTCCTATAAAAAATATGAAGTTGATTATCGGATGATAAGTTGAAAATGTATCCTCTATTTTTTTCATAAAACCAACCCCTACGTTTCTCATTCATTACCACATGTGTAAGTCCACACGATTTTATCCCCACTGGATAGTTCATAACTGGAACATCCATAATTTGGAAAAGTTCCATTTACCTTATATTTCCATCCAGAACTCTTACCACAATCAAATTCATAAAGATTATGAATTCCTTCTATATAGTAGCTGCCATACACAGGACTGTACGAATACTCCAGTTGAATCCCAGCATTTTTGCATGCACGAACTAATACATCAAAAACAGTTTCACCTTCGCTAAATTCAAGTGTTTTGGCACTTAAAATATACCCATTTGTTGGAACACAGCTTTCTTTACCTGCTGTTAACTGATCCATATGGCTGAGTACCGATTCGCAAGAAATCATAATCGTACATGTCTTTTTCTCAGGAACAGGTTCTGGCTCTGGTGTCACTTCCGGTGTTGTAGCAGGCTTCGTTGAAGGTGTCGTTTCCGGCTTCTCCTCTGGCGTTTGTGAAGGTGCTACGGAAGGTGTATCTTCTGTTGTTGCAGAAGATGTTTGAGAAGATTGCTCTTCCTGTACATTCGAAGACACTGGCTCTTCCTTTGCGGCCACATCATTTTCCTCTGTAGTATCTGTTTTATTTTCTTCCAGATTCACATCTGATTTACTTGTCTCCTGTACACTCACATCCCCTTCTTTTTGTGATGCACTATTGTTTCCACGCATTGCAGACGCGCCAATCACTCCTCCTAGAATGATTAGTGCGATTACAACTGTCATAACAATATTAGATTTTTTTCTAAAAAATCTCTTTAGAGTTTCCATATCATCCCTCTTATGCTTGTTGTTTTTTCTTGTTGATCATTACGAAAACTGCCATGCCAGAAACTGCCATCATAACAATCCACATCATCATTGTAGCGGTATCTCCTGTAGCTACAGATGCGCTTGTTTCCTTATCTACTTTGTTACCGCTGTTTGCATTATCATTTGTTGGTGGTGTTGAAGGTGCTGCTTTTTCGCTGCAAACAATTTTACAAATTGCAGGAACTAACACTTCTTCTTTTCCACTTGCAACTAAATAATAATTTCCTGCTTCTGCAAATGTAATTTCGTATTTTCCATCTGCTTTTTCAACAACTGTATATTTCGCTGTGTCTACCACAGAACCATCTTTGTAAACTTGGAAAGCTGCACCTTGGCATCCTGCAAATACCGTGTTCCAATCTGCATCATATCCCGCTTTTTCTAATGTAACTGTTAATACATTTCCTTCCACAACTGTGTAATCATTGTGAACAAAGCAACTGTATGCATCTGACCATCCTATTTGATCTTTGTAAACAAATGCAGTTACATAATCACCTGCTGCCACTTCGTCTGTTAAGCTCCAGCAAGATGCGTTATTTTTCCAATAACCAAACGCACCACTTGTATCGCCCCATAATTTTATAAGGCTTACACCGTATTCTGTCTCACCACTTTGATATCCTTCTGCTGCACCACCTGTATAGAATTTTTCATGTGCTGCATAAAGAACTTCATCTACGTCCATATGACCATCTTCATTGCGGTCAATTACCTTTACAGATTGTTGCATAACAACAACATCACCTGCTTTGGAAATCGATACATAAACATCGATTGGATCTGCTGCATTTGTTGATTCCCCTGGATTTTGACCTGGATTTTCATCTGTTCCATCATCTTTATAAAGATATCCTGTTGTTGCAAAATCCCAATAAGAAACGTTATCTTTCATTGCTTTTCGGTATCCATCTAATGCTTGCATCACTTGGTAAGTTGCCACACCTTTCGAGTATTTGTTACCGATTTGCCAACAGAATCCATTTTCTGTCTTATAGTCATTTAAACGTGTCACAATATTTTTATCTGCATTTCCAAAACCTTGTGCTTCATCTGTTACATCAATTTTTAATGCAGCAAGTGCTAAAAGAACTTGAGCAGTAGCACAAGAATCGCCATAATCGCATTCTTCTTTTAGTTCCCTTTTCAAAAATCCCAACGCTTTTTCAATTACTGGGGCTACATTTTCTTCATTTTTATATGGAGCAAGTGCTTGCAAAGCCATCGCTGTCATATCTGCACTAACCCAACTTGCTGACGACCATCCAAATCCACCACTTGTTTCATCTTGGAATTTGAATAATTCTGTAATAATAGATTCTCTGCTCCAATGTGCATCTTCTGGAATACTTGTATTTCTTGCATCGAATGCCAAAAGTGCAAAAATCAATTCATTTGCACCATCACTTAGCTTTTCACTATTGTAAAGCATTTCTGCTAAATTCACTCCATCTACGTTCGTAATGTCTTTTCCCATAGCAGAAAGTGCAAGTGCTGTACGTGCGATATCTGTTGGTTTTTGCGTTGCTTCCCATGTTTTCACTTTGTCTACTACAGATGTATAGTAGTTATCGAGAAGTGTTTGATCAATGGATTTTCCTGCACGCAACATCGTCTGAACAAACCATTCACTTCCATATTGTAAACTTTTTTGCATCTCAGCTGTCAAATACTCATCAGCACATACAATTCCTTCGCTGACAATAGACCAAATATCCGCTTCCTTTTGACTAACAATTCCTTGCTCTGTTGTTGCTTCTTGTGCAGAAACCGGAATTGCTGTGAGTACCATTAATGCACAAAGCAAAAATGATAACATTCTTTTTCTTAGTTTCATTTCATCTTTCCTCCTTATTTTGTATTTGCATAATGCCGCATAAAACAACGAGAAATACATGTTAAAAACTTATTTTTCCACACAAAATAAAAACCGTGACAGATATTCTTATCTGCCACGGCCATATTCGCGTTCAGTTTTCCTTGTATGAAAAATAAACATGTCCATATGTATTTTCATATATATTTGCCCAGACATCCTACCTTCACACTGTATCTCACTCATTATAGGTCTTCCGACTCGTGTAATGTGAAATAAATCTTATCTCGCGTTTGCCATTCAACCTTCTCAGAAACATCTTTTCCAATGGCTGACTCACGTCACAAATGGCATCCTCTTACACTTACGGCACTTGGCTGTGTTCCGGACTCCAACCGGATTCCCTCATTCCTGCGCCTGCCTTATCAGGCAGTCTTCACGCAAAATCATAATGCAGTATTATTCAATTTACAGGTAGATTGTAGCATTGCTATTTTAGTTTTTCAATAGCTTCCTAAAAATCAATCGCTTTTGCTTTTTCTATCCGTTCCTTCAACACGAGGATCTCCTGTTCATAGATTTCCTGCTCAAATTGAAATTTTCGAGTTTTCCCCTGCCTATCTGTAAATGCAAAAAAGAAATAATATCGTCTTGGTGTTGCATTCCAATGATGTAAACGGTGTCGAACAATTTTCTTGATTTCACGATAATCTACAATTTCTTCATATGTATAATAGTGCCCATCAAACAGATTGGTACGACAATAGAATCCAGATTTTTGAATTTTCACTTGGAAGAAAAAATAATGATTAAACAAAAGCCATACCATAACTAGTATCATAATAAAGCTTATTATACTTATTGGGGCGTTTTTCATGACTTTTAGCAGAAATACATCAAAAACTACCATAACTGCAATAATAACAACACCTATTCCAACTTGAATTTTTCCGAAAGCCTTACCATCAATCAAATACTCCTCTTTTTCGTAGACAGAATCCGCTTCTGTTTTACAAGATAACCTTTCCACACGCTTAATCAAATATTTTACTGCCTTTTTATCTTGATAAAACATTTGAAAACGAAGCACAGACCGCCCTGTAACAGCAATATTGCAATACTCATGCTGCCCTCCGTTTTGTGCTGTCCCTGAACTTATCCAAGCTTTCTCTATCTGTTTGTAAGAGTAAAATTTGCCGTTTCTGATATTGGTCTGATAATAAAAACCCTCTTCACCAATCAAAATCTTGTAAAAGAAAAAACGATGAACAGTAAGTAAAAAAACAGCTGCCATCAATCCTGCTATAATCGTTACAAAGAAAACAGCATCATTATTTGTTTTTCGTAACCATATATCTAAGCCTCCAAACACTAATGACATCAAAAACATTAGCCCCACGGTGACCTTATCTTGACCTATTTTATATTTCCATTCTTTACGTTTCATAAATATCCACGCTCCTTTGCGTTGCTGTATTAATCTTCACTTTCATTTCTCGCACCAGGGGCGCGAGTTTTTATACATTCAAATAGCCAAGAAAAAATAGGAGATACGAAGTAAGCAAGCTTCCTTGTGTCTCCTATTTTCCTGACTGTTCTTAGTCCGTCTTATTCAAACTCGGCTCCGTTATTTGTATCCTTAAACATTTTAATTTAAGTTTTATATCTTTTGAGCCGATATTTTATCTCAGTTACATATATTATTTTCACTGACTGATTTTCTGTTGCCATAATGTTGCCGCGAGGATATTATACTAAAATTTCAAGGATTCGAAAAGTGCTTCAATCAAAAATCCTCGTTATATCCTGATACCGATTGATTACCCTATAAATCTCCACAAATTCTTCATCTGCCCTATAGATAATCACGTAATCATTCCAAACCATATACTTATAGTTCGTCCTAAAATGCACCCGTTTTGAAAGGTCTGCTCCCATCCCTGGAAATAACTGTACATTCTCAAACTTCCCATATATTTCTTCTATAACCTCAACTGCTTTCTGTGGATTATCTTCTGAAATATAATTTCGTATCTCCTTCAAATCTTTAACAACCAAAGGGTTAATCCTTAATTTTAACACCGACTATCCCTCCATTGCTGTTTTAAGCTCATCCAGTGTAAGCCAACCTTCACCATCTTCGACTGCTACTTCAGCTTCCTGCAGTTTCATTAAAAGTTTCTTTTCTGCACGTTCTCTCTCATAGTCTTCTATATCAAGTACAACAAATCTTCCTCTACCGTTTTTCGTGAGAAAAACCGGCTCTCCTACCTGACATTTTTTTAAAACTTCATTATAATTTCTCAAATCTGATACTGGTAAAATATTAGCCATACGAATTCTCCTTTCTACTATTTTTCCTGCTTCTACTATTATTATACACAAAATGCTGTAAAATTCAACGCAAAATTTTACAGCATTTTTTCTCACGCCAGTTGTGCGAGTCCGTAAAGTGAACGTAATGTGACCAGAATCTGAAATCTCAAATGTACATTCAACTGCTCCATTGACAATTTTATCAACAATACTAACTGTTCACATACAAATTCACGTCATCATCGTAATGATTCCTTTGAAGTAATGCCCATTAGCCATCTCCAACATTCCTTCTAATACATGATTGTTCATGCCACCGCTAATCTTCATTCCTGTAAGTGATGCATCGGCTGCAGAACACATCATCATACGAAATTCCGGATTGTTGTAGTCTGCCTTCCCTCCAAAGCCTTTAGCTACTGTTCTTTCTACTGCTTTATACATAATTTTCATCATGAGGGAATACTCTTTCATCTCCATAACCGTATTGTCCATGGTAAAGTTTCCTTTTGTTAAAGCAATTTCAGCAATCTCTTTTCTCAAAAGACCTTCCAAATCTTTCTTTGTCGGAATTCCATTTAAATCAATATACCATAACGGCACATCTCTGGTAGCATCATTTAAATCTGTCTCTACAACTCCTTTTTTCATTACTTCTGTTATCAGACATATATCCTCACAGTTTCGACCTATAGCAATACAATAGGCTCCATTAGGAACCTTCCACCTCTTATCCCAAATTGCAAAACTCCTATCATCCAGTTCAAACACCACTTGTTTACTTTCTCCCGGTGCCAACTCTACTTTTGTAAATCCTTTTAATTCACGAATAGGACGATATACTAACGAATCTATCGCTCCCACATAAAGCTGCACAATTTCCTTTCCTGCCACATTTCCTGTATTAGTAATCATACATGTTACAACATCATCTTCCACCTTCAAATCGGAGTACGTAAATTCTGTAAAAGAAAGACCAAATCCAAATGGGAAACGTACCGGTACATTCGCACTGCTATAGTATCGATATCCTACATAGATAGATTCGCGATACTGTGCATCCTTACAGTTTCCGCTATAGTAAGAATCACAAATACAATCTTCTTTCTTCATGGGCCATGTTTCTGCCAATTTTCCCGATGGATTTACTTTTCCAAATAACAAATCTACAGTTGCATCCCCCGCAGCTTCGCCCGGTAATCCCATGTATAAAAGGCCCTTTACCTTATCGAACCAAGGTAACTCCACTACACTACCACACATAAGAACTACAATTACATTTTCATTCTCCGAGACTGCTGCTTCTATCATACGAAGATGCCCTTCCGGCATTGCCATATTGTCACGATCAAAGCCTTCTGATTCATAATTAGGGGTTAGACCTGCGAACACTACAACCTTTCTTGCATTCCGAGCAGCCTGTCTTACTTCCTCTAACAAAACATTTGTGGTACTACCATCTCCAAGACAACCAGATACAAATTGTACCTCTGAGCACACATCTTTTACAGAAGTCAATTTCCATGGATTAATATGACTACTACCAGCTCCTTGGTAACGTATCTCTTCGGCCATATGTCCCACAAAAACTACATCTTCTGTTTCAGATAATGGAAGGATATTATCCGTATTCTTTAAAAGCACTGCACTTTCTGTTGCAATCTTTCTCGCAAGTGCATAATGAGCCTCCATATCCACTGGTTTTGCATTCGCAACAGCATCCTGCCCATTTGCAACCACTTTTAGAATTCTTCGTACTGTTTCATCCACATACGCTTCATCTAGCTCACCTTTACGAACTGCCTCTTTCGCTTCCTTTTCCATAAAAGAGGCCCCACCTGGCATACACAGATCACACCCTGCTTCATAGGATTTGATACGATTGCTCATAGCACCCCAGTCAGTTACTACCATCCCATCAAATCCCCATTCTTTTCTAAGGATATCCGTAAGTAGCATTTTACTATCTGAACAATGTTCACCGTTGATTTTATTATATGCGCACATAACAGTGTCTGGTTTTCCAATTCTAACCGCTGCCTCAAAACCGCTCAAGTAGACTTCTCGCATAGCTCTTTCATCTATCATACTATCTGAAGAAAAACGTTTGTATTCTTGATTGTTTAACGCAAAGTGCTTTAAACTGGTTCCGCAACCTGTACTTTGTGCGCCCTTAATATAAGCACCTGCTAATTGACCTGTCAGATACGGATCTTCCGAAAAATATTCAAAGTTACGCCCACATAGTGGATTGCGTTTGATATTTGCGCCTGGTCCTAGCAGTACACCTACGCCACTAGCTAGCGCTTCTTTTCCAATAGCTTCACCTTCTAGTTCTAACAGCCCTCTGTCCCAACTACAGGCAGATGATACCGCTGTAGGAAAGCTAGTGGCGGGTACCGACTGGTTGATTCCTAGCATATCTGCATCTGTTTCTTGCTTTCTAAGTCCATGAGGGCCATCTGACATCATTAGTGAAGGGATGCCATATTTCTCCATGTCCTTGGTATGCCAAAAGTCTTTTCCGCTGCCTAATGCAATCTTATCCTCTAAGGACATGTCGCTAATTAGCTTTTCTATATTCATACTTCAACCTCTTTCTAAGAAAAGGGCACTTATAAAGCGCCCTCTATCATTAAAATTGATATATTCCCGATTGACAATATTCTTCTTTTCCATTCGCTAATACAACCTTTGCTGTTGTATTAGCAGGAATTAGGATTTCATATTCAAATGAGCCATCTTCTTGTCTCTTCCAACCACAACTCACCTTACCATATACACTATTATATTCTGCTTTTGCGTAATTAAAATGTCCCCCTGGCTTAGGAGCGATAACAAACTCATTCTCTCCTGCAACATGTATTCCACACATGGTTTCAAAGAGCCACTGACATACGGCACCTTTGGAATAGTGATTCAAAGAACCTATTCCACCGGAAGTACTATTTGGGCCTTCCCAAGCTTCCCAGATAGTAGTAGCTCCTGCTTTTGGCATAGCAAGCCAACCTGGAATCTCTTCATTTTCCAAAAGACGATATGCCCCTTCTAAATCAATATCTGCTAAAACATCCAGAATCAAAGGTGTAGATAAAAAGCCTGTTCCTAGTCTCCATCCATAGTTTTCCATAGCCTGAATCAGTCTGCTTCTTGCAAATGCAGTCTGCTCTTCGTCTAGCAAGCCAAACGCCAACGGACGTACCAACTGTGCCTGACGATCTGTGTCTAAGCTATATGCCTCTGTCTGTACCAATGCCTGATATGCTTTGGTGCATCCTTCTTTGTATTTTCTATAATTTGTCGCATCTTCCGTGTAACCAAGTTCTGTTGCGATTTCTTCCATGAGATGCATCACGTATGCTGTATAAGCTGTGGAAACCTCTGGATGTGGAGCAGCAAAATCGTACCACTGAAATTGACATACATCTGCTGGCTCTGCCCATTCTCCATAAGACTGACCACAATTTACTGCATATTTTTTCGCCTCACCTTTCAGACGTAATGGTTTTGCAAATGGACCACCCCATTTACCGCAACGCTTCTGCATAAAACGAGAATAGGCTTTCATCCTGTCGTAATATTCTTCTAAGATGGCTCTATCACCAAATAATTTCCAAAATTGATATGGCATGATTACACCGAAGTCAGCCCAACCCACACTTCCGTTCATAACCCACATGTAAAAGTCTACACCACCTGCTGGTGCAATCTGTGGAAGTCGCCCGCTTTTCATCTGCCAGTCATATACATCTCGCAAATACTTTTTTGAAAAGCTAGCATAATCCACCAAATAAGATGCTGTCCGAAAGAAAATCTGTGCATCTCCTGTCCATCCGTGGCGTTCTCTTGTTGGACAGTCTGTTGGGATATCTGCGCTATTGCTCTTTGTTGACCATAGAGTCGCATCTACCAGTTTATTTAAAAGAGAATTGGAGCTGATAAACGTCCCCGACTGTTCAAACGCAGAATATACAGCGATTCCCGTGAAATCTTTCGCTTTGATATCTACAGTTGTATCTACTTCTACATACTGGAATCCAAAGATTGCAAATCTAGTTTTATAATCATTTCTGCCTTCTTTGCAGATATATACAATCTGCTGAAGAGGAGTTGTTTTCTTCTTTGAAGAGCATTGGATATTCTTCTGTGTCAGTTCTCCCTGTTCATCTAGTAGTTCCCCAAAACGAAGAACCATTTTATCTCCTTCATTTGCCTCTACAGAAAAAGAAATATAGCCTGCAAAATTCTGACCGAAGTCGAGGATTTTTTTCCCAGATGGAGTAGCCTTCATAGTTGCTGAAAAATGTTCACATTCTTTCATGTCAACATTGTTGGAAGCTGTTGGAATCACATTATGAGAAGTAACTTTTGCCTTTCCATTATAGGATGGAATACGACTTGCTTCGATGATTTCTCCATCTTTATTGTCCGCAAAACGAATGGGGCCATCATTGCTCCAATCCCAGGTCTCTTCTGTTATGATTACTTCTTTACTTCCATCGATATACTCTATTTCCAGCTGCCCTAAAAACTTCGTCTCTGTTCCATACTGATTCGTAAGTCCCCATGCACCAGTACTGCCACGATACCATCCATCAGCCAGCATTACCGTCCACTCGTTTTCGCCCTCATGAAGATGACTTGTCACATCAATTGTTTGGTACTGTACTCGCTTTTTATAATCCGTGTGTCCTGGTGCCAGGCAAAATGCACCGACTTTTTCTCCATTAAAACATGTTTCATAAATCCCACAAGCGGTAGCATAAAGTCTGGCTTTTTTTACAACCTTTGAAATAGTCACCATCTTACGAAAACAATCCACCGGATAGCGCTCTTTTTTATTCACCCTATAATTACCAGTTATCCATTGAGATTTCCAATCGGATTCTTTCAGCAATCCGATTTCAAAATTAGCTTTTGACCACTCACCCTGCACATCATTTTCATCCCAGAGACAGACTTTCCAAAATACAATATCTCTACTTTGCAAAGATGTTCCATTCCAGGGAATGTGCACCATTTGAGAAGAATTTCTCTTACCGGTATTCCATAATTCATTTCCACTCTCGTCTGTTGCTATAATCTGATAGGCAGTCTGTTTTACCCCGCCTTCACAATTCCAGCTCAGACGCGGTTTCACAATGTCTATTCCAATAGGGTTATATAAATACTCTGTTCTAAGTCTAATCGCTTTCATACTTATCCTTTCACAGACTTTTCTTTCCACTGTTTGATTTCTTTTTGTTCCTGATCTATGGTCTTTTCAATATTAATAAATGCTAAGCATACAATCATAAGTATTGCCGTAATGATTTCAAATCCGAGGAAGCCAAAGGTAAACCAATTTTGCGTAGCAGCATTCTGCACTGCCGCAACAGTTTCTCCATTTACGAATTCAGGAGCTATGTATCCACATTTTGCAAGCATCATATTAAATACACCATTTGCTACACCTGCTGCAACGGTTGTAATGATTGTAAGTAACGAAGCAGACAAACCATCACACCGGAAATGGAATCGCCATTCAATATGATCTAATACGTCTGCAAACAACGCCATAAGTACATATGCACATGGTAATCCTCCAATATTCTTAATAAACTGACCGATCAGTACAACTGTCATATTTGTTGGGTTAAGCAAACATACTGCTCCGCCAATTGCATAAAGCACAAAACCAACCATGGTAAGATTTCTCTTACCAAACTTCTTTGCCAAAGGCCATACCGCAAAAATACCGATTCCCATTGGAATTCCGCCGATTACAGAAACCAGTGTTTGGGTAATACCATCGTTGTAAGTACCTAATACATAATTGCAGTAATAAATAAGAGAGATATTTTTAATGTTACTTCCTAAGTGATATACGATTAAGTATAAGAATAAACATACCCAATACTTATCCTGAATAACACTCTTTATCTGTGTCATGAGCGAAATTGTATCCTGCTCAGCCTCTGCATTTTCTTCCGTAATACGTTCTTTTGTATAATAATATTCCAATAAAGTAAGCGGTAAAGCCAAAATAGCAATAATCGCCATAACTGTAATCCAAGCAGATTTATCAACACCTATCATAGGTAATACTACCATTGGAAAAATAAGTGCTACAATAATACCACTAATCATAACTGTAGCTATATTGTTAAATACAGAAAGCCCACCTCTTTGTTCTGTATCTCGAATGGAAAGCGGAACCATCAAATTGTGACTCATGTTGTAAATGGTATAGGCTATAGAATAAAACAAATTATAGGACAACATTACCCAAACCACTTTTACGGTATCACTAGCATTTGGCACTAGGAACAGTAACAAAGCTGCAATTGTAATGAGCGGTGCTGATACGAACAACCATGGTCTCGCCTTTCCTTCTTTTGTTCTGGTACTCTCAATAATTTGACCCATAATAATATTGGTGATTGCATCGATAATTTTCGATACAATTGGAAAGATAACCAAAAATGATCCTCCCCATATTCCACCTAATTTCAAAACATCTGTATAGTACACATTTAAGTAAGATGCTAAAACTGCATTCAATAGCAATGCGCCTGCTGGTCCTACCAAATATCCTAACCATTTTTCGCTAGCTACTACGTTTTCACTTTTTATCCTTGATGCAAAAATCTTGTTGCTAATAAACTTCATAACTATTTCCCTCCTCTTTCCTTAAAGTTAATTTGCAGCAAATCTATATTTCCTGTTCCTTTGTACACCAGATACAATGGCAATTTACCCTCTGCACTAAAAGTAACTGTTTCACTTTCCGACCAGTTTATTGATTCCTTGATTTCAATTTCTACAAGTGGACTATTTTCTTCTGTCATAATCTGACATATACCATCGGCACCTCGCGTCATGATCGATAGGCTTGTCTCTCCTTTGAAATCAAAATATTTGAATCCAACCATTGTGCCGTTTTCCATATCTTTTATAAAACGGTCTTTCTCATCATGATTGATATTGGGCGCATATCTGTTTTTACCCACATTGGATAGATGTGGCATTTTCCCATTTGTTAGATTACAACAGATAGGCGCAGGATATTCTCCCTCCGTTCTAAGCGGCACTCCGTTCAGCCCACAGCTGGTCATCTCTACCTGTTCTATACTACCATCCTCTTTTATCATAATTTCCTCCGCACAGCCCTGTCTGGAAAATGCAGTATTATGCGTCAATCTATGATAAAAGATATAGTATTTTCCATTGATATATTCGATGCTACCATGATTCGTTCCGGTGGATGCCAATCTATCCTTTGACTCACGATTATCATAACCAATATCACCATTAGAAATAATCACACCACGATAGGTATAATCATGATCTACGTATTTGCTGGTGGCATAACACAATTCATGATTTACATGAGAGGAATAAATAAAATAATACAAATCTCCAATTTTTCGCAATGAAGCTCCCTCATAAAAGCTATGTGCTCGTAACTGACTTCCTTTCGGAGTATTATTTAGTGCTGGAAGAATTCGAACAGGCTCACTTTTAACCGTCAACATGTCATCACACAATTCCACCAGATTAGCACCTAGAATACTTTGTGGCTCCTCTCGTTTGATTTCCTTCACCGACTTATTAAAAATCTTGCTCATTACAAAAGGCATTACCTGTTTCATAAATTGCGCATGTGTGTCCAATCCTAGTCCCCAACCATAGGTCAGGTAAATTCTCCCATTGTCATTTAACACGGCTGGATCAAATGGAATGAATCGTCGTAATGGTGTTCCATCTGGATTGTGCACATCTCCATAATATTCATATTTTCCCGCTGGTGTATCACAAACTGCCACAGAAATGGGACCGTCAAATCCATGGTCACCTCTTCCCGAAAGGTCATAATACATATAATACCTGCCATCATTTCCTTGTACCACATCTGGTGCATACAAATCTGGTCGTTCTTTGGAATAATGTTTACATTGCTCCGCACGATAAATGATTCCTTCACAACGCCAGTCTGTCAAATCATCTACAGGTGCTGACCATGCTTCGTAATCCAGCGGGCAAAAACATTCTCCACCTTCTGCATCATGACTTCCAAAAATGTAAACCCTATCGCCAAACACATGTGGCTCTCCATCTGGTATGTAGGTATCTAACGGTAAATATGGGTTGTATACTTGTTTTTTCATATTTCCGCATCCTTTATATTTTTTCTATAGTTTTATATTAGCAAAAAGAGTTTACTCGCTCTTGTATATTTGTTTTGTTTTTTGTATATTTGTTTTATATCTATATAACCACGGAGGATACATCATGATATTAGATTTGCAATACTTGTGCACCACAATCGGAGATATGGCTGGTGTACCTATTCGCATTTATCAAAATGGATTACTAACCTTTTACCATTCCATCGTTGCTTTACCAAAGGATCCTATAAAACTATGGGAAGCGGAAATTCTCTCCATCACAGAACCAGTTGGATATTTCATTACTTCAGATTTTGATTATTATGGTATATCACATCACAATGACCAGACCATCATCATCGGACCAGCCAGATTATCTGATCCCAGCGAACAGTATCTTAGAAAGCTCGCCTTTGATTTGTCTGTTGAACCAGATCAAATGCAGGAATTTTTATCTTCTATGAAGGTTATTATACACATGCCTTTGGAAAGCATTTTGCAAATTCTCTGCACCATTCACTATGTTATTACTGGGGAAAAGATTGGATTAAATGATTTGTCAATTATTGATTCCACACAGGAAGAATTGAGTCATGAAATAGTTTCTACACAAACAGACAATATGACAAATGCCGTTGATCTTGAAATTCACAACGTCCACAACACTTATCAGGTAGAGCAACTGCTCTTGGACATGGTACGTCGTGGAGATACCCTCCGACTAAAAGAATGGATTGCTAATGCTCCAGCAGTACGCCCTGGAAAAGTAGCCACAGATATGCTTCGCCAATTAAAAAATACCTTTATTGTTACTACTACATTAGTATCCCGTGCAGCGATTCGCGGCGGTATGGATCTGGATGATGCATTACGCCTTAGCGATTCCTATATACAAAAATGTGAACGTTTAAATAGCTATGAACAGATTACAAATCTACAGTACCACATGGTAACACAATATACACAAGCAGTAGAAGAACTTCGCTATAATCGAAATCAATCAGAAGTCACAAAAAATGTAGCATCTTACATCCGACACCACTTATCCGATGCTATTAAAACCGAGGATATCGCAGCATCTTTATTTATGAGTCGAAGTCATCTATCCACTCGCTTTAAAAAAGAAACAGGTATGAATCTGACAGAATACATCCATTATATAAAAATCTCGGAAGCAAAACATTTGCTGATACATACCGATAAAAGTTTGCTCATGATAGGTAATTACTTAGGGTATTCTTCGCAAAGTCATTTCACTAAAATTTTCAAAAAATTAACGGGAATATCACCAATAGAATATCGGCAAAAATACAGCTAAAATAGAATTAGCCTTTGTCAAAGTTCATCACTAAATTCAAATAATCGTGTGCTTTCAGACTCACCAGAAGGCTGAAAATTTCATTGATACGTGCTTTAGAAAGTTCGCAATCCGAAAATATCCGGGCATAATGACCATCATCGCAATTACTCCAAATATGCCAGAGAGTGTAAACTGTAAAGGAGCTTTTATACCTTCATATAATTTTCGAGTCTTTCTACTCATTGATTCTGCCCTTTCTATTAATTCTTCTAACCATTTAAACGCTTGTTCAATATATTCCAACGCAAATTCCGCATATTTCTGTGCAAGATACACTTTACGCTTCCATTCCAGATATTTCTGGTGGTCTTCCGGCATATGCTCCGTGATGGTACTGTACTGCCCGGTACGTCCTTTCAGGCGACGATGGGAAGCAATGCGGTTATGGTTATAGGAAATCTCAATCTTGTAATCTGTTACCCTTACATCAACTTTCTTTTTGATGTATTCAAACGGAACTGAGTATGCATTCCGTCCACAGATATGTGATAATTGAACTGGACGGTGGCTGTTTTCCAGTC
>CAZINB010000012.1:0-53032 GCA_964540565.1 uncultured Faecalimonas sp.
TGGAACTTATGGATGCAGTAGATAGCTACATTCCAGATCCAGAACGTGCTGTTGACCAACCATTCTTAATGCCAGTAGAAGACGTATTCTCTATCACAGGTCGTGGTACAGTTGCTACAGGTAGAGTAGAACGTGGTGTTCTTCATGTATCTGACGAAGTTGAAATCGTTGGTGTTAAAGAAGAAACACGTAAAGTTGTTGTAACAGGTATCGAAATGTTCCGTAAACTTCTTGACGAAGCTCAAGCTGGTGATAACATCGGTGCTTTACTTCGTGGTGTTCAAAGAACAGAAATCGAAAGAGGACAATGTCTTGTTAAACCAGGTTCTGTAAAATGTCACAGCAAATTTACTTCTCAAGTATACGTTTTAACAAAAGAAGAAGGTGGACGTCATACTCCATTCTTCAACAACTACAGACCACAATTCTACTTCAGAACAACTGACGTAACAGGTATCTGCCAACTTCCAGAAGGAACAGAAATGTGCATGCCTGGTGACCACATTGAAATGACATGTGAATTAATTCACCCAGTAGCAATGGAACAAGGTTTACGTTTCGCTATCCGTGAAGGTGGACGTACAGTAGGTTCAGGTGTTGTTAAAGAAATCATCGAATAATTCGAATTTCATTAATATACAATTGTAAAATTAACCCTAGAAACTTCGGTTTCTAGGGTTTTTTGCTGTTATATTATAGAAAAGCGATAACGAACAAAGAAAATCGGTGGCCATCAATGAAACATTACATCAATTTTCCTAGAAATGTGTGACCGTTGACACTAAAAAACTGTCTATTATAGTAAGAGATTAGTATAGAGGAAGGAAGAAATTATGGATGATACAAGAATTATAGAATTGTATTTTGAACGATCGGAACAAGCAATCATTGAAACCGCTAATAAATATGGTAGTTATTGTAAATGCATTGCTAACAATATATTACATAATAAACAAGAAGTAGAGGAGTGTTTAAATGATACATACATGAAGGCTTGGAATAGTATACCACCTCATATTCCAACAAGGATGAAGACTTATTTAGGGAAAATAACAAGAAATTTAGCGATAAACAGATATTTGTATAATAATGCTGCAAAACGTAAAATGAATGAAACAGATGTTAGATGAAGAAGGTGTGTCTATATGAAAAACAAGTTAATAGAACTTATTGGGGAAATTGATGATAAGTACATTGAGGAAGCTGATATTATTGATCTACCAAGAAGATGTTTTAAAAGAAGCCGATCTTGGAGAACAGCCATTGCTTGTATAAGTATTAGTATTATGATGTTGTTCACATTCATATGTATTGCTTCGGGATGGGGAACAAAGATAATTGAATTTTATCGTATTAACAAAGACAATCATGTAGAATCTGGATATGACATGGAAGTTCAAATACAAAAAGTTTCAGAACGAAGTATAAAAGGAGATATAAGGAAAAGTAAAGAAATAATCAAAAAGCAATACGAAGTATATGAAGTATATTTGAATTGGATGCCAGGTCATTATCAAGAAGAATTCAAAAGTCAAAAAGAGTCTATAGATTATGTGGGCTATAAAGAACTGAAATATATCCAATTAAGTGGAACAGAACTTAGTTCAATAGTAAATGTGTATGGAAATGAAAAAGGAAAAATCACCAACGTAAATATGGAAAATCAATATATGCTAGGGAACATTAGAGTGCAACTTTTTGCAGATATTTTCACGAATTATATACAAGAAGATGTTACTGTATCGACAGCATCAACTGAGGAAATGTTTTTTAAAGAAGAATATATAGAAACTAAAAATGGAAATACATGTCACGTGATTTATTCATCAGAAATGGAAAGTGGTTACATGTCTATCACTGGACATGTTGTAGAGAAAGGTGTTTTATACTCCATTAATATTCCATTTTTAGAATATAACGAAGCAGAAGCAGTAAATATTTTAGAAATATGGAAAGCTCAGTTCTAAATAAATGATATATAACAGAGATTCTGAAAGGGAGTGGTAGGATGAAAATGATATAAATCAAAACAATTAAGTAACATGAAAGGGAAATAAGAGGTTTCGGATGTATTCGAAGAGCTGCAAAAACGTGTGGATTATAAAGAAGAATTAATAAAATTATATGAAGATGTAGAACTAGCTACTTCCGATGAACTTGCTAATAGCCAAACAGTAGATAGATTTTTGGATACATTTAATTTAGAAGTGTTAATTGCGTATGAACTTTCTAAAAATGATGCAGAACTTCAAACACATTTACAAGATAATGAGATGAGTGATATAGAAACTATACATAATCAAAAACAAGAAGTAAGACGTCAAGAAGAAGATATATATTCGACCAATACCGACGGTTTCGTGTGGTTTTTTGACGTATTGCAAATTACGTAATATAATAAAGAAAATGCAATATATGAAAGGGAGAGAGTAGAATGCAAGAAAAGAAATTATCATGTATTGATTGTGGTGTTATTAATTGTAATTTGCAAGATAAACAATATCCGGATTTTTGTTTGACCACGAATATGGACGAAGAAGTTTTGGCAGATGCGATGAAGTTATATGAAGAAGATGAAAATCGCCGTTCCATGATAGCTGCAGCAGAAATTGAGCATGATTATTATTGCCAATTTACAAGAATTGAAGAAATCATGGAATATGCTAAAAAAATGGGGATGAAAAAATTAGGAATTGCCACATGCGTAGGATTGATCAGCGAAAGCAGAAAATTAGCATCGATTTTACGACACAATGGGTTTGAAGTATATGGAATTGGTTGTAAAGCTGGCGTTCAGAAAAAGACAGATGTAGGAATCCCTGAAAGATGTAACGAAATCGGAGAAAATATGTGCAATCCAATCTTACAAGCAAAGATTTTGAATGAAGCAAAAACAGATTTGAATATTGTGGTAGGCTTGTGTGTGGGACATGATAGTTTGTTTTACAAATACTCAGATGCATTGGTGACAACTGCAGTTACAAAGGATCGTGTAACAGGTCATAATCCGGTTGCAGCATTGTATGGAGCAGATTTTTATTTCAAGAAAAGATTTTTTAAAGAAAATAAATAATAAAAAGGAATTATACTGAAATAAATTAGGGAGGATACGGATATGATAAAAGAGAAAGCATTATCTTATTTCACAGAAGGAAAATACAATTGTTGTCAGGCAGTGATCTGTGCATTTTGCGATGAGTATGGAATCCCTGCAGATGAAGTGTTTAAATTAACGGAAGCGTTTGGTTCAGGAATGGGCGGACTCCAAGATACTTGTGGAGCGGTAACGGGAATGTTTATGGCAATTAGCATGTATAATAGTGCTGGAGATGTGTATAATCCTCTGAAAACGAAAATGGATACCTATGCATCTATAAGACAATATGCAGAATGTTTTAAACAAATCAACGGTTCTATTTATTGCAGAGACTTGAAGAAACCTCAAGATGGAAGCAAAGCGGTTTCGTGCAATACTTGTGTGGAAACTGCAGCAGCACTTGTGGATAAGTATATTGAACTACATAAATAATGTGAATAAAAAGTAGAGATGTTACCATACTAGTTCTGAAAGAACATTTTAGGAGGTAGTGTATGGTGACATTAACAGAAAAAGAATTATCTGTATTAAACGATTTATTAGCAGATGAAGAACTTCTTACTAAGAAATTTAAGATGTTAGCAGAACATGCAACAGATAGTGAGATTAAGAAAGAATATGAAAAAATTTCACAGCAACATCAAGGACATTTCAATGCATTGTATGCATATTTGAAGTAGGGAGGGACAAGATATGGAACAGTATACAGATAAAGAAGTTTTAGGAGATGGATTATCCTCTCAGAAAGCAACTACAGCATTATTTAATACAGCGGCAAATGAGTGTATGCATAAGGATTTGAGAAATACAGTAATGAAGATTTTGGAAGAGGAACATCAGATTCAATCGAAAGTATTTGAAATGATGCATGCAAAAGGATATTATCCTACACCGGCTGCAGAAGAAAAGAAGATAAAAGAAGCAGAGCAAAAATTTGCCCAATGTTGTAAGTGTAAATAAGACAAAAAGGAATGTAGCGCGCTACATTCCTTTTAATATGTTTTTTAATTCATCTTCTACGCGGGTAGCGATTTTATTTGCATGAGCTTTTACCACATCTTTTGCAGATGACATGGCATAGCTTGTACCAGCAAGGGCAAGCATTTCGAGGTCATTTTCTTGATCCCCAAAAGCAATCACTTCTTGCGAAGTCACACCATAGCGTTTCATAAGAATAGAAAGCGCTGCAGCTTTGTTGGTGTCGAATGGGATAAAATCAATCCACTCATTTCCAGAAGTAACTACTTTGATTTCTTCTTGAAATTGTTCACTTAATTGTTTTGCAACAGCGTGAACATTTTCTTGGATAAAGAAAGCAATTTTTAGGATAGGAGTTGTAATATCTCGGAAAGAGGCAACTTTTGTTGTGACATTGTTCATTGTGTGAACAAGGTGATATGCAAACAAAGGATCTCCTTCCAAAATGTAGCAGCTTTCCATACAGGAAACAACTGTGCGGCAACCTGGGATTGCTGCGATTGCATCTGTAATACGGAATGCAAGATCACGAGGAATCTCTGTTGTAGGGAAACTTTCTCCGTTATAAGAATAGACCCCGCCGTTTTCTGCTACATAGTCAATCTCTTCTTTGATTGGTTCGAAAAGTTTGTGCTGGCTGGCTAATTGTCTGCCGCTGGCTGCTACAAAGCGAATTCCTTTTTCTTTTAATTGTATAATCAAATCATAAACTTCTGGATTCAATGCTTGGGCACCATCTAAGAGCAGTGTGCCGTCTAAATCACTGGCAATTAGTTTTATCATGTGTCATTCCTCCTTTAACATGGCTATTATACACGAAAAAATTGAAAAAAGATAGTAACTAAGATATACTCAAATGTACAGTGGAAGAACCAAATTCAAATTCTCATCATATCTTAGTATAGAAGCAGAAAAATAAGGAGAATGAAAATGGCATATTCAATGATGTTAGATGCAGGGCATGGAGGTGCAAATCCTGGAGCAGTGTATGATGGTCGACTTGAAAAAGAAGACGCATTAAAGCTGACATTAACAGTTGGAGAGATTTTACAAAACAATGGAATTGATGTAGAATATACAAGAACGACAGATGAATACTTAACACCACAGCAACGTGCAAACTTAGCAAATCAGGCTGGGGTAGATTTTTTTATTTCCATCCATCGCAATTCTTTTCCAGAAGACAATGTGGTTTCGGGTGTAGAAAGTTTGGTGTACAATAAAGAAGGAATCAAATACGAGATGGCGAAAGAAATCAATACACAACTGGAAACCGTTGGATTTGTAAATCTTGGTGTGCAGGCTCGTCCGGACTTGATCGTGCTTCGAAAAACACAAATGCCAGCAGTGTTAGTAGAAGCTGGATTTTTGAATTCCGATACAGATAATCAATTGTTTGATGCGAATTTTCAAGATATTGCAATCGCAATTGCAGAAGGAATCCTAGATACCATAAATCAGATTCCAAATCAAAGTTATTCTGTTCAAGTTGGAGCATTTCGAAATCAAAGCTATGCAAGACGACTAAGAGATGAACTGATGGAAATGGAATATCCGGTTCGCATGGAAGAAGGCGAAGGTTTGTATCGTGTGCGAGTAGGAGAATTTCCTAATTTGGATGAAGCAGGTCGTATGGAACAAAGACTAAAAAGAGATGGATATCAGACTGTTATCGTGACATAATAGAGAATAGAAAATACATGGAGGTTTCAAATAGATACATGAGAGATAAGAGCGAGTTTTTAGGAAAATTAGGAGCGCTAGTTACAGTTGCAAATGGGCAAGGGGCGCAAATTACGGTAGATGAAGTTAAAGAATATTTTGCAGCAGACCAATTGACAGAAGAACAAATGTTACTAGTCTTTGACTATCTTTTGGCACAAAAGGTAGTCGTGAAAGGCTATGTGAAAGTGGAAAAAGCAGAAACAGAAGCGATTGCATTTACGGAAGAAGAAAAGGCATATTTGAAAGAATATGAAGAAGATTTGAAAGCATTTGCTCCAGAGAAAGAAGGAGAACGAGAACTGTTATTTGGCAAGTTCTTAGCAGGGGATGGAAATGCGAAAGAACGTTTAACAGCAATCTATTTGCCAGAGATTGTGGCGATTGCAAAAGAGATGTATCGAGGGGATGTATTTCTTGGAGATATGATTCAGGAAGGAAATATGGGATTGATTCTTGGATTGGCAGCCATCACTTCGGTTGAAGAAGCCCATGATGTGATTGTGGCACAAGTAAAGGAATCCATCACGATGCTTTTGGAAGAAGAAGGAGAACTTTCAAGCCGCGATAAGAAAATGGTTGAAAAAGTTAGCATGTTAGATGAAAGCATCAAACAGTTAACAGAAGACTTGGGACGAAAAGTTATGATTGATGAACTTGCCATATTCACAGGATTATCAGAGGAAGAGATTGAAGATATTTTGAGATTGACAGGAGAAGAACCTGAGGAGACAGAAGGAGAAGAATAGTATGAAGACGCAAGTGATTTGTTTTACCAATAATAAAGGTGGAAGCGGAAAGTCTACAACATGTGCAAATGTGGGGTATGCATTGACACAGCTTGGAAAAAAAGTGCTTTTGATTGATGGCGATATGCAGCTTAATTTATCTTTGTCTTTCTTTTCGGAAGATGAAGTGTTAGCTTATGCACAAGGAAATGAGAATCTTTATCATGCAATTCGCGGCCAGAAAGATTTGAAACCGTTTGTAGTACATACACCTTATGAAAATTTAGATATGATTCCATCTTCTACTTTGATGAGTTCGATTGAATATGAGTTGTTTACAAAGTGGCAACGCGAATTCATTTTGAAGAAATGCTTAAGTGCTATCAAAGAATCAGGAGAATATGATTACATTTTGATTGATGCACCACCAACACTTGGAGGTTGGGTAATGAATATTTTATGTGCATCTGATTCTGTTATCATTCCAGTAGAGGCAACACCATGGGGCTTATTTGGTTTGGGAAACATGTTTGAATTTTTGGATGAAGTGAAACAAATTGCGCCAGATTTAACTGTGAAAGGAATTGCGGTTACAAAAGTAGATACAAGAAAGAGCTACTTTAAGCAGACAATTGATACGCTACGCGATTTGGAGGAAGTGCATGTGTTTGATACTTTCATTCGTGTAGATAGCAGCGTAGAGTGGTCGCAAGATAATAATATGCCTATTATGGCGTATAAGAAAAGCTGTCGCAGTGCGCAGGAGTATATGGCACTCACAGAAGAAATAGTAAATCAATAGGGATATGTAAAAAGGGGACGTAACTTGTTTAGCTACGTCCTTTTTGAATGAAATTTTTAAATGCTTTTGAAGAATGATTCATGACAAGTTGGAATGGAAAATCCGTTTCTTCGATCATTTCTACTGCGTAGGTAAAATCACCAACGTGTTCCTGTCCGTGACTGTCGCTGGATAGAACAACCGGATGTTGATACTTCTTGCATAATTCTAAAATCGTACGAATATTTTCACGTGTATCGCCACGATAGCCATCTGGGCGAAGAGAACTGTTGTTGATCTCTAGCAGTACGCCATAATGTTTTGCAGCAATTACAAGTGCTTCGTAATCCACAGGATATTTCGTATCATCACAATGTCCAACAATCTTAACATTCGGATGCTTCATTGCATTGATATAGGCAAAGGTGTTTTCTTCAATTGTGCCTGGTGCAATGTTTGGTTTGTGCATGCTGATAATGGCATAATCTAATTTTTCTAAAATCTCATCTGGTAAATCTACCGTTCCTTGATAGTCTAGGATATTTAGTTCCACACCATAAAGAATTTCGATTCCGCAACGTCTTCTCAAGGAATACGCTAGGTTTCGAAAATAAGCTTCGCGGGCAGACAGGATTGTTGCAGGTCCATGATCTGTTACGCCAATCATATTGAAACCACGGGCAGCAGCTTGCTTAGCCAAATCGGTAATGGTACTGTGCGATGCATGACCGCTTGCAATCGAATGCATATGTGGATCAAATTCGAACATAAAAGCGCCTCCTTCTGTATTTCTTACTCGTACCTTATATTATCTATAAAAAATATGGGAAAGTCAATAGGTGATACAAAGAAAACAACAAAAAACAAAATAGATATAATCGGAAAAGAGTGAAAAAACCAACAAAAACCAAGTGGGATTGTGTTGAATTCGTTTTGATTATGGTGTATAATAGGAATATAATTAGGCAAAGAAGGGAGAAGGGAAAAATGGGACTTTATACTTACAATAGTGAACCAATTCAAAAGTCAGAACGTATTACTCGTTTGGTAGATCATTTGTATGCAAAGATGCCAGAGATTGAATCTGCAAGAGCGATTTTGATCACAGAATCTTATAAAGCAACAGAAAATGAACCAATAATCATTCGACGTGCGAAAGCATTTGAACACATTTTAAAACATCTGCCAATTATCATACGTGATGAAGAATTAATTGTAGGTAGTACAACAATTGCTCCAAGAGGATGTCAGACATATCCAGAGTTTTCATTTGAATGGTTAGAACCAGAGTTTGAGACAGTAGCTACTAGAAGTGCTGACCCATTCTACATTTCAGATCAGACAAAAGAAGACCTTCGTGAAGTACATAAGTATTGGAAAGGGAAGACAACGAGTGATTTAGCAACTGCTTATATGGCACCAGAAGCGCTTTTGGATATTGAACATAATATCTTTACGGTAGGAAACTATTTCTACAACGGGGTAGGACATGTAACTGTTCAATATGACAAAGTTCTTGAAATGGGATTCGAAGGAATCATCGCAAGAGTAGAAGCTGAGATGGCAAAATGCAGTGTTGGAGATGGCGATTATGCAAAACGTATGCATTTCTATGAAGCCGTGATCACAAGCTGTAAAGCAGTTATCCATTATGCACATCGATATGCAGAGCTCGCAAGAGAAGAAGCTGATAAATGCAGCGATCCTGTGAGAAAAGCAGAGTTGATTCAAATTTCAGAAAACTGCTATCGTGTTCCAGCGAAAGGTGCGACAAGTTTCTATGAAGCATGTCAATCATTCTGGTTTGTACAACAATTATTACAGATTGAATCAAGCGGACATTCTATTTCACCAGGACGTTTTGACCAATACATGTATCCATATTATAAAGCAGACCTTGACAGCGGTAAGATTACACGCGAATCTGCACAAGAATTATTGGATTGTATCTGGGTAAAATTAAATGATTTAAATAAATGTCGTGATGCTGCATCAGCAGAAGGTTTTGCAGGATACAGTTTATTCCAAAACTTAATCGCAGGTGGACAAAATGAAGAAGGAATCGATGTTACAAATGATTTATCATTTATGTGTATCGAAGCTTCTATGCATGTTCATTTACCAGCACCATCTTTATCAGTGCGTGTATGGAATGGTTCACCACATGAATTCTTAATTCGTGCAGCAGAACTTACTCGTACAGGAATCGGACTTCCAGCGTACTACAATGATGAAGTAGTAATTCCTTCCTTAATTAGTAGAGGAATTTCATTAAAAGATGCAAGAAATTACAACATCATCGGTTGTGTAGAACCACAAGTTCCAGGTAAGACAGAAGGATGGCATGACGCCGCATTCTTTAATATGTGCCGACCATTAGAATTAGTATTCTCAAATGGGGTAGATAAAGGGGTACAAATCGGACCTAAGACTGGCAATGTGGAAGATATGAAAACTTTTGAGGAATTCTATGATGCTTACAAAACACAGATGAATTACCACATTGCACTTCTTGTAAATGCTGACAACGCAATTGATGTTGCACATGCAGAACGTTGTCCATTACCATTCTTATCATGTATGGTAGATGATTGTATCGGACAAGGCAAGACAGTACAAGAAGGTGGAGCAATCTACAACTTTACTGGACCACAAGGATTTGGTATTGCAAATATGGCAGATGCCCTCTATGTGGTGAAGAAGTTAGTATATGACGAAAAGAAACTTACAATCGGTGAGTTCAAAGAAATGTTAGCGCTGAACTATGGAAAAGGATTAGATGCAATCAGCCTTTCAGAAATGGCATCTGATATCGTTCGTAATTTTGCAGCAGCAGGAAAGACTGTTTCGGAAGCAGAAGTGGCAGCAATCATAAAAGAAATCAAAGCTGCAACAGAAACTCCAGAAATTCGTGAACGTGGCGAAAGATTATTACAAATGATCGAAGAAGTTCCAAAATTCGGAAACGATATTCCAGAAGTAGATGCATTTGCAAGAGATGTTGCGTATACATATACAAAACCATTGGAAACATTCAAAAACCCAAGAGGCGGAATGTTCCAAGCAGGACTTTATCCAGTATCAGCAAACGTACCATTGGGTGCACAAACAGGTGCAACACCAGATGGAAGACTTGCTCATACACCTGTAGCTGACGGTGTTTCACCATCTGCTGGAAAAGACCAAAATGGTCCAACAGCAGCAGCAAACTCTGTTTCAAGACTTGACCATTACATTGCGTCAAATGGAACATTATTTAACCAAAAATTCCATCCATCTGCACTTAGTGGTAGAGAAGGATTAGAAAAATTCGTGGCACTGATTCGTTCATACTTTGATCAAAAAGGAAGCCACATGCAATTTAACGTTGTAGATAGAGAAACATTGTTAGATGCGCAAAAGAACCCTGATAAGTATAAACATTTAGTAGTTCGTGTTGCTGGTTACAGCGCGCTCTTCACTACATTATCAAGATCGCTTCAAGACGATATTATCAATCGTACAGAGCAAGGTTGGTAGGTGAGAAGTATGACGGACTACATGCAGACGAAGGGGCGTATCTTTGATATCCAACGATTTTCCATCCATGATGGTCCGGGAATTCGAACAATCATATTTTTGAAAGGGTGCGTATTACGATGCCGCTGGTGTTGTAATCCGGAATCGCAAAGATACGAAGTAGAAACCATGATGGTTCACGGGAAACCAAAAGTGATAGGACAAGATGTAACAGTAAAAGAGATGTTGGAAGTGATTGAACGTGATAGAACGTATTACAGACGTTCTGGCGGAGGGCTTACCCTATCAGGTGGTGAAAGTTTGATGCAGCCTGAATTTGCACGCGATTTGCTTCGCGCAGCGAAAGAAGCAGGGATCAACACTGCATTGGAAAGTACAGCGTGTGCTCCATATGAAAAAATTGAAATGCTGTTACCATATTTGGATACCTATTTAATGGATATCAAACATACAGATTCTGAAAAACATAAAACGTTTACAGGACGTTCAAATGAATTGATACTGGAGAATGCGAAGAAAATTGCAAACTCTGGTATGACAAATTTAGTAATCCGTGTGCCGGTAATACCAGGATTCAATGATCGTGTCGATGAAATCGAATCCATTGCGAGATTTGCATCACAATTAAAAGGTGTTACCAAGATACACTTGCTTCCATATCATAGATTGGGACAAGATAAATATGAAGGCTTGGGCAGAGAATACCAGATGTATGGTGTTCTTCCACCAACAAAAGAACACATGGAATTGCTGCAACAAGCAGCGAAAAGAGTATCAGGCTTAGATTGCCAGATTGGAGGGTGAGACAGATGGATATTCAAGATATCATGACAAATGAAAAGAAAGTTCGAATCATTCAAGAACTTGTTCCAGGGAAACAGATCTCAATCGCTCACCTTATCGCAAACCCAGACAACGACTTGTACGTGAAATTGGGATTGAATCCAAAGATTGATTATTCCAAATCCGCAATTGGACTTCTTACAATCAGTCCAGCAGAAACAGCAGTGATTGCAGCAGATATTGCTGTGAAATCTGCAGGAGTAGATCTTGGATTTGTAGACCGATTCAGCGGAACACTTATTGTGACAGGTACTATTTCAGAAACAGAAGCAGCGATGAGAGCAATTCTTGAATATGTAAGAGATAAGATGGGCTTTGCTGTTTGTGAAATTACAAGGACATAATATTATGAAAAAAATCGTATTAATGGGGAGAAGTGAAGCTGGTAAGACAACACTTACACAAGCTTTGAAAGGCGAAAAGATTGAGTACCATAAGACGCAATATGTGAACAATTTTGATGTGATTATTGATACGCCAGGTGAATACGCACAGACAAAAGGATTGGGACATGCACTTGCGCTTTATACATATGAAGCAGATGTGGTAGGGCTTCTAGCATCTTCCATAGAACCTTACTCCTTATATCCACCATGCGTCACACCGATGGCGAATCGAGAAGTCATTGGAATTGTGACAAAAGTCGATGTAGAAGGTGGGGATCCTGAAAGGGCCAAAAGATGGTTAGAACTAGCAGGATGCAAGAAAATCTTCTTTGTGAATTCCAAAAATTATGAAGGAATTCCAGAATTACTAGAATATCTTCGCGAAGAGGGAGATATTTTACCTTGGGAACGAGAAAACCAATAAAAACAACACCCAGATATATTGACGCATGTGGATTTGTGTGTTAAAATTGGGAGAGAAACAACGAAAAACAACATTTTATGATTCAAGGAGGAATTAATAATGCAAAACGAATTCGAAATCAAAAAATTGATGTGTGAAATCGGTAGAAGAGTATACAACAGAGGAATGGTTGCTGCTAATGATGGTAACTTCTCAGTAAAATTAAATGATAATGAATTTTTATGTACACCAACAGGTGTTTCTAAAGGATTCATGACACCAGAATATATTTGTAAAGTAGATGCAAAAGGTAACTTAATCCAAGCAAATGGTAACTTCAGACCATCTTCAGAAATCAAAATGCACATGCGTGTATACGAACAAAGACCAGACGTTGGAGCTGTAGTTCATGCTCATCCAAGCTATGCAACATCATTTGCTATCGCTGGTATTCCATTAACACAACCAATCATGCCAGAAGCTGTTATCGCTTTAGGATGTGTTCCAATCGCTAAATACGGTACACCAGGTTCTATGGAAATTCCAGATGCTATCGAAGAATACTTACCATACTTCGACCAAGTATTACTTGAAAGCCACGGTGCATTAACATGGTCAACAGACTTAATGAGCGCTTACCACAAAATGGAATCAGTAGAATTCTACGCTGAATTATTATACAAATCAAAAATGTTAGGCGGACCAAAAGAATTCGATAAAGAACAAATCGAAAAATTATACGAAGTAAGAAGAAATATGGGATTACCTGGAAAACATCCAGCTAACCTTTGTCCAAACGCAAAAGCTGGAAAAGAAAGCTGCCATAGCTGCAAAGGTGGATGCAAAGGACATGCTCAAGAAGCAGATGCTGAATTAGTTTCTTCTATTACAAAGAAAGTAATGGAACAATTAGGACTTAAATAATTTGTTGGAAATAGAGAGGAAATGCTATGAACGAACAGATGATTTCAAAAGCGGTAGAACAGATCATCCGCGAAATGAACTCTGGACACGAAGAACATAGTCACGCACATGGACATGGACATGTTTGTAAATGTAAAAAACATAAAATGACTTTAGCTTTAGCAAAATCCTTGATTGAAAAAGTAGAAAAGAAGGCAGAAGAGATTGGATTAGCAGCTGTGATTGCAGTATCTGACCAATCAGGAAGAGTGACAGCTGTTCACTGTATGGATGGTGCATATATCGCAAGTTATGATATTGCTGTGAATAAAACATATACTTCTGCCAGTTTGAAAATGTCGACAGCGGAACTTGCAAAATTGGCACAGCCAGGGCAACCGCTTTACGGCATCCAACATACAAATGAAGGAAAAATTGTTATTTTCGGTGGTGGAGAACCACTTGAAGTAGAAGGAAAAATAATAGGAGCATTAGGTGTAAGCGGTGGAACAGCAGAACAAGATACGATGTTGGCTGCTTACGGAAAAGGCTTGCTCGAGGAGGTAATTTCGTGTCTGTAAATGAACAAATGGTTCAAGACGTTGTGAAAGAAGTTATGGCGAAACTCCAACTTGGAACTCAAGCTACAACTCAAAGAGGGGTATTTGCTGATATGAACGATGCAATCGCTGCAGCAAAGAAAGCTCAAAAACACATTCACAAAATGTCTATGGATCAAAGAGAACAAATCATCTCTAACATCCGTAAGAAAACACGTGAAAACGCAGAACTTTTCGCACGTATGGGTGTTGAAGAAACAGGAATGGGTAACGTTCCACATAAAATCTTGAAACATCAGTTAGTTGCTGAAAAAACTCCTGGTACAGAAGATATCACAACAACTGCATGGTCAGGAGACAGAGGATTAACATTAATTGAGATGGGACCATTCGGTGTAATTGGTGCAATCACACCATGTACAAACCCATCAGAAACAATTATCTGTAATACAATCGGTATGCTTGCAGGTGGAAATACAGTAGTATTTAACCCACATCCAGCAGCTATCAAAACATCTCAATTTGCAATTAATATGTTAAATGAAGCTTCACTTGAAGCAGGTGGACCAGATAACATTGCTTGTACAGTTGTAAAACCAACAATGGAAACAAGTAACATTATGATGAAACACCCAGACATTCAATTAATCGCAGCTACAGGTGGTCCTGGTGTAGTAACAGCAGTATTATCATCTGGTAGAAGAGGTATCGGAGCTGGGGCTGGTAACCCACCAGCATTAGTAGACGAAACAGCTGATGTAAGAAAAGCAGCAGGAGACATCGTAAATGGTTGTACATTTGACAACAACTTACCATGTATCGCTGAAAAAGAAATCGTAGCAGTTGAATCAATTGCAGCTGAATTAATTCACTACATGGTTTCAGAACAAGGTTGCTACTATGCATCAGAAGAAGAAATCGAAAAATTAACAAATACTGTTTTAACTGCAAAAGGACTTAATAGAAAATGCGTTGGTCGCGATGCAAAAACATTATTAGGTATGATCGGTGTAACAGTGCCAGATAACATTAGATGTATCATCTTTGAAGGTGAAAAAGAACATCCATTGATTGCAGAAGAATTGATGATGCCAATCTTAGGAGTTGTAAAAGCAAAAGACTTTGAAGACGCTGTAGAAAAAGCGGTATGGCTTGAACATGGCAACCGTCACTCAGCTCACATTCATTCTAAGAACGTTGACCACATCACAGCATATGCGAAAGCAATTGACACAGCAATCTTAGTAAAAAATGCACCTTCATATGCAGCACTTGGATTCGGTGGCGAAGGATATTGTACATTCACAATCGCAAGCCGTACAGGTGAAGGGCTTACAAGTGCAAGCTCATTTACAAAAAGAAGACGCTGCGTAATGTCAGACAGCTTATGCATTCGTTAGATGGAGGAAAATAATATGGATATGAATCAAGTAAATGTAGAAGCGATTGTAAAATCAGTGCTTGAAGGAATGCTAGAACAAAAAGAAGCAGCGAAACCAGCAGCTCCAAAAGCAAATGGCGGTGTTCCAGCAACATCAAGAGTTGCAATGCTTACTGCATTAGAAAATTATGAAATCAAAGAATTCCCAATCCCAGAAGTTGGGGATGACGATATTTTAGTAAAAGTTGAAGGATGTGGTATCTGTGGAACAGATGCTCATGAATTCAAGAGAGATCCATTTGGATTGATTCCATTAGTACTTGGACATGAAGGTACAGGGGAAATCGTAAAAATGGGTAAAAATGTAAAAGTGGATAGTGCAGGAAAAGCATTAAACATCGGTGACAAAGTTGTTACATGTATGATTTTCAAAGACAATCCAGATATTACAATGTTTGACCTTAACAAACAAAACGTTGGTGGAGCTGACGTATACGGATTATTACCAGACGATGACATTCACTTAAATGGATGGTTTGGAGATTACATCTTAATCCGTGGTGGTTCAACAGTATTTAATGTAAGTGATTTAGATTTAGATTCAAGAATCTTAATCGAACCATGTGCAGTATTAATCCACGCAGTAGAAAGAGCAAAAACAACTGGAATCTTAAGATTCAACAGTAGAGTAGTTGTTCAAGGATGTGGACCAATCGGTCTTATCTGTATCGCGGTTCTTCGTACAATGGGTATCGAAAACATCGTAGCTGTTGATGGAGAACAAAAGAGACTTGACTTCGCAAAAGAAATGGGAGCTACAAAATCAGTAAACTTCAAAGATCACAAAGGAATTGAAGCTTTAGCTGGAGCAGTAGCAGATTGCTTCGATGGTCACTTAGCAGACTTTGCATTCCAATGTACAGGATCTCCAGTGGCTCATGCAAATATCTACAAATTCATCAGAAACGGTGGCGGACTTTGTGAATTAGGATTCTTCATCAATGGTGGAGATGCTACAATCAATCCTCACTTTGATATTTGTTCAAAAGAAATCACAACAGTTGGTTCTTGGGTATACACATTAAGAGATTACGCAACAACATTTGATTTCTTAAAGAGAGCAAAAGGAATTGGTTTACCAATGAGTAAATTAATTACACACAGATTCCCATTATCACAAATTAACGAAGCTCACGTTACAAACCTTAAAATGGAAGGTTTGAAGATTGCGATTATCAATGAATAATAATTAAGTGAGGTATCGTATGGGACAAGCAGTCGGTATTGTAGAATTATATGGTTTAGTAGCAGCTTTTGCAGCAGCAGATGCTGGATGTAAAGCAGCTAACGTAACATTAGAAAATTTCGATAAGAATAAACCGGCTAATGCAGATGCGTTACCTGTACCACTTATCGTGGCAGTAAAATTCAGAGGCAGTGTTACAGACGTAACAGCAGCAGTAGAAGCAGCTGTGAGAAGAGCCAATGAAATCTCTGGTGTCATTACTACATATGTAATCCCAAGACCAGAGGCTGATACAGAAAAAATGTTAAAGATTAGCGGTTTAGACAAAACAAAATAATAAATAGGATTTAATTTAGGAGGATATAAAAATGAATCAACAAGCATTAGGAATGGTAGAAACAAGAGGACTTACAGCAGCTATCGAAGCAGCTGATGCAATGACAAAATCTGCAGAAGTTACATTAGTAGGAACAGAAAAAATCGGTTCTGGTTTAGTAACAGTTATGGTACGTGGAGACGTTGGAGCAGTTAAAGCAGCTGTAGAAGCTGGTTCAGATGCAGCTTCAAGACTTGGAGAATTAGTTGCAACACACGTAATTCCAAGACCACACGCAGATGTAGAAAAAATTCTTCCAACAGTTTAATTAGTAAATAGATAGAACGAAGGAGAATTTTCATGGGAAAATCATACGGACTTATTGAAATTCCTAGTACAACGGCAGCGATTGATGCACTTGACATTATGGTTAAGACAGCAGACGTTGAATTTGTCACATGGGAGAAAAAGCTCGGTGGCAGATTAGTTACAATTATCGTACAGGGAACGGTTTCAGCAGTTACTGCAGCAGTAGAAGCAGCAGAACATGCGATTAAACAGCCGGTTGCAAAAGCTATTATTGCAAATCCCCATGAAGAAATCGTTAAGATTGTACAAAAAAGCGCTAGCCGCTTACAATAGGAGGCAGGAAGCATGGCAGAAGAAAAGAAAACAGCTGCAGTGAAGCCTGCAGCAAAATCAACAGGAGCCAAAGCGAAGGCACCATCGAAAACAGTACAAAGAGTGAAAAAACAAACAACTCAAGAACAACCAAAGGAGGATATCAGAATGACTCAACAAGCATTAGGAATGGTAGAAACAAGAGGTTTAGTAGCAGCTGTTGAAGCAGCAGATGCAATGTTAAAATCAGCTAACGTAGTATTAGTTGGAACAGAAAAAATCGGTTCTGGATTAGTATCAGTTATGGTTCGTGGAGACGTTGGAGCTGTTAAATCAGCAGTAGAAGCTGGTGCAGCAAACGCTTCAAGACTTGGAGAATTAGTTGCAACACACGTAATCCCAAGACCACATACAGACGTTGAAAAAATTCTTCCAGCAATCAAATAATTGAAGTTGTAGGACAGGCGGCGATAATTTATCGCCGTCTGGAAATTATATCTGGAAAAGGCGGATTTCAAAATGGAAAACAATAATGTTGAATTAATTGCCCGTTTAGTAATGGAAGCAATGGAAAAGAAAGAAAACGCCAGCAATGGTTATATGGTACCAATTGGTGTGTCTGCAAGACATATTCATTTAACACAAGAACATGTAGAAACTCTATTTGGTGAAGGATATCAATTAACAAAGAAAAAAGAATTAATGGGTGGCCAATTTGCTTCCAATGAATTAGTTACTATCGTAGGATTAAAACTTCGTGCAATCGAAAACGTACGTGTTTTAGGACCTGTTAGAAGCAAATCACAAGTAGAAATTTCAGCAACAGACGCAATTAAATTAGGTGTGAAAGCACCAATCAGACCATCTGGTGATATCAAAGGCTCAGCTCCTATCGCAGTAGTTGGACCAAAAGGTGTTGTATATCTTGAAGAAGGATGTATCATTGCAAAAAGACATATCCATATGGCTCCAAAGGATGCTATGGCAGCCGGAGTAAAAGATGGAGATGTAGTATCTGTAAAAGCAGATAACGAAAGAGGAACTGTTTTCAATCATGTACAAATCAGAGTAGATGAAAGCTTTACATTAGAAATGCACATCGATACAGATGAAGCAAATGCAGCTAAGATTTCTACAGGACAGACAGTAACCATTATAAAATAAGAAAACCAAAATTGTTGGGAGGATAATATGCTCGCAGGAAAAGTAGTGGGAAGTGTAATTGCCACAAGAAAGAATGACAAATTAATAGGTAATAAATTCATGATTGTAGAAGTCATTGATAAAATGAGAGCAAAAGAACAACAATTGATCGCGGTTGACAATATTGGCGCAGGAATTGGTGAATATGTTCTTGTCGCTCAAGGAAGCGCTGCTCGTATCGGGTGCAACATGCAAGATGCACCTGTCGATGCGGCGATTGTTGGAATAATTGATGATGGAACAAGACTGGAGTAGTGAAAAATTATGGAAATGAAAGAATTAAGCAACCTATTGCAACAAAGTGGAGTCGTTGGTGCAGGTGGTGCAGGATTTCCCACATATGCAAAATTAGATGAACGTGCAGAAACAATCATTTTAAATTGTGCTGAATGTGAACCACTACTGAGATTACATAGACAACTTTTAGAAAAACATGCTCGCGAAATCGTTGAAACATTTCATATGATTGGTAAGACAGTAGGCGCAAAAGATATCGTTATTGGTATCAAAAAAGCATACAAGAAAACAATCGAAGCATTAAATGAATGTATTGGCGATTATGATGGTGTTAGATTAGGTTTACTTGATGAAGTATACCCAGCAGGGGATGAAGTAATCTTAATCTATGAAGTTACTGGAAAAGTCGTAAGACCAGGTGGACTTCCTATTGAAAGTGGTGTGGCGGTATTCAATGTTGAAACAATCTATAATGCATACCGCGCATTAAAACGCAATACACCAGTTGTTGACAAATTAGTTTCGGTAGTAGCAGAGGTTAACAACCCAGTAACAGTTAGAGTGCCTTTAGGATGCACAATTGAAGAAGTAGTGGCTATGGCAGGCGGTGTAACAACTAAGAATGCAGTATACTTTGTTGGTGGACCAATGATGGGTAACATCGGAAGCGGTTCACAACCAGTAACAAAAACAACAAATGCTGTATTAGTACTTCCAGAAGATCACTATATTATTAATAAAAAGAAAAGCAAAGTTTCAATTGATATGAAACGTGCGGCAGCAGCATGTTGCCAATGTACAATGTGTACAGATATGTGTCCAAGAAATCGTTTGGGACATCCTATCGAACCACACAAATTTATGCGTGCAGCAACATGTAAGGACATTCAAGATCCAAACATTTTCGTGAACACACTATTCTGTAGTTCATGTGGATTATGTGAATTATATTCATGTTTCCAAAACTTGTCACCAAGATCATTGATGGCAGAATACAAAGCAGGATTAAGAGCAGCTGGAATGAGACCACCACAAGGTGTTATTCCAAAACCAGTTGGACCTGAACGTGAGTACAGAAAAGTACCTATGGAAAGACTTATGGCTAGACTTGACCTGACTAAATATGACAAAGAAGCTCCATTAAATGATGATGTAGTGGATATGAAAAAAGTTAGAATTATGTTAAGCCAACATATTGGGGCACCTGCAAAAGCAGTTGTTAGTGTTGGAGATGTTGTTGAACGTGGACAAATGATCGCAGAACCAAGCAATGGTTTAAGCGTAGCAATTCACGCATCAATCAGCGGTAAAGTAACAGAAGTCAGCGACAAGTATGTTGTAATTGAGAAGTAGGAAGGACGTGCACCAAATGAGTAAGGCAATTGGAATGGTAGAATATAAAACTGTTTCGGCAGGAGTTGTTGCAGCAGATGCAATGGTAAAAACTTCTGACATCAGTGTGATCGAAGCACAAACAGTATGTCCTGGGAAATACATTGTAATTATCACAGGAGATTTAAGTGCAGTAGATGCAGCAGTAAATACTGCAAGAGTACAGCATGGAGGCCATTTGATTAGTAGTTTCGTATTAGGAAACCCACACCAATCAATTTTCCCTGCAATCTTTGGCGCTACAGAAATTGAAGAAGTATCAGCTCTCGGTATTCTTGAGACATATGATGCTGCATCAATGATCGTGGCAGCCGATGAAGCTGCAAAGACAGCTATCGTTGATTTAGTAGAACTTCGTCTTGCAAGAGGTATGTGTGGAAAATCATATATGTTTATCACAGGCGATGTTGCAGCGGTAGAAGCAGCGATTGAACGCGCGAAAATGACAGTAGCAAAAGAAGGTATGTACCTTGATTCATCTGTTATTGCGCATCCAGATGCACAAATTCGCAAAGCAATTCTATAATAACTGAATTGGGGGAGAGAGTATGCTTGCAATAGAAAGACGAAATGCTATATTAGAAAAGCTACAGATAGATAGACGTGTTGTTGTTAGTGAACTCAGTGTCCTATATGATGTATCTGAAGAAACCATTAGACGTGATTTAGATAAACTCGAAAATGACGGCTATGCGATAAAAAGTTATGGGGGAGCAGTACTCAATGAGAATGCAAACCTAGACTTGCCTTTTAATGTTCGTAAAAACAGAAATGTTATCGGCAAACAAAAAATTGCTGCTTTGATCAGCGACATGATCAAAGATGGAGAGCGTATCATTTTAGATGCGAGCTCCACAGCAGTAGCAATTGCAAAAGCAATAAAAGACAAAAAAGATATAACAATTATTACAAATTCATTAGAGATTGCAATCGAACTTTTAGATGCACCAAACTGTACAGTCATATCTACAGGTGGAATCGCATCGAGTGGTTCATTGGCACTTGTAGGGACATTGACAGACAAAGCACTTCGTTCCTATTATGTGGACAAGGCGATTGTCTCTTCAAAAGGGATTGATCTAGAAGCGGGATTTACAGATAGTGATGAACGCCACGGAAACAACAAGCTTACTATGCTTGGCTGTGCAAATAAAAAGATTGTTGCAGTTGACAGCTCAAAGTTCGAAAAGATTGCATTCTTTAAAATAGGTGATTTGAAAGATATTGATATCATTGTGACAGATAAGAAACCAGACATGAAATGGCTTCAAAAATTTGAAGAATTACGTGTAGAATGCATTTACGCAGAATAGAGGTTAGGCATGAAAAGTTTTGGAATTAAAACAAAGATATATTTCGGTGAACAATCACTTAGCCGATTAAAAGAGTTACCTTATAAGAAAGTATTAATTATTACAGACCCATTTGTAGTACAAAGTAAAATGATCAATATGATCACAGAACCTTTGGTAGAAGGGCAAATCGATTATGATATTTTCATGGACGTTGTTCCAGATCCACCAATTGAAAAAATTAGTGAAGGTGTTCGAAAATTATTAGAATACCGTCCAGAAGCAATTGTTGCAGTAGGTGGTGGTTCGGCAATCGATTCTTCAAAAGCGATTCGTGAATTTGCTAAGAAGATTGATAACTATGGGGAAGTCGCAATGATTGCGATTCCAACTACAAGTGGTACTGGCTCAGAAGTAACTTCTTTTGCTGTTGTATCTGATAGAGCAGCACAAAGAAAATATCCATTGGTATCGCCAGAGTTAACTCCAGAAGAAACAATCTTGGATGCAGAACTTGTAAAATCAGTTCCACCAGCGATTACGGCAGATACAGGAATGGATGTTTTAACACATGCGATTGAGTCATGTGTAAGTACAGAACGTAATGAGTTTGCAACAGCGTTAGCTGAAAAATCAATTGAAATTTGCGGTGTGTTTCTTTTAAGAGCTTATTTAGATGGAAATGATACACATGCTAGACAAAAGATGCATGTTGCTTCTTGTCTTGCAGGGTTAGCATTTAACTCTACATCGTTAGGATTAAATCATGGTATGGCACATCAATTAGGAGCTATGTTCCATATTCCACATGGTAGAGCAAATGCGATGTTATTACCACATATCATCGAATTCAATAGTGATATCAACAAACACAGTAAGAGCCGTAAGGAATATCTTCCAGCTGTAAAAAAATATTCGACAATCGCACAGATTTTAGGACTAAGCAGCTACAATAAGATCATGACAGTTCGCTCTTTAGTAAACTGGGTACAGTTCATGTTGAAAGAAATGGATATTCCATTATCTATTTCACAAATGAATACAATCACAGAAGAAGAATACATGAGTAAAATTGAAGAAATGGCAGAAGCAGCGTTGGCAGATGGATGTACAGCAACAAATCCAAGAACACCAACAAAAGCAGATGTAATCCGTATTTATAAAGAATTATGGTAGATGAAGGGGAATCCGTTGGATTCCTCTTTTTTGTTCCATATATTGACAACGGAAATGAAAAGGAATATGATGGACGTAGAGAAAAACCGAAACGTTTCGGTTTTGGACGTGATTCATATTTAGGAGGAATAAAATATGCCATTAGTTACATCAGAAAAAATGTTGTTAGATGCTCAAAAAGGTGGTTATGCAGTAGGAGCATTTAATGTAGAAAATATGGAAATGGTGAAAGCGGTCATAGCAGCGGCAGAAGAATTAAAAGCACCTGTTATGCTTCAGACTACACCATCCACAGTGAAATATGCATCTTTAGAAACATATGCAGCAATTGTTGCAGCAGAAGCAAAGAAAGCAAGTGTACCTGTTTGCTTACATTTGGATCATGGGAACAGCTATGAACTGGCAATTGCTGCAATGGAAGCAGGTTATACATCTGTTATGATAGATGGCTCTCATGAATCTTTTGAGGACAACATTGCAGTAAGCAAACGAGTAACAGATATTGCCAAAGAAAAAGGCATTCCAGTAGAAGCAGAGCTTGGTAAAGTGGGTGGAAAAGAAGATGATTTAGAAGCAGAAGCGGATACAAATACAGACCCTGCAGAAGCAAAAGAATTTGTAGAAAGAACAGGCGTTTCTTCACTTGCGATTGCAATTGGAACAGCACATGGATTTTATGCTGGAACACCAGTGCTTGACAAGGTAAGAGTGTCTGAGATTTGCGAAGTAGTAGACGTTCCATTGGTATTACACGGAGCATCTGGTCTTACAGATGAAGATGTAAAAGAATGTGTACAAAGAGGAATCTGCAAAGTGAATTTTGCTACAGAACTTCGTGTTGCATACACAGATGCAGTGAAGAAATTATTAGCAGAAGCACCAGATACATTTGACCCTAAGAAATTGGGAGTTGTAGGAATGGCGGCAGTGAAGGAAATAGTAAAGAGCCGTATGCTAGTATGTGGATGTGACCATAAAGCAGAATAAAATAAAGGCGGTGTGACTGTGGCAGCAACCATAAAAGATATTGCAAAACAGACAGGATTAGGACTTGCAACGATTTCATCCTATTTGAATGGAGGAAATGTGCGTGAGCAAAACCGCATTAAGATAGAACAAGCCATTGAAGAACTTCATTATGAGGTGAATGAAGTGGCGCGCGGTTTAAAGACGAATAAGACAAAGATAATCGGAATTATCATTCCAGAATTGAATAATATTTTTTGTGCAGAGATTATTACAGAAGTAGAAGATATTTTGCGGGCACATGGATATGCAACAATGATTTGTGACTGCCGTACGGATGAAAAACGTGAGAAGGAAGCGGTAGAGTTTTTGAAAAAAAGACGTGTAGATGGGGTCATTGTTATGCCTTCTGGAAACAAAGGAAAGCATTTGAATCTTTTTTCAAAAGCAGGAATTCCGGTGGTATTAATTGACCGAAAGTTAAATGATATTGATTGTGATTGCGTGTTGGTAGATAACTACAAAGGAACGAAAGAGGCAGTGCATTTACTAATTGAGAAAGGTCATCGCAAGATTGGAATGATTGCTGGTCCGGAGGAAGTATTTACGGCAAAAGAAAGACTGCTTGGATATGTAGAAGCTTTGAAAGAGGCGAAACTTCCAGTAGAAGAAAAACTGATTTCACATGGAGATTATACAATATCAGGCGGAGCAGCAGGAATGCGTCAACTGGTAGAGCAGAATCAAGATATGACAGCAGTTGTCATATCGAACTATGAGATGACCATGGGAGCTATGATAGAAGCAAATGAGTTACAGATTCAGATTCCAGAACAAGTATCTGTCATTGGATATGACAATATGGCATTTGCCAGAGCGTGTGTACCGAAGCTTAGCATTGTAACCCAACCTACGAAAGAGATTGCAAAAAATGTATCGGATTTGATGTTGCAGAGGTTGGAAAGCTATGGTGAACTGACAGAACGTATGGTAGTAAAATTGCAGACTGGATTCGTGGAAGGAAAATCGGTGAAAGGACAATAGTATGAAACAATATTTGCTAGGAATAGATATAGGAACAAGTGCCTGCAAAGTGGCAGTGTTTGATAAGCGAGGAAAGGTTCTGGCAACAGCAAATGGAGCCTATTCCGTTTACTATCCACATCCAGGCTGGGCAGAGCAGAATCCAGACGAATGGTGGGAAGCTGTTTGTGGTGCAGTGAAGGACGCACTGAAGAAAGGTGAGATTCAAGCAGAAGAGATTGCAGGTGTTGGAATCGATGGGCAAAGTTGGTCAGCAATTCCAATGGATAAAGAGGGCAAGGTTCTTACGAACACACCAATTTGGATGGATACAAGAGCCAAAGATATTTGTGATGAATTCAATGAACGCTACGGAGCGGATACATTTTTTGAACTTGCAGGGAACTCTTTACAGCCTTCATATGCAACGGCAAAGATTATTTGGTATCAAAGAAATATGCCAGAAGTATACGAGAAGATTGATAAGATTCTTCAATCAAATAGTTTTATTGCATATAAATTAACGGGAGTGATGACACAAGATCTGTCACAAGGATATGGTTTTCATTGTTTTGATATGCGAACAGGAACATGGGATGAAGAAATGTGTGAAAAACTGGGAATTCCAAGACAGATTTTGCCAGAAATCTATGCATGCCATGAAATAATTGGAACGGTCACACAGAAGGCAGCTTCTGAATGTGGTCTTGCCGTAGGGACACCAGTTGTAGCAGGTGGACTAGATGCAGCTTGCGGTACACTTGGGACGGGAGTGCTTCACAATGGAGAAACGCAAGAGCAAGGCGGACAAGCAGGTGGTATGAGTATTTGTACAGATACATATAAGGCAGATCCAAGATTGATCTTAAGTTATCATGTAGTTCCAGATTGCTGGTTATTGCAAGGAGGAACCACTGGTGGTGGCGGTGTCATGCGCTGGTTGGAAAAAGAATTTGCAGCGTTTGAACGAGAAGAAGGAAAACGAATTGGAAAAAATGCTCTCACTTTATTAAATGAGATTGCAGAACAAGTTTCACCAGGAAGCGATGGCGTTGTATTCTTACCATATATGTCAGGAGAACGCTCCCCTATTTGGGATCCAGATGCGAAAGGTGTATTTTATGGACTGGACTTTAGCAAGACAAAAGGACATTTTGTAAGAGCTGCTATGGAAGGTGTTGCCTACTCGTTACGTCATAATCTGGAAGTAGCAAAAGAAGCAGGTGCAGAAGTAAGTGTTCTTCGCGCTATGGGAGGTTCGGCAAATTCCTTATTGTGGACACAGATGAAGTCGGATGTGACAGGAAAACCAATTGTAGTGCCATCGTCAGATACAGCAACTACATTAGGAGCCGCGATTTTGGCGGGTGTAGGAATTGGAATGTACGAAAGTTTTGAGGAAGCGGTGCAATTAACCGTAGAAAACAAACGATTCCATGAGCCAAACTTGGAACATAAAAATGTATATGATAAAAATTATGAAATCTATTTAGAACTATATCAGAATTTAAAAGAGGTCATGAAAAAGTAGGAGGAGATTGAGATGAAAGTAGCAGTGGTATGTGCAAATGAAGATGTACAATATTTAGAATACGAAGAGCCTCAAGTAAGTGCCGGAATGGTAAAGGTAAAGGTCAAAGCTTCAGGGATTTGTGGATCGGATATTCCAAGGGTGTTGCATAACGGAGTTCATTTCTATCCGATTGTGTTAGGCCATGAATTTTCAGGAGATGTAGTAGAAGTTGGAGAAGGTGTGACAAAGGTAAAAGTAGGAGATCGCGTATCGGGAGCACCACTTCTTCCTTGCTTGACATGTGAAGACTGTCAAAATGGAAATTATTCGCTCTGCAAGCATTACAGTTTTATCGGTTCCAGACAACAAGGAAGCAATGCAGACTATGTTGTGATTCCAGAACGAAACGCAGTACCATTTGACAGCAGCATATCTTATGAACAAGGAGCAATGTTTGAACCATCAACAGTTGCACTTCATGGACTACTCCAAAATGATTATCAAGGTGGAGAGTGTGTAGCGATTCTTGGTGGTGGAACAATTGGAATGTTCACAATGCAATGGGCTAAGATTTTTGGGTCTAAGAAGGTAGTTGTATTTGATATTAGTGAGGAAAGACTTGCCCTTGCTACAAAATTAGGAGCAGATGCAGTGGTGAATACAACGAAAGAAGATTATATGCAAACTGCCATGGAGCTTACAGATGGAAAAGGGTATGCATATGTATTTGAAACAGCAGGACAAGTTCCAACAATGCAGATGGCTTTTGAATTAGCGGCAAATAAAGCGCATGTATGTTTTATTGGAACACCACATGTTGATTTAAACTTTACTCCTAAAATGTGGGAAAACATGAATCGTAAGGAATTTAAATTAACAGGGTCTTGGATGTCATATAGTGCACCATTCCCAGGAAAAGAGTGGGATTTAACAGCGCACTATTTTGCAACAGGACAACTGAAATTTGATCCAGGATTTATATACAAGAAGATGCCAATGAGTCAAGCACAAGAGGCATTCCAGTTATTTAAAACACCGGGACTTGTAAAAGGAAAAGTATTACTGGTAAATGAAGAGTAGGGAGGACACTATGATTTTAACAGTGACGTTGAATGCGGCAATTGATAAGCGATATGTGGTAGAAGGTTTTAAGACGGGGGAAGTGAATCGTGTAAAAGAATGCATGTACGTTCCAGGTGGAAAAGGTTTAAACGTATCGAAACCAGCAGCAATTGCAGGTACTAAAGTAGTTGCAACTGGATTTGTTGGAGGGCATGCAGGTAATTATATAGAGGAAGCATTGCATCCGTTTGGAATCGAAAGTGCCTTTTATCATGTGAAAGAAGAGAGCCGCTCTTGCATAAATATTTGGGATGAAGTAAATCGTGTACAAACAGAATTTTTAGAGCCAGGATTTACCTTGACAGAAGAAGATTTTGAGGGATTTTTACAGAAATTCAAAGTACTTTTGCAAGGAGCAGAAGTGGTGGCAATGTCTGGAAGTGTTCCAAAAGGATTGGATGGAACTGCATATCAGAGAATGATCCGTTTGGTAAAAGAAGCAGGAAAGAAAGCTATCCTTGATACAAGCGGAACGCTGTTAGTAGAAGGAATCAAGGCAAAGCCCACAATGATCAAACCTAATATAGATGAAATTCGGATGCTGACAGGGCGTGATTGTGATGATGTGAATGAGATCATAGAAGCAGCAGAAACGATTCAAGAGAGTGGCGTGGAAATTGTTGCAGTATCTCTTGGAGCGGATGGATCGCTTGTGGTATGTGAGGAAGGTGTGTATCGAGCAACTGTGCCAAAGATTGATGCAGTGAATACCGTTGGATGTGGCGATTCTATGATTGCAGGATTTGCACTTGGATTTTGTGAAGGACTTTCTGTTGCAGATACACTTCGAAAAGCAAGTGCGATTTCAGCGGCAGCAGCACTACGAGAAGAAACCGGATTTTTTGTCATGGAAGATATGGAACGAATTTTAGGGCAAATAGAAATTCAAAAAATAAAATAACAAAGGAGAGAAAGAATATGACATTTATTGATCCAGCAATGGTACCAAAGAAAAAATTGTACACAGGCGTAGAGATGCCTTGCGTAGGAATGGGAACATTTGGTTCTGACCGTGTGTCAGCAGAAGAAGTTTCTGGAGCGGTAGCAGGGGCAATTCGTTGTGGTTATCGTTTGTTTGACTGTGCGGCATGCTATGGTAATGAAAGTGAAATTGGAGAAGTATTTCAGACTGCATTTGAGGAAGGTGTAGTGGAACGAAAAGATTTATTTATCATGTCGAAAGTATGGAATGATAAGCATAGAGAAGTGGAAGCTGCATGCAAGAAATCAATTGCTGATTTGAAATGTGATTATTTGGATATGTATTTTATCCATTGGCCATTCCCTAACTATCATGCACCAGGATGTGACGTAGATTCGCGTAATCCAGATTCAAAACCATTTACGGTAGAAGAATTTATGGATACTTATCGCCAATGCGAAGCATTAGTTGAAAAAGGCTTGATTAAACATATTGGAATTTCGAATATGACAATTCCTAAAATGGAAGCGGTATTACCACTAATGAAGATAAAACCAGCAGCTGCTGAAATTGAAATGCATCCAGCATTCCAACAAAGAGAAATTCAAGAATACTTGGAAGCGCGTGAAATCCTTCCAATTGGATATATGCCAATTGGTTCTCCAAGAAGACCAGAAAGAGATATTATGGAAGAAGATATTGCAGATTTAGAAATGCCTGAAATGCAAGCAATTGCAAAAGCACATCATTGCCATCCAGCAATTGTTGCTTTAAAATGGGCATATCAAAATGGACAATTGCCAATTCCATTTTCTGTAAATCATTATGTTGATAATTTAAAATGTATGACAGAAGATCCATTGACAGAAGAAGAGATGGCATCAATTGCGACTTTGGAAAGAGGAAACAGACTTGTAAAAGGTCATGTATTCTTGTGGGAAGGTGCAAAGGATTGGCATGATCTTTGGGATGAAGATGGTGTGATCGTAAAATAGAGACAAAAAAACGCGGTGCATATCAAGATATGCATCGCGTTTTTGAATTTATTCTGTTGCAGCTTTGTTAATATAGCCTACTTGAACTGCACTCAAATCAGCAGTTGCCATGTAACTTGTGATAATGCTGCCGTCCTTGAGGCGCCATACATCACCAGCAGATCCTACTTGAGAATCATCATATTCAGGATCACCATAGGTATCTTCTAAATCTGAAATCATTGTGCCATAGACTTCATCTAATTCAGACATAGAATCTGAAGTATAAGTCCAAGCGATACAAGCAAGTTCATTGTCTTCATTGAACATGTATTTAATTACCCCATCTTTTCCAAGATACTCTTTTGAAAATGTGTATGTATCTCCGCCGTAGATAGAGGCATATGTTTCAATGGATTCTCCTTCTAATTCTTCAACTTGCTCCACGCTGTAATCCCAAGTTGCTGTTGTGAATGGGCAGCTTTCCATTTTCTTAAAAGAACATCCAATCAGAGATGTTGCACTTACTAAAGTGATGAGTAGTAAGCTTGCTAATTTTTTAAAAGACTTCATAATAACCTCCACTTAATCAAGTATTGTAACATTATACAACAAAAGTATAATAAATGAAACGTTTTTTGTGAAAAAAATCAACGATTCCTTGACTTAAATTTAAAAAGTGGCATAATGAAAGAAAGGAATGCGCGTAACGTTTTGCGCTGAATATTATGAAAGAGGTGAAAGTCTGATGCCTGCAACAATGAAAGATGTGAAAAACAGGACCGGACTATCCATGGCAACGATTTCGAAGTACTTAAATGGAGGAAATGTACTTCCAGAGAATCGAGTTCTGATTGAGGAGGCGATACGTGAGCTGAATTACGAAGTGAACGAGATTGCACGTGGATTAGTAAAAAATAAGACAAAGACAGTGGGGGTTATGATATATGACATTGCCAGTTTCTTCTCCAGCAATATATTGCATTATTTAGGGGAAGAGTTACGTATGAAAGGCTATGCCATGATGATCTGCGACTCTTGCAATGATGAAGAACAAGAAAAAGAAAATCTACGATTTCTTATTAATAGGAAGGTAGATGGAATTATCGTATTACCTGTTAGTATGAGCGGAGCATTCTTGAAACCAGCAAAAAGTGCTGGGATTCCAGTTGTGTTAGTGGATAGATCTTTTCAAGACGAATGTTTTGACTGCGTTTGTATCGACAATAAAGTGGCTGCTTATCGTGCCGTTGATGTTTTATTGCAACATAACCATAAAAAGATTGCTATTATTGGATCAAATGTAGAAGATACAGGGATTGAACGTTTGAAAGGATATACGAAAGCGCTTACTCAGGCGGGTATTGAAATCCGAGAAGAATATAAGAAAATGGGACGTTTCGGTGTGGAAGAAGGCTATAACTATATGAAAGAGCTGATTTCAATGGAAGATAGACCGACGGCAGTATTCTTAAGTAACTATGAAACCGCTTTGGGCGCGATCATGGCAGTAAATGAGTCTGATATATCATATCCAGAAGATATTTCTCTATTTGCATTTGATGATTTGCTTATTTCTAGTATTCTTCGACCAAGATTGTGGATTATGGTACAACCGATGAAGACATTGTGTAGTAATGCAGTAAGACTTGTGCTGGAACGTATTGAAGGTGCACTAAAAGAGGAGCCAATGAAGCTAAGTTTTAGTACAAAAATACAAGAAGGCGAATCGATACGCTTTTTAGAGTGAAACGATTTACGATAAATGCACAAAAAACCAGCTAAATTCTATCGAAAAATGGAAAAATGGACGGGAAATATATTGACGATTAGAAAAAGTGATAGTATAATATGCACTATAGGGTGCGGAAACAAGTGGTGATGATGTTAAAAGTGACGAACAACAATAAGCGAAACGCTTCGCTCAAGAGTTCGCGAATTAACACATCGATGTTTGATTTGAGGCATTAAAGATGGAGGAGGAATAAAAGTGGAAAAAATTAAACAAAACGCATTTGTTAAAAAAGTAGGATTCAACAGAATCGTCTTAGTGTGTGTGTTACTTTTAATGTACGTGATGTTCGGTGTTCTTACAGGAGGACAATTCTTCGCATTTACACGTATTATGTACACATTAAACTATGTATACTTCTTAGGGTTCCTTTCACTAGGGGTTACATTTGTTATCGCAACAGGAGGGATTGATTTCTCGATTGGTCCAGTAATGTTCTGTTGCTCGTTAGTATCAGGATATTGTTTCTTGACATACGGAATGCCAATGCCATTAGCATTAATTCTTAGTATCTTAATTGGTACAGCATTTGGTATCTTCAACGGATACTTAGTATCATTCTGGAATGTGCCACCATTCATCGTATCGATGGCAAGTATGAACATGTCAAAAGGGATCGCGGCAGTATTTACAAAGACTCAATCAGTGAGCTGGCCACAAGCTTCTGCAGAAGGCGGATGGTACCGTAACATTGCTACATACAACGGATTCCCAGTAGGACTTGTAGTATTCTTATTAATCGCAGTTATCTGTGCAGTAATCTTAAACAAAACAAAAGCAGGTCGTTACATGCTTTGCTTAGGAAGTAACGAAGAAGCAGTTAGATTATCAGGTATCAATACAAAGAAATGGAAAATGTTAGCATACATTATCTGTGGAACATTAGTAGGTATTGCGTCAATTTATTTCGTAGCTGTATACACAACAGTTCAACCAGGTTACGGAGATCAATATAACAACGAAGCAATTGCTGGATGTGTAATGGGTGGAACATCTATGGCAGGTGGTATTGCATCTATCAGTGGTACAGTAATTGGTGTATTTATTATTTCTCTTTTACAACAAGGTATTCTTGCACTCGGATTTACAAAAGAATACCAATATATCATTACAGGGTTAATTGTTATTGCTGCAGTTTACTCAGACGTATCTGCAAGACGTAGAAAGAACTAGTGATAGTACATTGAAAGGAGAGGTAAAAAAATGGGTGAAATTATTTTAACAATGAAAGGCATTGATAAGTCTTTCCCAGGTGTACATGCGTTAGATCACGTAGATTTGGAAATTAGAAAAGGTGAAGTTCTTGCACTTATGGGTGAAAACGGTGCAGGGAAATCTACTTTAATGAAAGTATTAACAGGTATCTACAAAAAAGATGAAGGTACTATTACATATGAAGGAAAAGAAGTAGAATTTAAAAGTACAAGAGAAGCTCAAGATGCTGGTATCGTAATCGTGCATCAAGAACTTAACATGTTAGGACATCTTACAGTAGCTCAAAACTTATTCATTGGTAGAGAGTTCAAAAAAGGTATCAAGATTGATGATAAGAAAATGAATGAAGAAGCAAAAAAACTCTTCGATAAATTAAACATCGATATTGATCCAACAGAAAAGATGGCAAACTTAACAGTTGGTAAACAACAAATGTGTGAAATTGCGAAAGCGATCTCATTCGATGCTAAAATTATTATCTTTGACGAACCTTCAGCAGCTCTTACAGAATCTGAAATTGAAGCGATGTTCAAGATTATCAGAGACTTAAAGAAACGTGACATCGGTATGGTATACATCTCACACCGTATGGACGAAATCAAAGTTATCACTGACCGTGTAACTGTAATGCGTGATGGTTCTTACGTTGGTACATTAATTACAGATGAATGTACAAAAGAAGATATCATCAATATGATGGTTGGTCGTGTTATTTACGAAGATCCTAAGACACACAGCATGGTTCCAGCAGATGCACCAGTTGTATTAAAAGTAGAACACTTAAATGCTGGTAAGATGGTACAAGATGTTAGTTTTGAACTTCGTAAAGGTGAAATCCTTGGATTTTCAGGACTTATGGGGGCTGGACGTACAGAAACAGCGAGAGCATTATTCGGTGCAGATCCAAAACAAAGTGGAGATATCTATATCAAAGGTGAAAAAGTTACAATTAACAGCCCAGAAGATGCTGTTAAATGTGGTATCGGTTATCTTTCAGAAGATAGAAAGAGATATGGTATCGTAGTTCAAAAAACAGTTGCTGAAAATACAACAATGGCAACAATGGAACAATTTATGAACGGCTTGTTCATTGACAACAAAAAAGAAAATAAAGTAGCTCAAGAATATGTAGATGCACTTGCAACAAAAACTCCAGGTGTAGATCAATTAGTAGTGAACTTATCAGGTGGTAACCAACAAAAAGTTGTTATCGCAAAATGGTTAACACGTGACTGTGATATCTTAATCTTCGACGAACCTACAAGAGGTATCGACGTTGGTGCTAAGAATGAAATTTACAAATTAATGAATAAATTAGCAGCTGAAGGTAAATCAATCATCATGATTTCGTCAGAAATGACAGAAATCTTACGTATGAGTGACCGTATCATCGTTATGTGTGAAGGTAAGAAAACAGGTGAAATTGATATTGCAGAAGCAACTCAAGAAAATATCATGAACCTTGCAACAAGAGAAATTGATTAGGAGAGGGGTATAATAAAATGGCAAAAAAGAGAATTATAAGTGGACGTGAAGCCATTGTAATCGGTATCATCGTTGCGATGATTGCTGTATTTAGCTTGCTTAGTCCTACATTCAGAACATATCAAACAGCAGTTAGTGTATTAGACGTATCGTATTATGTTGCACTTATGGCATTGGGTGTTACATTCCCATTGATCACAGGTGGTGTAGACCTTTCAATTGGTACTGGTTTAGTATCTTACGCATTAATCGGTGGATATTTAATCGTACACAAGGGAATGCCTGTACCAGTAGCAATTATTGTTGCTATCCTTGTAGGTGTGTTAATCGGTATTTTCAATGGTGTGTTAGTAGCAATCATGGATTTACCACCATTCCTTGCAACTCTTTGTACATGTATGATCACAAGAGGTTTAGGACCTGCTCTTTGCGGTGGATTCGGGGTTTCTTGGCCATCAGCGTTAGAAGCAACAGGTGGATTTAGAAAAGTATTTAAAATGACAACTGCAAGTGGACAAATTCTTCCAACAGGTATTGTTTTAATTCTTGTATTAGTAATCGTTATGTCTTTTGTATTAAATCATACAAAAGTGGGACGTTATACAATCGCGATTGGAAGTAACAAAGAAGCTACAAAATTAGCAGGTGTTAATGTAAGATTTTATCATATTTTCGCATATGTGATTTCAGGATTCTTTGCAGGTTTAGCTGGTGTTGCTTACGCAGCTACTTATGCAACAATTTACCCAGGTGCAGGTGCTGGATTCGAACTTGATGCAATCGGTGGTGCAATCGTTGGTGGTGTATCTGCTTCAGGTGGATCAGGAACAATCTTTGGTGCATTCTTAGGGGTAATCGTAATCTCATTAATGAAAGTAGGTCTTCCATTTATCGGATTACAATCAAACTGGCAACAAATCTTTACAGGTTTAGTTTTAATCGGCGCTGTATTGATTGATATTGTCAAAAAGAAAAAAGCGTAGTATAATATAACTACTTGTTAGCGGATTATGATGTCAGAAGACTTCATATAAAAATCATTTTATTTTTCATAAGGAGGAAAAAAATATGAAAAAGAAATTATTAGCAGTGCTTCTTAGCTCAGCAATGGTAATGGCTATGGTAGCAGGATGCGGAAGCAAAACAACAAGCGAAGAAGGAGGAGAACAAGGCGGAGATAAAGGTGCACACTTCGAAATCATCGTAAAATCTTTCCAATCTACATATTGGCAAGCAGCTGTTAAAGGTGTAGATCAAGCTTGTGCAGAACTTGGTGTAACAGCTAACTGTAATGGTCCAGCAAATGAATCGGATATCGCTGACCAAATCCAAATGATTAACGATGCTATCGCTAAAAAACCAGACGGAATCGGTTTAGCAGCATGTGATACAAACTCAGTAGTAGACGTTCTTCAAGCAGCTTTAGACGCTAAGATCCCAGTTGTATGTTTCGATACAGGTGTTGACAAAGCTCCAGAAGGATCTGTATACGCTACAGTAGCTACAGACAACGCAGCAGCAGGTGCAGTAGCAGCTGAAAACATCTTCCCAGAAATCGAAGAACAAATCAAAGCAGCTACAGCTGACAAACCAGTAAGAATTGGTGAAGTTAACCAAGATGCTACAGCTCAAAACATCCAACAACGTGGTTTAGGTTTCATTAACAAAATGATTGAACTTTGCTCAGCAGCAGGTGTAAAAGTAGCAGTTGAAGGTAACGACTTCTACGTAAACGCAGCTGAAGGCGCAGTTAAAGATGGTGCTTCTGTAATCATCGAAGTTGCTGTTCCAACACAAACAACAGTAGAATTAGCTACAATCGAAGCTCGAAAAATCTTAGCTAAAGACGATACAATCGCTATCTTTGGTTCTAACCAAACAACAGCTGAAGGTGTTATCGGTGCTGACAATGGTAAATTAGGATCAACAGTAGTTGCAGCTGGATTCGATGCTGGTACTCCACAAAAAACAGCTATCACAGCTGGTAAATTATTAGGATCTGTAACACAATCTCCATTAATGATGGGTTACGAATGTGTTAAAACTTTAAATGCTATCGTTAACGGCGAAAGCGTAGCTGATATCCCAATGGATGGATACTGGTACAACGCTGACAACATGGAAGCTGACGATATCGCTCCAAACCTTTACGACTAATCTATAGTGAGTGTAGATTTTATGTAAAAACTTTAAAGGAACCGGAAAATTCCGGTTCCTTTTTTATCACATAGGAATGGGATAGGATAATAGAGGAAATTATTTCGGAGAGAAATGATTTCCTGTGTTATAATATACACAAGGATTTGAAAAACGGAGGAAAATACGATGCTTGATAATGTGGCAGTTATATTTGAAAATAAAAAAGAATTGATGAAACATTTAAAAAAGAAAAATTATGAAACAAATATGTTGGCGTTTGAAAAAGCCTATGGTCACTACTTTAAAGAAATGACACAATATGTAGAAAGTGCAGATAATAAAGAAGAAGCGGCAAAAGAACTTGCAGCAGTATTTGTACAAGATGTGAAAGAAAAATGCACACCAAAAAACAAAAAAGCAATACCAAGTTATATGCAGGTAGATATGAACTTGTTTATGATCTACTATGTATTTCCATCTATCTTATTAACAGGACACGAAGATAGTAAATTGATCGCAGATGCACTTTGTGAAAAATGGGGATCAAGTTTTAAAGATAGTATCATTGGATATACAACATATGACGAGTTGTATAATTCCTTTAAAGAAAAGATTTTCGGAATATTTTAAGAAATGGAATCTCGCGGTGAAGCGAGATTCTTTTTATTTTAGATATTTTTTTGGAGTGATTCCTTTGTATTTTTTGAATGTTTTAATAAAATAACTTAGATCGTTGAAGCCACAACTGTAAGCGACTTCTGTGATAGACTGGTCTGTTGTTAGTAATTCATAACAAGCACGTTCGATACGATAGTAGTTCAGATAATCAATAGGTGTGCGATGTGTCATTTCCTGGAAAAAACGACAAAAATATTTTGGTGACATATTTACACTAGATGCAATATCCTGTAGTGATATTGGGTTTGTGTAAGAATTCTCGATAAATTCCAATACATGTTTTAACTGCACGATACGTTTTAAATCACGCGGTGTATGAGAGGATGCTTCGGAATAAAATTCCTGCACAAAAATTTCACCAATCAATTGATAGAGAGCACCTTGCACAATGAGCTCATATCCTAGTTGTTTTTGTGAAAATGCATCAAATAGCTTCCAAGCGATTTGGTGTATATTGTCACAAAAATTTAGAATGTTTGATTTGAGTTCTACCTCTTGATTTGAAATTTTTCGAACCAGTTTGTTGCAAGAATCGGATTTGCTCATCATCATATTCATGTCAAAAACAATGCATTCGTAGATGCAATCGTTCTTTGGGACGCCGGCATGAACGGCGCCAGCAGGTATAAAAACGACGGAACTTGGAGAAAGTTCCAGTTCTTGTTCGTCTATTTTTAACAAAAGATTCCCCTGCAAAACACGTATCAGCTCGAATTCTACATGCCAATGGATTGGCATAGAGTATTGGGGGTGGTTAGGTGATACATGGTAGAATTCAATAGGAAAATCTGCGGTACCACGTTGTCTTGTTTCTCGATAATTAATATAATGCATAAAACTCCTTAAAAGTGAATATTGTTATATTTTTTTCTATTATAACACTAGTAAAACAAGAAATACAATGTTAAAATAAGAATAACGGAAATGTTAGAGATAACATCGGAAGGAGGAGCAGTTTTGAGCGAACAAAAAAAACAAGTTCTCGCATTTGATTTTGGTGCTTCAAGCGGTAGAGCAATCTTAGCTAGATTAGAAGATGGTAAGATTGTAATGGAAGAAGTGCATAGATTTTCAAATGACCCAGTATTTCTTGGTAATACAATGCACTGGGATACATTAAGACAATTCTTTGAAATCAAACAAGGTATTATCAAAGCAAAACAAAAAGGTGGTTTTGCAAGTTTAGGGATTGATACTTGGGGAGTAGACTTCGGTTTACTAGATGAACATGGTGCATTATTAGAAAGTGCTGTTCATTACAGAGATGATAGAACATTGGGAAAACAAGAAGAAGTATTTAAGGTATTTCCAAAAGATGAATTATACGATCTTACAGGAGTACAATTCGAAAACTTTAATACAATTTTCCAATTATATTCATTAGTTCAGGACAGACCTTGGTTGCTTGAAAGAGCTGACAAGTTATTATTAACACCAGATTTATTCAACTATTTCCTTACAGGAGAAAAGAAAGCTGAATATACAATGGCTACAACAACACAACTTATGGATACTAGAAATAAAGTATGGTCAGATAAGATCATGGATACACTTTCTATTCCTAAGAAGATTTTCCCAGAAATCGTACCAAGTGGTACAGTTGTTGGAAACATCAGTGAAAAGATTTGTGACGAATTAGGTATTGAACCAGCGAAAGTTGTTGCAGTAGCAAGTCACGATACACAAAGTGCTGTTGTTGCAGTACCAACACAAGAAGATGATTTTATTTTCATTAGCTGTGGTACATGGAGCTTATTTGGTACAGAATTAAAAGAACCAGTAATTGGTAAAGAATCATTCGAACTTAATGTAAGTAACGAAGGTGGACATGCAGGAACATTTAACTTCTTGAAGAACATCATCGGTTTATGGCTTGCACAAGAAAGTAGAAGACAATGGATTCGTGAAGGACAAGAATATGGATTTGGTGAATTAGAACAAATGGCTCAAAAAGCAGAACCATTCCAAAGCTTCATTGATCCAGACTCACCAGAATTCAATACAACAGGAGATATTCCTGGTAGAATTCGTGCATTCTGTGAAAGAACAGGACAAAAAGTTCCAGAAACAATTGGCGATATCATGTGCTGTATCAACCAAAGTTTAGCAATGAAATATCGTTATACATTGGAACAAATTGAAGTATGTACAGGCAAAAAATTCAATGCAATTAATATGATTGGTGGAGGAATTCAAAGTAAACTCCTTTGTCAAATGACTGCAAGTGCAAGTGGACGTAAAGTAGTAGCAGGTCCAGTAGAAGCAACAGCTTTAGGAAATATTGCAGTACAATTGATGGCTCTTGGCGAAATCAAAGATATTAAAGAAGCTCGTCAAATCATCGCTAATTCAGAAAATACATATGAATATTTCCCACAAGATCAGGAAAAATGGGAAGAAGCATATGCGAAATTTAAAACAATTATTCAATAATTAAGGAGGAATTTTAAAATGGCAGAAAGCAGATTAATCGGCGGTTACCCAGCAATTGGTATCAGACCAACTATCGACGGAAGAAGAGGACCTTTAAAAGTACGTGAAAGCCTTGAAGAACAAACAATGGCTATGGCTCAAGCAGCAAAAGAACTCTTCGAAAAAAATCTTAAATATTCTAACGGAGAACCAGTTAAAGTTGTTATCGCTGATACAACAATCGGACGTGTTGCAGAAGCTGCAGCTTGTGAAGAAAAATTCAGAAGAGAAGGCGTTGCAATCACTCTTACAGTAACACCATGCTGGTGCTACGGATCAGAAACAATGGATATGGACCCAACAACAATCAAAGCTGTTTGGGGATGCAATAAAACAGAAAGACCAGGTGCTGTATACTTAGCATCAGTTCTTGCTACACACGCACAAAAAGGATTACCAGCATTCGGTATTTACGGACATGACGTACAAGATATCGATGATGGAACTATCCCAGCAGACGTTGAAGCAAAATTATTAAGATTCGGACGTGCAGCTGTTGCAGCAGCATCAATGAGAGGAAAATCATACTTACAAATCGGTTCTATCTGTATGGGTATCGGTGGATCAATCATTGACTCTGACTTCTTAGAAAGTTATTTGGGAATGCGTGTAGAATCAGTTGATGAAGTAGAAATCATCCGTCGTATGACAGAAGGTATCTACGATGAAGCAGAATACCAAAAAGCTTTAGCATGGGCTAAAGAAAAATGTAAAATTGGTTTCGATAAGAACCCAGACTTCGTAAGAAATAGCGATGAAGTAAAAGAAGAACAATTCGAATTCGTAGTTAAAATGGCAGTTATCATCCAAGAAATGATGAATGGATGTAAAACTCTTCCAGAAGGATGCGAAGAAGAAGCTGTTGGACACAATGCAATTGCAGCTGGTTTCCAAGGACAAAGACAATGGACAGACTTCTATCCAAACGGAGACTTTGCAGAAGCAGTACTTAACACATCATTTGACTGGAATGGAGCAAGAGAACCATACATCCTTGCAACAGAAAATGACGTATTAAACAGTCTTGGTATGTTATTCATGAAACTCTTAACAAACAGAGCTCAAATGTTCGCAGATGTTCGTACATACTGGAGTGGAGATGCTATTAAGAGAGTAACAGGATACGAAGTAGAAGGAAAAGCAAAAGATTCAGATGGTGTAATTCACTTAATCAACTCTGGAGCTTGCTGTCTTGACGCTTGTGGTGAAGTAAAAGACGAAAATGGAAACGGCGTTATGAAACCATGGTATGAAATGACAGAAGCTGACCAAGATGCAGTTATGGCAGCTACAACATGGAACGCAGCTGACAACGGATACTTCCGTGGTGGCGGATATTCTTCTCGTTTCTTAACAAGAGCAGAAATGCCAGCTACAATGATCAGACTTAACCTTGTAAAAGGATTAGGACCAGTTCTTCAAATCGCTGAAGGATGGACAGTTGCATTACCAGATGAAGTATCAGACGTATTATGGAAACGTACAGACTATACATGGCCATGTACATGGTTTGCTCCAAGATGTGATCATAAAGAAGGAAGCTACTTCAAGACAGCTTACGAAGTAATGAACAACTGGGGTGCTAACCACGGTGCAATTTCATACGGACACATTGGTGCTGACGTAATCACAATGTGCTCTATGCTTAGAATTCCAGTATGTATGCACAACGTACCAGAAGAAGAAATCTTCAGACCATCTGCATGGAATGCATTTGGAATGGACAAAGAATCTGCTGATTACAGAGCATGCGCAGCATACGGACCATTCTACAAATAAGAAACAAATTACAGGGCGACAAATTTATTTGTCGCCCGTCATTATAAAGGAGACAAGATTATGTTAAAAGGAATCCCTTCAATTTTATCACCAGAATTATTAAAAGTTTTATGCGAAATGGGACATAGTGATAGATTAGTAATCGCTGATGGAAACTTCCCAACAGAATCTATGGGAAAAAATGCAATTACAATTCGTATGGATGGACATGGAGTACCAGAAATCCTTGATGCGATCTTAAAAGTATTTCCACTTGATACATATGTGGAAAAACCAGTAAACCTAATGGAATTAATGCCAGGAGATGTTGGAAAAGTAGAAACTCCAATCTGGGATACATATAAAGAAATCGTTGCAAAATATGATGAACGTGGAGCAGAAGCAGTAGGAAATATTGAAAGATTTGCATTCTATGATGAAGCAAAAGAAGTATACTGCATCATCGCTACAGGCGAAACAGCAATTTATGCAAACGTAATGTTACAAAAAGGTGTTGTAATCAACGAATAAGAAACGAAATAAAAAACCTGCAACTTTTCAAAGCTGCAGGTTTTGTTTTGCTATTCTTTTTCTGATTCTTCTTCGTAGAAATCTTCAGGTAAATAAAGGTGTACTTTTTCAACACGATTCTTATCTAACGTATCTACTACAATACGCACACCTGATTCTGTGATTAATTCGTCTTTTTCGTCTGGAAGACGGTCTAAATGTTCGATGATATAACCACCGAGAGAATCATAATCTTCTGAAGTCAATCCTAAGTCGATATGGTCATTTAAATCATCTAGATTCATAGAACCTTCTACAACAAATTCGAGTGGGTTGATTTCTTTGAAGAATTCTTCTTCGTTTTCATCATATTCATCGTGGATTTCTCCAACAATTTCTTCTAAGATATCTTCTAATGTGATAAGACCAGCAGTATCGCCATATTCGTCTAAAACGATGGCAATATTTAGAGATGCTTGTCTCATTTCTACAAGAAGTTCTGAAATACTTTTATGTTCATAAGTGAAATATGCTTCGCGAAGGATGTCTCGAATTTGGAATTCTTTCTTATTGTCAAATAAGAGTAAGTCCTTCATATTGATAGTACCAATAACATTGTCTGTTGTTTCTTCGAAAACAGGGAGACGTGTGAATTTATTTTCACGGAAAATTTCAAGTAGTTCTGCATAAGAACTGTCTACATCAGCAAAGATTACATGAACTCTAGGGACCATAACATCTTTTGCTTTTGCCTCACCTAAATCGAATACATTATAAATCATTTCTTTTTCTTCTGATTCAATTACACCATCTTCGTGGCTGACATCTACGATTGTACGAAGTTCGTTTTCTGTCATGGCATTTGCCTTGGCATTTGGATCTATGCGAAGTAAGAAAAGGATTCCTCTGGCTAATGCATTGATGACAACACTGATTGGAGTAATGATAACCATAATAAAGTTGATTGGATATGCATAAGCTAATGCAATCTTTTCGGAATGTAGTGTTGCAACAGTCTTAGGAGTAATTTCTCCGAAGATTAAGATCAGGATTGTGATAAGTCCTGTTGCAATCGCAACTGCAGTTCCGGCTCCCAAACTTAACGCAATGGTTGTTGTCAATGAAGAAGCGGATAAGTTCACAATATTGTTTCCAATAAGAATTGCGCTCAACATTTTAGCGGAATTATCAGTGATCTTCATGACCATCTGAGCTCTCTTGTTTCCTTCCTCTGCTAAAGAACGCATTTTGATTTTGTTGACGGTTGTCAAGCTGGTTTCTGCAGATGAGAAAAATGCAGATAACCCTAATAAAATGATTAATACGATAATTTGTATGACGGCACTCGTGTCCACGTCTTTTGTCACTCCTTTTTTTATTAAAATGTATCTAGAATACTATATCGTATTTCACTCAAATTTGCAAGTCGCCGTTGAATTTATATAAAGTTTGTTGTATGATGGGAGACGGAATATTATTAATAAGTAGAAATAGATATGGAGTGTACGAGATGGGCGTAAACTTATATGATAAATTAATTACAGTGATTGATAAAGATAGAGTATTACAAGAAGAACCAATGAAGAAACATACAACATTTCGTGTTGGAGGAAATGCAGATTATTTTGTAATGCCAAATAGCACAGCAGAAGTGAAAGCAGTACTTGCTTGTTGTAAGGAAAACCATATTCCTTATTACATTTTAGGAAATGGTAGCAACCTTTTAGTGGGGGATAAAGGCTTTCGTGGTGTTGTGATTCAAATTTACAAAGAAATGAATCAGATCGAAGTAACAGGTAATATGGTGACTGCTCAAGCAGGGGCGTTGCTTTCAAAAGTTGGTCATGCAGCATTAGAAGCAGAACTTGCGGGATTTGAATTCGCAGCAGGAATTCCAGGAACTGTGGGAGGCGCTGTGGTTATGAATGCAGGTGCCTACGGCGGAGAAATGAAAGATATCATTCAAAGTGCAACCGTTCTTACAGAAGAGGGAGAAGTAAAAGAGCTTCCGAAAGATGAATTAGAATTAGGTTATCGAACAAGCATTATTGCAAAGAAAAATTATATTGTGTTGGGCGCTTGCTTCCAATTGCAAAAAGGAGTAAAAGAAGAAATTCGCAGTGTGATGGATGATCTAAAAGGGCGTCGTATTGAAAAACAGCCATTAGAATATCCAAGTGCAGGAAGCACTTTCAAACGTCCAGAAGGATATTTTGCAGGAAAGTTGATTCAAGATGCAGGACTTCGCGGATTTCAAGTAGGGGGAGCGCAAGTCTCAGAAAAACATTGTGGATTTGTAATCAATAAAGAAAATGCCACAGCAGCAGATATTGTATCTTTGATGGAACAAGTATCACAAAAAGTTGAGAAAGAATTCGGAGTTGTTTTAGAACCAGAAGTAAAACGTATAGGAGAATTTTAAAATGCGATTTTTAGTTGTGACGGGAATGTCAGGAGCAGGAAAAAGTACAGCGCTTAAGATGCTAGAGGATGTGGGGTATTTTTGCGTAGATAATCTTCCGATTCCTCTTGTGTCAAAGTTAGCAGAGCTTGCAGATGGACAACATATGGAGATTGACAAAATTGCTTTGGGAATCGATATTCGAAGTGCAAAAAAGGAAATGCATTTGGAAAATGTTTTAAAAGATTTGGATGCAACAGGACAAAATTATGAAGTCCTATTTTTGGATGCACAGGATGAAGTGTTAATCAAACGTTACAAAGAAACAAGAAGAATGCATCCGTTAGCAGAAAGTGGACGATTGGATCAAGGGATTGCAAAAGAGCGAGAACAATTAGAAACTTTGCACAAACATGCAGATTATGTTATTGATACAAGTCAAATGCTGACAAGGGAATTACAAGCGGAGTTACAGCGTATATTTGTACAAGAAAAGAAGTATCAAAATATTTATGTAACCGTATTGTCATTTGGATTCAAATATGGAATTCCAACAGATGCAGATCTTGTGTTTGATGTGCGATTTTTACCAAATCCATATTATATAGAAGAAATGCGTTATAAGACAGGGAATGACAAAGAGGTACAAGATTTTGTAATGCAGTCAGAACAATCAGGATTGTTCTTAGAAAAGTTAGAAGATATGGTTAGATTTTTAATACCGAATTATATTGCAGAAGGTAAACATCAATTGGTGGTTGCGGTTGGCTGTACAGGAGGAAAACATCGTTCTGTGACGATTGCAAATGCCCTTTATGAAAAACTGAGTGCAGAGGATGGATTTGGTATTAAAGTGGAACATAGAGATATAGAGAAAGATGGAAAAAGAAAAAAATAATAAAGAAATAACATTTTCAGGGAAAGTAAAGGAAGAACTCTCAAAAAACTGGAATGATGCAAGGCACTGTCAGATTGCAGAAATATCGGCAATTACTAGCATGTGTGGGAGAGTTTTGATTGATAGTCGAGACCGTTATTCGATTAAAGTTCATACAGAAAATGTGGCGGTAGCGAGAAAGTACTTTACTTTAATACAAAAAACCTTTAATATAAATACTGAAACTTTTGTTTCGAGAAATAGAAGCAAGGGAAACATTGCATATACGATTGTGATCAAGCAGCATGAGGAGGCAATGCGAGTACTACAAGCTTCAAAATTGATTGATGAATATGGTGAGATTGGTGAAAATTTGGTAGTACAGCAGATGTGCTGCAAGCGAGCCTACATCCGAGGTGCATTTCTGGCAGCAGGCTCTATTAGTAATCCAGAGAAGTCTTATCATTTTGAAATTGTATGTGCTGGGAAGAAAAAGGCAGAACAGCTTCAAACGATTATCAATAGTTTTGGGCTGGATGCGAAGATGATTCTTCGGAAAAAATCACATGTGGTCTATTTGAAAGAAGGTTCACAGATTGTGGATTTGATGAATATTATGGAAGCACCAATTGCACTTATGGAATTTGAGAATATTCGCATTTTGAAAGAAATGAGAAATTCTGTGAATCGTCAAGTGAATTGTGAGACTGCAAATATTCATAAGACAGTATCGGCGGCTGTCAAACAGGCAGAAGATATTCGATATATTCAAAATACGATTGGATTAAAAAAACTACCAGAAGGCTTGATAGAAATAGCGGAATTGCGATTAGCACATCCGAATGCAAGTTTAAAAGAGTTGGGAACATTGTTACAAGTACCAATTGGAAAATCTGGAGTAAATCATAGACTTAGAAAAATCAGTGAGATAGCAGAAAAGGTAAGAGCAAATAAGGAGGAACAAAAATGGTAAGAAGAGAAGTTACAGTTCAACGTGAAGATGGATTAGAAGCGCGTCCAATCGCGGTGCTTGTACAAAAAGCAAGTCAATTTGCAAGTACAGTACATATTGAAGTGGGAACAAAGAAGATTAATGCCAAAAGCATTATGGGAATGATGTCACTTAGCGTATGCAGCGGTGATGCAGTGACTGTTGTAACAGAAGGTTCTGATGAAGAAGCAGCAGCAACAGAAATCCAAGCATATTTAATGGAACAATAAGAGGTTGCAAAAGAGCATATTCGTATGCTCTTTTTGAGTATAAGGAGTTATAAATATGAAAAAAATGTTATTTGTATATAATCCAAATGCAGGAAAGGGAAGCTTAAAACCAAGACTTTCAGATGTCGTTGATATTTTTGTGAAGGCAGGCTATGAAGTAGTAATATATCCAACACAAAGTTATCGAGATGCTTACAAAAAAATCGCTCGCATGAAAGAAAAATATAATCTAGTGGTTTGCAGTGGCGGAGATGGAACCTTAGATGAAGTTGTAACAGGTATGATGAAACACAAGAAAGAAGACCGTATTCCAATTGGGTACATTCCAGCGGGAACAACCAATGATTTTGCAAATAGTCTTCATATTTCGCGAGATATTTTAGATGCGGCAGATACTTGTGTGAATGGAGTGCCATTTGCTTGTGATGTGGGGAAATTTAACCATGATATCTTCGTGTATATTGCAGCATTTGGTTTATTTACGGATGTATCTTATCAAACTGACCAAAAGCTAAAAAATGTGATAGGACATGCAGCCTATGTGCTTGAAGGGGTAAAACGTCTGACAAGTATTCCATCTTACCATATCAAAGTGACTTCAGGTGAAATGGTAATTGAAGATGAATTTATGATTGGTATGATCAGTAATTCAAAATCGGTGGCTGGATTTAGAAGTATTATGGGGAAAGATGTGAAGTTTGATGACGGAGAGTTTGAAGTAACATTGATCAAAAAACCAAAAAATATTATGGAACTTCAGGAAATCATTGCAGCGCTCTTAATAGAAAGTTTTGATACCAGATATATGTACACCTTTAAAGCAAAAGGCCTTTTGTTAGAGTCTCAGGAGGAAATTCCTTGGACATTGGATGGTGAATTTGGCGGAACTCATGAGGTGGTTAGAATATCAAATCGCAAACAAGCGTTGGAGATTATGGTAGAAGAGGATGAAGAAGTGGAGGAAACATCTTGGGATGAAATTCTGCCATTGCATTAATTGGTAAAAGTGTTTATAATGGACATATTGATAATATGAATTTTAGGGAGGATTAGACTATGTTAGTATCAGCAAAAGAAATGCTTCAAAAAGCAAAAGCAGGTCACTATGCAGTAGGACAATTTAATATCAATAACTTAGAATGGACAAAAGCAGTTCTATTAACAGCACAAGAAAACAACTCACCAGTTATCCTTGGTGTTTCTGAAGGTGCTGGTAAATACATGGCTGGCTACAAAACAATCGTTGGTATGGTAAATGGAATGTTAGAAGAACTTAACATTACTGTTCCAGTAGCTCTTCACTTAGACCACGGCAGCTACGAAGGATGTATGAAATGTATCGAAGCAGGATTTTCTTCAATCATGTTCGATGGTTCACACTATCCAATCGAAGAAAACGTTGTAAAAACAACAGAATTAGTTAAAATCTGTGCAGAAAAAGGAATGTCATTAGAAGCAGAAGTTGGTTCTATTGGTGGAGAAGAAGATGGTGTTGTAGGTAAAGGTGAATGCGCTGATCCTAACGAATGTAAATCCATTGCAGACTTAGGAATTGATATGTTAGCAGCTGGTATCGGTAACATCCATGGTAAATATCCAGAAAACTGGGAAGGATTAAGCTTTGAAACATTAGATGCAATCCAACAATTAACAGGAGATATGCCATTAGTACTTCACGGTGGTACAGGTATTCCTGAAGATATGATCAAAAAAGCAATCGATTTAGGTGTTGCTAAAATCAACGTTAACACAGAATGTCAATTATCATTCGCAGCAGCTACACGTAAATACATTGAAGCTGAAAAAGATTTACAAGGAAAAGGATTTGACCCACGTAAATTATTAGCTCCAGGTTTCGAAGCAATCAAAGAAACTGTAAAACAAAAAATGGAATTATTCGGTTCTGTTAATAAAGCATAATTAAGTGTACTTATGAATGAAAAGGCGATAGGAAAAAACTCCTGTCGCCTTTGTTTTATGTGCTGAAAAACCTTGATTTTTCAAGGTTTTTGGAGTATTTTATAGGATATGATGACTGATGAGAAACGGGAGGAAGAGACAGTGAGCGAAGTGATGAATATAGCAGAGATTTTTGGGGAAAACGTGTTCAATGATTCTGTGATGGAAGCACGTTTGCCTAAGAAGGTATATCAGGAATTGAAAAAGACCATTCAAGAAGGAAAAGAATTGGAAGCGTCCATTGCAGATGTAGTTGCACATGAGATGAAAGAATGGGCGATTGAAAAAGGAGCAACCCATTATTCGCATTGGTTCCAGCCTCTTACAGGAGCTACAGCTGAAAAACATGATTCTTTTATTTCAGCTCCAAAATCTAATGGAAAAGTATTAATGGAATTTTCGGGAAAAGAATTGATCAAAGGGGAGTCAGATGCATCCTCTTTCCCATCAGGTGGACTTCGTGCTACTTTTGAAGCAAGAGGATATACAGCGTGGGATTGTACTTCGCCAGCGTTTATCAAAAAAGATGCAACTGGGACAGGGGCGATTCTTTATATTCCAACGGCCTTCTGTTCTTATACAGGAGAAGCATTAGATCAAAAGACACCATTACTTCGTTCTATGCAGGCAATTAATAAGCAAGCATTACGTCTCATTCGTTTATTTGGAAATACAACATCACAGAAGGTGACACCATCCGTAGGTGCAGAACAAGAATATTTTCTTGTAGACCGTGAAAAATATCTAAAAAGAAAAGATTTAGTTTTTACAGGTCGTACCTTGTTTGGAGCGATGCCTCCAAAAGGACAAGAGTTGGATGATCATTATTTCGGCGCCATTCGTGAAAGAATTGCACTCTTTATGAAAGATGTAAATGAAGAACTTTGGAAATTAGGAGTTTCGGCAAAGACACAGCACAATGAAGTGGCACCAGGGCAACATGAACTTGCACCAATTTATGCATTGTGCAATGTGGCAGTTGACCATAACCAGTTAGTGATGGAAACGCTGAAACAAATTGCGTATCGTCATGGATTACAATGTGTATTGCATGAAAAACCATTTGCAGGGGTAAATGGATCAGGAAAACATAATAACTGGTCTTTGGTGACGGATGATGGTATCAATTTATTGGAACCAGGAAAAGTACCTCACGAAAATACACAATTTTTACTTGTACTTTCTTGCATCTTACGCGCAGTAGACAGACATGCAGAATTACTTCGCGAATCGGCAGCAGATGTAGGGAATGATCTCCGTCTTGGAGCCCATGAAGCTCCACCAGCGATCATTTCTGTCTATTTAGGAAAACAATTAGATGATGTGCTGTATCAAGTGATGGAAAATGGTACAGCGACTCATAGTTTAAAAGGTGGTAAATTAAAAACAGGTGTGCGTACACTTCCTGATTTTTCAAAAGATGCGACAGATCGAAACAGAACAGCACCATTTGCATTTACAGGAAATAAATTTGAATTCCGTATGGTAGGTTCGCGTGATTCCGTTGCAGCGCCAAATATTGTTTTGAATACGATTGTTGCAGAAGCATTCCAAGAAGCATGTGATGTGTTGGAACAAGCAGAAGACTTTGATGCAGAAGTGCAAGCGTTGATTGCAAAATATGTATCGGAACATGAACGAATTATCTTCAATGGAAATGGATATTCGGAGGAATGGGTACAGGAAGCAGCGAGAAGAGGATTGCCAAATATCAGTACGACAGTAGAATCGATTCAATATCTGCTAACAGATAAGACGGTAAATCTTTTTGAAAAATTTGAAGTATTTACAAAAGCAGAATTGGAATCACGAGCAGAAATCAAATATGAAACATATGCAAAAGCAATTAATATTGAAGCGCGTGCGATGATTGACATTGCAAGCAAACATATTATTCCTGCAGTGATTAAATATACAACGTCGTTAGCAAATTCGATTAATTCTGTAAGAGAGGCGTGTCCGTATGCAGATGTGGATGTGCAGACAGAGTTGTTGACGGAGGCATCAAAGCTTTTAAAAGAAACAAAAGTTGCATTGAAAAAATTAATGGAAGTAACAGAAGATGCGGCTAAAAAAGCAGAAGGTCGTGAACAGGCTGAATATTTTAAAGATATGGTTGTGCCAGTGATGAATCAACTAAGAAAACCTGTGGACGATTTGGAAATGATTGTCAATAAAGAAATGTGGCCAATGCCATCATATGGTGATTTGTTATTTGAAGTATAATAAAAAGGAAATCTCGCAGATGTGAGATTTCCTTTTTTGTAAAGTAAAAGGACCGATGGGGGAGCCATCAGTCCTTTTGAGGGGAGTATAAATAATTAATAAGGGGTTGTAGAAATTCATTTCCTACATGATTAAGTATAATATAGTATAACTTAAAAAGCAAGTTAAAAATTAATATTTTCTTAAAATAGAAAGAATTATTAGAAAATGAATAAAAAAATCTGACAGAGAGATAATAACAGTGTACCAATTAAATTTCTAGGAGGAAAAAAATCATGGACAAAACAAATTCAAACAGCAGCAATGCACAAAACAAAAATGCAAGCAACTCAAATAAGAATGCAAACAACTCAAACAGCAATTCGAACAAAAACTCGAATAAAAATTCAAATAAGAACGCAAACGCAAGCAACAACTACTAGGAAAAGCAAAGGGAACCTGAATTTCAGGTTCCTTTTTAAGTTGACAGTTTGCCTGCTTCCACTTAATATAGAAGCTAGAAAATAGGAGGAATACTATGAGAAAATTTGAGTTGATTGCACCATGTCATTTTGGTTTGGAAGCGATATTAAAAAGGGAAATTATAGATTTAGGATACGAAATCTCAAGTGTGGAAGATGGACGAGTTACTTTTTATGGAGATGCAGAAGCAATTTGCAGAGCAAATATTTTTCTTCGCACAGCAGAACGTATCTTATTAAAAGTAGGGTCATTTAAGGCGGTTACTTTTGATGAACTGTTTGAAAAAACAAAAGCACTTCCTTGGGAAGAATTTATTCCAGAAGACGGAAAATTCTGGGTAGCAAAAGCATCTTCGGTGAAAAGTAAATTATTTAGTCCATCGGATATTCAATCTATCATGAAGAAAGCGATGGTAAATCGTTTGAGACAGCGATATGATGTGGAATGGTTTGAAGAAAATGGTGCATCTTATCCAGTACGTGTTTCTTTGATGAAAGATATTGTAACAGTTGGAATTGATACAACAGGTGTGTCATTACATAAGAGAGGATATCGTCAGCTTTCAAGTAAAGCTCCGATTTCAGAAACATTGGCAGCAGCATTGATCATGCTTACTCCTTGGAAGAAAGATCGTATTTTAGTAGATCCATTCTGTGGATGTGGAACATTTCCGATTGAAGCAGCGATGATTGCAGCGAATATCGCACCTGGAATGAACCGTTCCTTCTTATCAGAAGAATGGACAACAATCATTCCAAAGAAATGTTGGTATGATGCAATTGATGAAGCGAATGAAATGATTGATGATGATATTGAAGTAGACATTCAAGGATACGATATTGACAGTGATGTGCTTCGTGCAGCAAGAGAAAATGCAAAAGAAGCAGGTGTAGATCATTTGATTCATTTCCAAGAAAGAGATGTTGCTGATTTACGCCATCCAAAGAAATATGGTTTTATTATCACAAACCCACCATATGGAGAACGTTTGGAAGAAAAGAAGGATTTACCAGCCCTTTATAAAACATTTGGAGAAAGCTTCAAAAAATTAGACAGTTGGTCAGCGTTTATGATTACAAGCTATGAAGATACAGAAAGATATTTTGGCAGAAAAGCAGATAAGAATCGAAAGATTTACAATGGGATGTTAAAAACATATTTCTACCAATTTAATGGACCAAAACCACCAAGACCAAAGAAATAGAAAAGAGGAATTTGCAATGGAACAGAAAATTATTTTTGCAACAGGTAACGAACATAAAATGCAAGAAATTCGTATGATCTTAGCGGATTTAGGAATGCCAATTCTTTCTATGAAAGAAGCTGGGATTGATGTGGATGTTGTGGAAGATGGAAGCACATTTGAAGAAAATGCGTTGATAAAAGCGACAGAAATTGCAAAATATGTGGAAAACTGTATTGTGCTAGCAGACGATTCGGGACTTGAAATTGATTATTTAAATAAAGAACCAGGTATTTATTCTGCTCGATATGCTGGGGTAGATACACCTCATGAGATTAAAAATAAACTTTTGTTGGAACGATTGGATGGAGTGCCTGATGAAAAGCGTACTGCAAGATTTGTATGTGCGGTGGCAGCAGCATTTCCAGATGGAAGCACAGAAGTGGTGCGTGGTACAATCGAAGGTCGTATTGGATACGAACAAAAGGGTGCAAATGGATTTGGATATGATCCTATTTTTTACCTTCCAGAATATGGATGCACAACAGCAGAATTGGATCCAGAAAAGAAAAACCAATTGAGTCATCGTGGAAATGCACTTCGTGCTATGCGTAAGATTATGGAGAAAAAAGTATGCGAGTGTTAATTGTTAGTGATACACATGGGTATCATGATAATTTAAACCAAGTATTGGATGAAATTGGAAAGATTGATATGTTTATCCACCTTGGCGATATAGAACGCAGTGAACATTATATAGAAGGAATGGTAAATTGTCCGACACACATGGTAGCTGGAAATAATGATTTCTTTACGCGTTTGCCAAAAGAAAAAGAATTTCAGATTGGAGACCATAAGGTATTTATTACACATGGACATAATTACTATGTTTCTGGAGGAACGAGTCATTTGAAACGGGAGGCGCTTAAACGTCACACGGATATTGTAATGTATGGTCATACCCATCGTCCAAAGATAGAACAGGAAGAGGGAGTATACATTGTAAATCCGGGAAGTTTATCTTTTCCAAGACAGGAAGGACGTAAGCCAAGTTACCTTGTTTTGAATGTGGATGATGCTGGAAACCTTGAGTTTCAGCCGTTTTTTCTATGATATGAAAAAAAATGAAAAAAAATAAAAAAAGTTGTTGACATTTCTGTGACCGTGACATATAATAGCAAATGTGCCACAGAGATGGCAACAAAATAAAGCGAATACGGGGTGTGGCTCAGCTTGGCTAGAGCGCCTGGTTTGGGACCAGGAGGTCGCAGGTTCGAATCCTGTCACCCCGATTCTGCGGGTGTAGTTCAATGGTAGAACACCAGCCTTCCAAGCTGGATACGTGGGTTC
>CAZINB010000013.1:0-47310 GCA_964540565.1 uncultured Faecalimonas sp.
TTCTATGGATGACGATGCATCATTAAACGTTATAGAGTATATCCAAAGTATACTTATTTCCGATGGAATTGGGGTGGCTAATATAGAAGAAGATCAAAGTGATTTGTATAATGAAATATTAACTGATACAGAAAATTTATATAGGGAGATAAAAAAATTTTTAGTAATTTGGGAAGCAAAAGTAGAGATAACGAAGCAGGATGAAAATAAGGAAGATTTAAAATACATTTTTGAAGCACAATTATTTTCATATGTGAGAGGTAAACGCTATCAGGTGTTTCAAATTCCTTATTATGAGGAATTCTTAGAACCGCTTAATGAGTATTTTAATGAAATATATGGAGTATCTTCAAAAAAAATTATAGATGGTCTAAAGCGATTAGAGTGGTCTCTTTCATCAGGAAGATTGGATTCTATGAAAGCGTTAAGAAATTTAATGAAACAATTTGCAAATAGCATAACTGATGATGCAGTGGATTCTTTTATGGAAATTCATAGACAAGAGAGCGAGCAATTGTTTGGTGATATTTTTGGTACAAACTTGTTTGATATAAAGCAGATTACCAATTGGCCGGATGAGTTTATAGAGGATTTGTCATTTGAGGCTGGATCAAACAATGAGTTATTTCAACATGAAGAATTTTCCGGTTGGCCAATTTGGAATCTACCGGTCGAAAGAAAACCTTTTGTTAAAATTGATAGTAAAGCCTATGGATTTGATTATTATATTGTTTTTGATAATTTATATCGTGCTATACAGCGGGCAATACGTGGTAAAGGTGGAAAGTATGTAGATGGATGGAAAGATATACAACAGAATACAAGCGAAGCACTGGTGGAAAAATTATTTCGAAAAATGTTACCGGGTTGTAATTCGTATATAGGGAATTATTATCAAAAGGATTATGAGAATGATTTGCTGATTTCATATAAAGATGTGTTAATGATTGTGGAGGTTAAAGCGGGGGCATTTGCTTATACTCCGGCATTAACAGATTTGGCAGCACACAAATTATCATTTGAGACATTAGTAAATAAAGCAGGAAAGCAATGTAAACGAACTTTGGATTATTTAGAAACAGCAAAAACGGCAGATTTTTTTGATGAAAATGGTATAAAAAAAGTGACGCTCAGGCGTAGCGATTATTCACAGATATATTCATTTTGCATAACAGTGGATGATTTCAATGTATTTGCTGCTCATGCAGAAAAGCTAGATTATGTGAAGATACAGAGTGGAACAATATCTATATCCATTAATGAGTTGTGGGTATACAGTGAATATTTCAAATCTCCAATAAAATTTATTCATTTTCTAGAACAAAGGAAAATTGCAACTAAAATTCAGGAGTTGTCTTTAAGAGATGAGTTGGATCATTTGGGGTTATACATCGAGCATAATATGTATTCAATTCATGCAAAGGAAATTGGACAAGGGAATTTTGTGAATTATAATGGTTATCGCGAAGATTTGGATAAATACTTTGCGTTTCTACATACTCCAATTTTTAAAGCAGAAAAACCGGAGCAAGAACTTCCTGATATGATTAATCAAATATGTGAAGTGGCAGAAAATAAAGATGTTAGTAGTTTGTTTACAAATTTCATACTAGACTTTGATTTGGAATCAAAGAATAATTTTGTTAAAAGTATTTTAATGATGCTTGAACAAGAAAAAAAGGTAGGTGCAGAAATTGCTGGTATAAATGTAAAAAATAGCTGTTATTGTGTTTTTGTATATCAGCCGGGAATCAATAGGCTAGCTAGAAAGTATAAGTCAGATTACGCTAAAGGTTTAATGCTATTTCATGAAGTTGAAGAATGTTGGTTGATTGAAATGGAGTTTGAGGCTAATGCGATTTTGGATGATATACATGCCACGCTTATAAATAGAAATGATATTGAGTCTGAGCGAATAGATGAATTATATCAAATTGGGAAAAATGGTGTGGATAATAGAAAAAAATCTTTTTTGTTACGGAATAATCAAAAGAAGATATATCCAAATGATTTGTGCCCTTGTGGAAGTGGAAAAAAGTATAAGAAATGTTGTAGTAGATGCGATAAATAGAACGATGTCGGATAAGCGTATTAATAGTTATCGGACTACAATTTTGGAGATTTGTGGTTTATGCTACATCATAATATAGTTGTACCAATAAAAAAGAACAATTGTTCGTGCAACAAAGTATTGACAATGACATACTATCGCAGATAAAATAGTATGTAGTTGGAGGTGTTCAAAAGTGAAAAAATCAATATCAATAAGCATACGAGTTAGCGAAGAAGAATTGGATAAATTTAAACAGGCTGCTAGATTAGAGGCATATGCTTCTTACAGTGAATTTGTACGAAGAACAGCACTTATTGAAGCAACAAAAATAATAAAAAAGAATGAGAATGAAGGAGTAAAATTCGATGAACATAATTAGTTTGTTTAGTGGCTGTGGTGGTCTTGATTTGGGCTTTGAACGTGCAGGTTTTAATATTCCGGTTGCAAACGAGTTTGATAAAACCATTTGGGCTACATATAAAGAAAATCATCCCAATACACATTTGATTGAAGGGGATGTTAGAAACATTACAAAAAAAGATATTGCTAAGTATATCGATGGCGAAGTGGATGGAATAATTGGAGGACCGCCATGCCAATCCTGGTCTGAAGCCGGTTCTCTTAAAGGTATTAAAGATGCAAGAGGACAGCTTTTCTATGATTACATAAGAATATTACAAGAATTTCAACCTAAGTTTTTCCTCGCAGAAAATGTAAGCGGAATGTTGGCTAATCGACATTCTATTGCAGTACAGAATATTTTAAAAATGTTTGATGATGCGGGATATGATGTAACTTTTACATTGGTAAATGCAAAAGATTATGGTGTGGCAGAAGAAAGAAAACGTGTATTTTATATTGGATTCAGAAAAGATCTGGGAATAGATTTTGGTTTTCCTAAAGGATCAACCAAAGATGATAATAAGAAAATCACACTGAGAGATATTATTTGGGATTTACAAGAAACAGCAGTTCCAGCAGGAGAAAAAAATCATCGTAATCCAGATGCTATAAATAATAATGAATTTTTTACTGGAGCATATTCGCCTATTTTCATGAGTCGTAATAGAGTAAAATCATGGGATGAGCAAGCATTTACGGTACAAGCATCTGGCAGACAATGTCAGCTGCATCCACAGGCGCCAAAGATGGTAAAAGTCGGGACTAATGATTGTAGATTTGTGGAGGGCAAAGAGCATCTTTACAGAAGAATGACAATCCGTGAGGTTGCAAGAGTACAGGGATTTCCAGATGATTTTAAGTTTATATATAAAGATACCAATACTGCGTATAAGATGATTGGTAACGCTGTCCCTGTTAATTTGGCATATGAGATTGCTGTAGCAATAAAATTATATTTAGAAGGAAATGGTAATGTTGTCGAAATTGACAGAGAAGCCATTGATGCTAAGGAGGTCAATGAGAAGAAAGTGAGTACAAAGAGTAATGATCAGGGTAGAGCATATGAATATGCTTGGATGCAAACTTTATATAGAGCAATAGCGGAGTTGAGAAAGACAAGAATTGTTGAGAATTCTAGTTTGGTGGCAAATGAAAAAGCATGGTCTTTAATGGATGAAGATATGCAAGAAACATTTATGATATCTGCTGGGGCAGCAGTTGATACTGTATTAGAACTTGAGCCGAGAATCGCAGAAATTGATAATGATGAGCTTACTCTTGAATTCCAGAAGGATGGTCAAGGTGTAAAAGGTGATGTTAGAGATATCGTTGTAAAACGAAATGATATTAAATGGGAAATCGGGTTAAGTATTAAGCACAATCATGATGCAGTTAAGCATAGTAGATTAAGTCACAAGTTGGATTTTGGAAAAGAATGGTTCGAAATGCCTTGCTCCGATGAATATTGGAATGCAGTTGAACCAATATTTGAGTTGCTGAAGCAGGAAAAAGATAATGGAACTAAGTGGTCTGAAATTGAGGAGAAGGGTCAGAAAGTTTATATTCCGCTGCTGCAGGCATTTATTGATGAGATAAATCGTGCAAACAAGAAAGATAATACAATGCCAAGAAAAATGATTGAATATTTGATTGGTGTTGAAGATTATTATAAAGTTGTGAGTAAGGATAGTAAGAGAATTACAATGATTCATACCTTTAATATGCATGATACGTTGAATAAGCCAGCAAAGAACAAGGTGTCAGCTATTACAGTTCCTGTTGTTAAATTGCCTACAAGACTTGTTGCACTTGAGTTTAAACCGAATAGTGATAACACTGTAGAAATGTATCTTGACAATGGATGGCAGCTTAGCTTTAGAATTCACAATGCAAGTACAAAAGTTGAACCAAGCCTCAAGTTCGATGTTCAGTTTATTAGTATGCCTATGGAAGTTCTGAATATCGAATGTAAGTGGAATTAGGGCGGTGTCAGAAGTGAGAAAAATGCTTTTAAGCTTCAAACCGGAAGTATATGAAAAAATAAAATCTGGAAAGAAAATATTTGAACATAGAAGAAATTTTCCAGATGAACCAATTATGGCATATATGTATGTGAGTACGCCTGTTAAAGCAATTACAGGGATTGTATATTTGGGGAAAAGACATTTGTTATCCGATTGGAAGGCAGCATTTAAATATGATAAAGATGCAGTTGCTCGGATTGAGAAATATCAAGAATCATATCGGTATGCTATGGAAATTGAGGAGTTTCAAGAAACTACAGAGATTTCACTTGAAGATTTAAAACATGATGTCCCTGGTTTTGTTGCGCCACAAATGTATATATATCTAGATGGAACAGAGCTGCTTGATTATATTGATAAACATATCGAAATGCGGGAGATTCATTTGAAACACAGCTTTGACGAAGTTAAATCAGATCAGATTTGTGTTCATTAAATTACTAAATCTCCTTCCCTTGCTTGCAAGACTGTGACGATAGGAACCAAAGAAAGAACAACACTTTTCAAGGGTCAGGGGAGTGAAAATCCCTTGCAAGTTCGTGTCGTCGAAAACTATGAAATGAGTTTTTGAACCTCGTGGTGAATCTTGCTCTTGCAAGTTTTCGTATCACACGGTGGAACTTGCTCTTAAGAAAAGTGTTGTGTCATGTGGGTTTGGGGAGTAGAAATCCCCAGCAAGTTCATGGAAACAAAATCATGGAAATGAGTTTTTGTCTGACATGATGGAACTTGCTCTAACCTACATGAGTATCGAATAGCATGGGACTGGGGAATTGCAATCTCCAGCAAGTGACGGTGTAAATAAAAGGATGAAAATCATTTTTGTTTAACACGGTGGAACTTGCTCTGAGATTATTTACAACAGAATATATTGGGAAAAAGGTCTTGATTGACTGACTGGAAAGTTGGTTGATCAGGACTTTTTTATTTGCTCAGAGATTCTTTTTTATAAATTTCAAAATAGTTCGGCATTTTATTAAGCGCCTGTCCCCATAACTGTATTGGGAAAAGATAAAAAAAGTTTCAAAAATAGTCGTTGAAACTTAAGAAATCCGTCCCCACCTAAGAAGTAGGAGGAAAAAATTCACCAAAAGGTGTTTGGAGTGTCCCCATAAAAGAAGTAGAGGGGAAAATAATTTTTTTTAGAAAAAATGAAAAAAGTTTCGACACTTTGGCTAAAATTTGTCCCCACTATACAGTGAAGGGAAAATTTTTATAAAGTTTCAAAAAAACTTCGGCACTTTCGTTGTTTTTTGTCCCCATAAAGAATATAGAAGGGAGTGATATTTATTATGTATCAGACGGAATATTTAAAATGTGATACACATTTACCGGTGTATTTTCCACTGCCGCAATTCATAGTGGATATGGATATTTCCAGTACGTCGAAGCTTCTTTTTTCGGTGCTGCTCAACCGGGCGAATTTGTCACAGAAAAATGTATGGGAAGATGAAAATGGAAACATTTATTGTGTTTATCCCATAGAAGACTTGGCGAAGGCGTTGGGGAAAGGAAAAACGACGGTAAAAAAGGCGTTGAATGAATTGAGTGGTCGGGGACTTTTGGAGCGTGTTCGAGCAGATTTTGGCAGGGCGAATCGGTTATATATCAAATTGCCGAGAGATGTAGATACGGTCAGTAAACCGCCACTCATAGAGCCTGAAAACCGTCATTCAGTTGGTCACAAAAGCGAATCTAAGAAAGCCAGCTATCAGCCACCTAATAACTATATAAAACAACAAAATATTAATTACAAAAGAGATATACGATTTATGGATTATTCGTATGAGGAAGGAGAGAGCCTGTAATGAACAGAGATATTGAAAAATTGGAGCAGACAACTGTGGAATCAGCTGATTATTATGGAGAAGATGGTTTATTGCATTGTGGTGTCTGCCATGAGGCGAAGGAAGCATATTTTCCGGAAGGGAAGACAATGTTTGGAAAAAGAGTTCATCCAAGGATGTGTCTATGCAGACGAACGGAACAGGAACAGATGGCAGCACGTGCAAAATGGCTAGAGCATGAACGCATTGTAAGTGATTTGCGAAGTAAATGCTTTTCAGACAAATTTATGTTGAACTGGACATTTGAAAATGATAATCAGCTCAATCCAAAGATGGAGTTGGCAGAAAAATATGTAAATGCCTGGGAGCGCAACGAATCAGATAATAATGGTCTGCTCTTATGGGGAGGCGTAGGAACTGGAAAAAGTTATATGGCTGGTTGCATTGCAAATGCCCTGGTGGAGCAAGAAGTTTCAGTACACATGACAAACTTTGCAACAATCTTAAATGAGTTGAATGCACATTATGGAGAACGAAATGAACACATACAAAGGCTGTGTGCGAACCGTCTGCTCATCATTGATGATCTGGGGATGGAGCGTGGAACTGAGTATGGGTTGGAACAGGTTTTTAATGTGATCGATGCGAGGTATCGTTCGAATAAACCGTTGATTGTAACGACAAATCTAACTTTGAGTGAATTAAAAGAAGAAACAGATATAGGGAAAAAACGTATTTATGATCGAGTGTTAAGTATGTGCAGACCAATCCAAGTGGATGGAAAAAATTTGCGAGAAATCGAGCGTAAAGACAAATTTAAAAGATTTATGGACGAAAGAGTTTAGCGAAAGGGGAGTTGCATATGTTCGAAGTGCCTATTTGGAAAAAATACACATTATCAATTGAAGAAGCAGCCGATTATTTTGGTATCGGTCAAAAGAAGATCCGTAAGATTGTAGATGAAAATCCAACGGCAGATTTTATCTTGAAAAATGGGTCGAATACGAAGATAAAACGCGGTAAATTTGAAATATATGTAGACCAAACCAGCTGCATATAGAAGGGAGGATGTTCAGTGAATACCAGAAGAAGAGACCATAAGAATCGAGTACTCAGAACAGGTGAGACACAGTTGCTCGATGGAAGATACCGATATACATATTATGAAAATAGAAAGCAAAAATCTTTATACAGCTGGAAACTGGAACCGACAGACAAGATGCCTGTCGGGAAAAGACCAGACATTTCCTTACGTGAGAAAGTGGCAGAACTGCAGAGACATCAGATGTTATATGGGAATCATGTGAGCGGAGATTACAGAGTGATTGATCTGGTGGAACGGTATATCGCTCAGAAACAGGGCGTGCGCCAGACCACCAAAGCCAATTATCAGACTACGGTCAATCGTTTGAAACGAGATGGATTTGGTCAGCGAAAGATAAAAGATGTAAAAATATCAGATGCAAAACTGTGGTTGATCCAGCTGCAGAAAAATGGCTTGGGATATAGCTCCATACAAAATGTCCGAGGCGTGTTGCGACCGGCATTTCAGATGGCAGTAGATGATGACTTGCTTCTGAAAAATCCATTTGAATTTCCGATATTGAATGTCATAAAAAATGATTCTGAGAAAAGGGAATCCATCACAATAGAGCAGATGGAACAGTTTCTTGAATTTGTAAAGAACGATAAACATTACAGTAAGTATTACGATGCGATTTATATTCTATTTCATACAGGATTGCGAATTTCCGAATTTTGTGGACTGACCATACAGGATATTGATATGAAAGAGCGAATCATCCATGTACATCAGCAGTTACAGCGACTTCCGAATATGCAATACCTGATTACAGAGACAAAAACAACTTCCGGTGCAAGGAATCTTCCAATGACACCCGGTGTATATGAAACATTTCAACGTATCCTGAAAAAACGAAAACGTCCAAAGGTAGAACCAATGGTTGATAAACAGATTGGATTTCTGTTCTTGGACAAAAATGGAATGCCGAAAGTATCAGATCATTGGCAAGGGTACTTGCACCGCATGGTTGCAAAATACAACCGAACACACAAAATCCAGATGATAAACATCACACCGCATGTATGTAGGCATACCTACTGTACTAATATGGCACGACTGGGAATCAATCCAAAATCGCTGCAGTATCTCATGGGACATGCGGAGATTGCGACAACAATGGATGTGTATACGCATTTGGGGTATGAAGAAGCGAAGAAGGAAGTGGAGAAGGTGAGCGAAAAAAACGTATATATATTGTAACTCTTCCAACCGTTTGTTAAAATTAGTTAATATATAGATGAAAATTGTACTGATGAGTATGATAATGGAGGATTTGTGTATGAGTATATTGATTTTAGGAAATGGATTTGATCTGGCTCATGGTCTTAACACTCGTTATACTGATTTTCTAGAATATGTTCTCAATAAAAAGAAATTGATATCTGAAGAACAAGTTGTTGGAGATGAATTGATAAAGCATAATGTATGGATTGATTATCTGTGTGGATTACATAATAGAAATCTTCTTTGCGGTATAAATTGGATTGATTTTGAGATGGAAATTAGTCATATTCTAAAAATTTTTGATGAACAAGATTCTAATATACATAATCAAATTGTAGAACTTTCAAAAATAAATGATGACAAAAAAATGGTACTTTTTTATAATCTGTATGCAAGGCATTATAGTAATGGCGAAGGTGCGCAAGGAGTGTCAAAAAAAACATATTCGGATTTGATAAATGATCTTGGCTGTGATTTGGAAAATCTGATTAAAGAATTTGAAATGTACTTGATAGAAAAAGTCGAAAAATGTGATGTTTTATACAGATCTCCGGATATTCAAGCTGTAAATGCAAAGAAAATAATAAATTTTAATTATACGCATATTTTTGAAGATTTATATTCAGAAGATAAAACAAAAGTTCATCATATTCATGGAGAAACTAAGAAAAATGATTCATGTAACATGAATATGGTATTAGGAGTTGATGAATATTGGGAAAGGGAAGAAGCACACAAACATACAAACTACAATATTTTTAAGAAATTTACACAAAGAGTTTTAATGGAGACGGGATTTATTTATCGATATTGGATTGAAGAAAGTAAGAAAGAATATGCTATGCATGTGAAAACACGTATGCATGCAGCCTATGAAAATACAGGAATTACGGATGTATACATATTTGGACATTCTTTAGATGTAACAGATAGTGATATTCTAAGAGAATTTTTTCTAGAGGATTGCTTTAGAGTGCACATTTTTTATAAGGACAAGCCTAAGGAGGCTGTACTGATTGCTAATGTTGTAAAGATGATTGGTGAGGATGAGTTTATAAGACAAATTAACACTGTTCCAGCAAAACTTGAGTTTATAAAACAAAAAGAGATGATTCTATCAAAAAATGAATAATTTGGGTGAAACGTAATTTTCCCCATAGAAACCCAGCCTCTTTCATGGTATATTAACAGTATGCTATGGCAGAGGCTTCTCCGTTTTTTAGGAGGAAATTTTCTATGAAAACTGACAGAAGAGATCACAAGAACCGACTTTTAAGAGAAGGAGAAAGCCAAAACAAAGACGGTAGATACCGTTATACGTATTATGAAAATGGGAAACAGAAAAACCTGTACAGCTGGAAGCTGGAGAAATCCGATAAGCTGCCTACCGGGAAAAAGGATTGTGTAGCACTGCGAGTACAGATTGAATCTGTGCAAAAGAAACAAATCCTATATGGAAAGTATTCTGAGAGCAGTTATACAGTTCTGGACTTGGTAGAACGTTATGTAGGACTCAAGACCGGTGTTCGCAAGTCTACCCAGGCGGGCTACAAGACCGTGATCAATGTCCTGAAGAAAGACGAATTTGGCAGTCGCAAGATTGGTGATATTCGTGTTTCGGATGCGAAATTATGGTTGATTCAGTTGCAGAAGAACGGACGTGGTTATAGCTCTATCCATACAATTCGAGGTGTGCTTCGCCCGGCATTTCAAATGGCAGTGGATGATGATATTTTGTTGAAGAATCCATTTGAGTTTCATCTTGCAACAGTTGTCATCAATGATTCTATCCGCAGAGAAGCGATCACAAAGAAGCAGGAAAGAGCATTTTTGAAATTTGTCAAGGATGATCCCCATTTTTCGAAGTATTACGAAGGTATCTATATTTTATTTAAGACCGGGATGAGAATTTCGGAATTCTGTGGCCTGACCATTCATGATATTGATATGAAGGAACGGACCATAGATATCAATCATCAATTGCAGCGACTCTCAGACATGGAATATCTGATTGAGCCGACCAAAACCAACGCAGGCAAGCGTGTGCTTCCAATGACACCGGATGTATATGAGTGCTTCAAGACCATATTGAAAAATAGAAAAGCACCGAAGAAAGAGCCGATGATTGGAAAGTATGTAGGATTTCTGTATCTGGACAAAAATGGGATGCCTATGGTTGCATTGCACTGGCAGAAGTATTTTGAGCATATCTGTGAAAAGTACAATAAGATTTACAAGTTGCAGATACCGAAGATTACGCCTCATGTGTGCAGACATACCTATTGCACCAATATGGCGTTGGCAGGAATGAATCCAAAGACACTGCAGTATCTGATGGGTCATTCCGAAATCGGAGTTACCTTGGATGTGTACACGCATATGAGCTTTGAAGATGCTAGAGAAGAGATGCAAAAGATGAACATTGTATAAAACGATTTATAGTGTTAAATCCGCCTAAAAAGTGAGATTTAACATAAATAGCTTAACAAAAAAGCAGAACAAAACATCCCTGAATCCTGAAAAACCCAGTAAAATCAAGGAAAAACAACAATGTTAAACTCTGCAAGTTTAACATGATTCATAACATGATTGCAGTCCAAAACATGCAAAAATACGCCAATTTTTGCCAAAATGCCGATTTTTTCTATGTTAAGAAAAATCCTTAAAAAGTAGCGAAAAATCCAGCAAATACGGGCAAAACCTGGCATAGAAAGGTACGAAAAAAATTATGACAAAAGTATTATTCATCTGCCACGGCAACATCTGCCGTAGCACCATGGCCGAAATGGTGTTCAAGCATCTCGTGCGCGAACGCAACCTTACAGGCCAATTTTACATTAATTCCGCAGCGACAAGCCGCGAAGAGATTGGAAATGGCGTTCACCATGGAACACGCCGGAAATTAAGAGAGGTTGGTATTCCATGTGAAGACCATCGAGCAGTACAAGTAACAAAGAAAGATTACGATAATTACGATTATTTGATCGTGATGGACACAAATAATGTGCGTAACTTGATGTACATTATAGGACAAGATCCAGAGCATAAAGTTTACAAATTATTAGACTTTACAGACCGACCAGGACAATCCATTGCAGACCCTTGGTACACAGGAAACTTCGACATCACATACGATGATGTATTAGAAGGCTGCGAAGGATTATTGCGACATTTAGAAGAAGAAGGAAAGATATAGAGGATGAATATTTTAAACATTGAACATGTAAGTAAGCTATATGGAGCGAAAAAAGTTTTTGATGATGTTTCTTATGGCATTCATGAGGGTGACAAGATTGGGATCATTGGAATCAATGGAACTGGGAAAACTACATTGCTAAAGATGATTGCAGGATTGGAAGAGACAGATGAAGGACAGATTATCCGACAAAATGGACTTCGTATCACATATTTGCCGCAGAATCCGGAATTTCCAGAAGGAGCTACGGTATTTTCTTATGTTTCCGATGGAAATCATGATGTGGAAGCGAGAACCGTCTTAAATAAACTGGGGATTTTTGATCATGAAGAGGCAATTGCACATTTATCTGGTGGACAAAAGAAACGTGTGGCATTAGCCCGCACTCTTGTAAATCCAGCGGATGTACTGATTTTGGACGAACCGACCAACCATATTGATAATGAAATGGCAATGTGGTTGGAAGATTATTTGAATAAATTTAAAGGCGTTGTAATTATGGTAACCCATGACCGTTATTTTCTAGATCGAGTTACAAACAAGATTTTAGAAATCAGTCATGGAAAATTATATGGATATACAGCGAACTATTCGGAATTTTTGGAATTGAAAGCTCAGCGAGAAGAGATGGAACTTGCAACAGAGCGAAAACGTCAAAGTGTGCTTCGTATGGAACTTGAGTGGGCAAAACGTGGCTGCCGTGCTAGAACGACAAAGCAAAAAGCCAGATTGGAGCGTTTGGAAGCTTTGAAAAATGGAGTGGCACCTGTCCGTGATGCCGTTGTGGAATTAGAATCCATTGGTACTCGTATGGGGAAAAAGACCATTGAATTGCATCAGGTTTCTAAAAGTTATGGAGAAAAGGTTCTGATTCAAGATTTCGAGTATATTGTGTTAAAAAATCAGCGTCTCGGAATCATTGGGCCAAATGGATGCGGAAAATCGACTTTGGTTAAGATGATCACAGGGCGAGTAGAACCAGATGCGGGTACAATTGAAATTGGTGATACCATTCAAATCGGATATTTCGCACAGGAAGCAGAAGATATGGATGGCAATTTGCGTGTCATCGATTATATCAAAGATGTGGCAGAGTATGTGCCGACAAAAGATGGCCGCATCACAGCGTCTCAAATGTTAGAACGCTTCTTGTTTGATGGAAATATGCAGTACACACCAATCAGCAAATTATCTGGTGGAGAAAAGCGTCGTCTGTATCTTTGCAAAGTGCTGATGTCATCGCCAAATGTACTGATTTTGGACGAACCAACCAATGATTTGGATATTCCAACATTGACGATTTTGGAAGATTATTTGGATTCATTTGCAGGAATTGTGATTGCAGTATCTCATGATCGTTATTTTTTAGATAATTTGGCGGAACGTATTTTTGCATTTGACGGAAATGGGAATTTAAAACAATATGAAGGTGGATATACCGATTATTTGGAAGCAAAGCTTCGTGAAGAAGCAGCGAGCCAACCAGTGACAGAGATTAAAAAGAAGGATTCTGGGAAAGATTGGAAACAAAATCAGCCAACAAAATTAAAATTTTCTTATAAGGAGCAGAGAGAATACGATACAATTGATGAAGATATTGCTTCGCTTGAAGAAAAAATAGAATCCTTAGATGCGGATATGATGGCGAATGCGACAAATTCTGCAAAATTATCAGAGATCGTGGCAGAGAAAGAGAAAGCAGAGAAAGCTTTGGAGGAAAAAATGGAACGCTGGGTGTATTTAAATGACCTGGCAGAACAAATTGAAGCACAAAAAGGATAAGAAAAAGTATTGACAAACAGAGTTGCGATTGTTATGATATAAAAACAGAACGCACTCTGTTTTTTAAAACCAAAAAATAGAAAGACGAGGGATGTTATGAGAAGACAAGTGTTTTCGCTACTAGTTAATAATAACGCAGGGCTTTTAAGCCGCGTCGCTGGTCTCTTTAGTAGAAGAGGATACAGCATCGACAGCATTACATCGGGAACAACGATGGATAAGAGCTTGACAAGACTTACTGTTGTAGCAACTGGTGATAAACAAATTTTAAGCCAGATTGAAAAGCAGCTTGCTAAGTTAGAAGATGTAGTAAGCATCAAGATTTTAGAAGATGGAAAATCGGTTTGCAGAGAATTGATTATGCTGCAGGTGAAAGCAGATGCAGCGCAGAGAAGTGAAATCATTGCAGTTGCTGATATTTTCAGAGCGAAAATCGTAGATGTTGAGAAGAATTCGTTAATGCTGGAGATGACAGGAACGCGCTCGAAGGTAAAAGCATTTCTGGAATTGATGTCTGGATATGAGATACTTGAACTTGCTCGTACAGGGATTACAGGGTTGTCAAGGGGTTCTGAAGGAGCTTGGGACTCAGAAGATTAATATATTTTTTAGGAGGAGATACATATGGCAAATATTTATTATCAAGAGGATTGTAACTTATCGTTATTAGAAGGAAAAACAATCGCAGTGATTGGTTACGGAAGTCAAGGTCATGCGCATGCGTTAAATGCAAAGGAATCAGGATGCAACGTGATTATTGGTCTTTATGAAGGAAGCCGTTCATGGGATAAAGCAGTTGCACAGGGATTTGAAGTTTATACAGCAGCAGAAGCAGCAAAGAAAGCTGACGTTATCATGATTTTGATCAATGATGAAAAACAAGCAAAACTTTACAAAGAAGATATTGAACCAAACCTTGAAGAAGGAAATATGTTAATGTTTGCACATGGTTTCAACATTCATTATGGATGTATCACACCTCCTAGCTATGTTGATGTAACAATGGTTGCACCAAAAGGACCTGGTCACACAGTTCGTAGTGAATACCAAGCAGGAAAAGGGGTTCCTTGTTTAGTAGCAGTAGAACAAGATGCAACAGGAAAAGCGTTAGATAACGCACTTGCATATGCAGCAGCAATCGGTGGAGCGAGAGCTGGTGTTCTTGAAACAACATTCAGAACAGAAACAGAAACAGACCTTTTTGGAGAACAAGCAGTTCTTTGCGGTGGTGTTTGTGCATTGATGCAAGCTGGATACGAAACATTAGTAGAAGCAGGATATGATCCAAGAAATGCTTACTTTGAATGTATCCATGAAATGAAATTAATCGTAGACTTAATTTACCAAAGTGGTTTTGCTGGAATGAGATATTCTATTTCAAACACAGCAGAATATGGAGATTACATCACAGGACCTAAGATCATCACAGAAGATACAAAGAAAGCAATGAAGAAAGTATTAGCTGACATCCAAGATGGTACATTTGCAAAAGATTTCTTATTAGATATGTCTGATGCAGGAAGCCAAGTACACTTCAAAGCAATGAGAAAACGTGCTGCAGAACATCCATCAGAAATCGTTGGAGCAGATATCCGTAAATTATACAGCTGGAGCGACGAAGATAAATTAATTAATAACTAATAGAAGAGTGGGTATTGCATTTTTGCAATATCCACTTATTTTGTCTTGTATTTTCTGATAAAACATCTATAATTGCAATTGTGTTCGTCAATAATTCAGAAAGGAATGAGGAGTTATCATGTTAGAAAAATTATTTCACTTAAGAGAAAACAACACAAACACAAAGACAGAAATCATTGGTGGGATTACAACATTTATGACAATGGCGTATATCCTTGCAGTGAATCCACAGATTTTATCAGAATGTGGAATGGACAAGAATGCAGTTCTTATGGCAACTGCGATTGCAGCATTTATTGGAACGTTAGTTATGGCGTTTGGCGCAAATTATCCATTTGCACTAGCACCAGGACTTGGGTTAAATGCCTACTTTGCATACACAGTATGCGGTCATTTTGGGTATAGTTGGCAGATTGCGTTACTAGCAGTATTTGTAGAAGGGATTGTTTTTATTGTGCTATCTCTTACAAATGTGCGAGAAGCTATTTTCCAGGCAATTCCACTGCAGCTGAAAAAAGGTGTATCTGTAGGGATTGGTTTGTTTGTTGCATTTATCGGTTTACAAAATGCCAAATTAGTAGTGAATAGTGATTCGACATTAGTTACAGTAGTTAATTTTAGAGAAAACTTTCATACGGTAGGAATTGGTGCATTACTTGCACTTGTTGGGTTATTTGTAATCATTATTTTATCGGTAAGACAAGTAAAAGGATCAATTTTATATGGAATCGTAGTGACATGGGTACTCGGTATGATTTGTGAAGCGACAGGCATCTATGTAGTAGATGTAGAAAATGGATTTTACTCCTTATTCCCTTCTTGGTCTACATTTAATCTAGGTGCGATTGGCTCTACATTTGGCCAATGTTTCAAAGCTGATTTTGGAGCAATTCGTATTCTTGATTTCTTCGTAATCATTTTTGCATTTTTATTTGTAGATTTATTTGACACATTAGGAACCGTAATCGGGGTTGCAAATAAAGCGAAAATGCTTGATGAAGATGGAAATCTTCCACGTATTCGTAGCGTATTATTAGCAGATGCGGTAGCGACATCGGCAGGTGCAATCTTAGGAACATCTACAACAACAACATTCGTAGAAAGTTCAGCAGGTGTATCGGAAGGTGCAAGAACAGGGTTAGCCTCTGTTGTAACAGGTGTGCTATTTTTAGCGTCTATTTTCTTGGCACCAGTATTTTGTGCGATTCCAGGATTCGCAACAGCACCAGCATTGATTTATGTTGGATTCTTAATGATTTCAGCTGTTGTAGAAATTAACTTTGAAGATATGACAGAATCTATTCCAGCATACCTTTGCTTATTAGGAATGCCATTACTTTATAGTATTTCAGAAGGGATTGCATTAGGTGTTATTTCTTACGTAATCATTAACGTTGCAGCAGGAAAAGCAAAAAAAATAACACCACTTATGTATGTATTAGCAGTGTTATTTGTTTTAAAATATGTATTCTTATAGGAAGAACAATGGAGTTGTCATCTGGCAACTCCATTTTCTGTTTATCACTTAAAAAAAACAAGCACATGACGGTGTGCTTGTTTTATGCTTTATATGTTTAAGAATTAAGCAAGTGTGTTAACAAGTTTTGTTAAACGAGAAACTTTTCTTGCACAAGTGTTTTTGTGATAAACACCTTTGCTACCAGCTTTGTTGATTGTAGCGATAGCAGCTTTTAAAGTTTCTGTAGCAGCTGCTTTATCGTTAGCAGCAACAGCAGCTTCAACTTTTTTCATAGCTGTTTTAACGCTTGATTTGATTGCTTTATTTCTAGCAGCTCTTGTTTCGTTAACTAAGATTCTTTTCTTTGCTGATTTAATGTTAGCCAATGTGAACACCTCCATACAATGTGATTAATTTCAAATAATAACGCACCAATAGACCCGGACACGGACGTCCTACCGATGCATACTCATGTATTTTAAGGGATGTTTTCTAAAATGTCAATACATATTTCGAAAAAAATAGGGAAAACTCTAAATCAATATAGAAAAAAGTGAGGAATTATGACATGTTAAGCAGTTATTCCATTCATACGGACTTGGCACTGGAAGATAAGGAGCGTTATGAATCAGATAATGTAGAAATTTCGGGCGTGAGTGTGGAAGAATTTTATGATGAGGAGAAAGAAATCCGCACTACAGAAGTAAAGATTTTAACAGAAAATGGTGCAAAAGCCATGAAAAAGCCAATTGGTACCTATATTACCATGGAAGTTGCCAATCTTGTTTTGCCAGATGGAGAATACCATACTGTAATCGCAAAAGAATTGGCAATGCATTTGAAGGAGGTGCTTCCTATCGCGAAGGAAGATGCTACGATTCTGGTGGTTGGTCTAGGAAATCGTGAGGTAACGCCAGATGCTTTAGGACCACGTGTTGTGGATGCACTTCATGTGAATCGTCACATTGTTCGGGAATATGGGAAATACGCTATGGGCGAAGATACAGCGCATATGGTAAGTGCCATAGCACCTGGGGTGATGGGGCAAACGGGAATGGAAACCTGGGAAATTATCAAAGGGATTTCGGAAGAAATAAGACCAGATGGGATTATTGTAGTAGATGCGCTTGCAGCAAGGAATACGAAACGCTTGAATAAGACCATACAGATTGCAGATACCGGAATTCATCCAGGATCTGGTGTGGGAAATCATCGAAGTGAGCTGAGCAAAGATACCTTGGGCGTTCCTGTAATTGCGATTGGCGTTCCGACGGTTGTAGATGCAGCGACAATTGTGCGGGATACCATGGAAAATCTGCTTGTGCATTTGGAGGAAGAAGAAAAGTATGAAGTGATGCAGGAGCTGATTGCACCGCATTTATATGGAATGTTTGTGACCCCTAAGAATATTGACGAGTCAGTTGAATGGATTGGAAAAACCATTGCTCAGGGATTAAATCTTTTGTTTTCCCCGGAAAAGGAATCATAAAAGGAAGACAAGACACATATATTGTGAAAGTACTGGAGTGATATATGTGAAAAAGAAATGGTTTCTATGTCTGATTGTAATTTTTGGTATTTATATATGTAATCATTGGGAATATTTGGAGCGGTTATGGTCTCCTGGAATGTTTTATGTGGTAAAGGGAAATACAACGAGTTGGCTGGAAAAGGTGTATCAATTTTGCAGTCCTCTTTATGCATACACGCTTGATATAGAAGAAACAGTGGTGCAGGTGGAAGACCATTTGACTTATGAAATGCTTTTGCAACAGCAGGCAGCAGACGAAGACCGCCTTGCGGAAGATTTGGAGCAAATAGAAGAAACCCCTGCGGAACCGGTACAGTCCGTGTCACTGGAGCAACTCAAAGATTTTTCTTATCTTTTGAGTAAATATTATACGGTGGACAGTACCACGAGTGTATCAGAAGAGTTACTGAATGCAGAGACGCTGCTAGGTAAGGATATGCATATTGATGTGGATAAAGAAGGACCAAAAGTGTTGATTTTCCACACCCACTCCCAGGAAGCTTTTCGGGATTCTGTTTCGGGTGACAGCAACACAACAATTGTTGGGATGGGAGCATATTTATCGGAACTTTTGAATGAAAAAGGAATTGAGACCATGCATCATAGTGGAGTGTACGACTTGATTAATGGGAAGCTAGACCGCAGCAGTGCCTATCAATATGCAGTCGAAGCAGTTCAGGGTATCTTAAATGAAAATCCAAGCATTGAGGTGGTCATTGATCTGCATCGAGATGGCGTGGGAGAGGATAAACATTTGGTGACAGAAATTGATGGAGAACAGACAGCAAAAATTATGTATTTTAACGGACTTAGCTATACAAAAGCAAATGGTTCGATTTCTTATTTGCCAAATCCATATATTCAGGATAATCTGGCATTTTCATTGCAGATGCAGCTGGCAACAGAACAGCTTTATCCTAATTTGGCAAGAAAGATTTATCTCAAAGGATATCGTTACAGCCTTCATATGATGCCGAAGTCTCTATTGATTGAAGCAGGGGCACAGACGAATACCGTTTCGGAAATGCGAAATGCAATGAAAGCATTGGCAAATGTACTGGAGCAAGTTCTTGTAAAGTGATGGAAATTCATTTGCAAGAAGCGAACGTCTGTGCTATTATAGATTAGTTAAAGATTAGATGAAGCGAGGTTTAAGGAAGAATGGCAAAACAAAATACATATGATGCAAGCAGTATTGCCGTACTGGAAGGATTGGAAGCGGTTCGAAAAAGACCGGGGATGTATATTGGGAGTGTATCTACAAAAGGGTTAAATCATCTTGTATATGAGATTGTGGACAATGCGGTAGATGAGCATTTGGCAGGATTCTGCGATACGATTGAAGTATATTTGGAGAAAGATGGCTCAGCGACGATCATTGATAATGGGCGAGGTGTGCCAGTTGGTATGCATCAAAAAGGAATCCCAGCTGCGCGTGTGGTTTATACAACATTACATGCAGGTGGTAAATTTGATGATGCTTCCTACAAGACAAGTGGTGGTCTTCACGGTGTAGGTTCTTCCGTAGTAAACGCGCTTTCTATCTATATGGACGTCAAGATTAGCAGAGATGGTGGAATTCATCATGACCGCTATGAAAGAGGGATTCCAGTAGTAGAATTGGAGAACGGACTATTGCCAATTCTCGGAAAGACAAAGAAAACTGGAACAGAAGTAAATTTCTTACCAGATGATACAATTTTTGAAAAGACAAAATTCAAAGCCGAAGAAATCAAGAGTCGTTTGCACGAGACAGCATATTTGAATCCAAAGCTTACGATTATTTTTGAAGACAGACGTGGTGCGGAAGTAGAACACATTGAATATCACGAAGAAGAAGGAATCTTAGGATTTATTCGTGATTTGAACCAAAAGGATGAATCAGTCCATGATCCTGTTTATTTCAAAGGCGTAGCAGACGGCGTGGAAGTAGAAGTGGTATTCCAATATGTAAATGAATTCCATGAAAATGTACTTGGGTTCTGTAACAATATTTATAATGCAGAAGGCGGAACGCATTTAACTGGATTTAAGACAACGTTCACAACGGTTATGAACCAATATGCCAGAGAGCTTGGAATCTTAAAGGAAAAGGATGCGAACTTTACAGGGGCGGATATTCGTAATGGAATGACAGCAATCGTATCGATCAAACATCCAGATCCAAGATTTGAAGGGCAGACAAAGACAAAACTAGATAATCCGGATGCTGCAAAAGCAACTTCGAAAGTAACAAATGATGAGATTGTACGTTTCTTTGACCGTAATTTAGATACTTTGAAGAAAGTGTTAAGTTGTGCAGAAAAAGCTGCCAAGATTCGTAAGTCAGAAGAAAAAGCAAAGACAAACCTTTTGACAAAACAAAAATATTCCTTCGACAGCAATGGGAAATTGGCAAACTGCGAAAGCAGAGATGCAAGTAAATGTGAGATTTTCATTGTGGAAGGGGATTCTGCTGGAGGATCTGCAAAGACTGCTCGTGATCGTATGTATCAGGCAATCTTACCAATCCGTGGGAAAATCTTAAATGTAGAGAAAGCAAGTATTGACAAAGTTCTTGCAAATGCAGAAATCAAAACAATGATCAATGCGTTTGGATGTGGATTTTCAGAAGGCTATGGAAATGACTTTGACATTTCTAAACTTCGCTATGATAAGATTATCATTATGGCCGATGCCGACGTAGATGGTGCCCATATCTCTACCTTATTATTAACGTTATTCTATCGTTTTATGCCAGAACTTATTTTTGAAGGACATGTTTATATCGCAATGCCACCACTTTACAAGGCAATGCCAAAGCATGGAGAAGAAGAATACTTGTACGATGATAAAGCATTAGAAAAATATAGAAAGCGTCAAACAGGACCATTCACATTACAACGTTACAAAGGTCTTGGAGAAATGGACGCAGAACAATTGTGGGAAACGACTTTAAATCCAGAAACACGTATGATGAAACGTGTGGAAATCGAAGATGCAAGAATGGCATCTGCAGTAACAGAAATGTTAATGGGAAGTGAAGTACCACCAAGACGTGCATTTATTTATGAAAATGCGCAAGAAGCAGAGTTAGATGTATAGGAGGCAAAAGATGAAAGGACAACTTACACTGCCAACAGAGCAGATCATTAGAACAGAATATTCTGATGTGATGAAGAAATCTTACATCGATTATGCCATGAGCGTAATTATTGCCAGAGCACTTCCAGATGTAAGAGACGGATTAAAGCCAGTACAGCGAAGAACCCTTTACGATATGCATGAATTGGGGATTCGCTATGATAAACCATACCGTAAATGTGCTCGTATCGTAGGGGATACGATGGGGAAATATCACCCACACGGTGACAGTTCCATTTACGAATCCCTTGTAGTAATGGCACAAGATTTCAAAAAAGGAATGATTATGGTAGATGGGCATGGAAACTTTGGTTCCATTGAAGGTGATGGAGCAGCTGCCATGCGTTATACAGAAGCAAGACTTGCAAAGATTACACAAGAAGTATTTCTTGCAGACTTGGATAAAAATGTAGTAGATTTCATGCCAAACTTTGATGAGACAGAGAAGGAACCACAAGTGCTTCCAGTTCGTATTCCAAACCTATTGGTAAATGGTGCGGAAGGGATTGCAGTAGGGATGGCAACGAGTATTCCAACACACAACTTAGGGGAAGTGGTGGATGCTGTAAAAGCCTATATGAAAAATAATGAAATCACAACAAAGCAGTTGATGAAATATATAAAAGGACCAGATTTTCCAACAGGTGGTATCGTTGTAAATAAAGATGATTTGCTTCATATCTATGAAACAGGTATGGGTAAAATCAAGGTGCGCGGTAAAGTGGAAGTAGAAGAGATGAAAGGCGGAAAGAAACGTCTTGTAATCTCAGAAATTCCATACACCATGATTGGTGCTGGAATCGGTAAGTTCTTAAATGACGTAGCAGGACTTGTAGAAAGCAAGAAGACAAATGATATTGTAGATATTTCTAACATGTCTTCCAAAGAAGGAATCCGCATTGTGTTAGAACTTCGTAGAGATGCAGATGTGGAAAATCTGAAAAACATGTTATATAAGAAGACACGTTTGGAAGATACGTTTGGTGTGAATATGCTTGCAGTAGCAGATGGAAAGCCAGAGACAATGGGATTGAAAACCATTATCGAACATCACGTAGACTTCCAATTTGAACTTGCTACTCGTAAATATAAAACATTACTTGCAAAAGAAATGGACAAGAAAGAAATTCAAGAAGGGTTGATCAAAGCTTGTGATGTGATTGACTTGATCATTGAAATCCTTCGTGGAAGTAAAAGCATCAAAGATGCGAAAGCTTGTCTGACAAATGGAGTTACAGAAAACATCAAATTCAAAACAAAGATTTCACAAAAGATGGCATCGATGCTTCGTTTTACAGAACGTCAGGCAACGGCAATTTTAGAAATGCGCTTATACAAATTGATTGGTTTGGAAATCGAAGCACTTCAATTAGAACACGAAACAACTTTGAAGAACATTGCGCGTTATGAAGAGATTTTGAATAACTATGATGCAATGGCAGAAGTAATCATGGATGATTTGGATCGTGTGAAAAAAGAATATGCAAGAAAACGTCGTACTGTAGTGGAAAATGCGGAAGAAGCAGTCTTTGAGGAAAAGAAAATAGAAGAGCAAGAAGTCGTTCTTCTGATGGATCGTTTTGGATATACAAGAACAGTGGATATTGCAACTTACGAAAGAAACAAAGAGGCAGCAGATACAGAGAATAAATACGTCGTTTCTTGTAAAAACACTGGCAAGGTCTGCATGTTTACCAATACAGGTAAGATGCATCAGGCGAAAGTCCTTGATATTCCACATGGCAAATTCCGTGACAAAGGTACTCCAATTGATAATGTAAGTAATTTCAATAGCAGCGAAGAACAGATTGTATATATCTGTGATGAAAACCAATTCCGCATCGCGAAGTTATTGTTTGCTACGAAACAAGGTGTTGTGAAGAAAGTAGATGGAAATGAATTCTTAGTTTCGAAACGTACTGTGGCAGCAACAAAGTTAGGAGCAGATGATGAACTGATCAGCGTACAGGTATTGAACGACAATCACCATGTAGTAATGCAGACAGAAGGTGGATATTTCTTACGATTCCCAAGCGGCGAGATTTCAGAAATGAAGAAAGCGGCAGCAGGTGTGAAAGGAATCAAATTGCAGAAGAATGATACGGTGGCGCAAGTGCATTTGTTTGAAGAAGGGACAGAGGCAAAAGTCATTTATAAAGAAAAAGAAGTTACACTGAATCGTTTGAAACTAGCTAGCAGAGGCGGCACAGGAACAAAATCAAGATTATAAGAAAAAACACTTGCATTTTACAAATGCGAGTGCTATAGTGATATAAGAAACATAAGGAAATCGGCAGAAGAGTGGACGCAACGTTCACTCTTCTTTGTTTGAATGACGATTTCGATATGTCGTTAGAAAGGAAGGTTTAACGTGTCTAAGAGAGAAGTATACGAACAAAAAACAGAAGAACTTTTATTACCAATCGTGGAAAGTCATGGATTTGAATTGGTAGACGTTGAATATGTGAAAGAAGGGGGCAACTGGTATTTAAGAGCTTATATTGACAAACCAGGTGGAATCGCAGTGGATGATTGCGAAGTCGTAAGCCGTGCATTTTCAGATATTTTAGATGAAAAAGATTATATTGATGACGCTTATATTTTCGAAGTAAGTTCTCCAGGACTTGGAAGACCTTTAAAGAAAGAAAAAGATTTTGCAAGAAGTATTGGAGAAGAAGTAGAAATCCGTACCTATCGTGCAATCAATCGTCAAAAAGATTTCGTAGGAATTTTAAAAGCATACGATAAAGATACTGTTACGATTGAATACGAAGATGAAACAACAGAAGTATTTGATAGATGCGATATCGCATTGATTCGTTTAGCATTGGATTTTTAGATTTTAGGAGGAAATAATAAAATGGCTAAAGTGAACACTGAATTATTAGAAGCATTGACAATTCTTGAAAAAGAAAAAGAAATCAGCAAAGAAACATTATTAGAAGCGATTGAAAACTCATTGATCAACGCTTGCAAAAACCATTTTGGAAAATCAGACAACATCAAAGTTATCATGGATCGTGAAACTTGTGCATACTCTGTATATGCAGAAAAAACAGTTGTAGAAGAAGTAGAAGATAGCGTGTTAGAAATCAGTTTAGCAGATGCAAAAATGATCGATTCTAAATTTGAGTTAGGTGATATTGTTCAAATTCCAGTAGAATCAAAAGCATTTGGACGTATTGCAACACAAAATGCAAAGAACTTAATTCTTCAAAAAATCCGTGAAGAAGAAAGAAAAGTTGTTTATGATCAATACTTTGAAAAAGAAAAAGATATCGTAACAGGTATCGTTCAACGCTACGTTGGTAAAAATGTAAGTATTAATTTAGGAAAAGCAGATGCAATGCTTACAGAAAATGAACAAGTAAAAGGGGAAGTGTTCCAACCAACAGAACGTATTAAACTTTATGTAGTAGAAGTTAAAAATACAACAAAAGGACCTAAGATCTTAGTATCCCGTACACACCCAGAACTTGTAAAACGTTTATTCGAAGCAGAAGTAACTGAAGTAAAAGAAGGTATTGTAGAAATTAAGAGTATTTCAAGAGAAGCTGGTTCTCGTGCAAAAATTGCTGTATGGTCAAATGATCCAGATGTAGATCCAGTAGGAGCTTGCGTTGGTATGAACGGTGCAAGAGTAAATGCAATCGTTAATGAACTTCGCGGAGAAAAAATCGATATCATCAACTGGAGCGAAAACCCAGCAATTTTAATTGAAAATGCTTTAAGTCCAGCAAAAGTTATTTCAGTTGCAGCGGATCCAGATGAAAAGACAGCAAGCGTTATTGTACCAGATTATCAATTATCATTAGCAATTGGTAAAGAAGGACAAAATGCAAGATTAGCAGCTCGTCTTACAGGATATAAAATTGATATCAAGAGCGAATCACAAGCAATCGAAGCAGGAGATCTTCCAGCAAACTACATGGATTTAAGTGAAATCGAAGTAGAAGAATAGTCAAGGAGTGATTTCGTGAGTGTAAATAAAAAGATTCCTATGCGTAAATGTGTAGGATGTGGAGAAATGAAGAGTAAGAAAGAAATGATGCGTGTTTTAAAGACTTCGGACAATGAGTTTGTGTTAGACACAACGGGAAAGAAGAATGGACGCGGAGCTTACCTTTGCCCTTCCTGCGAATGCTTTGCAAAAGCAGTGAAATCAAAAGGATTAGAGCGTTCTTTCAAACAGGCAATTCCAAAAGAAGTTTACGAAAAGCTAGAAAAGGAGTTGGAACAACTTGAAGTTAAGTAAAGCATTATCACTCGTTAGTCTGGCAACAAAAGCAGGGAAAGTTGCAAGTGGTGAATTCTGCACAGAAAAAGAAGTGAAATCTTTTCAGGCAGAACTCGTAATTGTAGCGGAAGATGCATCAGACAATACTAAGAAGAAATTTAAAAATATGTGTGAATTCTACGAGGTGCCAATTTATTTTTATGGAGATAAAGAAATGTTGGGCCATGCGATTGGAAAGGAATTCCGTGCAAGCATTGCAATCACAGATCATGGATTTGCGAAAGGAATTATGAAACATTTAGACGCAGAAGCACACAATACAATTGCATAGAGGAGGTAGTTAGTAAATGACAAAAGTCCGAGTACATGAACTAGCAAAAACATTAAATAAATCAAACAAAGAAGTAATCGATTTCCTTAGAGAAAAAAATGTGGAAGTTTCAAGCCACATGAGTTCTCTTAGTGACGAACATGTTGAGATGGTTAAAAATAGATTTTCAGCACCAGCTGCAGAAAAAACAGATGAAAAGAAGAAAAACATCGTGCAAGTATTTAGACCACAAAACACTCGTCAAGGAAAGAAAACAGATCGCCCACAAGGACAAAGAAGCGATCGTCCACAAGGAAATTATCAAGGACAACGTCGTGATGATAACCGTGGAGAAAGACGTCCAATGAATGGTGCTCCAAGAGGAGAAAGACCAGCAAACAACAACGCTCCTAGAGGAGAACGTTCAGATAGACCAAACTTCAATAGACAAGAAAGAACAGATCGTCCACAAGGACAAAGAAATAATAACCGTCCACAAGGAAACTTCCAAGGACAACGTCGTGATGACAATCGCGGAGAAAGACGTGATGATAACAGACGTGACGATAGAAGAAACGATAGAAGAGACAACAGAAGAAATGATGGACCATCTATCCCAGCTCCAATCGTTCCAGAACAAAAACAAACACGTCAAAAAGCAAAAGAAAATTACAAACAAAAAGATAAAGAAAAGAACTACCGTGACAACGAAGACGGAAAAGGCGGAAAGAATAAAAAAGGTGGAAAGAATATTCCATTACAACAAAAAACACAACCAAAACCAGTAGAAAAAGTGGAAGAAAAAATCAAAATGATTACAATTCCAGAAGTACTTACAATCAAAGAACTTGCAGATCACATGAAGATTCAACCATCTGTGATCGTTAAGAAATTATTCATGCAAGGAAAAATCGTTACATTAAACCAAGAAGTTGATTTTGAAACTGCAGAAGAAATCGCAATGGAATTTGAAGTACTTTGTGAAAAAGAAGAAGTTGTGGATGTAATTGAAGAATTATTAAAAGAAGAAGAAGAGGACGAAAGCAAAATGAAAAAACGTCCACCAGTTGTATGTGTTATGGGACACGTTGACCATGGTAAAACTTCTCTTCTAGATGCAATCCGTAATACAAGAGTTACAACAGGCGAAGCTGGTGGTATCACACAACACATCGGTGCTTATGTAGCAGAAGTAAATGGAGAAAAAATCACATTCTTAGATACACCAGGACATGAAGCATTTACAGCAATGCGTATGCGTGGTGCAAGTTCAACAGATATTGCAATCTTAGTAGTTGCAGCAGACGATGGTGTAATGCCACAAACAGTAGAAGCAATCAGCCATGCAAAAGCAGCTGGAATCGAAATCATTGTTGCAGTAAACAAGATTGATAAACCAAGTGCAAATATCGAAAGAGTAAAACAAGAACTTACAGAATACGAATTGATCGCAGAAGACTGGGGTGGAAGCACAATCTTCGTACCAGTATCAGCTAAGACTGGAGAAGGTATTGAAGAATTGATGGAAATGATTCTTTTAACAGCAGAAGTTGCTGAATTAAAAGCAAATCCAAACCGTCGTGCAAGAGGTATCGTAATCGAAGCGGAATTAGATAAAGGAAAAGGACCTGTTGCTACTGTATTAGTACAAAAAGGTACACTTCGCGTAGGAGATCCTATCGCAGCTGGTTCAGCTTATGGTAAAGTAAGAGCTATGATGGATGATAAGGGACGCAGAGTAAAAGAAGCTGGCCCATCTACACCAGTAGAAATCTTAGGATTAAATGACGTACCAAACGCAGGGGAAGTATTTGTTGGATGTGGAAATGATAAAGATGCAAGAAGCTTTGCAGAAACATTTATCGCTCAAAACAAAGCAAAATTAATCGATGAAACAAAACAAAAAATGTCATTAGATGATTTATTCAGCCAAATTCAAGCTGGTAACTTAAAAGAACTTGGAATCATTGTAAAAGCTGACGTACAAGGTTCTGTAGAAGCTGTAAAACAAAGCTTATTAAAACTTTCAAATGATGAAGTTGTGGTTAAGATCATCCATGGCGGTGTTGGTGCAATCAACGAATCAGACGTTACACTTGCATCTACATCAAATGCAATTATCATCGGTTTCAACGTTCGCCCAGATGCAACAGCAAAAGAAACAGCAGAACGTGAAGGCGTAGATATGAGATTATACCGTGTTATCTACCAAGCAATCGAAGATGTGCAAGCAGCTATGAAAGGTATGTTAGATCCAGTATTTGAAGAAAAAGTATTAGGTCATGCAGAAGTTCGTCAAACATTCAAAGCTTCTGGTGTAGGTACAATCGCTGGTTCTTATGTATTAGATGGTACATTTGAACGTGGATGTTCTGCTCGTATCATTCGTGATGGCGTTGTAATCTTTGATGGACCACTTGCATCTCTCAAACGTTTCAAAGATGACGTAAAAGAAGTAAGAGCTGGTTATGAATGTGGTTTCGTATTCGAAAAATTCAATGATGTAAAAGAACTTGACCAAGTAGAAGCTTATAAGATGGTAGAAGTACCTCGATAAGAGACTAATGGAGGAATTGATTTGAGAAAGAATAGTATTAAAAATACAAGAGTCAATGGTGAAGTGCAAAGAGAATTAAGCAACATTATTCGTGGGGGAATCAAAGACCCACGAGTTGCCCCAATGACTTCCGTAGTAGCGGTAGAAGTTGCACCAGACTTAAAAACTTGTAAAGCATATATTAGCGTTTTTGGCGATGAAAAAGCACAAGCAGATACTGTAAAAGGTCTTCAAAGTGCAGAAGGTTTTATTCGTCGTGAATTGGCAAGAAAGTTAAATATGCGTAACACACCAGAAATCAAATTTGTTATGGATCAATCCATTGCATATGGTGTGGCAATGTCGAAAAAGATTGACGATGTAACAAAAGATATCAAAAAAGAGGATGAATAATATGTTGAATCGTGCTTTGGAAAATGTGAAAACAGTTGCCATTGGTGGTCATGTTAGACCTGATGGGGATTGTACCGGCTCCGTAATGGGATTGTACCAATACATGCAAACATGTTATCCAGAAATAGCAGTGGATGTGTATTTGGAAGAAATTCCAGAGAGCTTTCAAACAATGATAAAAGCTACGAAAGACATTATCCATGAAATAGCCGATGAAAAATCATATGATTTATTTATCGCATTAGATTGTGGAGATGCAGGACGCCTTGGTTTTTCAAGCGTCCTGTTTCAGAATGCAAAGAAAACACTTTGCATCGATCATCATATCAGTAATATGTCTTTCGCAGATGAAAATTATATTGTGCCAGATGCAAGCTCAACAGCAGAACTTGTATACGGTTTGCTTGATGCAGACAAGATTACAACAGAAGTGGCAGAATGTCTTTATCTAGGAATTGTTCATGATACAGGTGTGTTCCAATATTCTTGCACATCACCAGAAACGATGGAAGTTGCTGCGAATTTAATGCGAAAAGGAATCCGCGCACCAGAAATCATTGATAAAACCTATTATGAAAAAACATATGAACAAAATCAGGTGTTAGGAAAGGCATTGCTTGACAGTGAATTGCTTTTAGATGGAAGATGCATTGTGTCTTATGTTACACAAGAAACCATGCAAAAATATGGAATTGGACCAAAAGATTTGGATGGTATTGTAAGTCAGCTTCGTATTACAAAAGGTGTGGAAGTTGCCATATTCTTGTATGAATTAGATACAAAGGAATATAAAGTAAGTCTTCGCGCATCCGGAGATATAAATGTGAGCGAAGTTGCATCGTATTTTGGCGGCGGCGGACATGTGAAAGCAGCTGGTGTAACAATGCAAGGAACTGTTCAAGAAATCGTAGCACAGATTGTAGAACAGATTCGTTTACAAATGTAGGAGTAATTATGGTACACGGAGTTATCAATATAAGAAAAGAAAAAGGATTTACATCTCACGATGTAGTTGCAAAACTTCGTGGGATAGTAGGTCAAAAGAAAATTGGTCATACAGGCACATTGGATCCAGATGCAACGGGAGTGCTTCCGGTATGCTTCGGGAAAGCTACAAAATTGTGCGATATGTTGACAGATAAGAATAAAACATATGAAACAGTACTGCTTTTGGGAAAGACAACGGATACGCAGGATATTTCAGGAACGGTATTGGAAGAGAAAAGTACAGAGGGAATTACAGAAGCGGATGTTGTTGCAATCGTAGAATCCTTTGTAGGAGCTTATGACCAGATTCCGCCAATGTATTCGGCTTTGAAGGTCAATGGGAAAAAGCTGTATGAGCTTGCCAGAGAAGGAATTGTGATCGAACGAAAAGCAAGACGTGTAGAAATCTTTGAAATTAATATCAAAGAAATTGCACTGCCACGCATTCGAATGGAAGTATCTTGTTCCAAAGGAACTTATATTCGTACATTGTGTCAGGATATTGGAGAAAAGCTTGGATGTGGCGGCTGTATGGAAGAGTTGATTCGTACAAGAGTAAGTCGATTTGTGTTAGAAGAAAGTTATTCTTTAGCAGAAGTGCAAGCAGTGAAAAATGAAGGAAGATTAGAAGAAATCCTTGTTCCGATTGATGAGATGTTTTCTGACTATGAAGCGGTAGTTTTGAAGGATGAATATGTTTCGTTTGCATATAACGGAAATTTCTTTTTACCAAAACATATAGACCAGAAATTAAAATTGCAGGACGGAATGAAAGTACGTGTATATAATTCGCAAAAGCAATTTATTGCAATTTACGAATTTCAGGCAGAAAAAGGCTTGTTCAAGCTGCAAAAAATGTTTTTTGATAGAGGAAATTAAATGCAATATATTAGAGGAATGGAATCATATCAAGAATCACGCAATTCGGCAATCACATTAGGAAAATTTGATGGACTGCATCAAGGACATGAGCTTTTGATTTCACGTATTGTGGAACATCAGGAAACAGATGATGTGGTAGGAATTGTATTTGCTTTTGATATGAAACAAAAAGGACAGCAAAATCTACTTACAAACGAAGAAAAGGCAGAGAAACTAGATGGAAGGATTCACTATTTCATTGATTGTCCGTTTACAAAGGAAATCTCTGAAATAGAGGCGGAAGCATTTATCTCGGAAATCCTAGTTGGAAAGTTCCATGCAAAATATATTGTGGTTGGAAAAGATTTTCGATTTGGATATAAAGCGCAGGGAAATTATCAATTGTTAGAACAATATGCTGCTGAGTATGGTTACCAGGTAGAAGTGATAGAAAAGATGTGCTACGAAGGTCGTGAGATTAGTAGCACCTATATTCGAGAAGAGTTTTCGAAGGGAAATTATGCGCTTGTAGATAAGCTGCTAGGCTATTCGTATTGTGATACACATAAAAATGTAGAAAAACAATAAAAAACATTTTGACAATATAGAAAAGCTATGGTATTATAAGCGGGTATGAGAAGCCGGTGTTCGGTAATTGGATACTCCAGCCGTTACTTAATGCTAGGCGTTATTAAAAGAAAAATAGGAGGAAACAAAAAATGATTTCTAAAGAAAAGAAACAAGCAATCATGGCAGAATATGCTAGAACAGAAGGCGATACAGGATCTCCAGAAGTTCAAGTAGCTGTATTAACAGCAAGAATTAACGAATTAACAGATCACTTTAAAGCAAATCCAAAGGATCACCACTCAAGAAGAGGTCTTCTTAAAATGGTAGGTCAAAGAAGAGGCTTATTAGCTTACTTAAAGAAAACAGATATCGAAAGATACCGTTCATTAATCGAAAGATTAGGATTAAGAAAATAATTTAAAGTTATCAAACAAAATACAGACACACAACACAACAACAACGAGAAGCAGAATAACATCTGCTTCTTTTTTTGTATTAAAAAAGTAGTCTTGCTATTTCTATTGTAACGTGATAAAGTGAAGCATAGGATTTACGAAGGGAGAAACATAAGATGAGTAAAGTACCTTTTGTTACAAAAGAAAAATTAGATGAAATTATAAAAGAATATCCAACACCATTTCATTTGTATGATGAAAAAGGGATTCGTGACAATGTGAAAGCGTTAAAGGAAGCGTTTGCGTGGAATCCAGGGTTTAAAGAATATTTTGCAGTCAAGGCAACACCAAACCCATATTTGATTCAAATTCTAAGAGAATATGGTTGTGGATGCGATTGTTCTTCTTACACAGAGTTAATGTTATCGGAAGCAATTGGCGCATTGGGTGAAGATATTATGTTTTCGTCAAATGCAACACCTGCAAGAGAATTTGCTTATGCAGATAAATTAGGTGCAATCATTAACTTAGACGATTTTACACACATTGAATTTTTAGAAAAAACAATTGGAAAAATTCCAGAAACAATCAGTTGCCGTTATAACCCAGGCGGATTGTTTAAGATTAGTAATGACATTATGGATAATCCAGGGGATGCAAAGTATGGCATGACAACGGAACAGCTTTTTGAAGCATTCAAAGTTTTGAAAGCAAAAGGAGCAAAGGAATTTGGGATTCATGCATTTCTTGCAAGTAACACAGTAACGAATGAATATTATCCAATGCTTGCAAAAGTGTTATTTGAAGTGGCAGTTAAACTTCAAAAAGAAACAGGCGTGCATATTAAGTTTATCAACTTATCGGGAGGAATTGGAATTCCATATCGCCCAGAACAGACACCAAACGATATTTATGCAATTGGAGATGGTGTGCGTAAAGTATACGAAGAAGTGCTTGTGCCAGCAGGTATGGGTGATGTTGCAATCTATACAGAACTTGGTCGCTTTATGATGGCACCATATGGATGTCTTGTGACAAAAGCAATTCATGAAAAACATACACACAAAGAATATATTGGCTGTGACGCTTGTGCAGTAGATTTGATGCGTCCAGCGATGTATGGTGCATACCATCACATTACTGTAATGGGAAAAGAAGACGAAGCATGTGATCATATCTATGATATTACAGGTTCTCTTTGCGAAAATAATGATAAATTTGCAATTGACCGCAAATTACCAAAGATTGATATGGGTGATGTGCTTGTGATTCACGATACAGGTGCGCATGGTTATGCAATGGGATATAACTATAATGGAAAATTAAAATCCGCAGAATTATTGTTGCAAGAAGATGGTAATGTGAAGATGATTCGTCGAGCAGAAAAACCATCCGACTATTTTGCGACATTTGATTGCTTTGAAGAATTTGAAAAATTAACAAAATAAATCAAAAACCGGAACGGAGGAATTGGTTATGGGTGATGTGAAATCAAGTGCATTAGAGTTGATTGGAAATACACCATTATTAAAAACCAGCCGTTACAGTAAGCAAGTAGGAGCAGAAAATGCTAATTTATTGGCGAAAATGGAATATTTGAATCCAGCAGGTTCTGTGAAAGACCGTGCAGCATTGGAGTTGATTGAAAATGCAGAAAAAAACGGTCTTTTAAAACCAGGAGCAACAATTATTGAGCCGACTTCTGGAAATACGGGGATTGGTTTGGCTATGGTGGCAGCAGTAAAAGGATACAGAGCAATTTTGACATTGCCGGAAACAATGAGTGAAGAAAGAAGAACCTTACTGCATGCCTATGGAGCAGAATTGGTATTGACAGAAGGTGCGAAAGGAATGGCGGGTGCGATTGCGAAAGCAGATGAACTACGTGATACGATTCCAGGCGCAGTTATTTTAGGACAGTTTGAGAATCCAGCCAATGCGGATGCTCATAGAAAGACCACTGGACCGGAGATTTGGAAGCAGACAGACGGAAAGGTAGATATCTTTGTGTCTGCTGTGGGAACAGGCGGAACCATTACTGGCGTGGGAGCATATTTGAAATCGCAAAATCCTAAAATAAAGATTGTTGCAGTAGAACCAGCCTCAAGTCCAGTGTTATCAGGTGGAAAAGCAGGTTCACATATGATTCAAGGAATTGGAGCAGGATTTGTACCAAAGGTATTAAATACAGAAATCTATGATGAGATCATTACGGTGGAAAATGAAGATGCATTTAAAGAAGGGGCGAGATTTGCAGTAACAGAAGGCGTTCTTGTGGGAATTTCTTCCGGAGCTGCGTTGAAAGCCGCAACAGAGCTGGCAAAACGCTCAGAAAATGCAGGAAAGAATATAGTGGTTCTTTTGCCGGATTCAGGAGATAGATATTTGTCTACTTCATTATTTAAATAGAAATGTTACCATAGAATAAGATAGTGCAAAAAGAATAAGCTTGTTGTCAGATTGACAACAAGCTTATTCTTTTTGATATAGAAAAACGAAAGACCTTGGAGAATTTTCCAAGGTCTAATGCGGATAGTGGGACTTGAACCCACACGAGGTCACCCCCGCAAGATTTTGAGTCTTGTGCGTCTGCCATTCCGCCATATCCGCGTCCTAACGACTCATTTATAATAACGTATGAAAAACAAATTGTCAATATTTTTTTGAAAATTAATGAAATTCATATTCATTGCCATGGAAATTGATTTGTGATAGAATAGATTTATTATGGGGAAAAAGAATTTTAAATTAGCATATGGTGGAGTTTTGATTGCAGTTGGCATCTTACTTCCACAAGTATTTCATGTTTTAGGAGAGAGTGCAGGAATGATCTTTCTGCCAATGGAATTACCAGTATTATTATCTGGCTTGTTATTAGGACCAATGTACGGAGGATGCATAGGAGGTATTGTTCCTGTTTTAAGCAGCATACTAACAGGGATGCCGCCTGTTCCAAAACTATATTTTGTAATGGTGGAAATGATTGGATATGGTGTTACGACTGGATTTATGCGACGAAAATATTCCGTATGGAAAAGTTTGATCGCAGGTATGATCGTTGGTCGTGGGTGCTATTTAGTCGGAGTAACGGCAGCAGTTTCACTTTTGGAGTTGCCAGAGGCCTTAGGTACAACATTTGCAATGCAATTACTTTCGGGAATACCTGGAATCCTGCTGCAATTACTTTTGATTCCTATTCTAGAAAAGAAACTGAAAAAAGGAGGATTTACGATTGTATAGTCGTTTGGAAGAAGCAGTGCGTATATTAAAAGACGAAAAGTATACGTGTGTTATTTTAGAATCTACAGGGGAAAGAACGGTTTCCTATGAACGAGGAATCAAACCTTTGATGCAAGAAGTGAGAAAAGATCGTCAAGCATTTGTAAACAGTGTTGTAGCAGATAAAGTAATTGGAAAAGCTGCAGCTATGATGTGCGTGTTAGGAAAAGCAAAAGCGGTGTATGGCGATGTGATGAGCGAAGAGGCAAAGGAAGTCCTAGAGCGTTATCAAGTGACTTGCGAGTATGAGACACTAGTACCATTTATAGAAAATCGAACAAAAACAGGACGTTGTCCGATGGAAATGGCGGTATTGGGAATAGAAGATTTAGAAGAAGCTTACAATGCGGTGGAAGCGACAATCGTAAAGCTTATGAAAGCAGGGAAATAGTATGAGTGAAAAAATTGTATTGATCGATGGACATAGTATTTTGAATCGTGCCTTTTATGGAGTGCCAGATTTGACAAATTCAGAAGGACTTCATACAAATGCGATTTACGGATTTTTGAATATTTTATTTAAGATTTTAGAAGAAGAAAAACCAGAATATTTAACAGTGGCGTTTGATGTGCATGCGCCAACATTTCGTCATGAAATGTACCCAGAATATAAGGGGACAAGAAAACCGATGTTGGATGAACTGCGTCAGCAAGTACCTGTAATGAAAGATGTGTTAAAAGCCATGGGCGTTAAGATTGTAGAACAAGCAGGTCTGGAAGCGGATGATTTGCTTGGAACCCTATCTAAGAAATGCGAAGCCCTTGGTTTGGATGTTGCGATTGTTTCAGGGGATCGAGATTTACTTCAGCTTGCAACGGAAAAGGTAAAAATTCGTATTCCGAAAACAAAGCAAGGGAAAACAGAAATTGAGGATTATTATGCAGAAGATGTAAAGGCACGCTATGAAGTAACGCCAAAGGAATTCATTGATTTGAAAGCATTGATGGGAGATACATCCGATAATATTCCGGGCGTACCTAGCATTGGTGAAAAAACAGCTACAAAGATTATTACAGCATATGGTTCTATTGAAAATGCGTATGCACATGTGGAAGAGTTAAAGCCACCACGTGCATCGAAGGCATTGATGGAACATTATGATTTGGCAGAACTTAGTAAAGTACTTGCAACGATTAACGTGGATGCAGAATTTCCTTATGAGTTAACAGAGGCAAAATTGGAAAATTTATACACAGAAGAAGCGTATGTATATTTCCAAAGATTGCAATTTAAAAATCTGCTATCACGTTTTGAGGTGACAGGACCAGCCAATAAAATTGAGGATGCTTTCCAAGTAGTTACTAAGAAGAAAGAAGCGGAAGCTATCTTTGCCAAAGCAAAAGGGCAAAAAGTGGTCGGAATTTCTTTCTATAAAGATACAGAAAATGTACTTCCATTGTTTGTAAATATGACAGAGCTGACTGGGATTGGAATCAGCTTTGGAGAAAAAGATATTTATGTGATAACAACAGATGGAGAAATTTCGTTAGATTATTTGTTGCAGGAAGTAACAGCAATTTCGAAAGAAGTAGAGGTTCTTTCGATTTGTAATCTGAAAGAACATTTAAAACATCTTTCGGATATAGAGGAACGAGTATGCTTTGATCCAATTATTGCAGCTTACCTTTTAAATCCTCTGAAAAATGATTATGAATATATGGATGTTGCAAGAGAGCAACTAGATATTTTGTTAGATGATAAATTAGAAGTGGTTCAAAAGGCATTGTATGAAGCATATACAGCATACGCTGCTTATGCACCATTGCAAAAGAAATTAGAAGAGACAGAAATGGCAGAGTTATTTACCAAAATCGAGATGCCGCTTGTGTTTACTTTATATGAAATGGAACGAAATGGTGTCAAAGTAGAAGGTGCTGCTTTGAAACAATACGGAGATGAACTGGGAACACAGATCATTGCATTGGAAAAACGTATTTATGAAATGACAGGGGAGACATTTAATATCAATTCTCCAAAACAATTAGGTGTAATTTTGTTTGAACATATGGGACTTCCAAATGGAAAGAAAACAAAAACAGGTTACTCTACTTCGGCGGAAGTATTAGAAAAACTTGCACCAGAATATCCAGTAGTTTCCAGCATTTTAGAATATCGTCAATTAACAAAGTTAAAATCTACTTATGCAGATGGACTTCAAAATTATATTTCAGAAGATGGAAGGATTCACGGGAAATTTAATCAGACAATTACAGCGACAGGACGCATCAGCAGTACAGAGCCAAATCTACAAAATATTCCAATTCGCATCGAGTTGGGACGAATGATTCGAAAAGTTTTTGTGCCAGAAGAAGGATATGTTTTTGTAGATGCGGATTATTCTCAAATTGAACTTCGTATCTTGGCGCATTGCTCTGGAGATGGACATTTGATCTCTGCATACAAAGAAGCAAGAGATATTCATCGTATGACAGCTTCGCAAGTGTTCCATATTCCATTTGATGAAGTGACAGATTTACAAAGAAGAAATGCAAAAGCAGTAAACTTTGGAATTGTATATGGAATCAGTTCGTTTGGATTGAGTCAAGACTTGAGTATCACAAAAAAAGAAGCAGCGCAGTATATTGACAATTATTTTGCCACATATCCAGGAATTAAAACATTCTTAGACGAATCTGTTCAGGCAGGTAAAGAACAAGGGTATGTTTCTACGTTGTTTGGCAGAAGAAGACCAATTCCAGAACTTTCTTCTGGAAACTTTATGCAAAGATCTTTTGGAGAACGTGTAGCGATGAATTCTCCAATTCAAGGTACGGCTGCAGATATTATGAAGCTTGCCATGATTGGTGTGCATAAGAGACTTCGTGAAGAAAACTTGAAATCAAAACTAGTCTTACAAGTGCATGATGAATTGCTTATCGAAGCGCATGAATCAGAAGTAGAACGTGTGAAAGAAATCTTAGCGTACGAAATGGAACATGCTGCGGAATTATTGGTTCCATTGGATGTAGATATGCATACAGGAAGTAATTGGTACGAGGCAAAATAATGAAAGTGATAGGAATTACGGGAGGCGTTGGCTCTGGAAAGAGCAGCGTACTCTCTTATATAGAAGAAACATACCATGCATATATCTGTCAGGCAGATCATGTGGCATGGAAACTACAGTGCCCGGGAGAAATCTGTTATGAAAATATTGTGGCACAGTTTGGGAAAACAATTTTAAATGAAGACAAAACAATTAATCGAAAGCAGCTAGGAAACATTGTGTTTTCGGATGCGGCACAAATGCAGGTGTTAAATGAGATTACACATCCTGCAGTGAAGACATACATCATAGAAGAGATTGCAAGAAAACAAAAAGAAGGTGTTTCTTTGTTTGTCTTGGAAGCAGCTCTTTTGATAGAAGATCATTATGATGAAATTTGCGATGAGTTGTGGTATATTTATACGGATGAGCAAGTAAGAAGAGAACGTTTGAAAGCATCAAGAGGTTATGATGACAGGAAAATAGATGATATGATTGCTGCTCAGCTTTCGGAAGAAATATTCCGTAGACACTGTCAAAAAGTGATTGACAACAGCGGCACATTTGCAGATACTTGTTTTCAGATAGATAAAGCAATGAATTTTTAGGAGAGAAATAATGAGACTATGCAGCATTGCAAGTGGTAGCAGTGGAAACTGTATTTATGTGGGAAGTGATCACACACATCTTTTGGTAGATACAGGAATTAGTAAAAAACGAATTGATGAAGGATTGAATCAACTTGGTGTTACAGGAGAAGAAATCAACGGGATTTTGATTACCCATGAACACTCGGATCATATTCAAGGGCTTGGCGTGTTTTGCCGAAAATATGGTGTGCCAGTATATGCCACAAAGGGAACGATTCAAGGAATTATGAATTACAAAGGACTTGGAAAATTTCCAGAAGGACTTATGCGTGAAATTAAGGCAGACCAAGTGTTTGAAGTTGGAGATGTGAAAGTTCGTCCTTTTGAGATCTCGCATGACGCCAACGAACCGACTGGGTTTCGCATGGAACATGGTGAAAAATCAGTTGCAGTTGCAACAGATTTAGGTGTATATAATGATTATACGATTGAAAATCTGAAAGATTTGAATGCGATTGTTTTAGAAGCAAATCATGATGTACATATGCTAGAAGTGGGACCATATCCATATTATTTGAAAAAACGTGTACTTGGAAACCAAGGACATCTTTCGAACGAATTATCTGGAAGGTTGCTTTGTGAAATATTACATGATAAACTAAAGCATATTGTATTAGGCCATTTAAGTAAAGAAAATAATTATGCAGAATTGGCATATGAAACTGTGAAATTGGAAGTGACGATGGGAGCAACACCATATCGTGGAGATGATATTCCGCTCATGGTTGCTGCCAGAGACGATATATCAGAAATTTTGTGTGTGTAATTTAGGAGGTCAACCATGAAAAAATGCATTATTACAGTAGTAGGAAAAGACACGGTTGGTATTATTGCAAAAGTTTGTACATATCTTGCAGAAAATCAAATTAATATTCTTGATATTTCTCAAACGATTGTGCAAGGGTACTTTAATATGATGATGATCACAGATATGGATCATGCAACAAAAGAAATCGGTGATATTTTTACTGAGTTGGAAAAATTAGGAGAAGATATTGGCGTTACCATCCGTTCACAACGTGCTGAGATTTTTGAAAAAATGCATAGATTATAGGAAGCAGGAGAGAAAGTATGATTAACATTTATGAAGTAACTGAGACGAATCAAATGATTACCCAAGAAAATCTAGATGTTCGTACAATCACACTAGGAATTAGTCTTATGGATTGCATTGATTCGGATTTGGATAAATTAAATGAAAAGATTTATACAAAGATTACTACACTTGCTAAAGATTTGGTTTCTACTGGAAATGCAATTGAGCATGAGTTTGGGATTCCAATTGTAAATAAACGTATTTCCATCACACCAATTTCTTTGATTGGAGCTGCTGCCTGTAAGACAAGCGAAGATTTTGTTTCCATTGCAAAAACATTAGATCAAGCGGCAAAAGAAGTAGGTGTTAACTTTATTGGTGGATATTCCGCACTCGTTTCGAAAGGAATGACATCTGCGGAAGAAAAGTTGATCCGTTCCATTCCACAAGCATTGGCTGTGACAGAACGTGTATGCAGCTCTGTAAATGTAGGTTCTACAAAGACAGGAATCAACATGGACGCTGTAAAGCTGTGCGGTGAGATGATTAAAGAAACTGCAGAAGCCACAAAGGAAAAGGATTCGTTAGGATGTGCAAAGCTTGTTATTTTCTGTAATGCACCAGATGACAACCCATTTATGGCAGGTGCTTTTCTAGGAGTAACAGAAGCCGATGCAGTAATTAATGTAGGCGTTAGTGGACCAGGTGTAGTAAAACGCGCCATTGAAGAAGTGCGTGGACAAGGGTTTGAAGCACTTTGTGAAACCATTAAAAAAACAGCGTTTAAGATTACACGTGTAGGGCAGCTGGTAGCAGGAGAAGCTTCCAAACGTCTTGGTATTCCATTTGGTATCATTGATCTTTCTTTGGCACCAACACCAGCAGTAGGTGATAGTATTGCAGAAATCTTGGAAGAGATTGGATTAGAAAGAGTAGGTGCACCAGGAACAACGGCTGCACTTGCAATGTTAAATGATCAAGTAAAAAAAGGTGGCGTAATGGCATCATCTTATGTAGGTGGACTTAGCGGAGCATTTATTCCAGTTAGTGAAGACCAAGGAATGATCGATGCAGTAAATGCAGGCTCACTTACACTTGAAAAATTAGAGGCAATGACATGTGTATGTTCAGTTGGCCTTGATATGATCGCAATTCCAGGAAAAACAAAAGCATCAACCATTTCTGGAATAATTGCAGATGAAATGGCAATTGGTATGGTAAATCAAAAAACAACAGCAGTTCGTTTGATTCCGGTAGTCGGAAAAGATGTTGGAGAGATTGCTGAATTTGGTGGTTTGTTAGGATATGCGCCAATTATGCCAGTAAATGAATTTGACTGTAGTGCATTTATAAATCGTCAAGGACGTATTCCAGCACCAATTCATAGTTTTAAAAATTAGTAGGAGGATATAGAGCATGTCACGCAAAATTGCAATTTCCACAGATAGTAATTGTGGAATTACACAGTCACAAGCAAAAGAATTAGGAGTTTATGTAGTGCCTACACCATTTTTTATTGGTGGAGAATTATATTTAGAAGACATTACTTTAAATAGAACATCATTTTTTGAAAAATTAGAAGAGGATGTAGAAATCAGTACATCTATGCCAGCACCAGGAGATTTATTAGAATCTTGGGACAAATTATTAGAAGAATACGATGAAGTGGTACATATTCCACTTTCTTCTGGTTTGAGCAGTGCATGCAACACAGCAGCAATGTTGGCACAAGATTACGAAGGAAGAGTGGTTGTTGTAAATAACCAAAGAATTTCTGTTACACAAAAATCATCTGTTATGGATGCGTTACATTTAGTGGAAGAAGGAAAAACAGCAGCTGAGATCAAAGAAATCTTAGAAACAGAAAAATTAGAAGCAAGTATTTATATTACAGTAGATACTTTGAAATATTTGAAAAAAGGTGGACGTGTAACACCAACTGCTGCTGCGATTGGTTCTGTGTTAAACATCAAACCAGTATTGCAAATTCAAGGCGAAAAACTTGATTCTTTCTCGAAAGTACGTGGATGGAAAGCAGCGAAAAAAACAATGATTGAAGCTGCCAAAAAAGATTTGGAAGAACGTTTTCCAGGAAAAAATATGGCAATCTATGCAGTTACATCAAGTGACTGTGATTTAGATGGCTGGGTAGAAGAAGTGCAAGAAGCATTTCCAGAGTACAAGGTGGAAAAGGATACGTTATCTTTAAGTGTATCTTGCCATATTGGACCAGGGGCATTAGCAATTGCTATTGTTAAAATTGTAGATTAGAAATAGAATGAGCACTCTATCTTGCGTATTAAACGCGCAAGATAGGGTGCTCATATTCGTTTGAAAATGTTGTTTTGAATTTATCTGTGATCATAGAACGATATAAGTTGGAGGCAAAAATATCAAGTGCTTCTGGTTGGAAAGCAGCAACTTCCGTAGGTTTCGTAAAAAATGGAATCGAAGCCTGTTCTTTGATACTGCGAAGAATCCAGGTGCTGTCTGTTCGAAATCCTAAAGCTCTTGCATAAAGCGGAAGCGTTGTATGCTCTTTCTTGATGCCTAGAAGAATATGAAGTAAACCTCGACTTACACGACTGTAGGTAATTTCTTTTGTTTTGAGCAATTCACAAAACTGAGTGAAAGAAACAAAGGCGTTTGATTGGTTGCAAATACGATTTGCCAATTCTTCTGATACATCCAAATAGGAAAGAAGTGATTCTTTCGTTTCTGTCAGTAAGCGATACTTTAATAAAAAAGAAAAATCATTTGCTTCCACAGGAAAACTTTTTTGATAATGTTCTTGGAATGCGGAAAACATTTCTGCAGGTACCTGTGTTTCCAAAGAAGAAAGGTCTTCCGAAAGATTGTTCCGAATGGCTGAAGCAGAACTGTATTCTGTTTGCAAGCAATCATCATGATACTCGGAAGAAATTCTTGTGATCGTGAATGGTTCCATGGAACTATGCAATTTGTAAAGTGCTTTCAAATATTCCACGCCTAAAATATTATTTGGCTTTTCTAAAAGGTTTGCTAAATCATCGGAATGACAATATGCTTGTAAGGCTTTTTGTCTGGCGAGTGGAAATGCATTCCCTTCCTTTAGATAAGAAGAGAGAGCGGATTTATATGCTTGTGGTTCTTCGGAAAGAATCTGAGCAAGCTCTTTTAAGGAATTTATTTCTCCACATTCACTGCCGAAACAAATACAATCAACACAACCAAGTCCATGTAGGATGGATACCGCTCCAAATGCAAACTGTTCTGCAGAAGCAGTTGCGTATTGTACTGGTAATTCGATGACGAGAGAAGCCCCGTTTTTTAGGGCAGCCTCGGCACGCAGATGCTTTGGCATCATAGCAGGCGCACCACGCTGTACAAAGTCACCACTCATAATGACAATGACACCATCTGCCCCTGTAATTTCTTTCGCTTTTTGTATATGATATTTGTGCCCGTTATGGAAAGGGTTATATTCTGTAATTAGACCAACGATTTTCATAAATAGCCTCCAAATGATAAATGTTAACTGAATTATACAATATATCCCATCAATTCGCAAAAAAATCTATGGTTTTGTTTGACAAAAATAGAGAATTCGGTTTACACTAAATATGGACTGTGTCCGAATGTTTGAAAAATCGGAAGGAGGATATGCATGGAAGTAGAACAAATTAAAGCTATGCTAGATAATAGAGAATACAAAGAAATAAAAGCAGAGTTGGAAAACATGTACCCCGTCGATTTGGCAGAGATGTTTGAAGAGTTTGAAGAAAAGCAAATGATTCTTGTGTTCCGTTTGTTGCCGAAAGAGGAAGCGGCGGAAACATTTACTTATATGAACAGTGATTTGCGTGAAGTTTTGATCAATGCCCTTACGGATTCCGAACTGGAAGAAGTGATGGAAGAGATGTATCTGGATGATACGGTTGACGTATTGGAAGAACTGCCTGCCAATGTAGTAGACAGACTTTTGATGGCGACTGATGAAGAAACGAGAGCTCAGATCAATCAATTGTTGAAATATCCAGATGACAGTGCCGGAAGCATCATGAATGTAGAGTATATTGCTCTGCAAAAAGAGATGACGGTGGCAGACGCAATCTTAAAAATCAGACAAGTAGGAACAAATCGAGAAACTATTTATACTTGCTATGTTACAGAAAAGCGCCGATTGATTGGTGTGGTAACGGTAAAAGACTTGCTGACAACAGGTGATAATCGTTTGATTGAAGAAATCATGGAGACAAATATGCTGTATGTGAATACCCATGATGACCAGGAAGAAGTTGTTAGCATTATGAATAAATACGGTTTGATTGCAATTCCTGTTGTAGATAACGAGTTTTGCATGGTCGGAATCGTAACTGTAGATGACGCCATGGTTGTTATGCAAGAAGAAACAACAGAAGATATGAGCATGATGGCTGGGATCGCGCCTAGTGAAGACGCTTATTTTGATACGACGGTATGGCAACATGCAAAGAGCCGTATACCGTGGCTACTGTTCTTGATGCTTTCTGCTACATTAAGTGGACTTGCATTAGGACATTTTGAGGCAGCACTTGTTGCAATGCCGATTTTAAATACCTTTGTTCCGATGCTGACAGGAACAGGTGGTAACTGTGGTTCTCAAAGTTCTACCTTGATCATTCGTGGTCTTGCCACAGATGAAATTGAATTCAAAGATATTTTGAAGGTTATCAAGAAAGAATTTTCTGTAGCACTTATGGTTGGGGTGATGTTAGCCGTTGTAAATGGAATTCGTGTAGTGATCATGTACGGTGATCCGGCGCTTGCATTTACATTGGGAATCACATTGATCTGTACAGTTATTTTATCGAAGACAATCGGATGTACCCTTCCATTGGTTGCAAAAAAATGTGGACTAGATCCAGCACTTATGGCAGCACCACTGATTACAACCTTGGTAGATACAGGAACCATTTTAATTTACTTTACAATCGCAACAAAAATATTCAAAATTTAGGAATGTACTAAAAAAGAGACAAGAATTCCTCTTGTATACAATATACGTTTAGGTTATAATAATAGTATCTGAGAAAATGAAAGGGGTCTTTAATCATGGGATTTATTGACGAAATTAAGGCGAAAGCAAAACAAAACAAAAAAACAATTGTTCTTCCAGAAACAGAAGACAAAAGAACATACGAAGCAGCTGAAGCTGTATTAAGAGAAGGTACAGCAGACCTTATCCTTGTTGGTAACACAGAAGAAATCGCAAAAATGAGCGAAGGATTTGATATCAGTGGTGCAACAATCGTAGATCCAGCAACATTTGAAAAGACAGAAGAATATATCGCAAAATTAGTTGAACTTAGATCGAAAAAAGGTATGACAGAAGAACAAGCAAGAGAATTACTTCTTACTAACTTCTTATACTATGGTGTAATGATGGTAAAAATGGGAGATGCTGATGGTATGGTATCAGGTGCATGTCACTCAACAGCAGATACATTAAGACCATGTTTACAAATCTTAAAAACAAAACCAGGAACAAAATTAGTATCTGCATTCTTCGTAATGGTAGTACCAGATTGCGAAATGGGTGCAAACGGAACATTTATCTTCGGTGATTCAGGGTTAGAACAAAATCCAGATCCAGAAAAATTAGCAGCAATCGCTCTTTCATCAGCAGAATCATTCAAAGCATTAGTTGGAGAAGAACCAAAAGTTGCTATGCTTTCACATTCAACAATGGGAAGTGCAAGACATGCTGACGTAGATAAAGTAGTAGAAGCAACACGTATTGCAAAAGAATTAGCTCCAGACTTAATGTTAGATGGAGAAATGCAATTAGATGCAGCTATCGTTCCAGAAATCGGAGAATCAAAAGCTCCAAACAGCAAAGTTGCAGGACATGCTAACGTATTAATTTTCCCAGACTTAGATGCAGGAAACATTGGATACAAATTAGTACAAAGACTTGCTAAAGCAGAAGCTTACGGACCATTAACACAAGGTATCGCAAAACCAGTTAACGATTTATCTCGTGGATGTAGTGCAGCAGATATCGAAGGTGTAGTAGCAATTACAGCTGTTCAAGCACAAGCACAAGAAAACCAATAAGAAATATAAAAAAGAAAAGTGAGGAAATATAAATGAACGTTTTTGTAATTAACTGTGGAAGTTCATCATTAAAATTTCAATTAATCAACTCTGATACAGAAGCTGTATTAGCAAAAGGTCTTTGCGAAAGAATTGGTATCGACGGAAGTCTTACTTACCAACCAGCAGGCGGAGAAAAAATCAAAAAACAATTATCAATGCCAACTCATACAGAAGCAATCTCATACGTTATCGAAGCATTAACAGATGCTGAACATGGTGTAGTAGCAAGCCTTGATGAAATTGGTGCAGTTGGACATCGTGTAGTTCATGGTGGAGAAAAATTTGCATGCTCTACAGTAATCACAGACGAAGTAATCGCTGCAATGGAAGAATGTAACGATCTTGCACCTCTTCATAACCCAGCAAACTTAATCGGTATCGCTGCATGTCAAAAATTAATGCCAGGCACACCAATGGTAGGTGTATTTGATACAGCATTCCACCAAACAATGCCAGAAGAAGCTTATATGTATGCATTACCATATGAATACTATGACAAATACAAAGTAAGACGTTACGGATTCCACGGAACAAGCCACAGCTTCGTTTCTAAGAGAATGGCTGAAATTCTTGGAAGACCATACGATGAAGTAAAAACAATCGTATGTCACTTAGGTAACGGTTCATCTGTATGTGCAGTTAAAAACGGTAAATCAATCGATACTTCAATGGGACTTACACCACTTGAAGGTTTAGCAATGGGAACACGTTCAGGTGATATCGATCCAGCTATCTTAGAATTCATCGCTAAGAAAGAAGGATTAGGCATCGAAGAACTTATGAACGTATTAAACAAAAAATCAGGTGTTTACGGTCTTTCAAACGGATTCTCAAGTGACTTCCGTGATTTATGGGATAAAGCAGACGAAGGCGACAAATACGCTAAGATTGCTCTTGATGTATTCTCATACCGCGTAGCAAAATATGTTGGTGCTTATGCAGCAGCTATGAATGGTGTAGACGCTATTGCATTTACAGCAGGTGTTGGAGAAAACGACTTTGGTGTAAGAGAAGCGGTTGTTGAAAAACTTGGATTCTTAGGAATCGAATTAAACAAAGAAGCTAACCATACAAAAGGAAAAGAAATCGAAATTTCAACTCCAGAATCTAAAGTTAAAGTATGGGTAGTACCTACAAACGAAGAATTAGCAATTGCTCGTGAAACAGTAGCATTAGTTTAATTTCAGATTCTAAAATAAAATTGTAAATATTGGTTGACAAATACGATTTTAGTGATATAATTATTTAGGTGTGAATAGGAGCAACAAATATGTTAATGAACCTATCAGACGTTCTATCTGAACATCACAAGCCAATTGATCAGACAGTGGCAGTAGAGATGACAGAATTTCAAAGCTCATTGGGAGTATTTCCTGTTCTTGAGAAGAGCGATGCACATATCGTTGTGAAACATGTGAAGCAGCGTGAGCTCATGATTACAGGTGAGTGTAGATTTGTTTTGGAGATTCCATGCGATAGATGTTTGGAACCTGTTGCAACAGAAATCTGTCTTGATTTTACGAAAAATGTCGATTTAAATGACGAAGATGATGAGAGATTAGAAGAATTAGACGAAAAAAATTATATTGACGGATATAATCTTGACGTAGACAAATTACTCT
>CAZINB010000014.1:0-43821 GCA_964540565.1 uncultured Faecalimonas sp.
TGAATTGAAGAAGGTAAGACCGGTGGATCAATTTCCGATGACGGTGCATGTGGAGACGGTGTGTTTGCTCTCTAAAAAAGATATGCTACAATATAAAGAATTCTAAATCGGAATTTGCATAGCAACCGAGACACGCAATTCAAGGAGAAAAAGATATGCGTAGAAAAGACAGGGAAATCAAAGAAATCTCAGAAGTGTTAAATATCGTTGAGCGAGCTAAGGTTTTGCGTATGGGACTATTTGATGGAGAATATCCATATATAATCCCTTTGCACTATGGATATGAGTATAAAGATGGTGTGTTGATTTTTTATGCACATGGAGCAAAGGAAGGACATAAGATTGATTTGATTCATGTGAATCCGAATACATGCATAGAATTGGAAACTGATATGAAAATTGTATCTGGAGAAGATATTCCATGCCAATATGGAACTTATTATGCTTCGGTCATTGGGCGTGGAACAGTGGAATTGGTGAAAGATGTGCAGGAGAAGATTCGAGGACTTAATCTTTTAATGAAAAATCAGGTTGGACGAGAATTTTCAATCACTCCTCAAATGGTACAGACCGTTCAAGTTATGAAGATCACTATAAATAATTTCTCAGCAAAATCAAGAAAGAAAATAAATAACTAAAACATTGAAATCAAGGGATTCCAAGTATAAGTCCAATTAAGGATAAATTTGGAATTCCTTTTTGTATATATCACTAAAGTGATAGCACACAGCTGATACTTGATACACTATCACTTTGATGATATAACAAAACGAAAGGACAGTCCACTCAAATCATGAGGCAGATATATCAAAATTTGTAGATATTGTCGATGCACGCATGAAAGAATGTTTATCTGAAACGAACCTGAAACGACTGCGCATTTTTTACGGATGTACACAAGCGGAACTTTCAGAGCGTTCCGGTGTAAGTCTTCGTTCAATTCAAATGTATGAGCAAAGAAATAAAGATATAAATAAAGCAGGAGCGGATACCATTTATCGTCTTGCCTTAATGTGGAGCAGACAGTGATTAAAGAATAATGTGAGGTAGAAGGTAGTCGTAAGGCTACTTTCTTTTTGCATATAAAGAGAAACACTATGATGTAGCAGCCTCATTTTTTCGATACTCTGAAGGAGTCATCTGATATCTTTTCTTGAAAATCTTCCGAAAATTATTAAGAGAGGAATAACCAAGCATTTCCCCAATTTCCGAAATAGAGCGTTCACTTTCTAGCAAAAGCTTCGCAGCCATTTCAATTTTTTGTTTCTGGATATTTTCTGTAAAAGTCATTCCGGTAGCAGAGAGAATGATTCGCTGCAGCTGCCGTTCGCTATAGTTAAAGATGTTCGAAAGTTCCTTTAATGTGACATCGGTGTAGTTGGATTGCATATAGCGGAGGATAAACATCAGATTGTTATCAGCGCCATTGAAATGAATGTTAGGAACTTCGATACAATGTTCATATTTTTGCAAGAGTCGAATGAAAAATTCAGATACGATGGCATTGATCATTTGTTTGCGGTAACGGTGCTTGGTGTTTAATTCAGCTTCTGCCCGGCGAATATATTGGATTAATTCTTCGTCTCCATCCGTATGAAATAAAAGATATGGAATATCTTTTGAACAATAAAAAGCGTGTCTAAAAAAGTTGGATAAAACATTATCCGTTTCCATCAAACCTAAAAATGATTTATCAAAGGTACTTTTCCTTACCAAAATGTTAAATAAAATATCGTTATCATGAAATGCACTGATGGTGTGAATTGTTCCAGGGGCGTGAATACAAATATCACCTTTTTTCAAAGTAAATTCACGATCAAAGAAAACATTTTTACATTCTCCTTCTATAACAAACAGCAGTTCAAAAAATTCATGTTGGTGCCAAAAGGCAGGAGTGTAGCGCATATGACGAACAAATGTAATATCTAAATCACTTGGAATAAAAGTTGTTTCACGAATATGTGTTTCCAATTCGGTACAGGAGCTTGAAACAATTTGGCTAGGATACATGGAGCTTAGTGAAAATGCTTTGGAGACAATATCTTCCACATCTTCACGATTGCAAGGAAGATCCAAATTTCTTTCTGGATACTTTTGATAGCTTTTCTTCAAATAGCGTTCTGTATCATTTAATGCATACAATATCTTTTCCATAAATGCATACTCCTTTTTCAAAGTTAGAAGTATTATAGCATAATCTCAAACAAATGTCGCAAAAGTTACTATTTTATGTCCGTATTTCCGCTTTTGCGTCCTAAAAAGAAGTGATAATCTTATTGCTAGAAAGAGATGGGAGGTGCGCACACCATCTTACTGTTAGGAATATGACAATGATATACAGAGGAGAGGAAATAAAAATGGAAACGAATCAGAAATTAAAATTTAGTGAGAAATTGTCTTATGGATTATCCGATTTTCCAGAAGCAATCAATTCGATACTTGCAGCATTTATTACGATGTTTTATACAGACAATATTGGAATGTCAGCGGCAGCAGTAGGAACCATGTTTTTTATATCAAAACTTTTTGACGGTATTACGGACTTACTCGCAGGGGTGTTAATAGACAAGACACGCACTCGTTGGGGCAAAGCACGTCCATGGCTACTTTGGTTATCTGTACCAACAGGTCTTTCCGTTGCATTGATTTTCTTTATCCCAGAAAATGGTTCTGCAACAATGCAAATGATTTATGCTTTTCTTACATATAACTTGTTTACATCGATTATGTTTACCATTACTGGAATTGCAAGATCTTCACTTTTAGCACTTATGACACAAGATATGAAAGAAAGAGGATCAATGGCTTCCTTTGGAATGTTCTTCGGATTAGGCAGCACAATTCTTGGTTGCTCTTTTACATTCCCACTTGTGTTTAAGTTCGGTGGGGATACGGCAGCTTGGAGAACTGTATTTATGATTTATGGCGCGATTGTTACGCTTGGTTTACTTTATGGATTTTTCTTTTCAAAAGAACACGTTGTTTCTGTTGCACAAGCCACAAAACAAGAAGAAAAACTTTCTGTGGCAGAGGAATTTAAATTATTTTTTACAAACAAATATTTGCTTTTAGCACTTGTAATGACAGTACTTGTTAACTTTGTGACTCAAGTCAATCAATCATCTCAGACATATTTTTACACTTACACAATGGGAGATTCGATGTTAACAACTTCCTTAAATCTTGTTTCTATCCTTCCAATTTTATTAGGAATCGTAGTCGTTGTAGGACCATGTCTTGCAAAATTTGGTAAGAAGAAAACAATGTATATTGGAATCATCGGTCAAATCATTGGATTTTCTCTACGTGGTTTAGCAGGGGTAATGCAAAATGTACCACTTCTTATTGTGGGAACTGTAATCGGAGGAATTGTAACAGGATGCTTAGCAGTTCCAGTAAGTACACTTTTTGCAGATGGAATTGACTACGGAGAATATATGGCAAACAAACGAATCGAAGGTATGGGCTCAGCAATTACATCCTTTTCACAAAAAATTAGTTCTGGTCTAGCAATCGCAAGTGTAGGCTGGATCTTAGCGTTGACAGGATACGTTGCAAATGAAGTACAAAATGCAGCAACAAACATGGGAATTATTACATTATTTGCATGGGCTCCAGTAGCTGTTTTGGTAGTAGTTTTCTTTATCCTTCGTTTTGCTTACAAATATGATCAAATTTCAGAAGAGGTAGTTTCAACTCTTGAAAAACGTAGAAAGGGATTAGAGTAGGTGACTTTATGAACAAACATACGAAATGGATTACCGATGGATCTGGACAACCATTTTATACAAGAAAAACAGTGGAACTTACGAAAGAAATCCGTAAGGCGACTGCCAAGGTTTGCGGTTTGGGACAATTTGTATTTTATGTAAATGGTGAAAAGATAGCAGATCATGAATTGGATCCAGGATGGACAGATTACAGAAAAGTCATAGAATATGTTACGTTTGACATTACATCTTATATGAAAAAAGGATGCAATGCTTTGGGAGCAGAAATCGGTAACGGATGGTTTTTGATGGATGATGCAGGCGGATTTTCTTTTCACTTTCCAGAATTTATGCCTCCAAATCCAAATCCGTATCGCCCATTTGGAAATGCACTTATTTTCACACTCGAATTACTGTTAGAGTATGAAGATGGAGAACGAGAAACCATTGTCGCAGATGGTTCTTGGAAGGTAGCGCCACATGAAGTACGCCATAGTAATGTATATGGTTCAGAAATTGTGGATGGTGCGTTAAAGCAGAAAGATTTTTCACTGCCAGATTATGACGATAAGGCATGGGAAAATGCAATTGTTTTAGAAGAAAATGAAATTCCATGCAACAATTTTGTGGAACAGATCCATCCTCCTATTAAGGTGATTAAAAGTTATGAAGCAACATATTTACATACTGTGGAAGGAAAAGAAATCTATGATTTCTCCCAGAATATGTCCTTTGTATTTTCTTTTGATATAAAAGGGAAAAAAGGAGATGTTGTGAAATTTTATCCAGCAGAAAAACTAGATATATCTGGCGGTGCAGATCAAATGGCGAAAAACTGGATGATGATAGATACGGTTTTAACCTATACAATCGGCGAAACAGATACTTGGGAAACATATCGTGAGAAATTTACATATTTTGCTGGACAATATGTTGCGGTAGAAAAAAGTTCTTCAGATATTGAGATTCGAAACATGAAAGCACATACGATTACAAGTGCTTGGGATAATGTGGGAAGTTTTACATGTGATGATACTCGCTATAATCAGATTTATTCTCTTGTTGAGAAATCTGTGGAAGCAAATATGGTGAGTGTACATACAGATTGTCCTACCATCGAACGCTTTGCTTGGCAGGAACCAAACCATTTGATGGGAGCTGCCATTATGTACATGAAAAATGGGCGTTCTTTGTGGAAAAAATTTTTAATGGATATGCGTTATGGCCAACATACGAAAGAAGATCATTTCTATGATTATGAAGGAAATAAGGTATTTCCAGGAGAAGGTCTGATACCATCTCAATGTCCTTGCTATATTCCGAATGTACTTCCGGTTCCAGGAATGGGTAGTTTTTATGATATTATTCCTTGGGGCAGTTCCATTATTTTGGCAACCAGATGGCATTATATTTTTTATGGAGATAAAACAATTATTGAAGAGAACTATGAAGCAGGGAAAAAATACCTTACCCATTTGAAAAATAAGATGACAGGGGATGGGTTTATCAATCATGGATTAGGTGATTGGGGAAATCCAGAAAATGTATTGGCAAGAGAAAATGTAGAAACAGCATTTTTATTTGCAGATGCAAAAACGTTAGCTGAATTTGCAGCGATTCTTGGTAAGAAAGAGGAAGCGGAGGAGCTATTAGCTTTTGCCGAATCTGTGAAGAATAATTATAATGAAAAATTATTAACACGAACTTCAGAGGGGAAATACGTATACAGATGTTATGAAAATGCAGAAAGCATTGTAACTTCGCAAGCATGCGAAGCACTTCCATTGTATTGGGGAATGGTACCAGAAGACAAAAAAGAAGATATTGTGGACGCCTTTCGTGCAAGCTTAGCGGAGAAGAAAGCATTTACATCTGGAGAAGTAGGCCTTCCATATATTATCCAAGTTGCTTCTCAATATGGAATGAATGACTTGATTTCCGATTATATTACGAAGCCTGAGCATCCATCTTACTATGCATTTGTGTTAGATGGGCTAAATACATTAGGGGAATACTGGGAAAACAATCCGCGAAGCTATTGTCATGATATGATGGGACATATTATTGAGTGGTATTACAATGGCATTGCAGGAATCAAACCATTAGAACCAGGATTTAAAAAAGTGCTTATTAAACCATATTTACCAAAGTCAATGAATCACATGAAATGTAGTTTCCGTTCTGCATCGGGATTGATTTCTGTGGAAATGAATCGAAAAGCGGGAAAGGTTGAATTGAATGTAGAGGTAGACTCGGATATTTCTTATATGATAGATGAGGAGTATCTGTAAAATGATATAGAAATGTAAGATAAGATGAGCTGAATGGCAGTTTTGCTGTTCAGCTCATTCTTTATATGGAGGTATGAATCAGATAGTTTGAGATTTATGTATAATTTAAATATAATAAATTACACGTTGCGTACAATTGGAAGGTGATGCATAATGTGATACACAACGTGTAATATATGAAAGGATTATAATATTATGGATTGCAGCAAAAAGATAAAAGAGTTAAGAGAAAGTACAGGAATGAATAGAAGAGAATTTTGTGAGTATTTTGATATTCCATATCGAACAGTTACAGAATGGGAAAGGGATAACCGACATGCGCCAGCATATGTGCTGCGATTACTGGAGTATTATATTCGCATGGAAAAATTAATAAAGAGTAAGGAGGAAGAAAGAACGAATGAGTGATGAAAATGCAAAAGTTACAGATGCAAAAGAAGCAGAAGAAGAGAAAGGAAAGCAGGAAATCATTCTGATTAATGAAGAAACAATACAGAGTAAAATTTATATTGTGCGTGGTCAGAAAGTTATGCTAGATTTTGAATTGGCGGAAATTTATGGATATACAACTAAGCGATTTAATGAACAGGTAAAAAATAATATTGAAAGATTTGATGAAGATTTTCGTTTTCAATTATTGAAAATCAAGGTTTAATCAGTCAAAGAGACTACCTACAATTATCCCTTGTTGTTGCAGAACATAACAGAGATATCAAGGCAATAAAATCTTCTTTGAATACAATTGATAATGAAGTTGCAGGGGTGGTTGAACGTCTGGGAAATGTAGTGACGAAATCAGAATTATCAGGATTTATGAATATATTTGGTGAACCGAAATTTCGGAATGAGTATGTATTGTGGGATGGAGAGCCTTTTGAATCTGATTTAGCATATACGGCAATTTATGGGAAAGCTAAAAAAACATGGTATGTGATTGATAATTATATTGGGGTAAAAACACTGGCTCTTTTGAAGAATAGTAAAGACGATGTGGAAGTTATTTTATTTAGTGATAATATAGGAAACGGATTACATAGTACAGAACAGGAAACAATCTTTCATTGTGGTCCATCATCTAAGGATGGTGGAATGAGAATTGGATCTATAGTTGAAATAAGAGAACGAGAAGGGTACCATGTATTAGTAGATGAATTGCTTAAAATGCCGAAACTGCAATTAGCATAAAAATAGAAATGGATGTGCATGTAGATTCACACATTTCTTATATGATAGAATGATATAAATGAATTTGAAGGAGAAATAACTATGCAACATATCATTACAACGACATCAGGAAACATGACAATCCATAGCGTACGTTTACATAGAGGAGACGATTTACTAAAATCTATCAAGGAACTTGCAGTGCAAAAAGAAATCAAAGCAGGTGTTGTGCTATCGGCCGTAGGGTGTGTCTTAAAAGCAAGACTTCGAGATGCAAGCGGTGTTACCATTCGAGATATAAATGAACATTGTGAAATCGTAAGTTTGAATGGAACGGTGAGCAGTTCACGTTGCCATTTGCATCTTGCATTATCAAAAGAAGATTTATCTACGATAGGCGGACATATGACAGAAGGATGTATCATAAATACAACTTGCGAACTCGTAGTAGGTGAATTATCAGGACAAAAGATAGATGTAGAATTTGATGAAGAAACTGGTTATGATGAGTTGATTTTTACTCGTTTGTAATGCATGCGAAGGAGGAAGACATGACTTTATTAGAAAAAATACAGAAATATACACCTGTCAATGAGCAGGAGATGATAGATAAAGAAGTGATGATTCGTTTTATTGAGAAGAATCCAGATTATTTGGACAGAACGAATCTGATTGCACACTTCACTACGTCTATCTGGACTATAAACGAAGACTGTACCAAAACATTAATGGCATATCATAATATATATGATTCTTGGGCATGGCTTGGTGGTCATGCCGATGGAGAAGAGGATTTGTGTCAGGTAGCACTTAGAGAACTTTGGGAGGAAACAGGTGTTGCTAACGGCAGACTGTTAAGTGAGGAGATTGCAAGTTTAGAGGTGCTGACCGTAGACGGACATATGAAGAAAGGGAAATATGTACCAAGTCACTTGCACTTAAATGTTACGTTTCTAGCTATGGCAAGTGAAGAGGAAACGTTGATTGTAAATAAAGAAGAAAATCAGGGTGTAAAATGGTTTTCCTTTGAGGAAGCATTAAAGGCTTCGAAAGAGAAATGGTTTGTAGATAATATCTATTCGAAATTAATAGAAAAATCTTCATTGTATCAAGAGAACAAACGTGATATAATTTCGCTTGGCACTCCAGAGACAATGATTTCTTCAAATTAGTCTATGGAGTTTTTCTATGTATTATAATTTCAAAAGGAGAAAAAGAAATGATTAAAAACATGTTTCACGGTTTTTGCATGGCATTAGCCGATAGTGTTCCTGGGGTATCAGGTGGTACGATTGCGTTTATTCTAGGATTTTACGACAAGTTTATTGGAAGCATACACGATTTGGTTTTCGAAAAAGGGTTATCTGAAAAACGAAAAGAAGCATTCATCTATTTAGTGAAGCTAGGAATTGGCTGGGTAATCGGTATGGTGATGGCAGTTTTGGTTCTGACATCGTTATTTGAAAGCAATATTTATTTTGTAAGTTCATTATTTATTGGGTTTGTAATTGCTGCGCTTCCAGTAATCTTAAAAGAAGAAGGGGATTGCATTCGTGAGAAAAAATCGAGTGCACTATTCTTAATAGTAGGAATTGTATTTGTAGTAGCAGTAACATCCTTAAGTAATAGTGCATCAGCAGGAATGAATCTTGCTTCGGTTGGCTTAGGGGATATGATTTACTTATTCGTAGCAGGAATGGTTGCAATTTCAGCAATGTTTTTACCAGGGATTTCTGGTTCTACATTTTTATTAGTATTTGGTCTTTATATGCCTGTTTTACAAGCAATCAAAGAAATTTTACATCTTCATTTAGAATATCTTCCAGCAATCATGGTATTTGGTGTTGGTGTTCTTACAGGAGCAGTTACTGTAGTAAAAGGAATTCAAGTTTGCCTTTCACACTTTAGAAGCCAAATGGTTTATGCGATTTTAGGGATGATGATTGGTTCGCTATATTCGATTGTTAAAGGACCAACTACATTAGAAGTACCTCTTGATCAGTTATCACTTGATACATTCCATATTGGAGCATGTGTAATTGGGATTGCTTTAATTGCATTATTGCAATTTGGTAAGAAAATGATGGATAAATCTAATAGATAAAAATGATAAATAAAAGAAATTACGAAAAAAAACAATTTGACGCACAGTGATAAAATAGATAGAATATGCAAGTATTTTTTTAAATTTATTTTCAGGAGGAAAACTATGAAAAAAAGACTTTTATCGTTACTTCTTGTTGGAGTAATGGCACTAAGCCTTGTTGCGTGTGGTGGTAGCAAAGATAATGCAGACAACACAACAACAGAAGCAAAAGACACATTTACTTACGCAATTCAGTCAGACACAGGAAATACATTAAACTACTTCACAACAGATACTCGTGAAGGAATGTCATTCCTTAAGATGATCAACGAACCATTATTTACACTTGCAGCAGACGGAAGCTACAACTTCTACACAGCTGAAAGCTTTGAAACAACAGATGGACTTACATATACATGTAAGTTAAAAGCTGATACAAAATGGTCAGATGGTGATGATCTTACAGCAGATGACGTAATCTTTACATTTGAAACATTTGTTGCACAAGATACAACAGGTTCTTTCGATGGTGTTACATTTAACAAAGTAGATGACACAACAGTAGAATTTGTTCTTTCATCAGCAGTAGCTAGTTTCCCAGAAACAGTTGCAGGTGTTTCATTATTACCAAAACATGTATTTGAAGGAAAAGATTCTTTAGATATGAACATGAATGAAGACACAATTGTTGGTTGTGGACCTTACATGTTTGATTCATATGAATCAGGACAATACTTAAAAGCAGTAAAAAATCCAAACTACATCAACGGTGAAGCAAAAATCGAAACAGTAATCTACCAAATTTTTGAAGAAAATACTACAGCAAAAGCAGCTCTTCAAAATGGTGATGTTGATGCTTGGGTAGCTACAGCAGCAGAACTTGACGGATTAGATGACTTTACAGTAACTCCTTACAGTGAAGGACGTGTTGCATATGTTCGTCTTAGCAGAGTTTCTGCAAACATGCAAGATGCTAACTACAGAAAAGGTATTTTAAAAGCTTTAAACAGAGAAGAAATTATGACAGCTGCATACAGCTCATTAGATTATGCTGCAATCAGCTACTCATTCCTTCCAGCTACAAACGGATTCTACACAGAAGATCTTGAAAAATATGATCAAGATATTGCTGCAGCAAAAGAATTAGTTGCTGGTGGAGCTACTGAATTAAAAATCTGTTACATTGGAGCAGATTCAGCTCAAACAGCTCAAGCACAAGTAATTCAAGCACAATTAAAAGAAATCGGAATCAATGTTGAACTTTGCGGTCTTGAACAAGCAGCATACGTTGAAACAGCTTATGATAACGAAGATACAACATATGATATGTACTTAGGCGGATATATCATGACAATCGATCCAGACGGATTTAAAGGAATGTTTGGAACAGGTCAAATGATTAACTACGCAAATGCTGATTTAGATGCATTATTCGAAGCAGGTATGAAAGAAACTGACACAGCTAAGAGAACAGAAATTTATACACAAGCTCAACAAATGGTAGCTGATGAAGCTTTATTCTACCCATTTGGAACAAATCTTCGAATTATTGTAACAAATCCAGCACTTAAAGGAATTGATGAAGCAGTACTTGCTCCAATCTATACATTTGAAGACATGTCTAAATTATACTTTGAATAAGGTGATGTTTTAGAGAGGAGGACCAATGTGTCCTCCTTTTTGCGTTATAAAGGAGATAGGGAATGATAAAGTATATAGTAAAACGAATTTTACAGGCAATTCCATTGATGATTGTTATCACAGCACTTTGCTTTATCTTAATTAATCTGGCGCCATATGATGCAGTTGATGCGCTTACGACAGATAAAATGACGAAAGAACAGATTGCTGCCATTCGAGAAGAATATGGTTTGAATGATCCTGTATATGTACAATATTTTCGTTGGGTTAAAAATGTGTGCAAGGGAGAATTAGGATATTCTCTCATTAATCATACAGATATTGCAGCAGATTTATCGGTAAAGATTCCAAATACCATAAAACTTGTTCTGCCATCTTATTTGACGGCGTTTGCATTAGCAATTGTGTTAGGCTTAGTTGCCGGACAGAAAAAAGATGGCTTGGTAGATAAAATAATCAGTAGTTTTGCTTCAATTGGACTGTCGGTTCCAACTTTTTGGGTAGCACTTTTAGCTATTTATTTCTTTGGATGTAAACTAAAATGGTTCCCAATTTATGGAATGCATAAAATTGGAGATGACTCATTTGGAGATTTTATAAGACATTTTATAATGCCATATTGTGTGTTGATTATTGGTTTTTTACCAGACTTAGTACGTTATGTAAGAAGTTCAACCATCAGTCAGTTGGAAGAAGATTATGTGCTTGTGCAAAAATCATTAGGTAGCAGTAAAGCAGAAATTCTTTTTAAACATGTTTCTCAGAACGTATTACTTCCACTCGTTACAAAATTAGGTATGGCACTTCCAATGTTAGTGACAGGAGCTGTTATTACAGAAACGGTATTCTCATGGCCAGGAATCGGAGTATATTTTGTGACAGCAATTAAAAATTTGGATTATCCAATTGTTATGGATGTACTTTTGTTATCTGGAACATTGGTAATTTTAGGAAATCTCTTGTCTGATATTTTATGTGCGTTGATTGATCCACGAATAAGAATTGAGGGGTAGGTAGGATGAAAAATAGAAAATTAGAAATTGTAAAAAATAAATTCCTCTCAGATAAAGGAATGTGGTTAGCTGCAATTTTTCTCATTTTTATTATTCTTGCAAGTTTAATTGCAGAATTTACTGGACTTGATCCGGAAGCAATTGATGTAACAAATATGTTGCAAGGACCTTCAGGAGAGCATTGGTTTGGAACGGATGAATTAGGAAGGGATTATTTGGCACGAGTGTTATACGGGGCAAGAGTTTCATTAATTGTTGGAATTATGGCAATGTTGACATCTGTTTGTATCGGTGTTGTAGTTGGAATGATCTCAGGTTATTATGGAGGAATTGTTGACAGCATTTGTATGCGAATTGTAGATGTTTTTTGCGCGATTCCTTGGATTATTATGGTAACAGTGGTGAGCTTGTTATTTAAAAAGGGATTAGTTTCTATTATTATCGTAATTGGCTGTTTTAGCTGGATGGAAATTGCCAGACTTGTTCGAACAGAAACATTAAGTGCCAAAAATAGAGAGTATGTACAATATGCAGAATTGATTGGCGTGCCTAAGTACAAAATTATCATGAAGCATATTTTACCGACAATCTTCCCAATTATTATCACTGCTGCTACAAGCGCGATTGCAAATGCGATTATGGTAGAAAGTTCTATGAGCTTTTTAGGAATTGGTATTCAGCCTCCAATGTCAAGTTGGGGAACGCTTTTACAGACTGCACAAACAAATTTATCGAAAGCTCCTTACATGGCATTTATACCAGGTCTATTAATCGTATGTACAATTTGTTCTTTCAATAAACTAGGTGATCTACTAAGACTTTATGTAGAACCACGTGTAACACAGGAGGAAAAATAAATGGGAAAACGTATATTAGAAATAAAACAAATGCGTACCTCCTTCCAAACAAGTAAAGGACAAGTGGAAGCGATTCGTGGAATTGATCTACATGTGGATGAAGGAGAAATTTTAGGAATTGTTGGTGAATCAGGAAGTGGAAAAAGTGTCACAATGAAAAGTGTAATGGGCCTGCTTCCTAGCTACGCTCATGTGGAATCAAATGGTATTGTCTACAAAGGAGTAGATTTGACACAATTAACGGAAAAAGAATTGCAAAAATATCGTGGTGATGAAATGGCCATGATTTTTCAAGACCCAATGACAGCAATGAATCCTCTTAAAAAAGTAGGATATCATTTAACACAAGTAATTCGTAGATACAATAAATGTTCGAAAGAAGAAGCTGTAAAGAAAGGTATTGAACTGCTTGGACATGTAGGGATTCCTACACCAGAAGTGCGTATGAAACAATATCCACATGAGTATAGTGGTGGAATGCGTCAACGTGCATTGATAGCAATGGCATTAAGCTGTGAACCTTCTCTGTTGATTGCGGATGAACCAACAACAGCGCTTGATGTTACAATTCAGGCTCAGATTTTAGAGCTACTAAAAAAATTGCATGATGAAAGAAATATGTCAATCGTAATTATTAGTCATGATATGGGTGTTATGGCAAACATGTGTGATCGAATTGCAGTTATGTATGGAGGCATTATTGTAGAAGAAGGTACAGTAGACGAGATTTTTTATCATCCAAAACATCCGTATACACGAGCACTTTTAAAATCTATTCCACATCCAGAACACGAAAAAGCAGAAAAACTTCGTGGAATCGATGGAGCTCCACCATCTCTTTATCATTTACCAAAAGGATGTCCATTTGCCGAAAGATGTCCAAACGCAACATCAAAATGCCAAGAAGAGATGCCAGAATTTGAAAATTATTCCGATACACATAAAGCAAAATGTTTTTGTGAAATGTTGAAAGATGAGGTGAAGTAATATGGACAGAGAAGTATTGTTGGAAATAAACAATCTAAAAAAATATTTTCCAATTAAGAATTTTTTTGGGAATATAAAAGGCGAAGTTAAAGCTGTCGATGATATTTCTTTTCAGATCTACAAAGGAGAAACATTTGGTCTTGTTGGAGAATCTGGTTGCGGAAAATCTACATTAGGTCGTTGTCTTCTTCGCATGCTAGAGGTGAATGATGGAGAAATTCTTTACAACGGAAAAGATTTAGTGAAGATGTCAGGAAAAGAATGGAAAGAATATCGAAAGAAACTTCAGATTATTTTTCAAGATCCATATTCGGCATTAAATCCTAATTGGAATGTAAAAGAATTGATTGCAGAACCGTTAATAACAAGTGGATACACGGAGAAAGAAGTAGATAAGAGAATTAAAGATTTGTTGAAAATCCTAAACATGAATGAAGAAATTATGGAAAAATTTCCATATGAGTTTAGTGGAGGACAAAGACAGCGAATAGGAGTGGCAAGAGCAGTTGCTGCTTATCCAGAATTCATTTTCTGCGATGAACCAATTTCGGCTCTAGATGTGTCAGTACAAGCACAAGTTGTAAATATGTTGAAAGATCTTCAAAAAGAATTGGGACTTACTTATTTATTTACAGCGCATGATTTATCTATGGTATATCATATTAGTGATCGAATTGGTGTAATGTATCTTGGGGCAATGGTAGAAATTGGAACGAGTGATGAAGTGTTCAAAACTCCATTACATCCATATACACAGGCACTTATTTCTGCAATTCCTGTGGCAGATCCAGAGTTAGGAAGAAAATCGGAACGTATCTTAATTGAAGGAGAACTTCCAAGTCCAATGAATATACCAAAAGGATGTCGTTTCTGCACAAGATGTCCAAACGCAACAGAAAAATGTAAGACAGAAATGCCACATTTGGAAGAAGTAACAGAAGGTCACTTTGTGGCTTGTCACTATAAGGAATCATAAGAAAATCGAAACCGTGATTAGATACGGTTTCGATTTTTTTTGAATAAAAATGCATTTTTTAAAGTAGGAACCACATCAGGTGGAACAGGCTTTACTTTTGGATATGGCTTGTAGACGCAAGAACGTTCATATGCCCAATCCAATGGTGGATATTCGTCGATTACCTGATAGGCTTCTTTCTTAAGTTCTTCTGGAATAATTTCTGCACGATGAAGCATAGGCTGATTACATAGTAAATCCCAACGTAGAGTTGCCATAGAGTCACGGAGTGTGACAATCGCAGCAGCTTTATTATTTAAGATTTCACCAGCCATAGGCTCACCAAATTTAACATGGCAAAGATTGTTTTCACGATCATAGTGAAGCGCTGCAGGAATGATCTGTGCATCTGCTTGACGTGCCATGTCAATGATTCCCCATTTCATAGACATCATAAGACGGTTGGGTGTTAGATTCCAGGTACCTTCTGGAAACCATAGAATCGATTGGTTCTTTTTCAAATATTCCAAAATGCCGTCTTTTGATGCTGCCATATCTTCTTTACTTTTACGATCTACCCATAAAGTACCATTTAGCATAAAAAATACCCAGTCGATAAAAGCAAGATTTTGCGTACCGCTGAATATATAGCTACGTCGTCCTGTCACACGAAGCATGATTGGTGTATCTTGAAATGCCGAGTGATTCGCGACAAAAATAATTGGTTTGTTTGGAATTGTAGTATAATCGTTTACTTTCATAACCTTGTATCGCACTTTGGTTCCTGTAAGGAACATAAGCAGAGGATACAAAAAATCCTTTAGTTTGATTACAAAATCAGAATCTGTTAGGGATTTTCCCTTCTTCTTCTTTTGCAAGGTGGTTTCTTGTTTCAATGATTTCATCTCCTAATTATGCAAATATCTTCTATTGTATTTACTAAAACAAAATAAATCAAGAGGATTTCAGCGTTCTTTCAGCAAAGCGTGTTATTTTATTTTGTAGCTTCCAGTGAGGGGAGCAAGAAAGTGATAAAACAAGGAGGTAAAATATGATTTCTGTACAACACCTGACAAAATATTATGGTGAACATCTTGCAGTAGATGATATTTCTTTTGAAATTACAGAAGGTCATGTTTATGGTTTCCTCGGACCAAATGGTGCAGGGAAATCTACCACAATGAATATCATTACAGGCTGTTTGTCAGCCACAGAAGGAAATGTATTTGTTGATGGGCATGATATTTTTGAAGAGGCAGATGATGCCAAAAAGTTAATAGGCTATCTTCCAGAACAGCCACCTTTGTATATGAATGAATCGCCATTGGAATATTTACGCTTCGTTGGGGAAGCAAAGGGATTGCGAGGCGCGCAGCTAAAAGCACAAGTAAATGAAGTGATTGAAAAAACAGGGATTTCCAATGTGAAACATCGTCGTATTTCTGCATTGTCAAAGGGATATAAGCAAAGAGTTGGAATTGCACAGGCTTTGCTTGGAAATCCCAAAGTCATTATTTTGGATGAACCAACTGTTGGGCTTGATCCAATCCAAATCATTGAAATCCGTGAGCTGATTACAGAATTGGGAAAAACACATACCGTTATTTTTTCTTCTCACATTCTTTCAGAAGTAGAGGCAATCTGTGATCAGATTATTATGATTGCCAGAGGAAAATTAGTAGCATTTGGAGAACCGGAAGAACTTCATAAGCAACTATTAGCACCAAATGAGATTGTACTTACAACAAATGCATCGGAAACTGTAATTCGAAACATGTTTACAAGTGAGGAACATATTACAGAAATACAAATCGAAGAAGGGGAGTCAACTTATACCATCGCACATGTGAAATCCGACCATGATAATATTTACGATTTGTCTTCTACTGTATTTCGTGCATTTGCTGTAAGTGACTATGTTATATATGAAATGTCGCTGAAAAAAGGAAATCTGGAAGATATCTTTATTGAGTTATCAGAAAATGCAGATATAGCATTTGCAAACACAGAAGAAATTGAGGAAAGAGAGGAGGAAGCATAATGGTTGCCATTTTGAAACATGAATTGAGAACGTATTTTCAAAGCTTGACGGCATACGTGTTTGGTGCATTTTTATTGGTTGCAGTAGGAATTGGTGCAATGCTTTACAATCTGCAAGCAGCTGTCAGCAACTTTGAATATGTTTTTAGTTTTTGCAGTTTGGTCTTTGTGGTGATTGTTCCAATTTTGACCATGCGTGTGATTGCAGAAGAACGGAAACAAAAGACAGATCAACTGTTATATTCTTTACCGATTTCTTCGACACAAGTGATTGTAGGGAAATTTTTAGCTTTAGTTATTGTGTATATGGTTCCGCTATGCATCATTGCTACATATCCGCTTATTTTTGCAAAATATGGAGAAGTGTATTTGCTTACATCTTACGGTAGTATGATGGCCTTCTTTATCATGGGTGCAGCATTGATTGCAGTAGGGATTTTTGTTTCGTCTTTAACAGAAAATCAGGGGTTTGCAGCAGGAATTGGAATCGCAATCATACTATTTAACTACTTCAGTGTTAGTTTGGCTGAATATGTTTCAGCAACTGCATTTGGTTCAGCAGTTGCATTGTTTGTCATTGCAGGAATCTTAGGCTGGGTAGTTTACTATATGACAAAGAATGATACGATTGCATATGGAATCACACTAGTGATGATGGCGATTACTGTTATTCTGTTTTTTATAGATGAAACAAAATTTGAAGGACTTTTGCCAGATATTATGAAGAAGCTTTCTTTGTTTGATAGACTAGATACATTTGTAAATGGAATGTTTGACATGACAGCAATCATTTTTTTCGTGTCTGTTATCGTATTCTTTTTATTTTTATCTGTGCAGTCACTTGAAAAAAGGAGGTACAACTGATGAAGTGGAATCAAAAAAATTACAAGAGTCAGTTGGCGTTCAAGGGTGGTTCTTACTCTTTCCTTGTCACTGCGATTGTATTGGCAATTTTAGTTGTGGTAAATGTATTTGTATCAGCACTTCCAACCACACTTACAAAATACGATATCAGTTCGAGCAAACTATACTCAATTACAAGTAATACAAAAGTAGTCGTAAATAATTTGGAACAAGATGTAACGATTTATTGGGTTGTGCAGGCAGATGAAGAAGACGACGTGATTGAAAATTTACTTGGGAAATATGAAAGTCTTTCGGATCATATTGAAGTGGTGAAAAAGAATCCAGATGTATTTCCTACATTTACAGAACAATACACATCAGAAACTGTTCCGAATAATAGTTTGATTGTTGAATCTGGAGAACGTAGCCGTTACATTAGCTATGAAGATATTTATGTTTCAGAAGCAGATATGTATTCTTACTCTTATACGACTTCATTTGATGGAGAAGGTGCAATTACTTCTGCAATTGATTATGTGATTACAGAAGAATTACCACAATTGTACGTGTTGGAAGGCCATGGAGAAGCAGAACTTCCTTCTACCTTTGCGGATGCGATTGAAAAAGAAAATATGGAAATGAACAGTTTATCATTATTAACGGTAGATGAAATTCCAGAAGAGGCAGATGCTATCTTGATTTACAACCCATCGAGTGACATATCGGAAGAGGAAGCAGAAATGCTTTCGGAGTATGCTCTTGATGGTGGCAAACTTCTTGTGATGGCTGGTCCGGTAGAAGGAACTACATTGGAAAACTTAAATAGTATTATCGGGGATTACAATGTATCTGTTACAGAGGGAATCGTAATTGAAGGTGACAGAGACCATTACGCATTTGGATATCCATATATTTTAATGCCAGATATGGAAAGTACAGAAATTACAGATGCGTTAATTGAGGAAAACTACTATGCGATCTTGCCAATTTCACAAGGTTTACAAGTGGGAACAACAAGTCTTGGAACAGTCACAGAGTTGCTGACAACGTCAGATGCTGCGTTTAGTAAGATTGCGGGATTCGAATTGGAAACATATGAGCAAGAAGAGGGAGATATTGAAGGACCATTTACACTTGCTGTTTCTATTGAAACATACGGCTCAGGACAAATTGTATGGTTCTCTGCATCCGATTTTTTAAATGATATGTACAATGCATATTCTTCGGGTGCCAATGTAGATTTAGCAATGAATTCATTGTCATCTTTGATTGGAGAACGTGAAGCAATTTCGATTCGAAGTAAGAGTTTAAATTACAACTATTTGACAATTACAGATGCAACTTCATCGACTTTAAAAACATTGATGATTGGCGTATTCCCATTGATTTATTTAGGCATTGGAATTGTGATTATCGTTAGAAAGAGAGGCAAACAGAATGAAACGCTCTAAAAAGCTATTGATACTGGTTGCCGTTTTGGTGGCAGCCTGTATTGCAACCATTATTTTGACACAATATGAAGAAAAACAGGAAGAAATCAAAAACAGTGATGCGGTAATTTTAGAAATTTCTGCAGACGAAGTAGAAAGTCTGGCTTGGAAATCGGAAGAAGGAGAGCTTGCATTCCACAAATCAGAAGAAACATGGATTTATGATGAAGATGAAACATTTCCAGTAAGTGAAGAAAAGATTGCAAGTATCTTATCCCATTTTGAATCATTTGGAGTAAGTTTTATCATTGAAAATGTGGAAGATTATAGTCAGTATGGATTAGAAGCTCCAGAATGTACGCTTCAATTCGCAACAGCAGAAGAAAGCTACGAAGTCAAACTCGGTGACTTCAGTAAAATGGATGAACAACGATATGTGGATATTGGAGATGGAAATGTCTACTTAGTAAGTCAAGATCCAATGGATTATCTGGAAACAGAATTGTCTAGTATGATTTTAAATGATGAGATTCCATACATGGAAAATGTAACAAAAATAGAATTCGCTGGAAGCGAGACATCAACCATCACTTATGTAGAAAATAGCACAGATACTTACAGTGAAGAAGATGTGTATTTTGTAGAGCAAGATGGTCAGACATTACCACTGGATACTGATAAAATTGCTGCATATTTAGACACGATTTCTTATTTGGATTTAGAAAGCTATGCAACCTATCACGCAACAGAAGAAGAGTTGGCAAGTTATGGGTTGGATGAACCAGAATTATCTGTAACGGTAACTTATACGGATACAGAGGATGAGGAAGAAATCACAGATACCTGTGTACTCCACATTAGTAGAAACCCGGAAGAACGAAAAGCTGCAGAAGAAGCAGAAGCAAATGGTGAGGATGAAATTCCTGCTGTTACAGAATATGTACGTGTTGGAGATTCTAAGATTGTGTATGTGCTAGATGAAACAGCATATGATACACTTGTGGCAGTATCTTATAATGATCTACGTCATAAGGAAGTATTTTGGGCAGATTTTGATCTGGTGACAAAAGTGGATATTACTTTAGAAGAAGAGACTCATACTATTACATCGGAAATCGATGAAGAAGATGAGGAAGAACGTATTTGGTACTATCAGGAAGAAAAAGTCAGCATAGATCAGCTACAAAGTAAATTAAGTGCATTGGAAGCAACGCGTTTCACAACGAAAGAAGCGGAAGAAAAAGAAGAAATTAGTCTTACATTATATTTGGAAAATGAAAATATTTCACAGGTGAAAATTCAATTATATCGCTATGATGGAACTTATTGTCTGGCGGTTGTAGATGGAGAAAGCGTATCACTTGTAGAGCGCTCCGAAGTGATGGATCTTGTGGAAGCAGTGCAGAAGATTGTGCTAGATTAAGAAAAGGAGGTGGAAACTTTGGGAGTTCCACCTCTTTAAAATTATTTATGCATTTTATTGAATTCCACAAAAAATGAATTCATATTGTCCTGACTTTCTGCCCAGATTTTTCCTTTGTGTTGTGTGACGATGCTAGATGCAATCGAAAGTCCTAAACCGAAACTGCCATCTCGGCTTCGTGCTTGATCCATACGATAAAATCGCTGGAAAATAGTTTTGAGTTCTTCTGGTGGAATCGATACGCCAGGATTAGAAACTTTGAGACAGCATTTATTTATATCCTTACTGTACAAGCAAATGCGTGTTTCACTATTAGGAGTTGAATACTTTTGTGCATTGTCTAAGAGAATATCAATTACTTGCTGCAGACCTTCTTGATTTCCTAGGACAGTGATATTGGGTTCAATCTCATTGATGAGAGTCAATTGCTTTTCAACAAATACACCTTCAAAAGAAATTGCGGAATCCAAAACTAATTTGCTGAGATTCACAGGCTGCATAGCAGGAGTTGTTTGCTGATTGTCAGAACGTGCTAATATTAACATTTTTTCTACAAGCTGTTTCATTTGTTGTGCCATAACAGAAATACTATGTAAGAATTGAGTGCGTTCAGTTTCTGTAAAATCAGTATATTGCAGTAACTCTGTGTTGGTCATGATAACGGTAAGCGGTGTTTTCAGTTCATGAGATGCATCTGCAATAAATTGTTTTTGTTGCTTCCAAGCTAATGCGACAGGTTTTACAGCCCATTTTGCCAGAGCGATGCTAATTCCTAAAAATACAAGGAAACTAAAAATGCCAATGATTGCAAAGGTTTGCAACAAATGATGGAGGGTACTGATCTCACTTGACATATCAGAAAAAACAAGTAAAGTGCCTCGTGGCATTTGCATACGGCAATAGCGTAGATTATGGTCTTTTATCACTCCGATTTCTTTTCGTGTTTGGAGCGATTCTTGTATTAAGTCATTTAAGAAATCCTGATCTGACAAATCATAATAACCGCCTCCAGAAGAAAGAAGTTCTCCGTTTATCCCTACTTGTAAAGTGAAGAATGGGAGTTTCAAATCGGAAGGTCCATCATCTGGCCGTCCTAGCTGAAATGGGTTGGAGGCGATGGATTTCATCATATTAATGCTTTCGTTTTCCAGATTTCCTTGGGTGAAATGGTATACAAGAGCAAAAATGACAACTAGCATCATGGTTACTAATGTCATGTTGATGGCAACAAATTTTATTTGTAGTTTTTTGATCATGCTTCATCTACCTCCATGATATAACCCATACGGCGAACTGCTTCAATTCGCACATTCGAATGAATATGCTTCAATTTCTTACGAAGCAGTCCAACATAAACTTCAACATGGTTTTCTACTGCGTTGGAATTAAATCCCCATACGCGGCAAAGAATCAATTCTTTCGATAAAATTTGACCGTATGAGGACATGAGATAACGCATAACATCAAATTCCTTGGAAGATAGTCGGATGCTATTTTCACCGCAGGATAACAGAGAGTTAGAAAGGTTTAAAGAAGTATTACCAACGGTTAGTTCATTGACTTGATTCCCCTGTCTGCGCAAAAGTGCATTGACACATGCCAGCAGTTTTCGTGTATCAAAAGGTTTGGTCAGATAATAATCTGCACCAGCATTTAATCCTGTAATTTCATCATCTAATTCTGATTTTGCAGTTAACATTAAGATTGGCGTTCCACAATGTTTTGCACGTACACGGCGTGCGACTTCATAACCATTTAATTTGGGTATCATCACATCTAAGATCAAAAGGTCGTAAATGCCAGTCTCTGCATAGGCAGCCCCGTCTTCTCCATTGTAAACACATTCCACTTCAAATCCATTTTTGTTTAAGAGTGCCTGAAGTGAGGAAGCTAATAATACTTCATCTTCTATAATTAATATCTTCATAAAATTCCCCCTTAATTCAAAATATCCTAGCATAAGAATATGATAAAAAAGTGAAATGACGCTGAAAAAAGCAAAAAAATTGAGTTTTTCAGCAGAGATTCAGTAAAAAGTGGTACGGTAGGTAGGCTGACTATGAAAGGAGGAACGTGCTTATGGATTATCGACATGAATGGAAATATGTGATTTCTTATGCAGACAGAATGATTCTTAGACAGCGCTTGCAAGCTGTTATGTGCCTTGATGAAAATGCGGTAGATGGAAACTATTTGATACGTAGTTTGTATTTTGATACCCCATCCGATATGGCGCTGAAAGAAAAGCTGAATGGGGTCAGTCGGCGCGAAAAATTCCGCATGCGTTATTATAATCAGAATACAGAATGCATTCACTTGGAAAAGAAAAGCAAACTGGCGGGACTTGGGAAAAAACAAAGTGTGAATCTTACACCAGATGAAGCACAGAAAATCATAGATGGAGAGATTGAATGGATGTTACATACAGAACATGAGTTGCTGCATGAATTGTATGCAAAAATGCGAATGCAGCAGTTGCGTCCCAAGACAATCGTAGACTATACAAGAGAGCCTTTTGTCTATGCACCAGGAAATGTACGTGTGACACTTGATTATAATATTCGAACAGGAATAAGATGCACAGATTTCTTAAATCCAGATTGTCCAATGATTCCGGCAGGAGTTGATTCGGTGATTCTGGAAGTGAAATGGGATGCGTATTTGCCAGATGTGATTCGTTCTGCTGTTCAATTAGAAAGCAGGCATGTAACAGCTTTTTCAAAATATGCACAATGCCGTATATACGGTTAAGGAAGGAGAAAATGATGACTTTTAATGATATTTTTAAATCTAGTTTTTTAGAAAATGTTTCAGCGGTATCTGTTTTTGATATGGTACTAACATTGGTATTAGCCTTTGCGCTTGGCTTATTTATTTTCTTAGTTTATAAGAAAACATACAAAGGAGTGATGTATTCTGCATCCTTTGGAGTAACGCTATTAGCATTGACAATGATTACAAGTATGGTGATTCTTGCAGTGACAAGTAATGTGGTATTATCCCTTGGGATGGTAGGGGCACTTTCTATTGTTCGTTTTCGAACTGCGATCAAAGAGCCACTCGATATTGCATTTCTATTTTGGGCAATTGCAGCAGGAATTGTCTTGGCAGCAGGTATGATTCCGCTAGCAGTGATTGGCAGTGTTGTAATCGGTGTGATTCTATTAGTATTTGTAAATAAAAAATCACACACAAATCCATACATTATGGTACTTCAATGTGTGGATTATGATTCGGAAAAGAAAGCAACAGAATTTTTACAGGCGCAATGTGATCGTTGCGTAGTTAAGAGTAAGTCTGTACAAAAAGGAAATTTAGAAATTAATTTTGAAGTTCGTTTAAAAGGCGAAAATACAGATTTTATCAATGCATTATCTGATATGAACGGAGTTCGTAGCGCGGTTCTTGTCAGCTATAATGGCGATTATATGGGGTAAGGAGGCTTTGATATGTCAACGCATAAACATATTGACAAAATCTGCGTTGTTGCTGTCATGATTGCGGTGGTAATCAGTGTACTTCTTATGAATGTATATACATTTGATAGTCAATCAGCATCTGTAAGCATGGGATATGAAAATCGTCTTTTTTCTACTGATCGAGTGCATACCATAGATATTGTGATGAATGACTGGGAAAGTTTTATTTCTACTGCACAAAGTGAAACATATTCTGCGTGCAATGTGATCATTGATGGAGAGGTAGTTAAAAATGTAGGGATTCGTGGAAAGGGAAATACATCGCTTAGTAACGTAGCAAGTATGGATTCAGACCGATATAGTTTCAAAATCGAATTTGATCAATATGACCATACACAAAGTTATTATGGTTTGGATAAACTCTGTCTGAATAATATCATTCAGGATAATACATATATGAAGGATTATCTTGTTTATCAGATGATGTTGGAATATGGAGTAGATGCACCTCTTTGCAGTTATGTGTATATTACAGTGAATGGAGAAGACTGGGGACTATATCTGGCAGTGGAAGGTGTAGAAGAATCTTTCCTACAACGAAATTATGGAAATGATTATGGCGACCTCTATAAACCAGACAGCAATAGTGGAATGGGAAACAATAATAGTTCCGATGTAAAGCTGCAATATATAGATGATAACGCAGAAAGCTATAGCAACATTTTTGATAATGCAAAAACAGATGTGACGAAAGCAGATGAAAACCGCTTGATAGCATCTTTAAAACAGCTTTCAGAATATGAAAATCTAGAAGAAGTTTTAAATGTGGATGAGCTCCTACGTTATTTTGTTGTTCATAATTTTGTTGTAAATGATGACAGTTATACTGGAAATATGATACACAATTATTATTTATATGAGAAAGACGGGAAATTATCTATGATTCCTTGGGACTACAATTTAGCCTTTGGAACATTTCAAGGTGGCAATGCTTCTTCTTCTGTAAATGATTCAATTGATGAAGTACTTTCAGATCGTCCAATGCAGGCGTGGATTTTTTCGGATGATACCTATACACAGCAATATTATGAACTTTATGCAAATATGTTAGAGCAGATTGATATACAAGCAATCATTGACCAAGGATACGAATTAATTGCATCTTATGTAGAAAAAGATCCAACTGCTTTTTGTACCTATGAAGAATTCCAAACTGGTGTAGAAACACTAAAGGAATTCTGCAATCTTCGTGTAGAAAGTGTTCAATCGCAATTAAGCGGAAGCGAGGAAGCTGTTGCTGTTAATAATCTGGTTCTTTCGGACATGGGGACCATGACAAATGACATGCAAGGTGGTAAAGGTGGAAGAGGATTTGCTGACAGAAATACTACAGATAAAAATAATCAGGATGCGGAAGAAACTTTTGCGCCACCAAGTGGAATGGAAATGCCAGAGGGTATGGAAATACCAGAGGGAGTGGAAATGCCAGAGAATATGGAGATGCCAGAGGGAATGGAAAAACCAGAGAGGTTGGAACAGCCAGACGGAATGGAAATGCCAACAAATAGTGAGATGCAGAAACCATCAGATGAAGGGTTGGGCAATATGATATTGCTTGGAGTCTCTGGAATAGTGCTTATATTTGGTTTGATATTTGCGTTTTTATTTAAATATTAGAAAAAAGATGGGGCATATCGGGTGATATGCCCCCTTTGTGTATGAATCTATAGGGAGTCGTTTTCGGAATTTAAAAATTCTTGAATTGATGTTGCATGAGCAGCCATTTTTACCCATTTCATAAGTGTATCAGAATTGTCTTCTAACATGATTCTGTCGTGAAGTTCTTGAGGAATCTCACCAATATCATTCAGCAATGCCAAAAGTATTTCGCGTTCACCTTTTAATTTACCGTGAATCAATCCTTCTTCTATTCCTTCTTGACGTTCCATTAAAAATTCTTCCCATAATTGCATATATTTTACACCTGCCTCTTAGTGTCTTTTTGCTCTTTGTCATAAATTTCTCCTTTTATTATAGGTTGAAAAAGATAGGTTTTCAATGTGTTTAACGTTGACAACCCATCTTTTTTGTTGATGATTTGTGGATAAAAACATTCATCTTTGTGCAAATTCAACCAAAATCAGTCATTATATTTGTGAATTAGTTTGATTGAAATTGACTGAGTTTGGAGTTATAATCAAATCAGAAAGAAAAAACAAGGAGGAAGCAAGATGATTTATACGGTAACTTTGAATCCATCATTAGACTATATCGTTTCTGTAGAAAATTTTCAGCTAGGACTTACTAATCGTACAAGTACAGAATTGATTCTTCCTGGAGGAAAAGGAATTAACGTTTCGACGGTGCTTAAAAATCTGGGAATAGAAAGTACGGCACTTGGGTTTGTTGCTGGATTTACTGGAGACGAGATTACAAAACGCTTAGAAACTATGGGTGTAAAGACAAAATTTATTCAAGTTGAGAATGGGATTTCCAGAATCAATTTTAAACTGAAATCAATCGAAGGAACAGAAGTTAATGGAGCAGGACCAGAGATTTCTTACGAAAAACAAATGGAACTGATGAAAAAATTAGATGTTTTAGAGGAAGGTGACATATTAGTATTGGCAGGAAGCATTCCGGCATGTATTTCAGATGACATTTATCGAAATATTATGATTCGTTTGAAAGAACGAAAAACCATGGTGGTCGTAGATGCCACAAAAGAATTGCTAAGAAATGTGTTAGAATATCAGCCATTTTTGATCAAACCAAATAATCATGAACTTGGAGAACTTTTTGGAGTAGAACTTCGTACAAGACAAGATGTGATACCATACGGAAAACTTCTTCAAAAAATGGGAGCTCGCAATGTTTTGATTTCCATGGCTGGAGAAGGTGCTGTACTGCTTGCAGAAGACGGTAAAGTTTTCGAAAAAGAAGCCCCAAAGGGAGAATTGAAAAATGGAGTTGGTGCAGGTGATTCCATGGTTGCAGGTTTCCTTGCAGGATGGTTAAAGACAAATTCATATGAGGATGCATTTTATACTGGGATTGCAGCAGGAAGTGCAAGTGCATTTTCAGAGTACCTAGCAACAAAAGAGGAAATTGATAAGATTTATAGCCAAATAAAGGGGGAACAATCGTAATGAGAATTACTGATTTATTAGATAAAAATAGTATTTCACTTGACGGGACACCAAAATCAAAAACAGAAGCGTTGGATCAAGTGATTGATTTGATGATTAAGAGTGGAAAGATCAACGATGCAGAAGCCTACAAAAAGCAAGTGTATGCGAGAGAAGAAGAGGGTACAACTGGTATCGGAGAAGGAATTGCGATTCCTCACGGCAGAGGTGAATCTGTTTCAAAACCAGGTCTTGCAGCAATGGTAGTAAAAGATGGTGTGGACTTTGAATCATTGGATGATGAACCAGTGCACTTAATCTTTTTGATTGCAGCACCACATACAAAAGACAATGTACATTTAGACATGCTTAGCAAATTATCTGTGTTAATGATGGATGAAGATTTTGTGAAAGCACTTTTAGATGCGAAAACAGTGGATGAATTTTTAGATATCATTGATAAAGCGGAAGCTGCTAAAGATGCAGAAGAACAAGAAGAAGTAAAAGGCGGAAGCGTTTTAGCGGTTACAGCTTGTCCAACGGGGATTGCCCATACTTATATGGCAGCAGAAGCATTGGAAAAAGCAGGTCAAAAGAGAGACTGTGTTGTAAAAGTAGAAACAAGAGGATCAGGTGGAGCCAAAAACGTGTTGACAGCAGATGAAATCGCAGCAGCAGATTGTATCATTGTAGCAGCAGACACACAAGTACCAATGGATCGTTTTGATGGAAAAAAAGTAATCATTTGTCAAGTATCTGATGGGATTAGTAAAGCCGATGAATTGATTGCATCAGCCTTATCGGGAAATGCAGAAGTATATCATGCAAGTGAAACAGCACGTACAGAGATGAAGAAAGCGACTTCTGGCGGCGTAGGACATCAAATTTACATGCAGCTTATGAACGGTGTTTCACATATGCTTCCATTTGTTGTAGGTGGTGGTATCTTGATTGCGATTGCATTCTTGATTGATGGATTATCTGTAGATATCAATGCGTTACCAGTAGATCAGAGAGCAAACTTTGGTACGATTACACCATTAGCAGCCATGTTCAAAAATATTGGTGGTGTTGCATTTGGATTTATGCTACCAGTACTTGCAGGATTTATTGCTATGGCAATTGGTGACAGACCTGCCCTTGCCCTTGGGTTTGTAGGCGGAATGATTGCAGCAAATGGCAAATCAGGATTTTTAGGTGCATTAGTAGCAGGTTTCGCAGCAGGTTATGTCATCTTATTACTCCGTAAAGTTTGTCAGAAATTACCAGAAGCATTAGAAAAGATAGCTCCTGTTTTAATTTATCCAGTTGTAGGTGTTCTCGTAATGGGAATCTTTATGACATATGCGGTTGAACCAGTGATGGGTGGAATCAATACAGGGCTTAATAGTGCGTTAACAAACATGGGAAGCCAAAGTAAAGTAATCTTAGGACTTATTCTAGGTGGTATGATGGCAACAGATATGGGTGGTCCATTTAATAAAGCAGCTTATGTATTTGGTACAGCAGCAATTGCAGCAGGAAACTATGATATTATGGCAGCTGTTATGGTAGGCGGTATGACACCTCCTTGTGCGATTGCATTAGCAACACTTTTATTTAAAAATCGCTTTACAAAAGAAGAACGTGAAGCAGGGTTAACAAACTTTATCATGGGACTAGGCTTTATTACAGAAGGAGCCATTCCATTTGCGGCGGCAGACCCATTACATGTCATTCCAGCATGTATGATTGGCTCAGCGGTAGCGGGAGCAATGTCCATGTTCTTTGGATGTACATTAATGGCACCACATGGAGGAATTTTCGTATTCCCTGTAGTAGGAAATGGCTTGATGTATTTTGTAGCATTAGTAGTAGGAACTGTGTTATCAGCATTTTTACTAGGATTATTTAAGAAAAAAGTTGAATAATAGGAATGGATCAGAAAATGGTTATGACAAAATGTCATAGCCATTTTTGTTATTCTTGACGGGTAGAATTGAATGCGTTATCCTTATTTCCATAGGAGGAAAACTACCATGTTAACAGAACAACGATACGAGAAAATATTAGATTTATTAAATCAAAAAGGTAGTATTACAGTTACAGAAGTAAAAGAATTATTAGATACTTCAGAATCTACTGTGCGACGTGATATTACTGCATTACATAAAGCAGGAAAATTGGTAAAAGTATTTGGCGGAGCAGTTGCAGCGGAACATATTATGACAACGAAAGAGCCGACAGTAGACCAAAAAATCGAATTGAATACAGATGAAAAGCGAAAAATTGCAGCTTATGCAGCAACTTTGATAGAAACAGATGATTTTGTGTTCCTAGATGCAGGAACAACAACGGGATATATGATTGATTTCCTACAAGGACGTAAGATTACCGTGGTGACAAATGCGGTAGCTCATGCGCAACGTTTGGCAAAGATGGGAATCAAAGTGTTACTGATTGGTGGAGAATTAAAAAGTTCTACCGAAGCAGTTGTTGGAAACCAAGCACAGGAAACGTTACGCACATATCATTTTACAAAAGGATTCTTTGGAGCAAATGGGATTACGAAAAAGACAGGTTATACTACCCCGGATGTGGGAGAAGCCCTTGTAAAGAAGATTGCTATGGAACAATGTCGAGAACGTTATGTATTAGCAGATCATAGCAAGATAGGGGAAGTAAGTTCGGTAACGTTTGGAGAATTTCAAATGGCAGACGTAATTACAGAAAAAACACATCCGCTATTAGATGGCTGCGAAAATGTGATGATTGTATCAGATTAAGAGAGGAAACAAAAGATGAAGAAAACACAAGTAAAAAATTCCATGTTACTTTTGCTGACCGCTTTTATCTGGGGAACCGCATTTGTGGCACAAAGTGTTGGCATGGATTATGTAGAACCATTTACGTTCACCTGCATTAGAAATCTGATTGGTGGAGCGGTACTGATTGTATTTCTATGTTGGGTCAAGAAAGGAAACGTAAAAGTAACGAAAACAGAGCTGATTGGTGGTATTTGTTGTGGACTTGCACTTTGTGCGGCAAGCAATGCACAGCAGCTTGGAATTATACATACAACAGTTAGCAAAGCAGGATTTATTACAGCTCTTTATGTGGTTATTGTACCAATCATGGGAGTGTTTATGAAAAAGAAAGTGCCGGGAATCATTTGGGTCTGTGTAGTGCTTTCTGTGATTGGACTTTATTTATTATGTATGACAGGAGAAAGCTTTTCGCTAGGATATGGAGATTTCCTTACATTGATTTGTGCGGTGCTATTTTCTCTTCATATTCTGATCATTGATTATTTTTCACCAAAAGGAGATGGCGTAGTGATTTCCTGCATTCAGTTTTTAGTCTGTGGAGTGGTATCTGGAATTTTTATGTTCTTATTAGAAACACCAAATATGACAAATATTTTGCAGGCAAAAGGTTCTATTCTTTATGCAGGGGTTTTATCAAGTGGTGTTGCTTATACCCTTCAGGTGGTAGCACAGAAAGATGTGAACCCAACGGTAGCCTCCCTGATTCTTTGTTTGGAATCGGTGATATCTGCCATAGCAGGATGGCTTTTATTAGATCAAACTTTAACATCAACAGAGTTGGTGGGATGTACATTGATGTTTGGGGCAATTGTATTGGCACAGGTTCCATTACCTGTTCGTAGAAAAGAGAGTATGTAAGGAAAGAGGAAAAGGAATTATGGGAGATTATTTATCACAAGTAAATGCAGGTGCATTTTACGCTATCGTAGCAGGGGTCTTAGGATTTGTAGTTGTAATGTGCGTTGTATTTTTAGTAAAAAGTTATCGTGCAGGCATTCAGATCGGAATGGATCAAAAGGTATTAAAGAAAGCAATTACGTCAAGTGCCACATTTACCTTACTTCCATCAATTAGTATTTTATTAGGAGTGGTAGCATTGAGTGGAACACTTGGCGTACCATTGTCATGGCTTCGCCTTTCCGTGATAGGTTCCCTTCAATATGAATTAAATGTAGCGCAGATTGCGGCAGAAAACTATGGTTTATCAGGTCTTCGCTTAGATGAAATGACGATGCCGGCATTTGTTACAATTGCTCTCGTTATGACAGCGGGAATTTTAGGAGGAATCCTTTTAAGTATCTTTGGTTTGAAAGCTTATCTTAAAAAAATCGGAAGTAAATCGAAAAATGATACGGATAAAAAGACAGAAAAGAGTAATAAACCTGGATTTGGAGCACATGCAACCACTGCCATGTTTATCGGATTGTGTGGTGCATATATTGGAGCGTATGTTGGAAAAGCAGTTCCAAGAGAAGGCTCTGATGTGATGCCGATACTTGTTGCCCTTGTGGCGGCAGCAGCTATGGCTGTGTTCGAATATTTTATTCAGAAAAAAGGAAAAGCAACATTAGAAAACTTTAGTCTTGCAGCCAGTATGTTAATTGCGATGGTGGCAGCAGTGCTATTTGGAATGATGTAGGAGGTGGAGCACATGAAAGAAAAAGAACAAATTTTTGAAACATATAATAATGGACTTCACCGTTTGGGAAGAATCACATTGATTATTGCGATGCTCTTAATGCTTGCCGTTCCATTTCTAGTAGGTGCGCTGTACAATACTGCGCCAGAGTTAGATGGATTTTTAAAAGGATTTGCAAATGTAGCACTTGTGTATTATCCAGTTTCTATCGTGGAATTTCTAATCTATGCACCAATGCTTGGTGCAGGTGGAAGTTACCTTTCTTTTCTTACTGGAAATGTAACAAATATGAAAATTCCATGTGCAATGAATGCGAGGGATATTGCAAAAACAGAAGTAGGAACACCTGAAAATGAGATTATTTCCACAATCAGTACAGCAACAAGCGCGATTGTGACAACACTCGTGATTATTGTTGGAGTAATTCTCTTAGTACCATTGCAGCCTGTGTTACAAAATGAAACATTACTACCAGCATTTAACAATGTTGTACCAGCACTTTTTGGTGCGCTCGGATTGAAATACTTTATCAAGAGTCCAAAGATTGCAGTGATTCCAGTTACGTTGATGTCACTTTTATGCATTTTTGTACCAGCATGTATTGATTCGACAAGTATTTTGATGATTCCATGCGGCGGTTTGGCATTATTAATTGGTTTTGTTTTATTTAAAAAAGATAAATTATAAGGGGTGAAAAAATGATTGGATATATTGTGTTAGGAGTGATTTTGTTACTTGTGTTGGTTGTGTTGGCGCGTACGATTATGTTACAACCTACAGCTGCACGCACAGCAAAAGTATCACTTCAGAATGATGAACGTGCAAAGGCATATGGAAAAAGATTATCAAAGATGATTCAAAAGGAAACGATTTCCGAAAGAGACCAGAAAGATCGTACAAAATTTTTAGAATTTCATAAACTTTTGGAAGAAATGTTTCCGTTAATTCACAGCAAATGTGAAAAACATGAATTTAACGGAAGTTTGCTCTTTAAGTGGGAAGGAAAAGGAACACACGAACCAATCCTTTTTATGAGTCATCATGATGTAGTAGAGGCAACTGGAACATGGGAACATGGAGCATTTTCTGGAGACATTGATGAGACAGGACGTGTTTGGGGACGTGGAACAGTTGATACGAAGGCTAGTTTATTCTGCATGCTCCAAGCAGTGGAAGAAATGATTGCAGAAGGGTATGAAGCAGAATGTGATATTTATATTGCAAGTAGCTGCACCGAAGAATGGAGTGGCGATGGTGGTCCAGCAATTGTTTCCTATCTGAAAGAGCAAGGTGTACATCTTCAGTATTTGATGGATGAAGGCGGCATGATTATTGAGGAACCAATCGCAGGTGTAAAAGGTACTTATGGTATGGTCGGCGTATTGGAAAAAGGTTATGGAGATGTGAAGTTTGTCGCAAAAGGAATTGGAGGACATGCAAGTGCACCTAAGAAAAATTCCCCATTAGTTCGTCTTGGAAAATTTATGACTGCGATAGAAAAGAACAGCCCATTCAAAAGTCAATTTAATCCAACTGTAATCGAAATGTTTCGAAGAACTGCTCCAAATATGAATTTTGGAATGCGTTTGATTTTTGCAAATATGTGGCTTTTCAAAGGACTATTAGTGAAGCTGCTTCCAAGCATTAGTGCACCTGCAGGTGCAATGCTTCACACAACACTTGCTTTCACTATGGCAAAAGGTTCAGAAGGCTATAATGTACTTCCACAGGAAGCATACGTTACAGGAAATATGCGATTTATTCCTCATCAAGATGCAGATGAAAGTATTGCGCTTGTAACAGAATATGCAAAGAAATATGATATCGAGGCGGAAGTCATCTATCGTGATTACGCATGCCCTGTAGTAGATTATAATAATAAACCATTCCACATGATTGAAGAGGTGGCGGCAGAAATTTACCCAGGAGTAGGAATTTGTCCATATGTTATGACAGGCGGTACAGACGCAAAATATTACCGTGATCTTAGTGACAACTGTCTTCGTTTTGCACCACTTTATATTGATGCACAACAATATGGAAGCATTCATGCTTTGAATGAAAATATTTCACAAGGTGCATTGACATATGGTGTGGATTTCTATAAAGGAATGATTGTAAGATCGTAAAAATGGAGAGGACAAGACATGTTAATAAAAAATGGATACTTACTAAATCCTGCCACAAATACATCTGATTATTTGGATGTGCGTGTAGAAAATGGGATGATTACAGAAATAGGACAGTTGGAAGCAAGAGAAGGTGAGGAAGTTCTGGACATTACTGGTTTGACCATTGCTCCAGGATTGATTGATACTCACATTCATTTCCGTGATCCAGGTTTTACCTATAAAGAAGACTTACACACTGGTTCATTAGCAGCTGCAAAAGGTGGATTTACCTCTGTGATCTGTATGGCAAATACGAAACCAGTAGTGGATCATGTGGATATTTTGCATGACATTTTAAAGCGTGGAGAAAAAGAAGATATTCGAATCTATCAGACGGTAGCGATTACAAAAGGACTTCAAGGTCAGGAAATCAATGATTTGGAGGCTTTGGCGAAAGCAGGTGCTTGCGGTTTTACAGATGATGGAATTCCAATCATGGATGAGGCTCTTTGCTACAAGGCAATGGTACAGGCGGCTGAATTAGATATGCCGGTTAGTCTACATGAAGAGGACCCTGCCTTTATTTCAGAAAATGGCATCAATCGTGGCATTGCTTCTGAATATCTGGGGATACAAGGTTCTCCTGCATTGGCAGAAGATGTTATGGTCTCGAGAGACTGTATGTTGGCATTGCATTCTGGCGCAGAGACTGTGATTCAACATATCAGCTCTAAAAATTCTGTGGCTCTGGTTCGAAATGCTAAAAAAATGGGAGCTCGTGTTCATGCAGAAGCTACACCTCATCATTTCACGCTGACAGATGAGGCTGTTATCAAACATGGAAGTCTGGCGAAAATGAATCCACCGCTTAGAACAGAAGCGGATCGCATAGCAATCATTGAAGGTTTGAAAGATGGCACAATTGATTTGATTGCTACAGACCATGCACCACATAGTCAGGAAGAAAAGGAAAAAGAGCCTATGTGGACAGCACCAAGCGGAATTATTGGATTAGAGACTTCTCTTGGTCTTGGAATTACTTCCTTGGTAAGAGCAGATCATTTGACGATGATGGAATTATTAGAAAAGATGACATGCAATCCAGCCAGATTGTACAAATTACCTGGTGGAACGATTGAAGCAGGTGCACCAGCAGATTTTGTAATCTTTGATCCAGAAGAGGCATGGAAAGTGGATGGATTTGTTTCAAAATCAAAGAATTCACCATTTTTAGGTGAGACTCTCTATGGAAAAATTCATTACACAATTTGCGCTGGAAAAATCGTGTATAGAAATTAATTTTATGGAAAAAGTAAGAAGGGCAAGAAATCTGAGTGATGATTTCTTGCCTTTCCATTTCTATTTCAAATTTTCAATAATCGCTTCCACTGCTTTTTCAACATTTTCTCTGGATGTAGCAAGATTCATACGAATAAATGTACCATAAGAATCTCCGCCAAACCAATTACCATAGTCAAAAGCAAGTCCGCATTTCTTTTGCATAAAGTCTTCCATTTCTTCTGCTGATAAATAGGCTTTTAAATCAATCCAAGAAAGGTAAGTTCCTTCCAGTGGCGATACCACAATGTGAGGAAGCGCTGAAGCAAAACGTTCTTTCATATAAAGATAATTTCCGTAGATGATTTCTTTTACTTCTTGGAACCATGCAAATCCATCTCGGTAAGCAGCAGTTGCTGCAATGTAACCAAATGGGTTACCAGATAGAATATGGATTTGATTTACAAAAGTATCCCATTTTTCACGCAAGCCTTCGTTTGGAATGATGATAACAGAATTTTGGCAACCTGCAAGATTGAATGTTTTAGAAGGTGCAGTTAATGTGATCATCATGTCATCATAATCCCCAACTGTGAAAGAAGGTGTGTGTGAATGACCTTCAAATACAATATCATGATGGATTTCATCGGAAATCACAAATACGTGATGCTTGCGACAGATATCAAAGAGTGTTTTCAATTCTTCTTTGCTCCAAACACGCCCCACTGGATTGTGTGGTGAGCAGAGGATAAACAATTTTACATTATGCTCGATGATTTTTTGTTCAAAGTCTTCATAATCAATGGAATATGTTCCATTTGTATTTACTAATTCAGAATGAATCAGTTTGCGATTGTTGTTGTTTACTGCGTGGAAAAATGGGTAGTAAACAGGTGTTAATACAATAACGCTATCTGCAGGCTGTGTCATAAACTGTACAATCCAGTTAAAAGCAGATACGACACCTGGTGAAAAGCGAATCCAATCTTTTTGTACTTCGAAATTATGATACGTCTTTTCCCAAGCAATAAATGCATCATAATAGGAATCAGGAACGCGATAATAACCATAGATTCCTTTACTAGCATAATCTGTAACAGCCTTTGTGACACAGGCAGGTGCTTCGAAATCCATATCAGCGACCCAAAGTGGAAGCAAATTTTCTTCTCCATACATTTCTGTCAATCCGTCCCATTTTACGGAATCCGTGTTTTTTCTGTTTGCGTATGTTAACAATGACATAAACAGTTCCTCCTTATGTAGTTTCATTATTTTCTAAATGTATTTGCATATCTCGGTAATCTTTTGGTGAGATACCATATTCTTTTTTGAAGGCGCGATAAAAACTAGAATAATCGCCAAACCCATACATTTCGTAAGTTTCAGAAATATTCATCCGTCCACGAATTGCGTCTTTGCAAAGTGCAAGACGTTTTTTGGTAATGTACTGATGAATAGAAAGTCCGATGTTATCCTTAAATACATGAGCAATATGATATTTGCTGACAAAAAATTCAGATGCAAGACGTTCTAGGGATAAATCTTCTTCCAAATGTTCTTCAATGTAATATACTAAATGTTCATATAAAGAATCAGTTCGTTTGGTCTTTGCAGAGGCAGACTGGCCATGCACCAATCGATTAATGTAGAGAATCAATTCCTGGATTAAAGTAGGAATCAATGCATCACGTCCAAATCGGTCGGTACTCATTTCTGTCAAGATTTTAATCAAGCGAGACTGAACTGCGTTAGAAGCGATGTTATCCGTATGATGAAGATATTGTTTATGAATCTGAGCAAGCTGCATAACATAGGCGTAGTCTGGGGAAAACTGTAGTAGATGCTGGCAGTAATCCTGGCTGATCCAGAAAATAAAACGACGATAAGGAGTTCCATCATTTTTGATAATAGGACGATGGGGAACTTCCGGTGGAATTAACATAATATCTCCGGATCTTACTGGAATCATGTCGTTTCCAATCTGCATTTGCACGTTACCTTCTAAGAAAAAATAAAATTCATAGTAGTCGTGAGTGTGCAAAGAAACTTTCGGAAGCTCCTTATCTTCATAGTAATAAAGCTCAAAATCTTTGGACAGCATGTACTGCCGCGAAAGGAATGCAGTTTGCAAATTTTTCTTCATAGAAATACCTCGATTTATCTCAAATATATAGAAGTATTTTAACACGTAACCACAAGATTTGCAATGTATACAACAATTCCGTCAATTGATTAACAAATGCCGAATTTGTATAATGAAGGCAGAAAAAAGGAAACAAGTTTTAGTAGAAGGAAGGTAATAAAACTATGGAAATGACATTAAGATGGTACGGAAGTAAATTTGACACAGTTACATTAAAACAAATTCGCCAAATCCCAGGCGTAAAAGGAGTTATCACAACTCTTTACGATACACAACCAGGTGAAGTATGGACAAGAGAACGTATTCGTGAAATGAAAGCAGAAGTAGAAGCTGCAGGTCTTCACATCGCTGGTATCGAAAGTGTTAACGTTCACGATGCAATCAAAACAGGTGCTGCAGATCGTGATATGTACATTGATAACTACATCAAATGTTTAGAAAACTTAGGAGAAGAAGGCATCAAATTAGTATGCTACAACTTCATGCCAGTATTTGACTGGACAAGAACAGAATTAGCTCGTGAATTAGAAGATGGTTCTACAGCACTTGCTTACACACAAGAAGCAGTAGATGCAATCGACCCAGAAAAAATGTTCGAATCAATCGCAGGTGACATGAATGGTACAGTAATGCCAGGATGGGAACCAGAAAGAATGGCAAAAGTAAAAGAATTATTCGAAATGTACAAAGATATCGATGATGACAAATTATTCGATAACTTAAAATATTTCTTAGAAAGAATTATGCCAACATGTGATAAATACGATATCAACATGGCAATTCACCCAGATGATCCAGCATGGAGCGTATTTGGTCTTCCACGTATCATCATCAACAAAGAAAACATCCACAGAATGATGAATATGGTAGACAACCCACACAACGGTGTAACATTCTGCTCAGGTTCTTACGGAACAAACTTAGGAAATGATCTTCCAGACATGATTCGTTCATTAAAAGGAAGAATCCACTTTGCACACGTACGTAACTTAAAATTCATCACACCAACAAACTTCCAAGAAGCTCCTCACCTTTCATCAGAAGGAACATTCGATATGCATGCTATCATGAAAGCATTATATGATATCGGATTTGATGGACCAATCAGACCAGACCACGGACGTATGATCTGGGATGAAGTTGCAATGCCAGGATACGGATTATATGACCGTGCACTTGGAGCTTGCTACTTACAAGGTTTATGGGAAGCAATCGAAAAGGAGAACAAATAATCATGAGATTAACAGAACAAGGTTTAGCAAATAGAAAAGAATGGGAAGAGAAAGGGTACACTCTTCCTCAATTCGACAGAGCTGCAGTAACAGCTGCAACAAAAGAAAATCCATTTTGGATCCACTTTGGACCAGGAAACATCTTCAGAGCGTTCCAAGCAAACGTGGTACAAAACCTTCTTAACGCAGGTCTTCTTGATAGAGGACTTGTGGTTGCAGAAGGATACGACTACGAAATCGTTGAAAAAATGAATCGTCCACACGATGACTATAACTTATTAGTAACATTAAAAGCAGATGGAAACATCGAAAAAACAGTAATTGGTTCTGTAGTAGAATCTTTAACAGTAAACTCTGAAAATCCAGTAGATTTCGGACGTTTAATTGAAATCTTTGGAAAAGATTCTTTACAAATGGCATCTTTCACAATTACAGAAAAAGGTTACAGCCTTGTAAACGGAAAAGGTGACTTACTTCCAGGCGTTCCAGAAGACTTCGCAAACGGTCCTAAAAAAGCAATGAGCTACATGGGAAAAGTTGCAGCACTTCTTTACGCAAGATACGAAGCAGGACAAAAACCAATCGCTATGGTTTCTATGGATAACTGCTCACACAATGGTGATAAATTATACGCAGCAATCAACACATTTGCTGAAAAATGGGTTGAAAATGGCGTAGCAGAAGCAGGATTCGTTGCTTATGTAAATGATAAAAACAAAGTAACATTCCCATGGTCAATGATTGACAAAATCACACCAAGACCAGACGCTTCTGTAGAAGCAATCTTAGAACAAGATGGAATTGAAGAATTAGAACCAGTAATCACTTCTAAGAACACATATGTAGCTCCATTCGTAAATGCTGAAGAAACAGAATACCTTGTTATCGAAGATGCATTCCCTAATGGAAGACCAGAAGCTCTTGAAAAAGGTGGCTTAATGTTCACAGAACGTGAAACAGTAGATAAAGTGGAAAAAATGAAAGTTTGTACTTGCTTAAATCCACTTCATACATGTTTAGCAGTATTCGGATGCATCTTAGGTTATGAAAAAATCTCTGATGAAATGAAAGACGTTGAATTAAAGAAATTAGTAGAAAGAGTAGGATACGTAGAAGGACTTCCTGTAGTAGTTAACCCAGGAGTACTTGATCCAAAAGAATTTATTGATACAGTATTAAATGTACGTATTCCTAACCCATTTATGCCAGATACACCACAACGTATTGCAACAGATACATCACAAAAATTAGCAATCCGTTTCGGTGAAACAATCAAAGCTTACGCTGCATCAGAAGAATTAAATGTAGCTGACCTTAAATTAATCCCAGTTGTATTTGCTGGATGGTTACGTTACTTAATGGGCGTGAATGACAATGGCGAAAAATTCGAATTAAGTCCAGACCCACTTCTTGAAACAGTATGTCCATATGTTGCAGGATTTGAATTAGGAAAAGAGGCTGATGTAGAATCTGCTTTAAAACCAGTTCTTGAAAACGATGCAATCTTCGGCGTAAATCTTTACGAAGTAGGAATGGCAGAAGCTGTATGCAAACGTTTTGCAGAAATGATCGCAGGTGTTGGAGCAGTTCGCGAAACATTAAAAAAATACGTTTAATCAATTAAGAGGGTAAGCATATGAAACAATTTATGGACAAGGACTTTTTACTTACAACAGAAACAGCGAAAAAGTTATACCATGAATATGCAGAGGTAATGCCAATCATCGATTACCACTGTCATATCAATCCACAAGAAATTTATGAAGATAGAAAATTTGAGAACATTACACAAGTATGGCTTGGTGGCGACCACTATAAGTGGCGCCAAATGCGCTCAAATGGTGTAGAAGAAAAATACATCACAGGTGATGCGACAGACCGTGAAAAATTCCAAAAATGGGCTGAAACACTTGAAATGGCAATCGGTAATCCTCTTTACCACTGGAGCCATTTAGAATTAAAACAATACTTCGGATACGAAGGTGTTTTAAATGGGGAAACAGCAGAAGAAGTTTGGAATCTTTGCAACGCAAAATTAGCAGAACCAAACATGACAGCAAGAAATTTAGTTTCTGGTTCTAACGTTACATTATTATGTACAACAGATGATCCAGCAGACACACTTGAATGGCACAAATTACTCAAGGAAGACGACAGCTTTTCGGTACAAGTACTTCCAACTTGGAGACCAGATAAAGCAATGAATATTGAAAAACCTGATTTCTTAGGATATATTGCTCAATTAGCTGAAATCAGTGGCGTAGAAATTACAAGTTATGCTACACTACTTGAAGCATTACAACAAAGAATGGATTGGTTTGAAGAAATCGGATGTCGTATTTCTGACCACGGTTTAGAATACATCTTCTATTCACCAGCTACTGCAGAAGAAGTAGAAGCAATCTTTGCAAAAAGACTTGCAGGTGAATCTGTGAGCCGTGAAGAAGAATTAAAATACAAAACAGCATTTATGATTGCTATGGGTAGAGCTTATAACAAAAAAGGTTGGGCAATGCAATTACACTACGGTGTAAAACGTGATAACAATCAAAGCGTATTCCGTAAATTAGGACCAGACGCTGGTATCGACTGCATCAACAACTTTGCTCCATCTGCACAAATGGCAGATTACTTAAATGCATTAGCTGAAACAGATGAGTTACCAAAAACAATTCTTTACAGCTTAAACCCAGTAGACAACGCTGCAATCGGAACAGTAATTGGATGTTTCCAAGACTCTTCTGCAGTTGGTAAAATCCAACAAGGTAGCGGATGGTGGTTCAATGACCACAAAACAGGTATGATCGATCAAATGACATCTTTAGCAAACTTAGGATTGCTAGGAAACTTTGTCGGAATGCTCACTGATTCTAGAAGCTTCTTGTCTTACACAAGACACGAATACTTCCGTCGTATCATGTGCGAATTAATCGGTGGTTGGGTAGAAAACGGGGAATATCCAGCTGACTACCGTGTATTAGAAAAAATCGTAAAAGGTATCTCATACAACAACGCAAAGAGATACTTCGGCTTTGATGTTTAGGAAAGAAGGAAAAAGGAAATGAACGAATTATTACAAAGAGTACAAGAACTTGGTGTAGTTCCAGTAGTAGTATTAAATGATGCAAAAGATGCAGCTCCACTTGCAAAAGCATTAGTAGAAGGTGGACTTCCATGTGCAGAAGTAACATTCCGTACAGAAGCAGCAGAAGAATCAATCCGCATTATGGCTCAAGAATATCCAGAAATGTTATTGGGTGCTGGAACAGTATTAACAATTGATCAAGTTGACCGTGCAGTAGCAGCAGGTGCTTCATTTATCGTTAGCCCAGGATTTGATCCAGAAATCGTAGATTACTGTTTATCAAAAAACATCTTAGTATTACCAGGATGTATCACACCATCAGAAGTGGCTCAAGCAGTAAAACGTGGATTAGAAGTAATCAAATTCTTCCCAGCAGAACAATTTGGTGGAATTAACACAATTAAAGCATTAGCAGCTCCATACACAAGTGTAAAATTCATGCCAACAGGTGGAATCAGCGCGAAAAATTTACCAGATTACTTAGGATTTAACAAAATCGTAGCATGCGGCGGAAGCTGGATGGTAAAAGGTGATTTAATCACAGCTGGTGAATTTGATAAAATCAAAGAAATGACAAAAGAAGCAGTAGAATTAGTAGCAGAGATTAGGAGATAAATAACATGGAATTAAATTTAAGACCAAGAAGTGAATGTAAATTTGACGCAGTATCATTAGGTGAAGTTATGCTTCGTTTAGATCCAGGCGAAGGAAGAATTCGTACAGCAAGACAATTCCGCGCATGGGAAGGTGGCGGAGAATATAACGTAGTTCGTGGTTTAAGAAGATGTTTCGGATTAAACACAGCAGTTATGACAGCTTTCGCTGACAACGAAGTAGGGATGTTAATGGAAGACTTCATTCTTCAAGGTGGAGTTGATACATCTCTTATCAAATGGATGCCAACAGACGGAATCGGAAGAACATGCCGTAACGGTATCAACTTTACAGAAAGAGGATACGGAATTCGTGGTGCTGTAGGATGTTCAGACAGAGCAAACACAGCAATCTCTAAAGCAACTCCAGCAGATTTCGATTTTGATTACATTTTCGGTGAACTTGGAGTACGTTGGTTACACACAGGCGGTATCTACGCAGCTTTATCAGAACAATCATGCGAAACAGTATTAGCAGCAATCAAAACAGCTAAAAAATACGGAACAATCGTATCTTACGACTTAAACTACCGTCCATCTATGTGGAGTGCAATCGGCGGACATGCAAAAGCACAGGAAGTTAACAAAGAAATCGCAAAATACGTTGATGTTATGATCGGTAACGAAGAAGACTTCACAGCTTGCCTTGGTTTCGAAATCGAAGGAAACGATGAAAACTTAAAAGAGCTGAACATCGAAGGCTACAAAAAAATGATCAACGAAGCTGTTGAAACATATCCTAACTTCAAAGCAGTTGCAACAACTCTTCGTGAAGTAAAAACAGCTACTGTAAATGACTGGAGCGCACTTTGCTGGGCAGGCGGAGAAATCTACAAAGCAAAAGACTACAAAGGTCTTGAAATCATGGACCGTGTAGGCGGCGGAGATTCTTTTGCATCTGGTCTGATTTATGGTCTTATGACAACAGGTGATGCTGAAATTGCTGTAAACTACGGTGCAGCTCATGGTGCATTAGCTATGACAACACCTGGTGATACAACAATGGCAAGCAAAAAAGAAGTAGAAGGTATTATGGGCGGCGCAGGCGCTCGTGTACAGAGATAAAAAATTTGAAATTTTATGTTGCCGGTCATTTTATGGCCGGTGATGATAAAAAAGATAAACAAGGAGGTACGAACTATGCCTATGCAGATGGGTTGGCGTTGGTACGGAGAAGGAAATGACAAAATCAGCCTTTCCGATATCAAACAGATTCCTGGCGTTACCAGCATCGTTTGGGCTCTTCATAACAAGATGCCTGGTGAAGTTTGGGAAGTAGAAGAAATCGCAGAAGTACAGAAACAGCTGGAACCATATGGTTTCAACATGGATGTAGTAGAATCTGTAAACGTGCATGATGACATTAAAATTGGTCTTCCAACACGTGACAAATATATCGAAAACTACATTCAGACAATTCGTAACCTTTCAAAATTCGGTGTAAAAGTTATTTGCTACAACTTTATGCCAATTTTTGACTGGACACGTACAGATCTTTTCCATCCGGTAGGAGACGGCTCAACAGCTCTTTATTATGAAGCAAGCCGTATCCATGATGATCCAAAGGAAATGGCAGAGTACATTTTGAACAACCTCGGCGGACTTACATTCCCAGGTTGGGAACCAGAACGTATGGCAAAACTGGATGAGCTTTTCGAAGCTTACAAACCAGTTACACATGAAGTTCTTTGGGCAAACTTAAAATATTTCCTGGAAGCTCTGATGCCAGTATGTCGTGAATGTGACATCAAAATGGCAATCCATATGGACGATCCGCCATGGGATATTTTCGGAATTCCTCGTCTTCTTGTAAATGCAGAAAACATTGATCGTTTCCTGTCTATGGTAGACGATGAATATAACTGTCTGACACTTTGCTCAGG
>CAZINB010000015.1:0-42986 GCA_964540565.1 uncultured Faecalimonas sp.
CGGATTCCATATTTAGAAGCAAAATCAAATCCACTTTTCCCATAAAAATCAATATTACCTTCAAACAAAAGTGCACCTGCCCCCATTTCCTTTGCCTTTTCCATAGAATAATCCAGAAGAATCTTTCCATATCCCTTGCGTTTCAAATCATTGGAAATGCAAATTGGACCCATGGTCATGATAGGAATCTCCCTACTATCGTCTGCCTGAATCTTTGCTCTCACAAAGATATTCTGGCCGATAATCCGACCGTCTTTTTCCATCACAAAATCAAGTTCTGGAACAAAGTCCTTATCATTTCGCAGGCAGTGTAACACATAATGTTCCAAGCAGCCTGGACGATACACATTCCAAAAAGATTCTCTTACTAGATTTTCTACTTTCTTCTGATCTGCAGGTGTTTCCAAACGTATCCTATAGTCATTTTTATTCATTATTTTTCCTCCTGATGATTGTTGACTGCAATACTGGGAGGTTACGATTTGACTGTGTTCATAACCTCCCAGTTATTCCACAATCTCCAAAGTGTTGTTTTTTCTCAAACAGCAATCTCCTTAAAATATAAAATTTTATATAATCAAGCCTTACGGCTGGATCATCTTTTTATCTTCATCATCTTTTCCCATTTTTCTTTTATCGAAGTTCACAGCAGACACAGCTGCAATCCGTATCTCATCTTGTATTTCCTTCATAGTGTTAAATCTACGATTTCTTCTTTTTGAACTTTGGTGTCATACTGATTCCCCCTTGTTCTAGATTAGTCGTTCTAGAATACTTATTCTCAGTATATTCCATATTTTTATATATAGTCAATAGATTTTTGTTAAAAATGGGTATAAAAATACCACTCAATCTATTACGACTGAGTGGTACTAGATAACAGCTTCCAAAGCCTTATCATATTCAATATTTCTGTTGCGTGGCTGTTCTTCGTGCATTACGTCATATTCATCAACCAATGCATCTTCGAGAATGATTGAAAATTCGTAAATATCACTTGGTGTATTTTCCAAAAATCTTTGATATAATTCATATACTTTTTAAATACCGGCCTCGTGCCACGCTTCCTTTCTGTTTTTTCTTCGGACTATACTCACAATATCATCTGAAGTTTTATTTTTTGCAATCACAAGCTGTTTCCCCTCGTCGAACCATATCCTTTTATCTGCTTTTCAATATCTTTAATTGACAATAAATATTCTTCCTCTACCGGCGACAGATTTTTTACCAGAAATTTCTGATACTCTTCATTTGCTTTTGCCATTGCCTGTGCATGACTGACTTTTCCGACACCTTCTAATACCTTTTCTCCGGTTGCTTTCAAAACATTATCCAAATGCTCAACATAATCACTCATATACATCGGGTTATGACGCATAGCCTGTATTTCTGCAAAATCAAAATAACCGGACACAATATTGTTTAATACTTTCAGTTCCTTTTCATCCAAATAGTTTTTTGTAATCATAATATCCTTCTTTACCGGAAAATCTCCCGAAAAAGTTTTTAATCCCATAAATGGTTTATCTGCATCTGCTCGCTCATAGATTACCTCTGCAGCGGTATGACCATGAGCCGCAAAGTGAAGCTTATTCTGAACCATTTTGAAAAATGCAACCGACTCTGAACTTTTAGGATCATAATCAACACTTGTAGCATATAAATCCAACACCTGACGATACATGACTTTTTCAGAAGAACGAATATCTCTGATTCTATCTAACAGTTCTTTCCAGTAGTTACCGCCGCCAAGCTGCTTTAACCGCTCATCATCTATGGTAAAGCCTTTTATCATATATTCTTTCAAGCGTTCGGTAGCCCAACGTCTGAAATTAGTAGCAATTATGGACTTGATTCTATATCCAAGAGAAATAATCATATCCAGATTATAATGAATTACATTATATGTTTTTCCATCTGCACCAGTTGTTCGGAATTTCCGAACAACTGAAGATTGATCCAGTTCTCCTTCCTCAAAAATGTGCTTTATATGTTCACTCACATTTGATTTACTTGTTTGATACAGTTCACATAACTGTGCCTGCGTCAGCCATACAGTATCATCTATAATCTTTACATCAATCTTTGTCACACCATTCTCTGACTGGTAAATCAAAATTTCACTGTTATTACAATCTGTCATTCAAGTCCTCTCTTTCTATTTTCTCATCTGCGCCTATATCCATTTTTTGCACCAGTTCCTCATATTTCAGCTGATAAGCAATCAATCTCGGCACATAGTCCGGTGGGGTCCGCCTTCCCGCCTCCCAATCTTCCAAAGTCCTTACCGGAATCCCGGTGTGCATTGAAAACTCTTTGCGGCTCATATTGATACTTCCTCTTAATTCTCTTATCATTTTTGCACTTTCCATAAAAATACCTCGCAATGCGTTTTTATGATTATATCACAAACCAATTTACAACGCAATGCGAGATATTGAATTATTCTCCCCACATAATATTCCACCATCCTTGCCATACCTCTCATCTCCTCCGAAAAACATTTCATAAAACGTTCTCCGCTATAGATTTCATAGTCCATATCTTTGAAAATATTGAATATCACCTTTATTTCTGAATTTGTTTCTTGTTTAAATCGCTTTACCATATCTACAGCGATTTCTGCTGCTCTTCGATTTGGGAAGCGGAACACCCCTGTTGAAACAACGTTAATGCTCATTGGGGATAAATGGAAAGTATTGATTCTGCGTGATCTGATGAATGGGACCATGCGCTTTGGCGAACTCAAAAAGTCCATTGGTCACATTTCCCAAAAAATCTTAACTTCACAGCTTCATGACATGGAAGACAAAGGTCTGCTCACCCGTACAGTCTATGCCGAAGTTCCGCCTCGTGTGGAATATGCTTTAGCCAAAACCGGTCGCATCTTAAAACCTGTTTTAGATGCTATGGTGAGAAAAGTATCTTTTCTCCCATCAAACCTACAAGTTCATCTAACATAAAAAACGGCATTATATTCTCCAATTACAGAAAATATAATGCCGTTTTTCTCTTTCGCTAAATAATAACCTTACGCCAAAAGATATTCCTTATCTTCCAAAATCGCAGAAACCTTTGATTTATTGGGCTTTTCTCGTCAATAACGCCACCGTCTCCAAATGTTCTGTAAACGGAAACATTTCCACAGGCTGAATCTTCTTCACCTCATAACCTGTTTTTTTCATAAACTTCAAATCTCTCGCCATGGTTTCTGGATTGCAAGAAATATACACCACTTTCTTTGGTGCCAATTTTGCCACGGAAGACAAGAATTTTTCATCACTACCAGCTCTTGGTGGATCCATAAATACAACGTCCGCTTTTTCTCCTCTTGCAGCCATTGCTTCCATAAATTCGCCTGCATCGCCTTTGCGGAATTCTACATTTGTAATACGATTTTCTTTTGCATTGATTTTCGCATCACGTACTGCATCTCCATTCAATTCTACACCGATCACTTTCTTCGCGTGTTTTGCTGCAACCAAGCTGATGGTTCCAATTCCGCAGTAAGCATCAATCACAGATTCTTTTCCATTTAATCCAGCAAAATCAATCGCTGTCTGATAAAGAATTTCTGTCTGTACTGGATTTACTTGATAAAAAGATTTTGGAGAAATGCGGAAGCGGCATCCACAGAGATCATCCTTAATAAAGCCTGGTCCATAAAGTGTCTGTTCTCTTTCTCCAAGAACCATACTAGTTCTTTTATCATTGATGTTTAGCACAACTGTTGTAATTTCTGGATGTGCTTTTCGAAGTGCTTTTACAAAATTATTTTTAGATGGCAAAATTGGAGACCCCAATACAAGTACCACCATAATTTCTCCTGTTTTAAAACCACGTCTTACCATTACATGACGAAGAAGTCCATACCCGGTGTCTTCATCATAAGTCTTAATTTTAAAAGATTTTAGCATGCCACGAATCGTACGGATGACTTCCTGACATTTTTGATCTTCAATCAAACATTCTTCTACTGGCACAATATAGTGTGTTCCATATTGATATGTCCCAGAAATAATATTTCCTCTTCGGTCTCGTCCAAATGCTGCATGGACTTTATTACGGTAGTAATATGGATCTTCCATTCCGATAATTGGTTCTACCTTACAAAATGATTTTAATAAATTTTCTTCTATCTTCTGTTTTTTCTTCAACTGTTCTGTATATGCCATTCCCTGGAACTGACATCCGCCACATTTTTTGGCAACAGGACATGGTTTCTTATTCTTTTCCATTCTTTTTTCCTTCCTTATGCACGAATCGCCCATCGCATCTTCGTACATTTTGCACGTGGGTTACGAACGCATTCTTCTTTGGATGGTCTAATTACATCCTTACATACTTCGCTGTAAATACCTGCTTTTTCGAGTTCCTTGAAGGAGCGTTTTACAAGACGATCTTCTCCTGAGTGAAATGTAAGAATCGCTACTCTTCCGTTTGGTGCAAGTACTTCTGGAAGTTTTTCTAAAAATGCATACAATACTTCAAATTCACTATTTACATCGATACGAAGTGCCTGAAATGTTCTTTGGCAAGATTTTTTAACTGCCTCATCTCGTTCTGCTTTTGGAACATAGCAAAGTGCTTGCTCAATCACTCGTTTCATATCTGTTGTAGTTTCAATTGGCTGTCCTTTTTTTTGCCACTTCATAACGGTTGCAGCAATTTCTTCTGCATATAGTTCATCCGCATTTTCTACTAACATTCCAACAAGCTCTTCTTCTGTCACTTCCTTCAGACGTTCTGCTGCGCTTGTTCCCTTTTCAGGATTCAAGCGAAGATCTAAAGGTCCATCTACTTTGTAAGAAAATCCTCGTTCTGGATTGTCAATCTGCATAGATGATACACCAAGGTCTGCTAAGATAAAATCAAATTTCTTTCCTGTATCTTTTGTAACCTGATCAATATCTGCAAAATTTTGAAGACGAACGGTTAAAATATCTTCTCCAAATCCTTGTTTTGCAAGACGTTCTTTTGTCTTTGCAGATTCAATTGGGTCTACATCCAATGCATAAATATGACCTTGTCCTTCTAATTTTTTTAGCATTTCCTTTGTATGACCGCCATATCCTAAAGTGGCATCAAGACCTACTTGTCCTGGTTTGATTTGTAAGAAATCTAAAATTTCATTTACACAGATGGAAATATGCATCCCTGCTGGAGTGCTTCCTTTTTGAATTACTTTTGCAATGGTATCTGCATATTTTTCTGGATTATGTTCCTTATATTTTTCTTTAAAACTACGAGGATGTGTTCCTGAGTAACGAACACGTCGTTTGTGTACTTTTTCTTGATTTTCCATAAATTCTCCTATTGATTCCAATATGTTTTACTTCCGTTTTCTGTCTTTTTCACGATCAATTTTGTTTCTACTTGTGCTTTTAATTCTGTCACATGAGAAATAATTCCAATCAACCGATTTCCTTCTGATAATTCATTCAATAACTGCAATGCTTGATTTCTTGTTTCATCGCTGAGGGAACCAAATCCTTCATCAATGAACATGGTATCGATCCTGATTTTTCCTGCCTGATTCTGTATCACATCAGACAGACCTAGTGCCATGGAAAGAGCCGCCATAAAGGATTCCCCGCCCGACAAAGATTTTACATCTCGGGTTTGATCATTAACAATACTGTATACATCCAGATCGAGTCCTACATTTCCTGTTGTCCCCAAATGTTCCAATTCTCTACATTGTAAGATGAACTGATGATGTGACATTGTAAGCAATCTCTCATTTGCAGCCTGAATGACCTGCTTAAAATATCTGCGCTGCATATAGGTCTGAAAATCCATTCTCTTACGAGAAATTTTCCCATTTGCAGTATCATTTAAGGCTTTCAGCACTTGATATGTTTCTCGCAAATTCGCTCTTTCTTTGTACTTATCTGCGACAATCTGTGCTGCTTTTTCGTTTGCTTGCTTTTGTGCAAAAAGATTCTTTTCTTCTGTTTCCAATGCTTGCAAGGTTCCTGTGATGCGTTTTTCTTCTTCCTGATATATAGACACATCAATTGGCTTCTTGTCCTTTGTTCTCTCTTTTAAAAGTTCAAGGCTTGTCGCATTTTTTTGCACTGCATTCTCATACATGGTAATAGATTCTCTTGCATCTGACAATTGTTTTTCTGACATTTTTGCAGAAAGAAATGCTTCCTCTGACAGAAATTGTGCTTTAGCTAATTCCTTTTGGAAATTTTCTTCTCGTTGCACACACTCTTTTCGGTCTGCTTCTAAATTTTTTCTCTCTGCGTCTTCCCTTGACTTTGCTGTCACATACGCTTTTTGTACCTGTTCGTACTTCGCTTCGATTTTCTGTTTTTCGTATTCCAACTCTTCTTTTTGCTTTTGCAAACCATTCAGTTGTTCCATCGCTTTCGCTTTTGATTCAAACGAAAGTTTCTCGCGTTTTTCTTCCAAGCTGGCTTTTTGCATCCGAAGGGTTGTCTGCATTTCTGTTAATTCTAATTCTAATCTTTGATTTTTCTCATGCAATACATCCCATGCTTTCTGTGCCGCTTGCAGTTCTCCATGGTCAAATGTTTTGTAATGGCTCGTTTCTTCTGTTGTATTCTCCGAAGAAAGATGATGAACTATATTTCCGCAGACTGGGCATGGTGCTCCTTCTTCTAAATGTTGGCGTAATGCAGTTACTTGATCTTCCATCCACACTTGCATCAGTTCCAGCAACTGTTCCTTTTTTTCGCGAGCCTTTTTTTCCTGTTCCAATTGTTTCTGCTTCTGTGCATCTAATTGTTTGTATGTGGCAATCCCCTTTCGCAACGCTTCTTGCAGTTTTTCCATTTCTTCAAATAAAGGAAGGCTATTTTCCAAAGTTGCTATCTCAGAAACTTTTTTCGGATATTCCGTTTCAAATCTTTCTAAAATCAGCTTTTTCTGTTCCTCTACCTGTTTAATTTCCTGCTCACACTGATGTAACTGTCTTTCCCATTGTTGTACATCTTTTTCTCGCTTGATACACACCTGTTTTTGATTTTGATACATCTCATAAGAAGATTGCACATAAAGAGCCTTTTCTCCTTCTTGAATCTTTCTTTTCTGAAGTTCGATTGCTCCTTTTTCTGCTTCTAGCTTTTCTTTTTGCTCCTGTTCCTTTTTTAATGCTTCAAAATCTTGATTGATTGTTTTTGCATGATGCATCTGCTTTTGGATTTGTTCCAATTGATTCTTTGTCGATTCTATTTCCTTTTTCTTCAATTCCAATTGGCACTGAAAAGCTTCTATGATTTCTCGTAAAGCCGCTTTGATTTCTATTTCTCGATCTTCCTGAAAGCTTCCAACTTCCTTCCCCTCTATTGTGGTAATACTTGCTAGCCAAGTTTCAATCACCTTTTGATTTTCTTCTAATTCTTTCCAAACTTTTTTATATCGTTCTTCTAACTCTTTTCCGATTGCTGCATAAAAGTAGGTATCAAATATTTTTGCAAAGATTGCTTTTCTTTCATCCGATCTTGCATGCAATAGTTTCAAAAAATCCCCTTGCGCCAGCATGGCAATCTGCGTAAATTGTGTCTCGTCAATGCCCATGATTTCTTTTATTTTTTCATTGGTTTCTTTGACTTTTCCTTGAAAGATTTTTCCATCTGGCAATGTCAATTCTACTTCCGCCGCTTTTGTTGTTTTCATTTCCTCATAAACAACATTGCCTTCTTCTGTTTTCTTTACTTTATACTTTGGCTGCTCTGGACTACGTCGAATGGTATATTGCTTTTCTCCATACAAAAAGCAGAATTCTACTTCAGTAAATTCATTTGGGGAAGCATATTGACTGACCATCATCTTCCCATCTCGTTTCCCGCCGCTCGACGCTCCATATAACGCAAATGTGATGGCATCGAAAATCGTGGTCTTTCCAGCACCGGTATCTCCTGTGATAAGAAAAATTCCCTGCTGAACCCCTGAAAAATCAATATATTCATCTTTGTATGAGCCAAAGGCTTTCATTTTCAAATAAATTGGTCGCATCTTTTCTCCTATCCTAATTTTTCTAAAATTTCTTTCATTACCAGCTCTTCCGCTTCACTCATTGGCTGTCCATTCATTTCCTGATAAAAATCAGCAAACAATTCCAATGGATTTTCTTGTGTCACATCTACTGTTTCTTTTTGTAGCAACGCTTTCGTACGTCGATTTTCAAAATTCACTTCTAAAATATGATGGTAAAATTCCTGCAAACGATCTTTTGGTCGGAACAAGGTCTCTTCATCCGTAAGCGTAATGCTGACATAGTCTTCCTTTAATGTTTCATCACACATTGCGATTACATCTGTCAACGTTCCTTTTACTTTTTTTACATCTGGTTCCATCACAAGTGGTATAAAATCAAGTTCCACTTCTTTTCCTTTTTCCAAAAGTGTAACCACTGTAATCCCTTTTTGATCATTCGCCTCACTGACAGAATATTTCAAAGGTGTTCCACTATAACGAATATGTGCGTGTCCAATCTTCTGACAAGTATGAATATGTCCCAATGCTACATAATCAAAATCTTCCACATGACTTGTACTTACATTATCAATTCCACCTACCGAAATATAACGCATCTCCGATTCTCGTCTTTCTGGTTCCACTGTTCCACTGGTAAAGAATTGATGTGCAACCAACACATTTCGCTCTCTGGTATCAATCTGCTCTCTTTCCAAAAAAGCCGCAACGGCATCATCATATGTCCGAATGTCCTTCTCTTCTCGGAAGAAATTTTTTCCATCCGCTGGTCTTACAAATGGCAGCAAATAAATATGCACAGGCCCATAGGTATCTTCTAGCGTAATCTTTTTCAGCCATTCTTCTTCCGACTGTGGCGGCATTGCAGAAATATAGATTTCTTCTTTTTCTAAAAATCGACTTGCATACTGTAAACGCAGTTGGCTGTCATGATTTCCAGCAATCAGGAAAACTGGAATCTTTGGTTGCAATTCATTTATCTCTTTTAAAAATTCATCAAAAATGGAAAATGCTTCTCCTGATGGTGCAGACTTATCATAAATATCTCCTGCAATTAAAATTCCATCTGGCTGCTCTCTTTTCGCATTCTCTACGATTTGATGGAGCATTTTTCTCTGACTTTCCGCCATATCATGCAAATGCAGTTGTTTTCCAATATGCAAATCTGATATATGAAATAACTTCATTTTCCCTACACTCCTTTTTTCTGAATCAATGCTTCTTTTTCTTTTCGCTTCATTTGCTTGATCGCATATTCTCGCTTCATTGCTTCTTCTTTCGTGGCAAATGTCTCATAATACACAAGTGTAACTGGTCTTTTTGCCTTTGTATATTTTGCACCTTTTCCATCGTTGTGGTCCTGAATGCGTTTTTCTAAATGATTTGTCCAACCTGTATAGTAGGAGCCATCACTGCATTCTACCATATAGGTGTAATTTTCTTTTATTTCTCCCATATTCTACTGATACCAACCTTATCCCAAAACAAAAAGCATATCATTTCTGATATGCCTTATTGTTTCTATTTTACCCTATTTTTGTTTCAGTTTCAATTCTTCTACATAATTCATAATGTTTTTGAAAATGATATCCTCTTCCTCTAAACCACAAATTTCTCTTAAAATCTGTTTTGGTTCTCCATTATCATATAAAACTGCTGCCGCCGCTGTTTTTTCCAAAATAGATGCATCTTCTCCATACTTATGAAGTAGTTTGATTGGTCCTATGATACGCTCTTCTGCCCCTAATTTACGTTGAGGATCTCTTGCATTTCGCGCTACCGTATCTACAATTGTGCGGTCACAGAATTTTGCTTTTGACAATGCTGCAAATTCCGCTTGATCTGCTGCATCATATCCAAATTCTGCACAAAGCACCTTATTGGTTACTGCATAATTTTCATCTAGCAGTTTCAGAATCTCTTCATCATTTGCAGCATCTGCATAGTTTGTATATCCTTTTATCCAACCAAGATATGCAATCACACAACTTGCTGCATTGTAAGTATATAATTTTCTAGTTAAAAAGTTTGAGAAATGGTCAATTGGTTTGATGGTCTTTGCATCTGGCACATATCCGTCAAGAAGCTGTGCATTGCATTGTAAATATGGATAATTTTCTGAGTGAATATCCAGTTTACCATCTTCGATCGTTGTGCAAAATACGGTCGATTCACTAACAGAAATATTTTCTTTTCCAATGGCCTCTCTTAATGTAACAGAAGGTTTGGATGCATTTTCTGCTGTGATAATATAATAGTGTTTCTCATCACTTAATCGCTTTGCCAACTGTGCTCCCACTTCTGGAAGATTTTGTCCTCCTACTGACACGAAGATTAATTCTGCATCTTCCAAAGTAGCATTTTCCCAAGTGTATGCAGTAAACTTGCTTACTTGATATGGTTCTCTCACATCTCCAAAGAAACGGATTTGAAATGATTTTTCTGCATTCAACTGTTCTACCAATGCTGCATCTTTATCGATAAAAACAACTTCTTTTCCTTCTTCTTGCAGAAGTCTTGCAATAAATCCACGTCCTGTCTTTCCTGCTCCGATTACAACAATTTTACTCATTGATCCATCCCCATTCTTTTAATAATGCAATTTTTTCTTTGATTAACATTCCAAGTTCTCCATCTGGCTCTAACTCGCAAACATTTTTCAAAATAGCGTCAATGCCTTCTTCTTGTCTCATGCGTACTAATTCCTCTGCAAATGGATCGCCAGGGCTCACGTAATACATTGCTGCTGCAATGGCAATACACAAGTTATGAGGTTGAATTCCATATTCTAATACCAAACGTGCAGATCCTACCAAACGGTCATCTTTTCCAAGTTTTCTTAGTGGATCACGTGCGTTACGTTCGATAAAGTCTACAATTGTATAATCTTGCAATTTTTTCTTTGATGTAAGTGTAAATGCAAGCTGTTCTTCCAATGGAAATTGATGTTTTTTAGATAATGCTTGCGCTGTTTCCTGATATACCCCATCTAAAATTTTTAGGATTCTCTCATCATGAGCCGCATCCGCAATTTTTTCGAACCCAAGCAATGCGCCAAGGTAAGAAGTAGTTCCATTTGCAGCATTGTAAGTATAGAATTTTCTTTCTAGAAAACCTGTAAATTCTTCTACCAATTCTAATCCCATAATGTCTGGAAGTGGACCTGCTAAACGTGATGCATCAACTGGGAATTTCCAAAAATCTTGTACATTTACGATCAATGGATCTTGTTCTAACAATTCCTTACTTGATTCAATTCCGGAACGCATGATTACTGCTTCTGTGATTCCAACATGTTTGTCTAAATATGCTCTTGCTTCTTGAGAAATCACTTCTTCAATTCCATTTCGAAGTAAATCAGCTGGTTTCTTCCAGTTTTCGCAAGTTACTACATTTAGATAGCCACCTTTCGAAGCCTTCTTTTCAATCCCTGCTGCTAAAAGTGGTACCAAATCTCCTAAATTTTTTCCACCTACAGAAGTAAAAACTGCATCTGCATCTGCAATTGCTTCTGCCACTGCTTCTGTATCGGAAAATGGAATTGCTTTAGCCCCTTTTACCACACAGTTTTTTTCGCTATTTCCAAGAATGTTTACGGTATATTGCCCACGCTCATTGATCAGATCAACAAGTCCGTCGAATTTTTCCACAAAGGTAAATGGAATTTCACTTAAATATAATAAGTGTCCCACAAATCCTCTGGCAATCTTACCTGCACCTAAAATTACACATTTCATTGTTCTATCTCCTTTAATTTTTGATATTGCATTTTTACCGCAGGATAAAGTTCTTTATAAATGGCAAAGCGTTTCTTCAGCCATGCTTCATACTTTCCTGTCGGTTCTATAAGTTCTTTTATGTTACATCCATCTGTGGCTGCTGCGTCTATTGTCTCATAACTTCCCTGTCCCAATAAGGCAACCAGAACTGCTCCTAGCGCGGAGGTATCACTTTCTTCCAAAACAGCTACTGGAATTCCAAATAGTTCTGCTTTTAGTTGATTTAGTACAGAAGATACGGCTGCTCCACCGGCTACTTTCATCTGGCTTGCAGGTGGTTTTCCCATTTTTTCATAAATATGGTAAAGACTGAACGCTACCCCTTCCATAACTGCGTAATACATTTCTTCTTTGGAACAATTCCCTTGAATTCCGAAGAACATTCCTCTTGCATCCGCATCCCAGATTGGCGCACGTTCTCCGTTCAAATATGGCAAAAAGATTGGAGGATGTTTTTCCTGCATCTTCGTCAAATCTAATTCCTCACATGCATACAACTCCAGTCCATATTTTAACGACACACCACTTGATGCCGTCACTCCATAATGTACCTGTTCCTGAAGGTAAGGACCACTCACCATTTCCGTAGCAACATTCACCTTTTCTTCCAAAATTCCCAAATGTTCGCTTGTGCCAGAAATATCAAACATATCGCCAACCTTGTGAATTCCCATTCCCAAAAGTCCCGCATAATAATCATTCAATCCGACGTACACAGGAATCCCTTCTGGTAATTGTTTCTCTCCCAAAGAAATTTCTTTGGTATAGCCCGCAATTTCTGTAAAATCAATTATCTTCGGTAGTTGCGCTTCTTGTATCCCCAGTTCTTTTAAGAAATACTGGCTATATACTTTGTTTTCCAAATTTGCAAGTCCACGCCATGAATATGGATCTGTCACCCAATTTCCTGTAAGTTGTTGACAGATAAAATCTTTAGGCATTCCCACTTTTTGAAAATTTGGGTAGGTACGTTTTATATATTTGAGTCGTGGAATTGGATAGGAAATAATATTAGGATGTGGCATGGAAATTTCTTGCAAAAAGCATTCCGCATCATACTCCTTTTTTATTGCAGCTAGTTCTTCTGCTCCAATCGCTTCATTCCATCCAATCACATGAACATCATCTACAATATAAGTTCCTACCTGAGAAGATAAGCCAATCCCATCTACCTCTTCCAGATTTATTTGAGAAAGTGCTTTGCAAATCGCTTTCCACCACCCATTCGGACTAATTTCTTCATAAACTTCGCGTACTTTCAAAATCGTTCCGTCTATATATCTTTGTACCACTTTTACAGACGAGGTACCAAGATCAATTCCTACTACACTTTTACTCATAAGTAAAAACCGCCTTCAAAAATCCTGCCGGACGTGTTCTTGCTAACTCTAATCCATGTTCATATTCTTCGATAGAAATTAAATTTGTAGCAAAATGTTCAATATTTACTTGTCCATCTGCCATTAGAGTCACTGCTTTTTTATGTTGATTCCAGTTGTTTCCTGCACCCACTAAACGAAGATTATTTACATGGATATCGTCGATACGAATATTCATGACTTTCCCACGACCGTATCCTGCTAGAGCAACTGTTCCGCCTTTACGAGCAATCTTCAATGCTTGTTGGATACAAACTTCTATACCAGTTGCATCAATTACAATATCCGTTCCACCTGGGTGGATTTTTTTCATTTCTTCCACCAAATCATTTTCCTTTGTTGCAATCGTTCTATAAGCACCCATTCTGCTAGCAACACTCAAACGTTTATCTGTCGTTGCCGCAACTACAATTTTTTTAAGCCCCATTGCTTTTGCCGCTGCTAACATACAAAGACCAATCGAGCCAGCTCCAATGATCAAACAAGTATCTCCAAATTTTGCACCTGTTTTTTCTAATGTACCAAGTGCTACGCCAAGAGGTTCGCAAAGTGCTCCCTGCACAAATGATACTTGTTCTGGAAGTTCACATAATCCATATGCTGGTGCAAGAAAATATTCTGCATATGCCCCATTACGACGAAAACCAATTTCTTCAAAATCCTTGCAATATCTCCAGTTTCCACTTCTGCAAGCATCACATTTTAGACAAACTACATCACTGCTTCCGATTACTCTTTTTCCAAGCCAATGACTATCTTCCTCACTTCCAACTGCATCTACGATACCACTCCATTCATGTCCTGGAGTCAATGGATAATTTGCTGGAATATTTCCATCTAATACTTCTAAATCCGTCGCACAAATTGCTGCTGCTTTCACTTTCACACGTACAAATCCTGGTTGTGGTTCTGGTATCTGTACTTCTTCTAAAGAAATTTTCCCTGGTTCATGGATTACTACTGCCTTCATATAAGACCTCCTTGTTTTCACTTGCATATAATATCACAGTGCGATACAATAATTTATATATTCGTTGACTTTATTATATCACACAGTGATATAATGTCAATACGGGAACTACTTAGAACCAGGAGGGTTTGTATATGAACAAAGATTTTATCCAAAACACCATACTTACAAAGCAGCAAACGGCACTCTTTTACCTCGGTCAGGAAGGGTATTTGATCAAACATCAAGACAAATATATTTTGATTGATCCTTACCTTTCCGACTACGTAGATCAAAATTGCTGTACCGATTGCGTTCATTGGGAACGAAATTATCCTGCACCAATTTCTGCTAAGGAATTAGATTTCATCGACTATGTACTCTGTACCCATGCTCATTATGACCATGCTGATCCATGGACGCTTGCAGAACTTGCCAAAACGAATCCGAACGCCACATTTATCGTTCCTAAGCCAATCACAGATACCATTCTTTCTTATGGCATCCACCAAAATAATCTGATTGGCGCTGTTGCTGATGAACTTCTTGAATTGGACGGATGCAATATTCTTCCTGTTCCTGCTGCTCATGAAGAGCTACATCCAGACGAAAATGGATACTTTGCAGAATTAGGTTACAAAGTTCTTCTTGATGATCTTTCTATTTTCCATGCAGGAGATTGTTGTGTTTATGATGGATTAAAAGAACGTTTGATGCATGTAGATGTGCTTATGGTTCCTGTAAATGGTCGCAGCTTCGTAAAACGCTACGTGCAAAATATTATCGGAAATATGACTTGTGAAGAAGCTGTTGTTCTTGCAACTGAAACAAATGCTGGCATGATTATTCCAATGCACTATGATCTTTATCCTTGTAATAGTATCAATCCAGCTCATTTTGTAGATACACTGTATAGTATGAATCCATTTTTAAAATTCCATATGTTTGTTCCTGGAGAACGCTATCTTATCCAAAAATAAGCCAAAAGAGTAGTTGTAAAATTTACAGCTGCTCTTTTTTTTGGGGGAAAATTAACAAAATAGAAACATTTTGCAAAAGAAATGAAAACATCTATCCTCTATCCTATCCTCACAAGTTGAAAAAATATGAAAGAGGTACTCATTATGAATCGAAATGATCAAGAATATTTAATCCAAAAAATCCGAACTCAATATACAGAAAAAGAACATACAGAATTAGACACTTTAAAAGAGCTGGATAAAAAAGTGAAAATGCCTGTTAACATCTTTTCCTACACATTTGGCTCTATATCAGCTCTAATTATGGGAAGTGGTATGAGCCTGATCATGACAGATATTGGTCAAATGCTTGGAATCGCTGAACCACTATTTCCAGGTCTTGTAATCGGTGTGATTGGTATGCTTATGGCAATTCTCAACTATCCTATTTACAAACGTTTATTAAATGGTCGTCGTAAAAAATATGCAGATCAAATTATTGCATTAAGCAATAAGCTTATGAAAGCATAATATGTATTGGCTGCTATTTCCCCACATCAGTATATTAATCCTTTTATTGTTTTCGAGCATTGGGACACTCACTTACGCATTTATTTTTTTAGAAAATACGGACCCACTTCGCATTGCATCCTACGTGTTGTCTTTTTACACGTTGATAATCTGGTGCGTCAGAATTCCTAGAATTGTCCGCTTCTTCTTGCATTTTAAAAATGAAAATCGCTATGCGAAACGTTGGATACAAGATACACGTTTACGGATGAAAGTAACTTTGACGTGCAATGTCATTTGGAATGTTGCTTATGCTCTCTTACAATTTTGTTTAGGACTTTACCACAAATCAACTTGGTTTTTCTCGCTGTCAGGATACTATTTTTCTTTGGCATTTATGCGTTTTTTCTTGGTACGTTACACATTTAAACATAAGCCAAGAGAAAATATGCGTAAAGAAATACAATACTACCGTGTTTGTGGCTGGGTATTCCTGTTTACTAACCTGGCATTGTCATCCATGATTTTTTACATGATTTATGAAAACCGTATTGTAAAGCACCATGAAATCACCACAATTGCAATGGCTGCTTATACCTTTATAACGCTGACAATGGCAATTATGAATGTCATAAAATACCGAAAATATCATAGTCCCGTCTTTACCGCTTCCAAAATTGTTTCATTGGCTGCTGCTTGTGTATCCATGCTGACTCTTGAAGGAACTATGTTAGCTACTTTTAGTGATGAAACCATGACACCGCTCATTCAAAGACTTTTCTTATCTTTAACTGGCGGTGCGGTTTCAATATTTATTGTATCTATGGCAATTTACATCATTATAAACGCCAAAAGAGTTTCCGCTTAGGAAACTCTTTTTTTGCTTCTGACTACTACAGCCACGCACATAAGTGCTGCCATACAAGTCATCATATAAATGGCTCCTCCATTATCACCTGTAGGTGGTGTTACTTTATTATTGGAAGAACTGTCTAATTTTACTTTGCATAGATTTGTTTTTAACTTAGCAATCTCTGCATCATTTAATCCAAGTGCTTTCATATATTCTGCAGCTTCTTTTGCTAAATCTGCACTTGCTAAATCCTCTACTCCAAATGCATTTTGAAGTGTTTTAATAATATTGCTTTGTGCAATAGCATCATATTTTTCTGTACCTTTTTCTACTCCATAATAGTTATAGTAAGTTACCATATAATCTGCTACTACTTCCTCATAAGTTGCACCTGCAAAACATTCTAATAATGCACTTACAAAACCACAACGGTCTTTTCCTTCTGTACAATGAACTGCGTAAACACCTTCATTTTCAGCAAAGAAACGTAATCCTTTTGCAAGTCCTGCTTTGAAATCGTCTGCTTCAAAATCTACTCCAAGATTTAAATAAATTACCTTTTGCTTAGAATAATAAGAATCAGAAAATCCTTCATATGCTTCTGCAGATTCTTGATTGTCTGCAAGATTCATAATAACTGTCACTCCAGCTTCTTTTAAAGCTGCATCTGCGTATGTATTACGTCCCAATTCAGGATTGATTGGAGATGATGTACGGTAAAGGATATTATCTGCAACACCTGTTGTTGTAACTTCACGGAAGTTTGCAAATTCTTTATCTGTAAGTGTCGCATAATCTTCACGATTGTTTGTACGTGTTAAATCATGAAGAATATATTCTGCCATATAACCTTCTTTTTCTGCTAATTCAAAAGTTACATCTACTGGATAGCTTACGCCTTCACATGCTTCCCAGTACCAATTTCCACTTTCATCTGTTTTCTTTACAGCAAGACCATATGTTTCAGCGAAATTGCCCATATTGATTGCTAGCGAAACATATCCTGTTTCCACACCTGTTTCTGTCTTTTCAAGGATGATTGCTGGATTTCCACTATCCACATAAGAATATGTTGGAACAACTGGAAGTGTCAATTCTTGATTTAGGAATTTTACAGTTGCAAGATCTCCCCATGTAATTCCTAACTCTTTTACAAAGTTTTCTGCTGAACAGTCTGTATAAACATTACCATATTTTGTAAAGTATACATTGTTTTCGAGAGAACCAATTGTAATCTTTCCATCCCATGCTGCTTCAGATGCAATAACTGTAATACGTCCATCACCTGTTACTTTTTCATAATTGATATTTAATCCAGAATATTTTTTATTTAATGGACTATTTGTAGCTTTGATTGTAGCATTTTCAAAAGCTTTTACATAATTAGCAAGTACCATGTAGTCTGTCATTACATAGTCAACCACATTTACTGCTCCATCAAACATTGCAAAACCATCACCCAAATCACGAAGTGTATAGTTATATCCTGCAAGATGATATGTTTTACTTAAATCTAAACTATCGTATGAATTTGTTTCTTTATTGTAAACTTTTACATTTTGCACACGATATTCTCCTGTTGGTCCACCAATCCAAACACCTTTATCATCTATTTGAACTGTAGATTCTACATTCGTATCTATTTCGTATGTAATCCCAGCTACTTGTAAGAAACCGCCTACTTCTACATCTGGAGCAAGACGTGCACCAAATTCCAATGCATCTAAAAGTTGTTGACCTGTAACCTGCTGCAAACATGCCACATTTCCGAATGTGTGAATATCCTTACATGTCTTGTAAGTCATATCACCTGTGATAGCCTTGTTTCGCACACCGCCACCATTCATAATGGCCACATCTACGTCAAGTTCCATATTGTCAAATAAGTAATATAGCGCATCCGCTGCAAACGATCCTGTATTTGTTTCTTTCGAACGAACAAGACGTTTTCCATCTGCATCATAATTGTTAAATGTTACTTCTGATGTACCAATCTTTTGTCCAAGTTCTGTATCAATTGTATCTATCCAGCTATCTTTGAGTGCTTTCACATCTGCATCACTTGTAGACGCTGAAACTAATCCATTTTCGACCTTTAACAATTCCGTAGTAATTTTATCTGTTTCTGAATCAATTACCATCATACCAATTGCATTAAAGTATTCTCCTGTTTGTGTAAGTAGAACAGAAGCTCCTGCTTCATCCACTACTTCTTTTCCTTCTACTGTAGAATGTGAATGACCATCAATAAATGCATCAAGTCCAGCAGTATTACAAATTGTTTCTTCGCTTGTCCATGGTACAGAAGATAAATCATCTCCTAAATGTCCAAGTGCAATAACCTTTGTAGCACCTTCTGCTTTTGCTTCATCAATTGCTTTCTGCACATCACTATAGAGTGCTTCGCCATCTGTTCCGCCTGCAATACCGTAAATATAGTTTCCTGCGTCATCTTGGAAATAAGCAGGCGTAGATTTTGTAAATGACTCTGGTGTTGTAATACCAACAAATGCTACCTTTTCATCCCCTAATGTGAAGATTTTGTAACTTGGTAATACATTATCTCCTCGTACTCCATTTGATTCCTTGTAGAAATTACAAGAAACATAATCAAATTCTGCCCAATTGTCTGTTACATTAATTCTGCCTTCCATTCCATAATCAAACTCATGATTTCCGAGTGTTGCAAGATCATAGTCTGCAGCATTCATCAGTTTAATAATGGTTTCTCCTTTATCCATGGAACCATAAGCAGTTCCCTGGATATGGTCACCTGCATCGACAAGAAGAACATGATTATACAATCCTTCAAGGTAGGTTTTTAAACCAGCGATTGTATCATAGCTCAAGCTACCATCAATGTAAGTGTGGACATCGTTTGTATAGAGAATTACGATGTCATCCGATTTTGTAGTTTCTTCTGCACGTACTGGTAATGAAATTGTTGTTACAACCAATATCATTGCAAGAAAACTTGATAAAAATTTTCGCATAATAAACGCTCCTTTCTTCTTTTTTATTACGCTTTTGTCTCTTATGCTAAATATACAAAATATAGCAAAAAAAAGCAAGAAAAGAGACGCAACTTCATTTTTCAAAAATCTGTTGCGTCTCTTATTTATAATTTCAATTCTTTGATTGCTCCTTGCGCTGCAATCAATGCTGCTCCATGCACCGCATGTTCTGCTTCTTCTACAAATTCAATGATTACATCTTTCTTGCAATATTTCTGAAATTGTTCCACTAATTCTTTCTCAAATCGAGTATGGTATGTGATCAATCGTCCTGTCAAAACAATTTTTTCCAAATGAAACATCTGTACCATATTATTCATAAAAATTGCCATCGGCATTATCATCTCTGGCAATGCTTCTTCTTGTAATTTCCCATTCACAAGACAAGAAGATACATACGTTTCCAAACAACCTTGTTGACCACAGCGGCATTCTTTCCCTGCCGGAATCACAATGCTATGTGCCACTTCCAGTAAACCATTTCCTCGCAGAATACTTCCATTAATGGATACTGCCATACCAACACTGCTATCTAAACGTAACAGCATGATATTTTCGCTTTCATCTTCATTCATAACCGCATATAGCATACAGTTCGGATCATGTTCTACAAATACATCTATGCCAAATTCCTGCTCTAAGATTTCCTTTATTGGAACATCATTCCAATCTGGACAACGTGGAAATTTCATGGAAATTCCATATTCCACATCTAGAATTCCCTGCATGGCAACACCTATGGCAAGAATCTTTTTTTCTTTATAATTCGCTACTGCTTGTCTCGTAAATCTCAAAATTGCTTGAAGCAACGTTTCCTTCTTATCGTAGGATTCTTCTTCTGCATATTCTTCTAGAATATCGCCTGCAAGGTTCATTACATATGCACGAAATCCCATACGGTTGATATCCAATCCAATCACAACATTCTGATTTCTATTAATCTGAATCACATTAGGAATACGTCCAATCCCGGTTGCTTTTTCACTTTTATCTTCCACAATATAACCGTGTTCGAAAAGCTTATTCACAATTTTTGTCATTCCACCCCAGCTAAGTCCTGTGATATCAGAAATTTGTTTTCGAGACACCTCTCCACAATTGCGAATTACTTCTAACACACTCGCGCAATTTCCATTGCTCATTTCTTCCAAACCAATGTATTTTTTCAAAATATGGTCCACCTTCTCTTATTATAGGTCTAGTCTATCATATCTTAAATCTATCATCAATTGCAAAATCGCATCTGTTGTTCATCTGTTTTTTAATATGTGTTATGATTTATAGATATTTTCAATTGGACAAATATCTATTTACATGACATAATAAGCGGCGTTGGTTCTGAATATAAGAACTTTAATACTTTATAAAATGGAGGAACTTTATGAAAAAGAAATTTTTAGCTATGTTACTTGCTGGCGCAATGGTATTTTCTCTTGCTGCTTGCCAAAACAAAGAAGACAATCAAGATGATGCTAACACAACTCAAACAGAAAAAGTAGAATTAGAAGATACTCTTGTTATTTATTCTACTCACTCTGAAGATATGTTAGAAGTAATTTGCGATGCATTTACAGAAAAAACAGGAGTTGAAGTTGAATATATCAACCTAAAAGGAGAACTTGCAGATCGCGTTCGTAGTGAAAAAGATAATGCACAAGCAGATATTATGTTCGGTGGAGACACTGCAACTTATATGCTTCTTCAAGAAGAAGGTTGCTATGCACCAGTTGAAACATCATGGGCTTCTGAAATCCCTAATGATTTCAAAGATGCAGATGGATACTGGTATGGAACATACAAAACACCTGTTGTAATGTTCTACAATTCAGATTTATTAACAGCAGAAGAAGCACCAAAAGATTGGAGCGATCTTGCAAATCCAGAATTTGCTGGACAAATTATCAGCCGTGATTCATTATCTTCTTCTATGCGTTCAGCTATTGCTGCTTTAGTTTCTTACTATTCAGCAAATGAAAGTGAAGAAGCTGCATGGAACTATATCGAAGCTCTTTGCGCAAACACAAAAAATTACTACAATAGTGGAAGTATGATGTTCCAAGCAATCGGTAAAGGAGAAGCTGCTGTTTCTATCGCTGTACTTGATAATATCATTACAAACAAAACAGAAAATGGCATGCCTTTAGAAATTATTGATGCAACAAGTGGTGCTATCACAATTACAGACTGTATTGCAGCTATCAATGGTGCTCCACATCCTAATGCTGCTGCTGCATTCATCGACTTTGTAGGAAGTGTAGAATGTCAAGAATTAGTAGCAAATGAATTCAACCGTATGCCTGTATTAGATGCTGCTCTTGCAAACGCTCCAGAATGGATGCAAACAGGATACGCTCCTATGTCACTTGATTGGTCTGTAATCAGTGAAAACCAATCAGAATGGCTTGAAAAATGGGAAACAAATTATATTGATGCAACTTCAGTTGTTTCTTCAAAATAAATATAGCATTTTAGAAATAGTGAGGGATTCCTCGCTATTTCTTTATGTAAAAGGAGAAAAAAAATGAGCGATATTATTTTAAAAAACATATCTCATTGTTATGACACAGAAAAAGTATTAGATTCTATTAATCTTACCATTCATAAAGGAGAATTTTTCACATTACTTGGACCTTCTGGTTGCGGTAAAACAACACTTCTCAGAATCCTAGCTGGTTTTATTGAACCTACTGATGGACAAGTGCTTATCAATAATACTGATATGACTACTACACCACCAGAAAAACGAAATATGGGAATCGTATTTCAAAATTATGCATTATTCCCTAATATGACAGTACGCGAAAATATTGCCTACGGTCTAAAAATCAGAAAAAAATCAAAGTCTTTTATTCAAGAAAAGTGCAACTATTATATGGAACTTGCAGGATTAAAAGAATTACAAGATAGAAAGATACATGAATTATCAGGTGGACAACAGCAACGTGTTGCTATCGCCCGCGCATTAGTAATTGAGCCACAAATGCTTCTTTTAGATGAACCTATGTCTAATTTGGATGTTGCATTACGCGTAAAAATGCGTGAAGAAATCCGTGCAATTCAACAAAAAATTGGTATTACAACTTTATTCATCACTCATGATCAACAAGAAGCGCTCGCCATTTCTGATAAAATCGCTGTTATGAAAGATGGTAAAGCACTTCAAGTCGGAACACCTCGTGAAATTTACAATAAACCAAATCAAGAGTTTGTTGCAAATTTTGTAGGAACTTCTAATCGTTTTGATCAAACACTTTGCAAAACTCTTGGTGTTGTTCTTCCAAAAGATCAAAATATCTGCTTTATGCGACCAGAACAACTATGTTTAAAAGAACATTCTGAAACTGGATTTGCTGTTACCATTGAAGAAATACATTTTATAGGCATGTACTATGAATACATTGTGAAAGCGAATGATGCACAGTATCGTGTTATAGAAATGAATAGTGGTCCATCACATAAAACATGGAGACCTGGTGATACAGCTTATTTAACTATAAAACATCGAGGTGACAGTATCAATGAATAACAAAAAAAAGTGTATTAGTCCCTTCCGAATCATTTGGTATTTAATACTTAGTTTTCTAATTTTAGGGTATATCATCAATCCTATGCTGAAAACTCTTTTTCAGGCACTTCAAACAGAAAACGGATATTCTCTAGAAGTATTTGAAAATTACTTTGCTAATCCAAATCAAATAACAGTTATAAAAAATACAGTTATTCTAGGTTTATGGTCTGTTGTCACCTGCGGTATCATTGGAATTATGCTGGCTATGTATATGACTTTTTTAGCTGGAAAATGGAAAAATTTAATTCACATTTTATTACTTAGTCCAATGATGATTCCTGGTGTTATTACAGTTATTTCCTTTATACAGCTTTACGGAGAAAGTGGAATTCTCACAAAGGCAATTCAATATTTGCTACACTTAGAAAAAATTCCTTTTCATTTTCAGGGTCTTGGAGCTATCGTTTTTGTTGTAACTTATACACAATATGTTTATTTCTATTTAAATGTATATGTTGCGCTAAAATATGTAGATAATTCCAGTATTGAAGCAGCAAGAAGTATGGGTGCTTCTTGGATTCAAATTTTTAAAGATGTAATTTGGCCAGTTATCACCCCTGCTGTCCTTTCTTCTGTAATCGTAACATTTGCTTCTGGAATTAGTTCTTTCTCCGCTCCAAACCTTATTGGTGGAGGATTTAAAGTATTAAGTACTCAGATTGTGCGTTCAAAAGCAAATAATCAAATGGAAATGGCTTCTGTTCAAGTTGTTGTTCTCTTTTTAATCAGTATGTCTGTTATGCTAATGGTTCAGTATTACAGCAAACATTATACGATTCCAGTTTCTGATCGTAGCACACAATTAAAGCCAATTACAGGAAAACGTTCATTTCTGTCAATCCTTTGTCACATTGTGGTATTGCTCCAGATTTTACTAATTCTTCTTCCTGTTATAGCTATTGTATATTTGTCATTTGTAAAAACAAGTTCCATTATGCAAGATATCTTTCCTTGTTCTTTTACACTGGAAAATTATCTAATGATTTTTGAGAAAAAACGTGTTTTGAAACCACTTCTTAATAGTTTAAAAATGGCTGGCATTGCTGTTGCTGCCGGTCTTGTAATTACGGTTCCAAGTTCTTACATGATTGTAAAATATAAAGGGAAATTTCATACTACATTGAAATTGCTTCTTATGATTCCTTGGACAATGCCTGCTAGTGTAATTGGTATCAACTTAATCAATGCCTTTAGTCAAAAAAGTATTTTTTCTTTCCAGACTTCATTGATTGGTGGATTCTATATCCTTCCAATTGCTTATACAATTACATCGCTTCCTTTATTATTGAATTCAAATGAAGTTGCAATTCAAGGACTCAATCGTAACTTGGAAGAAGCTTCCAAAAGCCTTGGTGCAAATATGTTACATACTTTTGTTCGCGTAATTCTTCCAAATATTGCTCCTGGAATCCTAGCTGGAGGAATCTTGGTATTTATTCGAACAATTGGAGAGTATACGATGTCAGCTCTCCTTTACGGCGTTTACAATCGTCCAATTTCTATTTCTATTGTAACTACTATGCAAGAATATAAAATAGGACTTTCTCTAGCTTACGGCGTAATTGTTATTTTTATTTGTTATCTAGCACTTGCAATGGTATTTAAATTAGATAAAAAAAGATTTTTATAAAACAGAAAGAGAAGATTTGAATGATATTTCTATCATCATCTTCTCTTTTTTACTAATTTGCAGATATTCTTCTACGGTCAAATTTCTTTGCAAGCTTCATGCCAACTCCCTGCAAAATTTGAACCAATATCACTAAAATTACAATTGTCACAACCATAATGTCTGTTTCATATCGATGGTATCCATAGCGAATTGCAATGTCTCCAAGGCCACCTCCACCAATGACACCAGCCATAGCAGAATATCCGAAAATAGTTCCTATCACAATGGTCAAACCTGTCAAAAGAGAGGTACGTGCTTCTACCAAAAGAACTCTTCTAATAATGGTTCCTGTTCCAGCTCCCATACTTTGTGCTGCTTCAATCACACCTTTCTCTACTTCCTTCAAAGATGATTCCACCATGCGTCCAATAAATGGTGCTGCTGCAATCACAAGGGGAACAATGGTTGCTGTTGCTCCATATGTCTTTCCTACAATCGCTTTTGTCACAGGCATTACTAAAATAAGTAAAATCAAGAACGGAATACTGCGAAAAATATTAACAATAACATCTAATCCTTTATAAATTGCTTTATTTGGTCTAATTCCATCTTTATCAGTAACAGTCAACACAATTCCTAAAGGAAGGCCCACTACATATCCAAAAAATGTTGCTAATAGTGTCATGTATAGCGTATCTCTTGTTCCTTCCAAAAGCATTGTTATAATTGTGCTATCGAACATAGTCGGCCACCTCCTCTACGCCTAAACCTTTTTCTTTGAAGTATGCAATCATCTGTTCTGAAATTTCTTTTGATTCAGGAAGCTGCAAAATCATTTCTCCTTCTGCATTTCCATTAATTGTTTTCGTATTTGCATACAAAATATTAACTGGTGTTTTATATTTCAACACAACATTTCCTATGATTGGCTCAAATGCGGAATTTCCACCAAATGTAACACGAATCACACGTTCACTTTTCATTTCTTTGATATGTGCAAATTCATTTAAGATCAGTTTCTTTGCTTCCTCTGTCTTTGGTGCTCGGAATAATTCTTCTACAGAACCTTCTTCTACTAAAGTTCCATGATCTAACACTGCTACTCGCGAACAAATTTCTTGAATAACTGCCATTTCGTGTGTAATAACAACAATAGTGATTCCATATTTTTGATTGATTTCTTTCAATAATTTTAAAATGGATTTTGTTGTCTGTGGATCAAGTGCACTTGTTGCTTCGTCACAAAGCAGTATTTTCGGATTGACTGCCAAGACTCTCGCAATCGCTACACGTTGCTTTTGTCCCCCTGAAAGTTGAGATGGATATGCGTACGCTTTTTCACTTAATCCAACTGTTTCCAGCAATTCTAACGCACGTTTTTTTGCTTCTTTTTTCTTTATCCCCGCAATTTCCATTGGAAAGCAAACATTATCCACTACATTTTTCTGCATCAACAAGTTGAAATGTTGAAAGATCATCCCTATTTCTTGACGTTGTGCTCTTAATTCTTTGTCGGAAAGTTCCATCAGATTTTTTCCATCTACATAGACAGCTCCTTCGTCTGGCTTTTCCAACAAATTTAAACATCTAACCAATGTACTTTTTCCTGCTCCCGAAAGTCCTATCAAACCAAAGATTTCTCCTTTTTGGATTGTAAAACTCATATTTTTTACAGCATGTACATTTCCTGCAGTTGTTTGAAATCTTTTGCTAATATTTTCTACACAAATAATAGGTTCCATTCTTCTTCCTCCTGGTTCACAGCTTATGATTCAAATGGAATCACTGCTCCATCGTATGTATCTAAAATGTACTGTTGAATCTCATCTGATTTTAACACTTCAATTAGTGCTTTTATTCCTTCGCTTTCTTCTTGACCTTCTTTGACAGCGATCACATTCACATATGTTTTTGCCGCTTCAGAATCTGATGTTTCATAAGCAATGGCATCTTTGGCTACCGAGAAGTCTGCTTGTAATGCGTAATTTCCATTTAATACAACAAGTGCAACCTCATCTTTTACTCTTGCAATCTGAGCTGCCTCTAATTCAAGGATTTCAATATCCAATGGATTTTCTACAATATCTTTTACTGTAGCTTCTAATCCTGCATCTTCTTTTAATGTAATAACACCATTTGCTTGTAAAAGTAATAATGCTCTTGCTTCGTTTGTTGTATCATTTGGGACTGCAATTGAATCTCCTTCTACTAGTTCTTCAATCGATGCTTTTTGTCCTGGATAAATTCCAAATGGTTCGTAATGGATTCCTCCTGCATTTACAAGATGTGTTTCATGCTCTTCATTGAAATTTTCTAGATATGGAATGTGTTGAAAATAGTTTGCATCAAACTCTTCATCTTCTACAACAATGTTTGGCTGTACATAATCATCAAATACACTTACTTCTAATGTCCATCCTGCTTTTTCCAATAATGGAGCTGCTTCTTCTAAAATTTCTGCATGTGGTGTAGCACTTGCAGCCACACGAATCACTTTTTCATTTTCTGCTGTACTTTTGCAGCCTGTAAGGCATCCTACTGTTAATACTCCTGTTAAAAATAATGCTATTAATTTTTTCATATCGTTAATCTCCTTTGCGTTTTTAATTTATGTTCTTGATTATAACGATATTTTTTTGAAAGTGTTAATTCGAAAAAAATATGGCTTGTTATAACTTTTAATTATAACAAGCCATATTTGCTTCACACTTTCTTTATAGCACTTTTTCTTTATATTTTCCTAGTTCCTCCACATATTTTTCTCCCAAACGGCTTAACGGCATTCCGATTTGTTTAATGTATCCAATCAACATGGTCTCGTCTGTATGAAGTGGCACCGCAACATATCCTTCTCCATTTAATTCTGAACAGATAATTCCAGAGCACAAGGTATAACCATTCAATCCAATCATTAAATTCAAAAAGGTAGCTCTATCATTTGCCTTGATAATCTGCCTGTAATCATATGTGCTAAGTACCTCTTCTGCAAAATAAAAAGAATTATTGTCTCCCTGCTCAAATGATAAGCATGGATAATTTTGTAAATCCTCCAATTCTATCAATTCCTTGGTAGCCATTGGATTCCCCTTGCTCATATACACATACACTCCACACTCAAAAAGCGGGATAAATTCTAATCCGTTATCTCGTAAGATTTTATCAATAAATTTAGAATTAAAATCATTTTTATACAAGATTCCAATCTCACTTTTACTTTCTCGCACATTCTCAATGACTTCACTCGTCTTTGTCTCATGGATGGCAAATTCATATTTTTTCATACCAAAATTTTTTGCTAATCGAATAAACGCTTCCACTGCAAAACTATAGTGTTGTGTAGATACACTAAACTTTTTCTTGCTTTCTGTATTTTCCACATAACGTTCTTCTATCAATCGATAATGGTCTAGCATTTGTCTTGCATATCCAAGAAATTCCTCTCCCTCTGGAGTTAGAATAATACCTCTGTTTGAGCGCGCAAAAATCGTGGTATGTATTTCATTTTCCAATTCTTTTATACTATTTGATAAATTGGGCTGTGAAACAAACAACTCTGTTGCCGCTTTATTAATCGATTTATGTTTTGCAATCGCTACCACATAGCGTAGTTGTTGTAATGTCATATTTTCTCCTTTTTGCACATATAAAAACGTTGTCCCACGCTCGTGAAACAACGTTTCTATTGATATTCTAGAATTTAATTTCTTTTCCTTGTTTTCTCCATTCATAGAATTCTGCTGTTGCTGCAAATAATACATCACCAGCTGAGTTCAATGCTGTTTCTACAGAGTCTTGGATTACTCCAATAATAAATCCTACACCTACAACTTGCATTGCAACATCATTTCCAATACCAAGTAAAGAACATGCCATAGGAATTAATAATAATGAACCTCCTGCAACACCAGATGCTCCACATGCTGATAATGTTGCTAAGAAGCAAAGCACGATTGCTGAAGGGAAGTCTACTGCAATTCCTAATGTATTCGCTGCTGCTAATGTCATAACTGCAATTGTAATTGCCGCTCCATCCATGTTGATTGTTGCACCAAGTGGAATCGCTACCGAATACATATCTTTGTCCAATCCAAGTTTTTCACAAAGCTGCATATTTACAGGAATATTTGCTGCTGAACTTCTTGTAAAGAACGCTGTCAAACCACTTTCCTTTAAGCAACGGAATACTAATGGATATGGATTCTTTCTAAGTAATACGAATACGATAAATGGGTTGATGATCAATGCTACAAATAACATACATCCAACTAGGACTGCTAATAATTTTCCATAATCTGCAAAAATACTCAAACCATTTGTTGATACAGAATCAAATACCAATCCTAAAATCCCAAATGGCGCTAAATTGATAATCCAGCGAACTGAAATTGATACCGCATCAGAAATATTATTAAGTAATTCTTTTGTTGTCTTAGTTGCAACAGTTCTTAAAGCTAATCCTAAGATAACTGCCCATGTAAGAACACCAATATAGTTTGCATTCATAATCGCTGTCACTGGGTTTTGGAACATATTTGTAATCAATGTACCAAGTACTTCCCAAATTCCTGATGGAGCTTCCCCATCTGCCGCTTCTGTTAACTTCAAGGTAACAGGGAATGCGTAACTTGCGATAACCGCTACTAATGATGCCAATAATGTTGTTAGCATATACAACGAAATTACCGTACGGAAACGAGAACCAATATTCGTTCCTGCATTTGCTAATGCGGAAATAATAAGTACAAATACTAAAATTGGTGCAATCGCTTTTAATGCTCCAACAAAAATACTACCTAAAATTGCAATAACCGACATATTTGGAATAGTTACACCTAAAATTGCTCCGATTACAAGACCAATTGCAATTCGAATGATCAAAGATATGTCATTCCATTTCTTAATAAGTTTCTTCATGATATCCCATCCTTTGTTTAACTGTTTAGCACGCTAATACATTAGTGCGCCTGTTACGGACTAATATATCACATAACAATCAAACTTGCAAACTTTTTCATGAATTTACTATCTTAATCTAATTCTTCACACTTTTCAGTTTCGTATACAACGCCTTCCTTCATAACGAACGCACAATCAAGTAGTGCATATGGATCTGTCATTAGATCACGTTTCCATGCTGAGATATCAGCAAGCTTGCCAACTTCAAGAGTTCCAATCTTATCATCTAACTGAAGGATTTCAGCATTTACCTTTGTAGCTGCATGTAAAGTACGGAATGTTCCCATACCACTTTCCATCCATGCTTTGAATTCGTATCCACTTTCATAGTTCTGATGTGTAGCAACCATATCTGTACCATAACCAAGCTTACATTTGCAATTTTTAATTACTTCACGTCCTGCCTGAAGTGCATCTTTGTAATATTCTAATTTCATACGATATTCAGGTTGTTTTGTCTGAATTGCGATTGGATCATAGTGAACTGCTTCTTCATATGGACAGAATGTTGGTACCACATATACATCATTGTCGATGATCATTTGTGCAATTTCTTCATTCATTAATGAGCAGTGTTCCATACCATCAATACCAAATTCAATCAATTTTTTCATATGATCTACACTATATACATGGGCAGTAACTGTTTTGCCCCATTCGTGAGCAGTATCCATGATTGCTTTTAATTCTTCATCATTTAACTGTTGTTGTGAAGGATTATCGTATGGAGTGAAGAATCCTCCAGTAGCCATGATTTTAATAAAATCTGCTCCATATTTGATTTCTTCACGCACTGCATTTACGAAAAAGTCTTTTCCTGCGCCTAGTGTTGGACGCATATTTTGTGTAATCATTGAAAGTTCTGGATTTCTAGCAAATCCTTGTGATAAATCTCCGTGACTTCCAGCTCCGCATAAGAAGCGAGGAGCTGCTACGATACGAGATCCCTTGATATATCCTTTTTCAATCGCACGTTTTACATCTAAGATTCCAAATCCATTTGAAGTAATACCACCTGTGTGGCGCACTGTTGTGAAACCTCTAGACAATGTTTTCTGTGCAGTACGAATGCTAGCGATTGTTTTTGCTTCTTCGGAAGTTGTATATACTTCTTCACGAATGGTATGCCAATCAATATAATCCATATGCATATGAGCGTCAATCATACCAGGTGTAACTGTTGCATCTGAAAGATCAATCACTTCTGCAGATTCTGGGCAAGGAATATCTGCACCAACTGCTTCAATCTTATCATTTTTCACTAAAATCTTCTGATTTTCTTTGAATTCTGGATCGATTCCATTATACATTTTTCCACAAATAATATATGTCAATTTATCCATAATTTTCTCCTTTTTCATCTAAGCTATTTCTTACATTTTGCGATACACTTTATTCATAAATTACGATTTTGCTTCGTTTGCTTCTTTCTTTTTTGTGTTATTAAAATCCAATACATATATCACAACAGATACAGCGATTGCGATTAACATGTAATAAGCACTGTTCATTGTTGTGAAGTAACAGAAGAACAGGCAAATTGCCAATGGTACTAGGAAATATAAAAATTGTTTTTTCCCTTTTAACACAGTTTGTGCTACCAAACCACCAAAGAGTGCTGGTACAACATAGTCAAACGCAGGCTTCAAAGCAGGTGCTTCCAATACTGGTGCAAGAGGGGCTGCGATTACAACACCAAGTGCAACGATTACAACGGTCGTGATTACAGAAGCACCACATGCAATAATTGCAAGTGTATGACATTCGTCTGTGTTAGGTTTTACACCAAGTGAGTTAATTGTTCCAACCGTAGCTGGCATACGAAGGTTGGTTACATTACCTGTAATGTAAGACATATATAATGCGCCAGGTCCCATTACTGACATATATCCGATTGTCTCAGCAGGCCAATAAGGCGCCATAAATAAAACTACCGCTACAAATCCAGGCCAGAGAACCTTGAAATCAGGCCAAACTCCATACACAGCACTGGCAATAATCGGAAATGCTGTCATGGCAACAAAGAGTAGTAAACTAGAGCTGATTCCAAATTTATGTATCCATTTTTGATAATTACTTTCTTTACTCATGAAAATTGCACATCCTTTCTTAGAAAATAATGCAGGCAGCAGCCATAGCAACCAGCATACTGATTGTCATCAAAAAGTCTGAGATCCATTTTGCCTTTGGCATCTTGTTATGAATGAATACAAGCAATGCACCAACAGCAAAACTGATTCCGAATACCACACCTTTAGTTGACATTGCACTGAATCCATAAGATACAGATACATAAGCCATTACACCTGCAAGACATCCAGCACCAATAGAAAGAACAAGTCTCATGTCAATCTTCTCTGCTTTTTCATAAATCATAGAAATTGGTTTGATTGCTAGAGATGACCAAAGTACACAAGCACTTCCGCCAACTGTCATTACCCATGCTGCTGCAATCCATCCTACATTACTATAGTTGTTGACTTCAAATGCTTCGCCTACACATTGAAGTGCTGTAGTAGCTGCATATGTTTCATAATACGCAGAACCAATGATGGAAAGTCTTAACCATGGAAGTGGAATTCCTAGCAATGGCATCAAAGATAAAAGCACCAATAAAACAGGTAATGTAGGCATGATACTAATTGTAATTCCAGTGGTCAGACCTTTCTTGATCTGAGAATTGCTAAGCCCTATCTCTCGTCCGTGCTTCCAGGCTTTGTTCATAAATACAAGACACTGTAAAATTACTGCAAGTAACAATGCTCCTACATACAGAAACATCCATAAACTATTACATATTTCCGTATAACTCATGTAAAATCCCTCCTTATTCAATTTTTACATTTTCGAGTTGCACAGCTGAATCATCTATCATTCGGGGGTCAAGTTATTCAACTGTCACGCACTTTATCACGCTGTTGTTATTATACAATAATTTGTCGCAAAAGTATATAATTGTTAGATAATTTACACAAAATAATAAAGCAGTCAATCTAAGACTAACTGCTTTATAATTACGCATATGAAATTGAAATTAATCTAAATATGTTCCTACTGGTGAAGTATTATATTGTTTCTTGATTTCAATCACGATCGAACCATCTTTCTGTACGTTTTCAGAAAGAATCTTGTATTGTGTTCTGTTTTTATCAAGATGTTCCTTATATTTTCTCACTTCTTCGTTTACAAGTTTAATCGCATAATCATGACCAACATCTTCCTTTAATAAGAAATGTAATGTCTGTGTAATGCACGCTGCCTTTACTCTTTTCATAATCTGCCACCTTTCGTAATCATTTTTTCATGCTTTGAGCAACATCATCATTGCCTGAAATTCTGTAGTCAACATATGACTGAGCTCTTCTTCTGAAAAATGGCAAACCTTCGTAGCACATAATGCGCCAACACCAAATGTATAGATCCAGACATTTTCAAACAGTATCTTTGCCTGTTCTGCTGTCAGACCATAATCCTTTTCAATTGCATCGATACAAAGTGTTGCGGTATCTCCCAATTCTCCAAATACATCATCAAACGTAACTGCATTGCAATGCTCCTGCATAAAAAGTAACTGATATAGCTTTGGTTCCTGCAAACCAAATAAAACCATTTTCATACCAATCTGTTTAAAGATTGGTACATCCGACATATCAACTTCTGCAAATTTTTCGAAGCGCTGCATTGCTGCAATCCGAACTTCCTCCTGTATCTCTTTCATGGTATTAAAAACAGTAAATATCGGACTTGCCGAACACTGTAACTCATTTCTTAATTCCTGTGCTGTCAAAGCCTCGATTCCTTTTTCAGAGACAATCTTCATAGCAGCATCTACAATTTCTTCTTTTTTAAACTTTGGTTTTGGTGGCATAATATTCCTCCCTTATAAATATTTTTTCAACTATTTCCGTTCTGGATTAATCATTCTAGATTATTTATTTCAAATAATACTCCCTTTTATTTTATAGTCAATGGAATTTTAAATTTTTTCATCTCCTTATTTACTTTACATATAAGTGTTGTCAGTAATCGACTCATTCTTCTATTACCATCGTTAAAAGGATGTATACAAAGAAAAATCATGAATAAACACAGGAATTTTAAAAGCTGACTATGGATTGACTTCCAAATTCACTAAAAAAGGAATTCCAAGTCTTTCCCAAATTGGACTTATACTCGGAATCCCTTGATTTCAACACTTTTCAGTTGTTTATTTCTTTGTTCTTGATAACAGACAGACCGTCTCCACATGCACTGTTTGGCAAAATTGATCAACAGCCACCGCTTTCACAACTTTATACCCTCTTCCTTGCAACATTTCCAAATCTCTCGCAAGACTTGTCACTTTACAAGAAATATAAACAATATTTTCCACTCCATAATCCAAAATCTTAGGAAGTGCCTTTGGATGAATTCCATCACGTGGTGGATCAAGTACGATTACATCTGGTTTTTCTTCGATTTCGTCTAATACTTTGAAAACATCACCTGCTAAAAATTCGCAATTTTCAATGCCATTGTGTTTTGCATTTTCATTTGCAGCTACTACCGCTTCTTCCACAATTTCTACACCAATTACCTTTTTCACTGCTGGCGAAAGAATCTGTCCAATTGTTCCTGTCCCACTAAATAAGTCAAATAGCACCATATCGTCCATAGCATGTTCTCCAAGATATTCTCTTACCGTGCTGTAAAGGACTTCTGCTGCTTTTGAATTTGGTTGGAAGAAAGAAAATGGAGTTACTTTGAATTCCATTCCTAAGAGTTTTTCATAGAAATAATCTTGTCCATATAATACGCGAGTTTCATCGCTTTGTACCACATCAGATAAGGAATCATTTAAAATGTGAAGAATTCCTACAATTTTACCTTCTAACTCTAGATTTAAAAGTGCTTCTTTTAAAGGTTCTAAATCATGTTCTTCTTGCGTTGTTGTCACAAGGTTCACTAAGATTTCACCTGAGATATCTCCACGTCTTAATAATAGATGACGAAGATATCCTACATGTTGCATCTTTCTATAGTAACTTACATTTCGTTCTTTGAAATATGCCAAAACGCAATTCAAAATCTTTGTCATATCTTCATGTACTAACTTACAATCGCAGGCTGTCAATACATCATATGTACTTCCTTTTTTGTGTAGTCCCAAAGAAAGTGGTCCATCCTTGTATTCATCACCAAATGAAAATTCCATCTTATTACGATATCTAAATTCCTTTGGACTTGCTTTCACACCTTCGAATTCGTAATCTCCTACAATGGCAGCATCTAAAATTTCTTTTACTTGTTGCCCTTTCATTTTCATTTGATCTTCATATGACATTGTTTGGTACATACAACCGCCACATGCTGGGAAAATGCTGCACACAGGTTCTCTTGTTTCAAGTGGTGATTTTTCCAACACTTCCAAAAGTCGCCCTTCTGCTTTTCCTTTTCTCATCTTATTTACGGCAAATTTAATTTTTTGCCCTGGAATCCCATTTTTTACAATGACATGCTTTTCTTCATTCTCTACTGTAACAATTCCTTTGTTTGGAAATTCTACTTTTTGAATGACACCTTCATAAATCTGTCCTTTTTTCATGAATCTATTATCCTCCATAAAAAAACTGCCGTTTCTCTTTTCACGACAGTTTTTCTCTTTTCTTTACTTGCTTTTAGATTTCTTCTTCATCAAAATAATCATCTTCAAATTCTTCTTCGAAATCTTCTAAATAATCTGGTGCGAAGAAGCGATATACACCATATGCAATTGCTGCAACCGCTGCAACTGCTCCTATGATAGCAAGTGTCCAAAGCACGATTTTCTTTACCTTGTCATCTTCTTTCTTGTGTAACATCTCATGCAATTTTGTTGCTGAAACCATTTCTTCAATTCTGTTCATAGTATACACGTCCTTTCTCAACTCTGCCTCGCAGCTGTCAGCTTTTTCATTTCAAATATTATATCATTTTCATACTAATATTACCATATGTAGTTTTTTCAATTTTATGTATTTAAATTTTTTGTAATTTTGCAAAAGAAGCAAACATTTTTTTCACACCAACCGTATCAAACTGTACGGTCACTTCATAATCTCGTCCACCTTCCACAATGCCTGTTACGATTCCTTCTCCAAACTTCATATGTTTCACGCGGTCTCCCACATCGTAGCTTAATCCCTCACTGGATTTCACACCAAAGTTCTGAACTGGTTTATATGGTACATAATTTTTCGCTTGGAAAGTCTTCTTAGGTTCTGGAAACGCTTCTTGCTTTTTCATTGCCACGCCGCCTGTAGAAAGAAGCTCCATTGGTACTTCGTTCAAAAAACGAGACATACGATTATACTGTGTTTCGCCACGCACCATACGTCGTCTTGCACAAGTCATCGTAAGATTTTCCATCGCTCTTGTTATTCCTACATAACAAAGTCGACGTTCTTCTTCTAACTCTTCCTTATCATCAATTGACATATAACTTGGGAAAATACCATCTTCCATTCCTGCCAAATATACTTCTGGGAATTCCAATCCTTTCGCACTATGGAGTGTCATAAGCACCACATAGTCCTTTTCTTCGTCCAAATTATCAATCTCTGCTACCAATGCTACTTCTTCTAAGAAACCGCTAAGAGTTGGCATTTCCTCTTCACAAGACTCTTCATATGTTGCAATCTTACTTTGTAATTCTTCAATATTTTCAATACGACTTTTTGCTTCAATCGTATCTTCCGCAATCAATTCATCCAAATATCCCGTGTAATCCAAAATCTCTTTCATCAAATCTGAAATCGACATTGTTTTCGCACTTTCTTTGAAATGTTCAATCAACGCCACAAAAGAGGTTAATTTTGCTGCACTTCTTCCGATTCCTGGAATCATATCTGCAGTCAAAAGTGTTTCGTAAAATCCAACGCCTCGTTCCAATGCATGTTCTTGCACACGATTAATCGTTGTAAGACCAATTCCTCGTTTTGGTACATTAATGATTCGGCGTACTGCCAAATCATCTTTTCCATTGTCAATGGTTTTCAAATACGCTAGCAAATCTTTGATTTCTTTTCTGGCATAGAAATTTACACCGCCCACAATCTTATACGGAATATTTGCTGTGATAAATCGTTCTTCAAAAAGGCGAGATTGTGCATTAGTACGATATAAAATTGCATGGTCATTATAAGAACGTTCTCCATCTTTCACATGCTTCTTAATATCACTCACAACATAGTCTGCCTCATCATAAGCTGTATCAAATTGGCGGAATGCAATCTTATCCCCTTCTCCATTTTCTGTCCAAAGAGCCTTCTGCTTTCTTCCTAAATTATTTTTGATCACTTCATTTGCAGCCTTTAGGATTGTCTCTGTCGAACGATAATTTTGTTCTAGCTTAATTACATAGGTATCATCAAATACCTTTTCAAAATTTAAAATGTTCTGGATATTGGCACCACGGAATTTGTAAATTGACTGATCATCATCCCCAACTACACAAAGATTTTTATATTTCTTTGCTAAAAGGCTGATAAACTTAAACTGCACTGTATTGGTATCCTGATACTCATCTACCATAATATAACGAAAGCGTTCCTGATAATATTCCAACACATCTGGCTGTGTTTCCAACAATTGCACTGTCTTCACTAACAAATCATCAAAATCCAATGCATTATTTGCCTTTAATTGCTTTTCATATTCACGGTAAACAGTGGCTATCTTCTTTTGATGAAAATCCCCTGCTGCCTGAAGCTCCATTTGATCTGGTGTAAGCATCTCATCTTTTGCAGAAGAAATGGCTGAAAGCAAACTTCGTTCGCTGTATTTCTTCGTATCAATCTGAAGTAATTTACACACATCTTTCATCAACGTTTTCTGATCGTCTGCATCATAAATCGTAAAGTTTGTACCATATCCCAAACGGTCAATATATCTTCTTAAAATACGCACACAAGTTGAATGGAAGGTGCTTACCCAGATGCTTTCTGAGCCAAATCCAACAATTCGATCCACACGTTCTCTCATCTCCGCAGCCGCTTTATTTGTAAAAGTAATCGCAAGAATATTCCATGGATTTACACCTTTTTCTCCAATTAAATAAGCGATTCTATGTGTGAGCACTCTTGTTTTTCCTGAACCTGCTCCTGCCAAAATAAGAAGCGGTCCTTCTGTATGAAACACAGCCTCCGCTTGCTCTTTATTCAATGTATCATAAATACTCATGTGATTACTCCTTTCTACTCGTCAGTTCTACTATTATATTACAAATTAAAAGCACTGTCATCTAAAATAATTTTAAAAAAATGCTTGTGATGTAGTTTTTAACACTATATAATGAGACACAGAGGTGATAAAACATGACATTAGACAAAAATGATTTGTTAAATAGTATTTTAGCTAGTATTTCCCGTATTGATTACGTTAAATCTCAAGATATTCCAAATATTGATCTTTATATGGACCAAGTAACTTCCTTTATGGAAGAACAACTAAGCTCTTCTAAGCGTTACGAGGACGACAAGATCCTTACGAAAACAATGATCAACAATTACGCAAAGAATAATTTACTTCCAGCTCCTGTGAAGAAGAAATATTCGAAAGAGCATTTGTTAGTTTTAACTTTTATCTATTACTTTAAAAATATTCTTTCTATGAAAGATATCGAAACAATTTTAAAACCACTTACAGATAAATATTTCCACAGCGAAGGTGAAATTACTTTATCACGTATTTACGATGAAGTTTGTGCTTTTGAAAAAGAACGTACCACACTTCTACAGCAAGACATCTCTTCTCTTTATGAAAATGTAATGAATACTTTTTCTGATATAGAAGGCGAAGAACAACAACAGCTTCAATTCTTTTCTTTTATCTGCTCTCTCAGTCTTGATGTGTATGTAAAGAAAATGTTAATTGAAAAATTAGTCGATGAATTAGCAGAACCCGATGACAAGAAGACAAAAAAATAGCAAGTGCTTTCGCACTTGCTATTTATTTGCTTTCATTATCTTTTAATCTTTCAAATACCATATCATATCCATCATTCCCATAATTCAAAGAACGATTTACACGACTGATAGTTGCGGTCGATGCACCTGTCTTTTCAGCAATTTCCAGATATGTTCTCTGTTCTCTTAACATCTGAGCCACTTCGAAACGTTGTGTCAATGACAAAAGCTCATTGATTGTACAAACATCTTCAAAGAAATTATAACATTCTTCTCTATTATTCAAACACAAAATTGCATCAAATAGCTTGTCGATTGCCTCTGTCTTAATCTGTTTCCCCATGTCAACTATCTCCTTTACAGTGTTTATCTATTTATTATTTTAACATAGTAAATTCTTAAAGTCCACATCTTTTGAAGCGATTCATATAAGATTTTAATTTTTCAAGGGAAGTGGTTGCAACCAATTCTTCTGGGAACTCACATTCTTCTATAATATTGATACTATTCGTTAAAACGCCTGCATCCAAGTCAAGATGGGAGTCACTTCCTGTTGTGATCATAGTGCCATATTTTTTGCATGCTTCCAGCATTGCCTTGATATTTGGTTTGGCATTCATACGAAATGTATCTGTTCTCATAGAAGAATTATTTACTTCTAGAAGCGTACCTGTTTCTTTTGCTGTGCGCGCTAATACATCATAATCTACTGGAAAACGATCATCATCTGGATGTCCAATCACATTAATATATGGATTCTTCATGGCATTTACCATGGCACTCGTCACATGTTCAACTGTTGGTTCGTCCTTGAAACAAGGTGTATGCACACTGGCAATTACAATATCTAATGTTTTCAACAAATCCTCTGGCAGATCCACTGTTCCATTTTTATCTAAAATGTTCACTTCTACCCCATAAAATGTCTGCAATCCCCATCGTTCTCTTGGTAAAATTCTTAAATTTCGAAAATAATATAATCCACAAGTACCTGGCAACTCTGGTGCATGTTCCGTAAAGCAAATAGCTTCCATTCCATGTTCTTTTGCCATCTCAGCCATCTCGCGAATGGTGCTATATGCATGTCCGCTAGCCAATGTATGTGTATGTGTATCTGCTACAATTTTCATATTTAGCCTTCTTTCTGTATATTTTTATCTTAAACTCCTTATACTACTCTATCATAACACATTTTAGGAAAAGGAGTAATCTCTCATGAAAAAAGAAAAAGATTCCTACGATTATCTATCGAATACTGTTTCCACACAAGAATGTACCGGCTTGATTCCCGCTAATCCAGACGGAAAAGAAGCTTGGGAATCTTATGATGAAATTTATCATTTTCAACCCAAGCCTATTGTTCCTGATTCTTCTAGTCGCGATTAAATACCTCGCGGTTCAATGCACCTTCTTGGTGACTGACAATTGTTGTGCACACTGCATCACCTGTAATATTTACTGCAGTACGCATCATATCTAAAATACGGTCAATACCCATGATCAACGCAATCCCTTCTGTTGGAAGTCCTACAGAGTTCAATACCATTGCCAATGTGATCAAACCAACACTTGGTACTCCTGCAGTACCAATGGATGCCAATGTGGCGGTAATTACTACCGTCGCAAGATTGGCTGGTGTTAATTCAATTCCATAGGCCTGTGCAATAAACACAACTGCTACCCCTTGCATGATTGATGTTCCATCCATGTTGATCGTTGCACCTAATGGAATGGTAAATGATGAAATCTGTTTTGATACCCCAATCTTCTTATACAAAGTATCAATTGACATTGGAATGGTTGCATTTGATGTTGCTGTAGAAAATGCAAATCCCATAACTGGTAAGAATTTCTTTACAAACTTCATAGGATTTAAACGTGTAAATACAAATAACAATACTTGATAAATTACAAAGCATTGTAGCCCTAATGCTAACGTTACACTTGCCATATATTTTAGCATTGGTGCAAATGCAGAAAATCCTACTGTTGCAAAGGTTCTAGCAATCAAACAGAATACTCCGATAGGAGCTATCTTCATGATCACCATTGTCATTTCCATCATAATGTCATTAAATTGACTGAAAAAGTTTGCTACTACGGAACCTCTTGTTCCAAGTTTCGCTAACATAATCCCTACAAATAAAGCAAATACAATAATTGGAAGCATATCACCGCTTGCCATCGATTGAATTGGATTTGTTGGAATGATATTTAAAATCGTATCTACCAAATTCATTCCCTCTGCAGTTGTAGTTACATCTACTTTTTGAACCGCTTCCATGTCAAGTCCAAGCCCTGGATTAATTACATAGGCAGTTGCCAACGCAATACATACTGCAAGTGCTGTTGTTAGCAAATAGAATCCAACGGTCTTTAGTCCAACTTTTCCTAATGTTTTTGTATCTCCAATCGCCATACTTCCGCAAATCAATGAACAGAATACTAGCGGTACAACCAACATTTGCATCAAACGAATAAAGCCTTGTCCAATTACATACAGGATTCCTTCTACGATAACAGTATCTTTGATATAACTAGATGGCATCCAATAATGGATTGCAACTCCGAATAATGCTCCAATAAATAAGGAAACAAAAATCTGTGTAGAAAGACTTAATCTCTTTTTGTTCATTATTCCAGTCCTCCTGTTTCATCCAGATATTCTTTTAATGCTGCTTTCCATTCCTTTGGTTCTTCAATACCTGTTAAGCGAAGCATCATATTGTCAAGCACCGAATAAGTTGGTCGTTCTGATTCTTCAATTACAACAGGATATAATTCTAACTGCCCTGTTTTCCCTGCATATTCCAAAATTGTTCTTGCAAATTCATATCTGCTGCATCCACCTGGACATACCACATGGTAAAGACCATATTCTTCATTGTCGATAAAATGACATATTACTTTTGCAAGTTCCTTCGCACTGGTTGGTGCCGCATATTGATTATTTGGCACTTCCATTTTTTCAACTTTTCCTACGTTGCTTAGCACTTCATCTACGAAGTCACGTCCGATTCCATAAATCCAAGAGCTGCGGATGATTACAAAACGATTTAATAATTGTGTTAAAATCTTTTCTCCCGCTTCTTTTGATTTTCCATAAACAGTACGAGGATGTACTTGGTCAAATTCATTATATGGAACTTTTGATTCCTTATCGAACACATCATCTGTTGATATCTGAATCACTTTTGCATTCACTTCATTTGCAACAAGTGCCACGTTTCTTACACCAATCGTGTTCACACGGTATGCTTCATCTATATTTTTTTCACACACTTCTACATCTGTAAGCCCTGCACAGTTGATTACTACGTCTGGACGGTTTACATGCATAAATTGTGCTACTTCCTCAATTTTTGTAATATCTACTTCATGAATATCTGTTGGAAAAAGTTCGTATTCCACTCCTTCTAACAATTGTAATAGTGCAGTTCCAATATGACCCTCTGCACCTGTAATCCAAATTTTCTTCATTCCATTCCTCCTATTCATTTGCTCAACATAAAATAGAAATGGCGGTCTGCCTTTTCGGTACCCCGCCACATTTTATTATTCTAATTTATCTTCTGTCTAAAATTCACTTACTTCAAAAATTGGTTCTAAATCTTCTGTATCTGTCGCCATAAATCCACCAAACACACGATGTAAATCTTCTAATACCTTTTTCACATCCGCTTTGTCTTTTGTATTATAGCTTGCTGCATATACAACTTTTACACCCTTTTTTGCTAAGAATGCTTGATCACTTTCTTCATCAAATGTTTCCATCATATTTTCAAATACTAAGCTGTCATTTTCTAATACGATTTCCATAAGATCAAGTTCTGGCCAAATCTCTTTCGCTTCTTCTGAAACACATTGCACTGCATTCATCAAGTCACGAACCGTTACTTCTGCTGGAACCATGTAAAAATATTCTTCAATCTTTCCTTTATCTACCACAGATTTTACGATTTTTTTCTTTTTCTTATATTTCATAATACAAACACCTCATATTCTGTACTCATTCAAAGTATAAACTTTTTCGAAAGTCTTCGCAACATTTTTTTCGCTTATACATATACTACCAGAAAGACTTATTTCTATCGGAGGATTTATGAAGCATAAAGTACTCTCCCTTACACTTATACTGCTCCTTGTATTCACAAGTTTACTTGCTTGTACTTCAAAAGAGGATTCTGATACAGCACTTACCAAAGTACGACTCAGTGAAGTAGCCCACTCTATTTTTTATGCACCTATGTATGTAGCAATTGAAGAAGATTATTTTGCTGAAGAAGGAATTGATTTGGAACTTCGTAACGCCTTTGGCGCTGACAAAGTTATGACTGCTGTCCTTTCTGGTGAAGCTGATATTGGATTTATGGGAGCGGAAGCTTCTATTTATACCTACAACGAAGGGGCTAATGATTATGTGATCAACTTTGCCCAACTTACACAACGTGCCGGTAATTTCCTTGTTTCTCGAAAGTCCACTACGAATTTCAAATGGGAAGATTTGAAAGGCAC
>CAZINB010000016.1:0-41467 GCA_964540565.1 uncultured Faecalimonas sp.
TCCTTGTTTCTCGAAAGTCCACTACGAATTTCAAATGGGAAGATTTGAAAGGCACTACCGTACTTGGTGGTCGAAAAGGTGGTATGCCAGAAATGGTATTTGAATATATCTTAAAACAAAATAACATCAATCCTGAAACAGATTTAGAAATCATTCAAACAATTGACTTCGGTTCTACTGCTGCCGCATTTGCAGAAGGCCAAGGGGAGTACACAATCGAATTTGAGCCACATGCAACTGCTCTCGAATCGGATGGCAAAGGTTATGTGGTTGCTTCCCTAGGTGTAGACAGTGGTTATGTTCCTTACACTTCTTTCTCTGCCAAAGGAAGTTATCTAGAAAAAAATCCTAAGATTGTTCAAGGATTTACAAATGCCCTTCAAAAAGGAATGGACTATGTACAAACACATACTGCTGAAGAAATCGCTAAAACCATTGCACCACAATTTGAAGAAACAGAACTGCAAACCATTACAACCATCGTTTCTCGCTATCAAAGCCAAAACACTTGGAAAGATAATTTGATTTTCGAAAAATCCAGCTTTGACCTCTTACAAGATATCTTAGATGAAGCAGGTGAATTGGAAAAACGCGCAGACTATGCCGATCTTGTAAATACTAAGTTTGCTGTAAATGCATCCAACTAAAACAAGAACCTCCAGAAATTCTGGAGGTTCTGCCTTTTTAAAAGTCAAATAAAGATAATTGATTGGATTCTGGAAGATCTCCAAATAGTCCTAAATCTCCCATAAAATCAATAACCGTCTTACTTACCTTTGTACGTTGTCTAAAGTCATCTCTTGATAAGAATGGTCCATCTTTTGCTGCCATTTCTACTGCATCCGCAGCCTTATCTCCCATCCCTTCAATGCTACTAAATGGTGGTAATAATTTTCCATCCACAATTTGGAACTTTGTCGCTTGGGAATGATAAATATCAATTGGAAGAAATTCAAATCCACGGGCATACATTTCCTGTACCAGACGCATATCACGCAAAGTATCCTGTTCCTTGTTCGTCAGCGAATCACTTCGTCTCTTATAATCATTGATATAGTGTTCCAAACGCTCTTTTCCCTGACACATCAGCTCATACGAAAATGCTTTTGCACGGATACTGAAATACGCCGCATAATAAGCAAGTGGATAGTATACCTTACAATAAGCAATTCGGTACGCCATCATAACGTACGCTGCCGCATGCGCCTTCGGGAACATGTATTTAATCTTTTCGCAGGAACCAATGTACCACTCTGGAACATCATGAGCAAGCATATCTGCCTTGTACTCTGGCCATTCCTTACATTTTCCTTTGGCGACAGTTCCTTTACGAACACGTTCCATAATGGTAAAAGATTGCTCACTATCAAGACCTTTGTTGATTAGATAGGTCATGATATCGTCACGCGTACTAACGCAAGTCGAAATCGTGGCTTGTCCGCTCTTAATAAGTTCTTGTGCATTGTTTAGCCATACGTCAGTACCATGAGATAATCCTGAAATACGGATTAAGTCCGTAAGTGTCTGTGGTTTTGTATCAACCACCATCTGGATGGTAAAGTCCGTACCAAACTCTGGTATTCCAAGGCATCCTACTGGTGTACCTCCGATATCGTCTGGCGTAATTCCTAGCACCTCAGTTCCGTGGAACAATGCCATAACTCCTTTATCATCGAGCTTTACGTCCGTCGCAATAAATTTCTCACCTGTCAATTGTTCCACCAGTTCCTCAAGCATCTTAATCATAGTCGGATCATCATGGCCGAGAATATCAAGTTTTAGCAGGTTATGGTCAATGGAGTGATAATCAAAATGAGTCGTGATAATATCGGTTGTCGTATCATTTGCTGGGTGCTGCACCGGTGTAAACGAGTTAATATCCTCACCGAGAGGCAACACGATAATTCCTCCCGGATGCTGTCCGGTACTTCTTCGAACACCAGTACATCCAAGGGATAATCTCTCAATCTCACATTTTCGCTTGCCCTCTCCATGGTCATCATAATAATGTTTGACATACCCATAAGCAGTCTTATCGGCAAGACCTGCAATGGTTCCGGCACGGAAGGTCTGTCCGTCGCCGAAAATAATTTCTGTATATTTGTGCGCATTACTCTGATAATCACCGGAGAAGTTAAGATCAATATCCGGCTCTTTGTTTCCCTTAAATCCAAGGAATGTTTCAAACGGAATATCAAATCCATCTTTTTTGAGCGAGGTACCGCACTGTGGACAAACCTTATCTGGCATATCCCATCCACAACCTCCAGCGTGAGCACGCACCTCTTCAGAAGTAAAATCATTGTAATGGCAATTGGTACAATAGTAGTGAGGACTTAACGGATTTACCTCGGTAATCCCCGCCATTGTCGCAACAAAGGATGAACCAACCGAACCACGAGAACCTACTAAGTAGCCGTCCTCCACAGATTTCCAAACAAGTTTTTGGGCAATAATATACATTACGGCGAACCCATTCGAAATAATCGAATTCAACTCTCTCTCGAGACGTTCAACAACGATTTCTGGCAGTGGATTACCGTACATACTGTATGCCTTACTATAACAAATGTCACGAAGTGTCTTATCTGAATCTTCGATGACCGGCGGACATTTATCTGGACGAACCGGTGAAATCTTTTCTACCATATCCGCAATTTTATTTGTATTTGTTACTACAACTTCATATGCTTTTTGAGAGCCCAGATAAGAAAACTCTTCTAACATTTCTTCCGTCGTACGTAAATACAATGGTGCCTGATTATCTGCATCTGCAAATCCTTTTCCCGACATAATAATACGTCGGTACACTTCTCCTTCCGGATCCAAAAAATGCACGTCACAAGTTGCTACTACTGGTTTATGGAATTCTTCCCCTAACCTAACAATCTTGCGATTGATATCCATCAAGTCCTCTTCTGTTCGAATTTCTTCATATTTTGGACTTTCCAGCATAAACGCATTGTTTCCTAATGGTTGGATTTCCAAATAGTCATAGAAATTTACTAATCTTGCAATCGCTTCTTCTGATTTATGTTGCAAGATAGCCTGGTATAATTCTCCTGCCTCACAGGCACTTCCAATAATTAAGCCTTCTTTATAACGTAAGAATTCGCTTTTGGGAATTCTTGGTCTTCTTGCATAATATGTAATATGAGACAAGGAAATCAAACGATATAAATTCACACGCCCTACATCATTTTTTGCCAAGATCACTGCATGATACGTTGGCATTTTTTTGATTGCATCCGGGTTTGTAGAACCAAACTGGTTCACTTCTTTTAATGTCGTAATCTCCCTCTCTTTTAGCATTTCGATAAATTTTACATAAATTTCTGCTGTCGCTCTTGCATCATCCACAGCACGATGATGATTTTCCAAAGATATCCCCAATGCTTTTGCAACAATGTTTAATTTATACTTTGAAAGCGTTGGTAACAGCACACGTGCTAATGCTACCGTATCCAAATATGTAAATTTTTCTGGAAGATTCATACGTTTGCAGTTCTGTTCCATGAATCCCACGTCAAACCCTGCATTATGTGCTACGAGCGCAGATTCCCCAATAAATTCCAAGAATTCTGGCAATACTGTCTCAATTGTTGGTGCATCCAATACCATTTCATCGGTAATACTCGTCAAATCTGTAATCTCAAATGGAATTGGTCTCTCTGGATTTACAAACGTACTGTAAGAATCTACAATTTTCCCTTGTTGTACTTTTACTGCTCCAATTTCAATAATGCGGTCTTCCACCGAACTAAATCCAGTAGTTTCTATATCAAATACAACGTAAGAGTCATCCAATGTCTGTTCCTTTGCCCGTACTGCAATATCCATCAGGTCATCTACCAAATATGCTTCTACTCCGTAAATAATCTTAAATGGATCTTCCTTATCGAGTTGTTCAATATAGTGATTGGCATCTGGGAACGCTTGCACTACGCCATGGTCTGTAACGGCTATGGCCTGATGTCCCCAATCATGCGCTCTTGCACAGATTTCTTTTACATCCGAAACGCCATCCATATCACTCATCTTCGTATGGCAGTGTAGTTCTACACGTTTTTCAGGTGCAGTATCTTTTCGAAATACACGAAAATCTGGAATTTTCTTAATTCCCACAATAGAACCTATCGTCAGCTCACTATCATATCGGTCAATGGTTGTAACACCTTTGATTTTCAAAAATGCTCCCTTTTTAATTGCACCTAAAATCTCTGGCAACTGTTCATTTTTGGCAAACATTTTTACCATAATAGTATCTGTGAAATCCGTCACTGCAAACATGATAATCGTCTTTTCATTACGAATCTCTCTTGTTTCCATGCTTGTAACTTGTCCACGAAATGTAATTTCACCCATTTCACCAATGACATTGGATAACGCAATTGGTTCATCTTCAAAGTCACGACCATATACAAGATTTGGATCATCTGACTGTTTCACAGGTCGAATGTAGGTCAATTTTTCTTGTACTTTCGCTGCTTTCTCTGCCTTTTCCTCTTTTTTCGCTTCTAATTTTGCTGCTTTTTCTGCCTTGATTTCATCCTGTACCAATGCATTTTGCTCCACAATTGCGTTAATTGCCTGCTGCAGCTGAATCGCATTGTGCTCTTGCATTTTACTTTTCTTGGCTTCTGTATAAGTAACGCGAATATCTACCGGTATCTGACAACGATTTTCATACACCTCTTTTAGTAACTGTATGATTGCCTCTGCCTTTCCTTGCGCCACAATAGAATCTTCGAACTGCAAATGCATGATACGTTCATTTTCGAACTCGCACTTCGCATTTGCAAACATATTTGCTTCTACCACGCTTCGATTTTTCAACTCCAATAAGATACTATCTCGATATTCTCGCAGCAAATTTTCTGGTGTATATTGTTCTGACAATTGATACTTTTCCAAAATCTGAATCTGTACCATAGTCATTCCAAATAACTGCTCTTTGATTGCCTTTTCCAACGCATAGATAAATTGTTTTGACAATAAATGCGTACTAAAAATATGCACATGCAAATAATCTCTTGTCTGATTTGTCGCTACTTTTGTTACCTCTACATCTTGCAAAAGTCTTTGAAAATCCATATTCAATTTTAACGTAGGAAATACTTCAAAGAATTGTTTACTCATATATTACCTCTACCTTACTTCTCCCAGTTTAATAATTCCTGACGAAGTGTTTCTAATAGTTCTTCTTCTTTTACTTTCTTAACGATTTCACCTTTCTTGATAAGAAGTCCTTCTCCAATACCACCTGCAATTCCGATATCAGCTTCTTTCGCTTCTCCTGGTCCGTTTACAACACACCCCATTACGGCTACTTTTATATCAAGTGGAATATCTGCTACCATATTTTCTACTTGGTTTGCAAGACCAATCAAATCAATCTTTGTTCTTCCACAAGTTGGACAAGAAACAACTTCAATTCCACCTTTACGAAGTCCCAATGTTTTCAAAATCAATTTTGCAGATTTGATTTCTTCCAACGGATCACCTGTAAGTGATACTCGGATTGTATCTCCAAATCCTTGATACAACATAATACCAAGTCCCACAGAAGATTTGATATTTCCTGAAAGGATGGTTCCTGATTCTGTAATTCCAATATGCAATGGGTAGCTACATTTTTCTGAAATCAATTCATGAGCTTTTACGCACATCATAACATCTGATGACTTAATACTGACAACAAGATTGTCATATCCCATTTCTTCAATCATACGTACTTTATCTAATGCACTTTCAACGATTCCCTCTGCTGTCACTCCGCCATATTTTTCAACCAGATTTTTTTCAAGGGATCCACTATTTACACCAACGCGAATTGGAACGTGATACTCTTTTGCTTTCTCTACAACTTGCTGCACGCGTGAAATATCTCCGATATTCCCAGGATTAATACGAATTTTATCTGCACCATTTTCAATAGCTGCAATTGCAAGACGATAATCAAAATGGATATCTGCCACAAGCGGAATATGAATCTGTTTCTTAATCTCAGCAAGTGCTTTTGCTGCTTCCATCGTAGGCACTGCACAACGAACGATTTCACATCCCACTGCTTCTAGCGCTAAAATCTGTGCCACTGTTGCTTCCACATCTTCTGTTTTAGTATTTGTCATAGATTGAATAGCAATTGGATTGCCGCCACCAATCTTGACTGTTCCAATTTGAATCACTTTTGTGTTTTCTCTTGTCATAATACCCTTCTCCTTTTCTTTGATTGTTCCATGTCAACTCAAAAATCCCTCCATCTGATCAATGGAGGGATATACATTATTTGCTTCTTGTAAACACGAATTGGTCTCCATATTCACGTTCTGTCAATGTCAAAGTATCTTGATCCAAACTATAGTCAAATGCTGTCACCATTTCCTGCAATGCACTGTTAATTTCTTGTGCAGTCAACTTGCCTCGCGCTGCACTTGCAGCTTCCTCATATGCTTCTGGATCTGATTTGATTGTTAGGATTTTTGATTGCTTATCAATTGTATAATACAAATCTACTTCTGTATATACACCATCAAAGAGCCCTTCTCCTGTCACTTTCATTTCATTTTCATCTGAAATTTCCATATAGTATCCGTTTTCTTGTGCAACCCATGTTCCTTCTAATGGATTCCTAGTAATACTATTTGTTATAAAAAATGCGCCAACCAATATAATAATAATTGTAGATGTTATCATCACAATTGACCATGCCTTCGTTCTTTTTTCTTCGTCTTTTACCTTTAATTGCATTCTTTCACCTCTCAAGTTTACTATTCTTAAATTATATGAAGTTTCTGATTTGATGTCAACGCTTTTCCTTGTTGTTCCATTCATTGTCTTTTTGTGTATTTTAGTTGATATTCGGCACCTTTCGAGTTTTTTCATAAAACACTTGATAAAATAGTCCATATGTGGAAGGAGGTAATCTATGAACTTTTCAAACAACTTAAGAAATTTAAGAGATCAACAGGATGTAACGCAAGAACAGTTAGCAGATTATCTTCAAGTATCTCGCGCAACAATTGCTGGTTATGAAACGAAACATCATCAACCAGACTACGAAAAATTAGAAAAGATTGCTCAATTCTTCGGTGTTTCCATTGATTTTCTAATCACTGGAACACAGGCGGAAGTCAAAGGTCTTCCCAACGAAAGTGCTCTTGATTGTGAAGTACTTCTCACCTACCGTTCCTTGGCACTGCAATCTAAGAAAGATGCCTTGAAGTATTTGCAGCTATTACAACTTCGAGATGAAAAGATGCAAAAATAAATGGAGAATCCTATCAGTATTTGATAAGATTCTCCTATTTTTATGCAAATGATTTCATAAGTTCCTCAAATTTTGGCAACGCATTTACGATCGTCTCGTAAGATACACAATATGCCAAACGTACATATCCTGCACATCCGAAAGAACTACCTGGTACCATTAATATATGATATTTTTTTCCCAACTCACAAAATTCTTTTTCATCTTCTATTGGAGATTTTACAAATAAGTAAAATGCACCTTCTGGTTTTACACATTCTAGTCCTAATTTCGTCAATCCCTGATACAATGTTTCACGATTTCTATCATAATAAGAAATGTCCGTCTGTTCATCCAAACATTTAGCAATCAGTTTTTGTTGTAATGTTGGTGCATTTACAAACCCTAAAATGCGAGTTGCTACCCCTGCTGCAGCAATCATATCACCACTATCTGCTGCTTCATCTGGTATCACAAGATATCCGATTCGCTCTCCAGGTAAAGATAAGGATTTACTGTAAGAATAACCGACAATCGTATTTCGATAATACTTTGTCAGATAAGGCACTTCTACACCATCGTAAGCAAGTTCGCGGTATGGTTCATCTGAAATCAAATAAATCTCAGTTCCAAACTCTTTCTGCTTTTCTTCCATAATTTGAGCCATCTTCTGAATCGTCTCTTCTGAATAAACAACTCCTGTTGGATTATTTGGCGTATTCACGATTACAGCTTTTGTCTTTGCTGAAAGCTTCTCTGCAAATTCATCTAGCTTTGGTTGAAAGGTAGTTGTATCTGGTGAAATTGCAATCAACTTCCCATCAAAATTCGATACATAGCTTCGATATTCTCCAAAATATGGTGCAAACGTAATAACCTCGTCTCCTGGATTGAGCAGAATTTTCAATGCTACATTTAGTCCGCCGGCTGCTCCTACTGTCATTATGATGTTCTTTTCTGTAAATGCCGTTTGGAAACGTTCATTCAATGATTTTGCAACCGCTGCACGTACTTCTGGATATCCTGCATTACTGCTTGTATATCCATGTAATTTCACTGCATCTTCCTCTTCTAAAATTTCAAGCAATGCATCCTTTACCGCTTTCGGTGCTGGCACATTTGGATTGCCCAAACTAAAATCATATACATTTTCCGGTCCATAAATCTTTGCCAAACGATTTCCTTCTTCAAACATTGCTCGAATTGCCGAACTATTTGACACCATATCCTGCATTTTTTTTGCTATCATCTACACCCTCTCCTTTACAAGTCCTTTCTCCACCAAGAAAATAGGACGATACGATAACTTAGCTTTTCGAAGCCCTTCTGCTCCTGTGTCTTCTTCTCTATTGATATACTTATATTGCATACATTCATGTTCCACAAATTGCTGATTGATCATTGGATATGCACCCTGTAAATCAGCATATGCCTTTTCAATATGAACAACAAAAGTATCTTCGCTGATTGGCTCACCAATTGTAAACGCAACAACTTCGCCATCCACACGTAACACACCGCCAACCAATTCTAATTCTCGAAACAAACGTAAAGAGTTTAATGTCACACACATCTCTGCGCGCTTTTCTCCACTATGTTCCACACAATTATCATCTCTCCATTTTAACCCCATTTGGAAACAATCTTCCAAATTTTCTTCTGTCATGGACTCGTAGCTCCAATTTTCTACAGTTGCTTTAAACTTATTGATATGATTTCTTTTTGCATGTAATTTTTTTCCTGACAGTGTTGCTAATTTTTCAGATTCATATACATAATCTGCAAGGTCTCTGTCATACTCAATTTCAAATCGTTGTGGCCACCAGCTTTCTAATTGTTCAAATTCCTCTGGTGTTACATTATATAATAGAAATGGAATTTCTTGTTCCTTTGTAAATTTTTCCAAGAATTCTAATGCTTTCTTTACCTGCCCTTTTCCCCCTATCGGATAGGTAAATGCTGTTTGCTCACCTTCCGAGCGGAAAACCAATGTATCTTCAATCACTGCAAACGTCACATTATAAAATCGAGACCACAATAATGAATTTGCAAAAGTTCTCTCACAGCTTCTGCTCGGAAATCTTTTAAAATAGGACTGCATCAATTCTCGGTCTTCCATTTCTGTTCGTTTAAACACTACTTCCTGCATCTATTTTTCTTCTCCTTTTTTAATCATTCTAGTATACACCCTTTTTAACGAAATTGCATTTGGTATAAAGAAGCATATGCTCCATTTTTTTCAAGTAGTTCATCGTGGGTTCCTTCTTCTTCAATTCCTTTTTCTGTTAATACTAAAATGCGTTCTGCATTTCGTATCGTTGAAAGACGATGTGCGATCACAAATGTGGTACGATTCTTTGCCAGTACTTCCATGGATTGCTGCACAACATGTTCACTTTCATTATCTAATGCAGAAGTTGCTTCATCAAAAATTAAAATTGGTGGATTTTTCAAAAATACTCTAGCTATGGATAAACGTTGTTTTTGTCCACCAGACAATTTTACACCTCGTTGTCCAATATCTGTCTGATATCCATTTGGAAAACTCATAATAAATTCATGGGCATTGGCATGTTTTGCTGCTTCCATAACTTCTTCATCTGAAGCATCTGGCTTTCCATATCGAATGTTTTCCATAATTGTTCCTGCAAACAAATACACATCTTGCTGCACGATTCCAATCTGAGTACGCAGACTTTGTAAATCCATCTTTCGAATATCGATTCCATCAATTTTGATTGCTCCTGCTGAAACTTCAAAAAATCTAGGAATCAGATTGCATAAGGTTGTTTTTCCCACTCCAGAAGGACCTACCAACGCCATGTATTCCCCAGCTTTTACTTCAAGGTTAATTTGACTTAATACCATTTCCTCGTCTTCTTCATAATGAAATGATACATTTTCAAAGGAAATATCTCCTTTTATATTTTCTACCGAAATTGCATGCACATCATTTTTTATATCAGGTTCTACTTCCATCAGTTCCATAAAACGTTCAAACCCTGAATACCCGTTTTGGAACATTTCTGTAAAATTCATGAGTTTCTTAATCGGTTCAATAAAATTGTTAATATATAATAAGAACGTAATTAAGTCTGCAACTACAATCGTCCCAGATGTCATAAAGTTAACTCCTGCTAAAATCGTGATTACTGTGATCATTGTCGTCATCGCTGTAAATCCAGAATTATACCCTGCCATATAACGGTAGCTGTCTCGCTTAGATGCAATATAATTTTCATTTCCTTTTTGGAACTTATCAATTTCAATCGCTTCGTTGGCAAATGACTTTACTACACGCACTCCAGATAAACTGTCTTCAATCTGGCTGTTAATCTCTCCAATCTTTGCTCGGTTACGTTTGAATGCTTTCTTCATTTTCAGATTAAAATAGAATGCAAACAATAACATAATTGGTAAAAATCCAAAGGTCACAATCGTCAAAGAAACATTTATTCTGCGTAAGATTATAAACGCACCAACAATTTTAATAATAGAGATTACCACATCTTCCGGACCGTGGTGCAATAATTCTGTAATATCGAATAAATCGCTCGTCACACGTGATAACAATTCCCCTACTTTTCGATTGTTAAAGAAGGAGAAAGACATCTTTTGATAATGTGCAAATAAATCTTTTTTCATATTTGCTTCCATCTGCACACCCATCATATGTCCATAATAGATCATAAAGTAATTACATCCATACTCAATTGCCACAAGAAGAAGCATAACACCACCCAAAACAGCAATGGTCTTTACTGCCTCCTGCATTTCCAAGTAAATTACTTCATTTGTGATATAACGCACGATCAATGGTATTGCTAGTGTCACTGCTGCCCCAATCATTGCAAAAAACATATCACTGAAAAACAATAGTTTATAAGGCTTATAGTATCCAAATAATTTTTTTAGATTCTTTTTCATATTCATCATCCCTATTCTCTTTTTTTCGCATATTTCTATTATAAATCGAAAAACTTTTGTGGACAAGTATTCTATGAATCAAAAAGAGGAAGCAAACTCGCTTCCTCCTACACTCTTATTCATTCATATTTGCTAATTTTGCTGCTTGATCTGCTGCAATTAAGCTATCGATAATTTCATCAATGTCCCCATTCATAATATTATCAATCTTATATAAAGTTAATTTGATACGGTGTTCTGTTACACGTCCTTGTGGGAAATTGTATGTTCTGATCTTTTCTGAACGATCCCCTGTACCAATTTGGCTTCTTCTTGCTTCTGCTTCCGCTGATTGTTGTTTTTCTAATTCTAATTCATATAATTTAGAACGAAGTAAACGGAAAGCTTTTTCTTTATTTTGTAATTGTGATTTTTCTGTCTGGCTGTAAATTACGATACCTGTTGGCATATGTGTTAAACGTACCGCAGAGTCAGTTGTGTTGACACATTGTCCACCATTTCCTGACGCACGCATTACGTCAATACGGATATCTTTATCATCAATTACAACGTCTACTTCTTCTGCTTCTGGCATAACAGCAACTGTAATAGTTGATGTATGAATACGTCCGCCTGATTCCGTTTCAGGAACACGTTGTACACGGTGTACACCACTTTCATATTTCATACGTGAGTAAACGCTTTGTCCGCTTACCATAAATACAACTTCTTTGAAGCCACCGATTCCGTTTTCACTTACTGAAATCAATTCTGTTTTCCAACGTTTGCTTTCTGCATAGTGTGTATACATACGATATACTTCTGCAGCAAATAATGCAGATTCATCTCCACCTGCACCTGCACGGATTTCTACCATGATGTTTTTATCATCATTAGGGTCTTTTGGAAGAAGAAGAATCTTTAATTCTTGTTCTAATTCTTCTACGCGTTTCTTTGACTCATATAATTCTTCTTTTGCCATTTCACGCATTTCTTCGTCAGATTCCATTTCAAGCATTTCTTCACTATCGATGATTGCTTGTTTTGCATTCTTGTACTCTGTATATGCATCTACAAGAGGCGCTAAATCCGATTGTTCCTTCATTAATTTACGAAAACGATTTGGGTCATTTGCCACATCTGGTTCTTGTAACTCATTCATAAGTTCTTCATAACGAACTAGTAAATCGTCTAATCTATCAAACATGTTTTATCCTCCATTATTTAACAATAACTGTTTCTCTATAACCTTACTAATTATATCTACCAAACACCACTCGGTCAAGACCTGCTAAGTCCTTTTTTATCAGAACTTCTGAAAATCCTGCTTCTTCCATCAGATTTTTCACATCTTGTCCTTGATCATGTCCAATTTCAAAATATAACATTCCATTATCTTTTAGATACTTGGTACTTTCTTCTACGATTTTTCTATAAAAATAAAGTCCGTCCTCTTTGCCATCTAATGCAATGTATGGATCATGAAATTTTACTTCTTCCTTCAACTCTTCAATAACAGCAGTTCGGATATAGGGTGGATTCGATACGATCATATCATAACGTTCTTCTACATTTTCAAACAAATCACTTTGAATCCATGTTACACTAGCATCTAAATTTGCATTATTTTTCTTTGCCACATCCAATGCTTCCACTGAAATGTCAACACCTGTTCCTTCTATCTTACCCATTTTTGAAAGACTGATGATAATACAGCCTGAGCCAGTACACATATCTAAGACTTGCATTTCTGGCTGAAGCACTTTCAATGCTTCTTCTACCAAAACTTCTGTATCTTGTCTTGGAATTAACACATGTTCATTTACCGCAAAATTCATCCCCATAAATTCCTGCACACCTGTAATATGCTGCAGTGGAATGTGATTTTTCCTCTGTTCTAAATACGCCTGATACTGTTCCAGCTCTGCTTCTGATAACTGTTTCTGCATATTCAAAAAATACATGGCGCGGTTGATTCCTGTTACATATTCCAATAAATACCACGCATCAATTGTTGCATCTGCAATTCCTGCCTGCTGTAATAGCTCTTCTCCATATTTATTCGCTTCTTGTAAAGTCATATTACTTTTCTCCAAAATTTTCTTCTAAGTACGCTTTCCAATCGAATACTTCTTCTACCGCTCTGATTGCTACTTCAATCATATCATCTGTTGGTTCCTTTGTGGTTAAATGCTGTAACATCATTCCTGGTTTACTTAACAAATTGACCACTGGGTTGTCACTACTTCCCGCCAAACGAATCAATTCATATGAGATACCCGCAATAACTGGAAGTAAGGCAATGCGAATCACAATTCGTAACACAGGAGATTCTGTTGTAATGAAGAAACATACGATAATGCTTACCATCACAACAAAGAACAAGAAACTTGTTCCACAACGTTTGTGTTCTTTCGAACTTTTTCTTACATTTTCTACGTTAAGCTCCCAACCATTTTCAATGCAATTGATACACTTATGTTCTGCCCCATGATACATGAATGTACGTTTAATATCTTCCATAAATGTAATACCAACTATGTATGCAATAAATAAACCAAGTCTTACGACTGCTTCTAAAATAGTTCTAATCATACGTGATGGAATTACTTTCGCAAATAAGTTGGAAATCAAATATGGTAACACCATAAACAATCCCATTGCTAAAATTACAGAACATACCATCACAACTGCCATGATTGCATCTTCTTTTTTCTTTTGCTTCTCTGCTTCTGCCTTTGACAGTGTTGTTGTTTTATCTTCTTCCTCATAGAAGCTAGCAGAAAACGATAATGTTTTCATTCCTAACAACAGAGAATCTATAAAGTTAAATCCACCCCTTACAAATGGAATCTTCTTCACTTTTTCCATCTTCGGATTGCTTTTGTATCTGCTTTTATTCACTTCAATTTCACCATCTGGTTTTCGGACTGCCACTGCATATTGATCCCCATTTTTCATCATAATGCCTTCTAATACAGCCTGCCCTCCAATATTTGAAGATTTCATAGGACTCACCTTACTTTCTATATTAATAAAGAGTCTTTCTTGACAAACTCTCGCAAATTAAAAATACGGGCTGAGGTATTAACCTCAACCCGTAACTTTGGATTTCTATTATTCTTGAATTCCGTATTTCTTGTTAAACTTATCTACACGTCCACGAGCTTGAGTAGCTTTTTGTTGTCCTGTGTAGAATGGATGACATTTTGAACAGATTTCTGTATGAATTTCAGATTTTGTAGAACCTGTTACGAATGTGTTTCCACAGTTACAAGTTACTGTTGCTTGATGGTATTCTGGATGGATTCCTTCTCTCATGATTTTCACCTCTTTAATTTTATTTGTGCGTAGGCCATCGTCTGCTATGTACATCTCAAACGATGCCCGCGATGATTTCTACTTTTAAACAGCTTTCATATTGTAACATAGTTTTTTTATCTTTGCAAGTTTTTCTATCAACTTTTTTCTATAAGAATTTTGTTTTCTTTATCATCTGAACAAATTCCTTATTGTTCTCTGTTCTTGCAAACATATTTAAGATATTATCTACCGCTTCATCAGATTTCATTCCATTTAATGCTTTTCGCATAATTGTAACTGCTTCCAATTCTTCTGCAGTCAATAATAAATCTTCTCGACGTGTTCCTGATTTTGGAATATCAATTGCAGGAAATACTCGTTTTTCTTGTAATTTTCTATCTAATACAAGTTCCATGTTTCCTGTCCCTTTAAATTCTTCATAAACAACATCATCTAATTTACTTCCTGTATCTACCAATGCAGTTGCAAGAATTGTAAGACTTCCGCCTTCTCTCATATTTCTAGCTGCCCCAAAGAAACGTTTTGGCATATGAAGTGCAGCTGGATCAAGACCACCAGACAATGTTCTTCCACTTGGAGTCACTGTCAAGTTGTACGCTCTTGCGAGACGTGTAATACTATCGAGTAAGATCATAACATCTTTCTTATGCTCTACAAGACGTTTTGCACGTTCCACAACCATCTCAGATACACGCTTATGACGTTCTGGAAGTTCATCAAATGTTGAATAAATAACTTCTACATTTTCCCCAACAATCGCTTCCTTAATATCTGTTACTTCTTCTGGACGTTCGTCAATCAATAGAATTAAAATGTGCATTTCTGGATTATTTTTCAATACAGACTGTGCCACTTGCTTTAAGAGCGTTGTCTTTCCTGCTTTTGGTGGAGAAACAATCATACCACGTTGTCCCTTTCCAATTGGAGATAGTAAATCCACAATTCGCATTGCTGTACTGCTCTTTCCATTTTCCAAGCAAAGTCTTTCGTCTGGGAAAATCGGTGTCATATCTTCAAAGTTTCCTCTTTTGCACGCTTCCGATGCTGGCATTCCATTGATCTTTGTTACATATAATAATGCACTAAACTTCTCTTGTTGTGATTTCACACGTGTATTACCACTGATAATATCACCTGTCTTAAGGCCAAAACGACGAATTTGTGATGGAGCTACATATACATCATTCTCTCCTGGCAAATAGTTATCACTTCGAATGAAACCAAATCCGTCTGGCATTACTTCTAAAATACCATGTGCCATCTCGCCACTATCTAATTGATCGATATCAATTGCCCCTGTTTTTTCTTTTTCGGTCTTGATTTTATCTTTTTCATCTTGCTCTAACATAAGCTCGATGAGTTCTGCTTTTTTCATTGTGCTTGTCCCTTTAAGGTCTCTCGCCTTTGCCAATTCTCGTAATGTTGCTACTGGCAGAGATTCATACTTTTCTCTCATATTTCAACCCTTTCTATATGAAACTAACATGTTTACTGGGATATTTGTCTGAAGTGACACTGATTTATTTTGGTATTATACAATACTTTTTTCAGAAAAGAAAGTCCTTTTTCCTTGTTGATTTGATTTTCTTAGAATGATATGATATTGCATATCAATTAGAAGGAAGTGACTTTATGACAATCAACGAAAAATCACTAGAATTACATGCACTTTGGAACGGGAAAATTGAAACAGCTTCCAAATCACATGTAAATTCCCGTGAAGATTTAGCTTTAGCTTATACACCTGGTGTAGCAGAACCTTGTAAAGTAATTGCATCTGAGCCAGATACCGTTTATAAATACACGATGAAGGCAAATACCATTGCTGTTGTTTCTGATGGCAGCGCCGTTCTTGGTCTTGGAAACATCGGTCCCCTTGCAGCAATGCCTGTTATGGAGGGCAAAGCAGTATTATTCAAAGAATTTGGTGGAATTAACGCTGTACCTATTTGCCTTGATACACAAGATACAGAAGAAATCATTCAGACAATCGTAAATATTGCACCTGCATTTGGTGGAATCAATCTGGAAGATATTTCTGCACCTCGCTGTTTTGAAATTGAAGAACGTTTGAAAAAGCTTCTTGACATTCCTGTTTTTCATGATGACCAACACGGAACTGCTATCGTAGTGCTTGCAGCTATTATGAATGCATTAAAAGTAGTTCAGAAGAAAAAAGAACACTGTAAAGTTGTAATAAATGGTGCTGGTTCTGCCGGTATTGCCATTACAAAATTACTCTTAAATTATGGTTTTACCAATGTGATCATGTGCGATATCAATGGAATTCTTTCCAATTCTTCCGAACACCTAAACTGGATGCAAAAGGAAATGGTAACACGTACCAATCCAAATCAAGAAACTGGTGTTTTATCTGATGCTTTGAAAAATGCAGATATTTTTGTAGGTGTTTCTGCACCTAATATCGTCACAAAAGAAATGGTCTCTTCTATGAACAAAGATGCTATTCTTTTTGCCATGGCAAATCCGGTTCCTGAGATTATGCCTGATCTAGCACTCGAAGCTGGTGCGAAAGTGGTAGGCACAGGACGCTCTGATTTTCCAAATCAGGTGAACAATGTAATTGCTTTTCCAGGTATCTTCAAAGGTGCCTTAGAAGGTCGCGCAAAACAGATTACGGAAGAAATGAAACTGGCTGCTGCTCATGCCATTGCAAGTCTTGTTTCGGAAGATGAATTGAGTGAAGTCCATATTCTTCCAGAAGCATTTGACCCTCGTGTTGCAGATGCTGTTAGTGCTGCTATAAAGGAATGTATCTCATGATGCGTTGGGGTGAAAAGAGATACTATTCTCTCGATTACTATATCAAACAAACTTTTGGTGAAAAACTTTATAAACTCGCCCTCGATGGTGGTATGACCTGCCCGAATCGAGATGGTTCTTTAGGAAATCGTGGCTGCATTTTTTGCAGCGCTGGAGGATCTGGTGATTTTGCTGGCAGTCGAAATACTTCGATCAAGGAACAACTTGCATACGGAAAAGAGCTTGTTTCCAAAAAACATACTGGTTCTGGATATATCGCTTATTTCCAAGCCTACACCAATACCTATGCACCTGTTTCCTATTTGGAAAAAATTTTCATGGAAGCCATTTCAGAACCCGATGTAAAAGTACTGTCCATTGCAACCAGACCTGATTGCCTATCTGACGAAATTCTGCATTTACTGGAACGTTTAAATCAAATCAAGCCTGTTTGGATAGAACTCGGATTACAGACGATTCACAAAGAAAGTGCTGACTTTATTAGACGAGGTTATGAACTTGACGTTTTTGAAAAAGCAGTTTATGATTTGAATAGGATTGGTGTTTCTATTATTGTGCATACCATTCTTTGTCTTCCAAATGAGACAAAACAACACATGTTAGAAACCATTTCTTATTTGAACCGCATGCCAATAGATGGAATAAAATTACAATTATTGCATATATTGAAACATACTGACTTAGGGACTTATTACGAAAATGCTCCTTTCCCTCTTCCAGATTTAGAGGAATACTTGGAGCTTTTAGGCACACTCGTCTCTCACCTACGTCCAGACATAGTAATACATCGTCTGACTGGTGACGGACCAAAATCTTTATTAATTGCTCCCCTATGGACTTGTAATAAACGTCTGGTTCTAAACAGTATACAAAAATATTTCAAAGACCATGATATATGGCAAGGAAAGGAGTATTTATGTCAGAATCATTTACACTCTATAAATTGATCGTGCTTTATATGTTGGATAAGCTTGACTTTCCTCTTACCAACGGACAAATTTCAGAATTTATTCTAGACAAAGGTTACACTACCTATTTTACTTTACAGCAGGCTTTATCGGAAATGGTAGAAGCAAATCTCATTCGCGAGGAAACGACTCATAATCGTACCCTTTACCATTTAACTTCAGAAGGGGAAGAAACTATTCAGTTTTTTGGAAATAATATTTCCGCTGCAATCCGCTCTGAAATTGATGCCTTTCTTGTAGAGAAGCGTTATGAACTTCGCAATGAAGTTTCCGTAAAATCAGATTATTATCAAAATAATTCTCTTGATTTTTCTGTACGCTGCCAGATTATCGAAGGTGGTTCCCCACTTATTGATTTGACGATTACCGTTCCAAACGAAGAAGAAGCTGTTCATGTTGCAAATAACTGGACACGTCGTCATCAAGAAATTTATGCACAGATTATGCAAAATTTACTTTAAAACCACAAATAGGACAGAGTTTTTCTTTACTCTGTCCCACTTTTTATTTCAATCTTTCTAAATGCTCTTTGATTTGTTTTTCATATCCCATCTCTGTTGGTTCGTAGAATTTCATCTCTTTAATCTCATCTGGAAGATATTGTTGTTGTACATAGTGATTTGGATAATCATGAGCATATTTATAGCCAATTCCATGTCCCAACTTAGAAGCTCCTTTATAATGCGCATCTTGTAAATGGACTGGTACAGTTGTTTTGTACTGTTTTACATTTTCAAATGCTCGATCAATTGCCATATACGATGCATTACTTTTTGGTGCACTTGCAATGTAAGTAGTCGCCTGTGCTAAAATAAGGCGAGCTTCCGGCATCCCGATTCGTTCTACTGCCTGCGCTGCTGAAACTGCAACGGTAAGTGCATTCGGATCCGCATTTCCCACATCTTCAGATGCAGAAATCATCAATCGTCTTGCAATAAATTTGATGTCCTCTCCCGCATACAACATTTTTGCCAAATAATATACCGCTGCATCTGGGTCTGAACCACGAAGACTTTTGATAAATGCAGAAATGGTGTCATAATGATTGTCCCCTGTCTTATCATAACGTACGACTCGTTTTTGAATGCATTCTTCTGCCACTTCGATTGTAATATGTATTTTTCCATCTTCACTGCGCTCTGTTGTCAAAATCCCAAGTTCTATTGCATTTAATGCGTTTCTAGCATCCCCACCAGAAATATCTGCTAAAAATTCCAATGCTTCCTCTGTCACCTCTGCTCGATAGCTGCCCATTCCTTTCTGTTCATCATAAACAGCTCGCTTCAGTAAAATCTTCACATCTTCTTTTTCCAATGGTTTCAATTCAAACACACTAGATCTGGAAATCAACGCACCATTCACTTCAAAATAAGGATTTTCTGTTGTGGCACCAATTAAGATTAAAGTACCATCTTCTACAAATGGTAATAAATAATCTTGCTGTCCTTTATTGAAGCGATGAATTTCATCCACAAATAAGATGGTTTTCTTTCCATACATTCCTTTGTTATTTTTCGCCTTCTGCACCACTTCTTCCATGTCTTTCTTTCCGGCAACTGTGGCATTGATTTGTTGAAACTCTGCACTTGTCGTATTTGCAATTACCTTCGCCAACGTTGTCTTACCCGTTCCTGGTGGTCCATAGAAGATAAGCGAACCGAGCTTGTCTGCTTTGATTGCACGATACAATAATTTATCTTTTCCAATAATATGCTGTTGTCCCACCACTTCTTCTAATGTTGTCGGACGAAGACGTGAAGCAAGCGGTGATTCTTTCTGACTTGTTTTTTCTCGCATGTAATCAAATAAATCCATTTTCTTACACTCCTATTCTACATTTGCAATCTCACGAATGACTTCTCCTGCAATGATCAGTCCTGCCACTGGAGGCACGAAAGAGATACTTCCTGGAAGTGCTCGTCTCTTTCCTGGATCTTCTCCTGTTGATTTTCCTGTCACAGAGATTGGTTTTTCCTGTGAATAAAGCACTTTCACATGCTTAATTCCTCGTTCTTTCAATTCTTTTCGCATCACTTTGCACAATGGACAAACCGATGTTTTGGAAATATCAGCGATTTGGAATAACTCTGGATGTAATTTATTTCCTGTTCCCATACAACTGATAATTGGTATTTTCTGTTCCTTCGCATACGATATCACTGCAAGTTTTGCCGTTACCGTGTCGATAGCGTCTACAATGTAATCTACTTTTCTTGTGAAAATCTCTTGTAAATTTTCTGGCAAGATAAAAGTTTCATATGTGATTACTTCTGTCTGTGGGCTAATATCTTGAATACGATCTTTCATTAATTTTGTCTTGTATTCCCCAACGGTACTGTGATATGCAATCGATTGACGGTTGATATTTGTCAAACTAACCGTATCGTTATCTACCAAAATCAAGCAGCCTACTCCCGATCGTGCAAGTGCCTCAATACAGTGAGAGCCAACTCCACCCACACCTAGCACCATTACCGTTGCTTGCTGCAAAGCTTTTAATCCCACTTCTCCTATTAACAATTCTGTTCTAGAAAATGTATGTGTCATATATATCTCCATTTCTACCTTATTAAAAGTTCCTCTACTGTTACAAACTCAAAGTCCTCTTTCTGCAAAATATCAATAATTCTCAATGCAGCTTCCACCGAACTTTTATAACAATCATGCATCAAAATAATATCATTTTCATCCGCTTCCGTCACTACTTTATTTACAATTTCCGTTACATTTTCTGTTGTCCAATCCAACGGATCAATACTCCACATCACCGGGATCAAATCTAGTTCCTCTTCTAACTTTTTCTGTCGAATCCCAAACGGTGGTCTGACATAAATGGTTCCTTCTCCCAATATTATTTTGAGTGCTTGATCGGTTTTTCCTAATTCTTCCTTTGCCACCTCTTCACTGACTTTTGAAATATCTACATGATTATAGGTATGATTTCCAATCAAATGTCCTTCTTCCTTTTCACGCTTTACAATGTCCGGAAATTCCTCCACTTTTTTTCCAATCAAAAAGAACGACGCTTTCACATTTCTTTTCATTAATCCATCCAACAATTCCTCTGTATACAAACTAGGACCATCATCAAATGTAATCGCAATCTGTTTTGTCTCTGTCGTTGACTCTTTTTCCACATTTTCTGACACAACCTGTTCATTTTTTGCAGCATGCATGATTTCAATTCCCATCACGCAAAATAGAAATAGAAAAAAAATATGTTTTTTCCAATTCAAGCAGTCTCACTCCTGCCATTCACATTATTTCTATTATATGCAACCTTCTTATTGCATATGTATATAGCAAATGATAAAATAGAAGAGTTAAATATATATACATTAGGAGGAAATTTTATGTCGGATACAATCGTAAAAGAAAATAAAATGGGAATCATGCCGATTCCTAAATTATTAATAACGATGTCACTACCTATGATCTTATCCATGCTTGTGCAAGCATTTTATAACATTGTAGATAGTATTTTCGTAGCACAGTTAAGTGAAGAAGCATTAACTGCCGTTTCTCTTGCATTTCCAATTCAAAACCTTATGATTGCTGTTGCTGCTGGAACAGGTGTTGGGGTAAATGCACTTTTATCCAAAAGCCTAGGAGAACATAATTACGAAGAAGCCAACAACATTGGAAAAAATGGTATTTTTCTTGCCATTTGCAGCTATCTTGTCTTTGCAGTGTTTGGTATTTTTTGTTCTAAATTATTCTTCGCAATGCAAACAGATGATGCTTTGATCATCCAATATGGTACAGACTACATGTCTATTATTACAATTGTCTCAATTGGAATCTTCTTACAGATTACATTTGAACGTTTAATGCAATCTACTGGAAGAACTATCTTCAATATGATCACACAGGGAATTGGTGCTATCATCAATATTATATTAGATCCAATTTTAATCTTTGGATTGTTTGGATTGCCTCGCATGGAAGTTGCTGGTGCAGCTCTAGCTACTGTCATTGGACAAATCATTGCAGTTATCATTGCTGTTATTTGCAACCACAAATATAACAAAGAAATCAATGTCAGCATGAAAGGGTTCCGCCCTAACAAACGCGTAATCGGCAACATTTACAAAATCGGAATTCCATCCATCATTATGCAATCTATCGGTTCGCTTACAACGTTTGCAATGAATAATATTTTATTAATGTTCTCTGCAACAGCTGCAACTGTACTTGGCATCTATTTCAAACTACAAAGTTTTGTATTTATGCCTGTGTTCGGACTTACAAATGGTATGATTCCAATTATTGCTTTCAACTATGGTGCACGTAACAAAAAACGTATCTATGATACCTTCAAACTCAGTGTCATCATTGCTGTTAGTATTATGATCATTGGTATGCTTATTTTCCAAGCAATTCCTGAACATCTTCTTTTAATGTTTGATGCTTCTGAAAATATGTTAGCAATTGGTGTCAGTGCACTTCGTAAAATCAGCATCTGTTTTATCTTTGCTGGATTCTGTATCGTCAGTGGTTCTGTTTTCCAAGCACTTGGAAATGGTGTTTATACTTTAATCATGTCTGCTTGTAGACAACTTTTTGTAATCATTCCAATTGCTTTCCTTTTTGCAAAAGTCTTTGGACTTCACATGGTATGGTGGGCATATCCACTTGCTGAATTTATTGCTGTTTTCATCTGTATTTTCTTATTGAAGAGAATCTTCCGATTAAAACTAAATAACTTATAAAAGACATGCTCCTTTCCAAGTAAACAATTTCTTAGAAAGGAGCATATTTTCACTCTCACTAATCCCAATACAATTCAACTAATTTTGTCGCATCCTCTTTCTGCATCTCAAATTTTCCCATAACTTTGACGATGGATTCTTCCTTTGAAATTCCCAGTTCCTTTAATGTCCTCACCATACCTTCTTTGATACCTTCTTTGATGCCTTCTTTGATACCTTCTTTTACACCTTCTTCTCGGTTATACTGCATCAAATAGTTGTGATCCATGGTTGCAATAAGTCTCGCTTCATAGTCTAATTGTTTCTGTTCATCCGCACTGATACAACGCAGTCTCTCATAAGCTTTTTCCATATAATTATCATTCTTTGCCAACATCTCAAATTCCTCCTCTCGCTCCGCATTAATAAATTGCATCCACTTTAGTAATTCAGTCTCTGGATGCTGTTTTTTTCTAACTTTCGGTAGTTCCAAAATATGTATCTCTAATTTGTCACTATACATTCTATCTCGATGATCTTCCCACAAATGAAAGACCGAATCATATTCTTCATCTTCCTTAAACAATTCAAAATCCAAAATTCCCACATGAATACATTTTTTGACAACATTGTAATCTTGTCCTTTTTGAAACTGTCCTACATACATTTTCCCGAGATAAAACATCGAGCGCTCTGACCACAATTTAAATGGGGATAATTGAATCTCCATATCAATCTGTATTTCTCCATTTAAAAGTACTCTCACATCAAGTATTCCTAACTTGTCATTTTCATGTTCTTTTCGAAGATGCGTCGGAAGTAGTTCCGTACTGATAATTTCATCTGGTGAAATATGAAGCACTGCTGCAATAAATCCTTTTCTCACCTCTTCATCTTCCATTAATTCTTTAAAGCAATAGTCCACCTTTGGACTCATAATAAAATGTTTCTTCATCTAACATCCTCCTTTGATTGTGCGCAGGAGGCTTTCTCATAACTAAAATCCTCTCTGCAATTATTTTGTGAAAATAAAAGCATTGGGATTTCTTCTATATGAACATAGATATGATTAAGATGCGGCTGCCCGCTAGAATTTTAGAAATATAATGCTTTGACTATATTGTAACACAAAAACTGCCAGCAGATAATCTGCTGGCATAAAAATTATTTTTTCTTTTTCACACTATATCCAAATGTACCAATCTTTTCTCCTAGTCCAAGATATTCTCCATGTGAATACGCTAGCAATCCTGTCTCATTTAAACAGAATTTTCCCGTTTCATTCATGTATTCATCACTTACTTGTACTGAAACAACTTTTGCAATGAACATATGATGGCTTCCTAGCTCTTTCACTTCTTCCACCTTACATTCAATATTTACCGGACATTCTTCAATGATTGGAGCATATTGAAGTTCATTGGCTTTTCCACGTGTCAGCTTCATTTCTTTCCACTTATCCACATCTTTTCCTGAACGTACCCCACAATAATCTGTTGCAAACGCCAAATCTTCTGTTGTAAGATTTACAACAAATTCTCCAGATTCTTTGATCATCTGATACGAATGTCTTTCTGGTCTAACAGAAATATAAAGCATTGCTGGATTTGTACAGATTGTTCCAGTCCATGCTACTGTGATAATATTTGTTTCACCGGATGATTTTCCACAGCTAACCATAACAGCTGGAAGTGGATAAATCATATTTCCTGGCTTCCAAGTTTGTTTTGCCATAACGCCTCCTATTGCTGCAATGAAATAACAAAGGTTGGAATTAATTGTTTCTTACGTGATACAACACCTGCCAAATGTACATCGTCTGTATCCACTGGTAAGTCAAATGCTTCCAGCACTTGTTCTTTTGCACCTTTTCCATAACATAACAATTCTGTTGATTCTTCGATAATATTTGTTAACATGAAAAATACCATGTCTAATTTTTGATCCAATGCTACATTGCTCAAATAAGGTAATAGCTTCTCTTTGATTTCAACAAGCTCTTCTCCACTCATAGAGTTGATCTGTCCTACACCAAATTTTACATCTCCAACCGTAAAATGTTTGAAATCTTGGAAGCAGATTTCTGCTGCTGTCTTTCCTTTCAAATTACTTCCTGCTTGGAACATATTTTGTGCAAGCTCTTCCATATTAATTTCTGCAATTCTAGCTAATTCTTCTGCAGAAACTCGATCAACCAACGTACATGTTGGTGAGCGGAATAACAAGGTATCTGAAATGATTGCCGAGCAAAGCAATGCTGCCATAGTCTTATCTGGTACAATATTATTTTCACGATACATATCGTAAATGATTGTTGCTGTACATCCTACTGGCTGATTTCTAAAGTAAACCGGTCCTACAGTTTCCAGGCTGCCTAATCTATGATGGTCTATGATTTCTAAGATTTCAGCTTCTTCAATCCCATCTACTGCCTGTGTTTTTTCATTATGGTCTACCATGATCACTTGTTTTTTTCTTGCATCCATCAAACGGCGGCTGGAAATCAATCCATAATATTTTCCTTTTTTATCAACAACTGGAAAATCTCGTGTACGTTTCTTCGCCATCACGTCTTTGATGTTTTCCACATAATCTGTAGTATTAAAAATAGTAAGCCCATCTTTCATCATAAAATGTTTTACAGGAATACTCTGATTGATCAATCTGGCTACTGTAAATGTATCATGTGGTGTTGTAATGATAACGATATCTCGTTCTTCTGCTAATTTTTTGATTGTTTTTGATACTTGTGCCCCTTGGCAAATGATCAAGCAACTAGCATCCATCTCAATTGCACATAGCTGAGATTCGTAACGGTTTCCTAAGATTACAAGGTCATCTTTTTCAATGTAGTTTTCCATCAAGTCTGGACTAGATGCTGCTACAACAACTTTCCCTTTGACAAAATATGCATGTGAATTTCCTGTTACAATCTCACCATCTACGGTATCTACCATATTTTGATACTGTGTTCTTGCTGTTGCTAAAATATCAGAATCATAAACATCCATATAAGATGTTGCAATGTCGCCTGTTGTGATAACACCTTCTAATTTTTCATCTCTTGTAACCGGAATGGTATATGCATTCCTTTCCTTCATCATCGCCCACGCTTCTTTGATCGAAGTGTTGCTTCGAATGCCTTCCATTAAGTTCACATCTACATCTTTCACTTGTAAATGTACATTGGATAAAAGTTTTGGTGGTTCTACACCAAAGCGTTCTAAGACATATTGTGTCTCTTCATTTAATAGTCCTGCACGTTTTGGTATGTATCTTGCTTCCTTTGAGATTTGTGATTTTAAATTTGCATACGCAAGTGCAGAACAAATTGAATCTGTATCCGGATTTTTATGTCCTACTATATATATCTTCTGTTTATTTTCCATACTTTCACTCCCTTGCCCATATAGGTTACCATTATTTCATAGGTTTATCAAATATTTTTATACTTAATTTTTGAAATTATGTTATACTGATTTTATTATTTAGAAAATGAGGTGCTTCCTATGAACGAAGAATTATTACAAACAGAATCTATGGCTGATTACGAAGATCATTTTGATGATGCGAATCCATGGAATCGCACAATCTCTTACATGAACCAAAATACAGTTCTTACAGTAAAGATTGAAGGCGTTGTAAATGGTGGTGTTATCGCATATGTAGAAGGAATTCGTGGATTTATTCCAGCTTCTCAATTATCTTTATCTTACGTAGAAAATTTAGAAGACTTCTTATTACAAGAAATTGATGTACAAGTCATTGAAGCCGACCAAGCAGAAAATCGTCTTGTTTTATCTGCTCGTGCTTTATTGCAAGAAAAAGCCAAAAAAGAAAAAGAAGCATTATTAGAAAGTGTTGCTGTTGACAGCGTTTTAACAGGAACTGTTGAATCTTTACAAAACTATGGTGCATTCGTTCGCTTAGAAAACGGATTATCTGGTCTGGTTCACATTTCTCAAATTTCTGACAAACGCATCAAAGCTCCAAGCGATGTATTACACGTTGGTGACACTGTTGATGTAAAAGTCATTGGAATCAAAGATGGAAAAATCAGTCTTAGCATGAAAGCTCTTATTGAACCAGAAGAAGAAGTGATCGAAGAAGTAGAAATTCCAGAAGCAGAAGAAATTGGAACAAGTCTTGGTGACTTATTTAAAAATATTAAATTATAAAAAAATTGCGGCTTGTTTTCACAAGTCGCAATTTTTTTATTCCTCAAATCCAACTGCCAGATAAAATCCTCGCTCTGTTTCTCGAATTTCTCGTATCACACCTGTCTTTGATTTGATTCTTTGATTACTACGATAAATGCCAGACATTGCTACAGAAGGCTCTACGATGTAGCTGTAAAGACTTCCGTTGATTCGTTCTGTAATCTTTACTTCCTGTCCCTCTTCTACCAGTCCTTTACGCTCCATTTTAAATAACTCTTCTCGCATTTGTCTCACCTCTGAATTCTATTTTGCACAGATTACTTCTGCTCGTGCTAATGCTTCCTGAATATTTGCACAGAAATTTTCTTCTCCGACATCTGTTGTAAATCCTGATTTATCCATCATTTTCTTAGGTTGATCTGTTACATGAGATAGCAATAATGTCACATGTTTTCTTTCACAACGTTTGAATACTTCTTCTAATTTCATAAATGCCGAAACATCCATTGCAGGAACTTTTCCCATTCGTAGAATAACTGCTTTTGTATTCTTATCTAAAGATACTTCTGCAAATTTATCAGCTGCTGCGAAGAACATTGGTCCTTCTAATTCATATACTAATGTTCCTTTTGGTACAACAGCAAGTCCATCTTCTTCTTTTTCAACATATTCCCAGCTCTTTACTTCTGCAACATCTGCCATTCTCTTTAAGAATAAAATTGCTGCTAAGATAAGACCAAATTCAATTGCCACTACTAAGTCAAAAATAACTGTTAAGAAGAATGTTACTAATAATACTACAATATCACTCTTTGGAGCTGTTTTTAATAATCCAACAAATTCTCTCCAACCGCACATATTATATGCAACCATAAATAATACTGCTGCAATCGTTGGCATTGGAATCAATGCTGCATATGGCATTAAAACAATTAATACAAGTAATAAGACAACTGCATGAACCATCCCTGCAATTGGTGTACGGCCGCCATTTTTTACATTGGCAGCTGTTCTGGCAATCGCACCTGTTGCTGGAATCCCGCCAAAGATACCAGATGCAATATTTCCTGCACCTTGTGCAATCAATTCTGTATTTGGATCATGTTTATCACCAACCATACCATCTGAAACAACACATGATAATAAAGACTCAATCGCTGCTAAGATTGCAATTGTAAACGCATCTGGAAATACTTCCTGAATCAATTCCAAGCTAAATTGTGGTAATGCTGGCATTGGAAGTTTATTTGAAATTTCATAAAGGCTTCCAATTGTATTGACTTCTAAATCTAACACTTGCACCAAAATAATTGTCACAATAACTGCAATCAATGATGGTGGAATCTTTGCGTTTACTTTTGGCCATACGATTAAAATTGCCAACGCGATCAAGCCAACAATAAGTGCTGTTACATTTATTGTGCCTATTGTAGCGATACACTCTTCCACTTTTTCCATCGTTTCAATTGGTGAATGGGTAAATGTAAGACCAAGAAAATCTTTGATTTGGCCAATGACAATTGTCACTGCAATCCCTGAAGTAAAACCAGTTACGATTGTATGTGGAATAAATTTGATCAATGCACCAAATTTAAATACGCCCATTAAAATCAAAATAATTCCTGCAAGCACAGTCGCTGCAATCAATCCTGACATTCCTTTTGTGGCAACAATTCCGGCTACGATTGTTGCAAATGCTGCAGTTGGTCCTGAAATCTGAACACTGCTGCCACCAAGAAATGAAATCACAAATCCAGCTACGATTGCTGTATAAATCCCTTGTTCTGGGCTTACACCAGATGCTAACGCTAACGCAATCGACAATGGTAATGCAATAATTGCTACGATAATCCCCGCAATTACATCTTTCACAAATTGTTCTTTTGAGTAACTCTTCATCATTAAAAATAACTTAGGTACTCGTCCTCTCATTCTATCATCCTCTTTCCTTTTGTAAATCCACAAATAATTATAGTCCTTTTTTTTCAAAAGTAAATGTTTATTTACAAAAACATAGGCGACTGTTTCCAGCCGCCTGCTTATTTTTATTCTTCTTCCTTCTCCTCTGTCTCATCATCTACAGATTCTGATACTTCTGTAATTTCTTCTACTTCTCTAGGAAGATAGATTTCTGAATTCATTTCTTCTAGAGTCACTTCTACAGTTGCTTCTTCATTCACTTCCTCGGTTGCTTCTTGCGCTGCTTCTTCATTTGCGATCTGTACTCCTGGTAGATCTTCTCTTCTAATAATTCCGTTTTGAAGTGCTTCTGCTTTCAATGCAGAATAAAATTCTGCATAAGTCGCCTTCTTATATGGTGCTGTCCAGAAAAGATTTACAAGTCCCCATGTAAGTGCACCTAGAATTCCCCATCCGATAAAGGAAAGTTCCAAGATAAACGCTTCCATCTTATGTCTGCGCATCATATCTTCACTCATCTTCATGACTTTTTTACGATCTAATTCTGTGTTTTCTGCCGCAATATATGGAACCATCATATAAGAAAATGATTTAATGATTCCTGGTATCAGTAATAACAATGACCATAAAAAAATAGAAAGATTTTTGAAGAACATAATCCAAACAACACTTCCATATCTTCCGCCTTTGAATCCATAGAAAAGTTGTCCGATTTCTGTCTTGTGTTCTCTATTTTCGATGAAATAACGACTGCATCCTACTTCAACTACATTTGATATCAAAATAGAAAATGCAAGTCCAATTGCCATTGCAAATAGTCCAAGCATAATGACAGATAGCATAAGTCTTGGTGTTAAGAAATTAAAAATCCCATCATAAGTAATGCCTGTATCTTGTTCAATTGTAATCGTATTTCTAGATGAACTGCTGAGTCCTCCCGTCAATATCATGCTGATCACACATACAGCTACGCATGACCAATAATTTCTGCGAAAGGCAATCTTAGCGTTTTCTTTTAATAATTGTCTTGTCCACATTGTATTTTCCTCCTAAGCCTTATAATTCGTTAAATATTCAATCTCGATAGGGTCTACGGCTGTCATTGGATTTTCCAATTGGGCTTTTCTCTTACGTTGTCTACGCTTTATTAACTCCCCTGCACGGTTATATGCCCAAAACGAATATACTAAAATCTTATTCGCTTTCCCGAGTTTGTCTTTCAATGTTTTGTTGTATAAACAACCACCAACTTCCATTGGTACTTTCTTTCGAATCAATGAAATCAATTCTGTCTCGCAAGTCACACGCTCTGGTAACTCCGTATATGCCATTCCTGCTGCAATCGGATTATGCGCATCACTTCCTGCAATTCCTGGTTTGCCATACTTATATGCAAGTTTTGCAGCTTTCTCATTTGATTCCAATGGTTCACATGCATTAAACACTTCCACAAAATCAAAACGTTTCATCAATTCTGGATTCTTAAAATAGCGTTTTGTATTAGCAAAGCTCATATACGCTTCACCACATGGATGTGCTGGTCCAAGAATACCACCATTGCTATGAACGAATTCAATCAATACAGAAACTGGCAATCCTCTTAATTCCAAAAGACGCATCTTCACACCTTCCGGCATAATTACAAGAATATGTCCCGCATCCAACGTATCGTACTCAATTCCCTTCAGCACTACAAAGTCTTCATGTACCTTGCCTTTCATATTGTTTTTCCAATGGCGATAACCTTTGTAGGTATCATGGTCCGTAATAACCATCCCCTCAAATCCATTCGCCTTTAAAATTGTTATATATTCATCCAAACTAATCTTGCTGTCTGGGGAGCCTTCTTTCACATGACAATGCATATCTATCTTCATATAACAAACCTCCTTCTATGAGGATACTTTCTTATATTATACTTCTTTCTCCCACAAGTCGCAATGTAATTATTTGGTACGATTTTTTGTATTAATGAGGTTTAAATCCTTCTCCTCTTACTTGATTCGCCTCCATTGTTACTAAGAACGCGGAACGATCTACCTCTTTTACTGCCTTATGCACCATATGCATTTGTTTATTATTGCAAGCACACATTACTACATGTTTATCTTCTTTTGAGTAACTTCCTACCCCTTTCAAGAGTGTCGCTCCTCGCTGTGTCAATTCGTCAATTTTTTCTGCTACTTCATAACCATGTGATGTTACTACCAATGTTAATTTTCCTGCATCAAGTCCGTACATCACTTTGTCTACCACAACCGATAAAATGTAAGCTCCAATCAACCCATAAATAATCTTGTCTACATTACCACCCATAAGTAATCCGCCAATCAACACGATTGCCCAGTCCATGATTAAAATAATGGAACCAATAGACATATGAGGGCGAAGCACACGTACTGCCATCAAAATAAAATCGGCTCCCCCTGTTGATGTATCGCGCATATAGATCAATGCATATCCTAATCCCGAAATCAATCCCATACAAATACAAGATAACATCAAATCGCCTTCGTATACTGGGAACATTGGTGCAACCACATCCATAAAGAATGTAGAAATAACCATCGTCTTAAGTGACTTTAATAAGAATGTTCTTCCCAATAATTTATAGCACAATAAAATAATTGGAATATTAAATACAATTGTCATTGTACCAATTGGCAATCCCCAAAAGTGATAAAAAATAAGGGCAATTCCCGAAATCCCTGATACTGGAAATTCCGATGCCGCTGCGAAATTATAAATCCCGATTGCAATCAAGAAACTTCCTACAATATCTGCAAGCAGATCAATCGCAAACTCTTTCTTTTTATTTTTCATTTTCTATAATCCTCCCATTTAATGTCCTGGAAATTTATTCCCACCTATATAAAATAAGAGCATTTACGAAATTTTTCAAGATAATTCGCAAATGCTCTTTTCTTTTTTACTCATTTCCATCAAAACAATAGGTACAAAGCTCACAAGGCTTCAAACCAATGGATGCAATCAAGTCATCTAATCTATGATATCTAAGTGAAGTAAAGTTTTGTTGTTTTCGAATAGCTTCTAGCATTTCTGCATAACGCTCACTATTTGGATCTGCATATTCAGCTAATACATTTTCTGCATTACTGCCTTCTTTTTCACGAATGATTCTTCTTGTGATCAAATCCATATCCGATTTTGAACGTGAGAAATTTAAGTATTTACAACCATATAACAACGGTGGACATGCTGGTCTGACATGCACTTCCTTTGCACCACTATTATACAGAAATTCTGTTGTTTCACGAAGCTGTGTTCCACGTACAATGGAATCATCAATTAATACTAATCGTTTATCTTCAATCAAACTTGGAATTGGAATAAGTTTTCTCTTTGCTACCAGTTCTCTTTGTGCCTGATTCGTAGGCATAAAAGAACGAGCCCATGTTGGCGTATATTTGATAAATGGTCTTGCATATGGAACAGCGGATGTATTCGCATACCCAATCGCATGTGCAATTCCTGAATCCGGAACCCCTGCTACTACATCTGGATGTACGATATCCGCATCGCGTTTTGCTAACATGCTTCCACATTTGTAGCGCATTTCCTCCACATTTACTCCCTCATAAGAAGAAGTTGGATATCCATAATATACCCAAAGGAAAGAACAAATTTTTTTCTTATCTTTCGCCTTCGAAACAACTTCTACAGATTCTGGTGTAATATATACAATTTCTGCTGGTCCTAATTCTTTGTATGTTATGTATCCTAAACTTTTAAAAGCAAAATCTTCAAAGGATACGCAATACCCATTTTCATTCTGTCCTACGATTAATGGTGTTCTTCCATATCGGTCTCTCGCTGCATAAATTCCTTCTTTTGTCATAAGAAGCAGTGTCATGGAACCATCTACAATTTCTTGTACGTATTGAATTCCCTCTACAATTGATGCTTTTTTACAAATCAACGATGCAACTAACTCTGTCGCATTGATCTGTCCGCTGCTCATTTCCTGGAAATGTGTATGACCATTTTCATATACAATCTTTAACAGCGCATCTAAGTTGTTGATTTTTCCAACCGTTGTAATTGCAAAGCTTCCTAAATGAGATTGAATCAACAATGGTTGTGGTTCATAATCTGAAATACATCCGATTCCTATATTTCCTAGCATCTCATCCACGTCTCGTTCAAATTTGGTACGAAATGGTGAGTTTTCAATATTGTGAATCGAGCGGTTGAATCCGTTCGCTCCGTAAGTTGCCATCCCGCCGCGTCTTGTTCCCAAGTGCGAATGATAGTCGATTCCATAAAATAAGTCTAATGCACAATCTGTCTTACTTGCAACGCCAAAAATTCCACCCATGTGATTATCTCCTTCTTACTTCTTATACTCTTTTGACAACAGGGTAAGTTTAGCACAAAAAGGCTGTAAACGCAAAGAAAGGCCCGTTATTATTTTTAAAAAGAATCTATAAGCAGCGTTAATAAAACAGTTGTAAGCCCCTAAAAAAAGGAATATAATGGTGAAAAGAAAGTAGGTGACCAAATGAAACTCACACAGAATGACACTTATAAAATCGCATTAGAAATCACTGGATGTAACGGAATGGAATGGCCATTTTTTTCTTCCAAAATTGTTGAATGCAACAATTTAGAGCTATTACATGCCATCTTAACTTGTGGTATGCCTACTCAATTCTTATTACCATGGCATCATGAAAAACGTACACAAGAATTCATTTCCAAAATCTCTATGATAGAGACCAACTTAACGGTTAGCGATGGATATTTGATCAAATCGCCTTCTACGGAATTCCTAGATGCCAGCGAAAAAAGTGTCAACGCTTATTATCTTGGACTAATTTTTACAAAGCTATTTAGCATGAAAGAATTTAACGTAGATTATTTATTACATACGACTCCATTCGAACAAGTCTATGGTTCTGATGCCTTTACTTGCAACGGACGAAAGAAACCAGCTTTTATTGGCTATCAAAAATCCTCTGATGCCTGGAGTGTTTGGGAATCCACAGGACGACGGGATCACGCACCAAAAGCGTTAGACGACGCATTTAATCAAGTGTTAGCGATTAAGACGGTAAATGATCAAGCACCAGATTATCGAATTGCATGTATGACTTATTTCGATACCAAACACGGTGAATTACAAGGAATTTTAAGAAATGCTTCGGATGGCAAGAAAGCCAACGTTATTTTTGACAAAGAGCAGTATTTGACACTTTACTACCGACATATCTGTGAAATTTTTGACGAGTCTCTTCGTCGTAAACCATTTGACAGTGTGATTGACTATATTGATGGCTATTTGGAAATCGAGTTAGAATTGTTTGGTTTAAATATTGACTCTTCCGATAAGGATGAATATTTGCGTAAACGCCGCATCAAACTAGGCGTACCAAGGGATATCCTATCCTTTTTCCAATATCAAGCAGGGCATTTTTCACCTTCTGTAAGTCTCACTTCGATTGTGGAATCACTGCAAATTAATACAACAGATTACCAAGATAGTAACTTTTTTATGGGAAATGATGGTATCTATTTCCGTATTATTTAAATTTACTCTGTACTTTTTGTCGTATGAATGCTATAATTTTCGTTGCGACTAGATGATAGATTGTTAAAATTTAGGAGGTATTTGTACTATGGCTACAAAAAGACAAATTAAAAAACAAGCAAATAAATTAGAAGCAAAAGCAAAAGAAGTTACAAAGAAAGTTGCTCCAGTTGTAGAAGAAACTGTTGCAGATGTAAAAGAAGTTGTGGAAGCTGTTGCTGAAAAAGTTGAAGAAACAGTTGAAGAAACAAAAGAAGTTGTAAAAGCTGCAAAAAAAGCAACTGCTCCAAAGAAAGATATGAAAACTTCTTTATTCGTAGAATACTATGGAAAACAAGTATCTGATAAAGATATCGTTGCTTCTGTAAAGAAAGCTTGGACAAAATCTGGACATAAAATTGGAGAAATCAAAACAATGGATTTATATGTAAAACCTGAAGAAGATGCTGTTTACTATGTAATCAACAAAACAGCTGCTGGAAAGGTGGCATTCTAATTCATGATGAATCCAATGCAATTAATGCAGTTTAAGAAGATGTGGGATGGTTTTACATCTCGTCATCCAAAGTTTCCTATGTTTTTAACTGCAGTTGCTCAAAACGGAATTGTTGAAGGCACTGTAATTGAAGTGCAAATCAAGAGACCTGACGGTAAAGAATTTGCATCAAATCTTAAGATTTCGAAAGAAGACATGGAAACATTCAATGAATTAAAAAACATGAAATAAAATCAGGCGATGATAGCACTCGGTATCATCGCCTATTTTAATATGCCAAAGCCTCTTCTCTTGTTAACCAAAAATGAATGCCTGTTGTAGAATCCATCCAACGGTCTTCATTGAAATCTAACACTTCTACCCATTCTCCTTTGCGATATACAAAATTTTCATCTACCAAAGACCAAGCCTCATCATATTCTTCTTGATAATCAAAACTTTTTATTGTAAGCACTTTTGCCTTATTACACCGGCAAGAATTCATAGTTGCAGACGTTCGCTTTGCATCTGCTGGAATCAGTAACTGTACCAGTCGATTATTAAAACATTTTTTGTATCCCAGAAATGCACCCTCTTCTGGACAATACAGCTTAAACCATTTTGTTTCATCATTATAAATGACACCGTCCAACTTCGCATATTCTAATACACAGGCATACAGGTCTGCTCCTTCTATGTTTGCTCCTGTCAAATCATTATATCGCATAGCTGCACTTCTTAAATTTGCATTTCGAAGATTTGCATTTCGAAAACTACAATTTTCAAATAAACAATTTTCAAAATTACAATCACTTAAATCCTGTCCGTCAAAGCAAACATCTTTAAATGTTTGATTCGAAAAATCTTTCATCCATTCACCTCCTATACTTCTGCTCCGCACTCCATACAATATGGAATATTAGGATCACACTGCATCCCACAAACTGGACAACATTTTATTTCTTCCTGCTCTTTTGTTTCCATGATTGTTGTCTCAATCCCACTACGCAGTTTTTCCACAAGTGCTGATGCATATCCATTGATTTTCTTATTTTGCTCCAACAACTCTATATTATTATAATTTCTTTTAATACTATTTAATATCTCAAGAAACTTATTTCTTTCTCTTATTACTATTGATAGTTTGCTTACATTTTCTCCTCTAATAATAAATGTAATGTTACATAACTCTTGACAATACATGCATGCGTATATCTCATGCAACATAATTTTAAACTCATTTGATAATAGCAGATACTCTTTTTCATATGTTACATCATTTAATTCTTTTGCATCTTTATCTACAATATATAAATCCATAGTTTCATTTCCTTTACTTTTTTTCTATTATACCACTAAAAAAACCGTGAAACCACCATCTTCTGGTAGTTTCACGGTTTCATTTACTTCACGAGATTATTTGGTCCAAATCCGAGAGGTAATAATTCTTTTAGTGTATAAACACCATCTGCAAGAACAATTTCAAATGTCTCTGGATCACAGAATTCCATCATAACTTGTCTGCAAACACCACATGGAGCACATGTCTCATTTCCATCTGTTCCATCCATGCCGCCTACAATCGCAATCTTTGTAAATTCTCTTTCTCCATCATAGATTGCTTTGAAAAAAGCAGTTCTTTCTGCACAGTTTGTTGGTCCAAACGCTGCATTTTCGATATTACATCCATGATAGATTTTTCCATCTTTTGTAACAAGTGCTGCTCCCACACTATGGTGAGAATATGGACTATACGAACGCTCTCTCGCCTTTTTCGCTTCCAAAATTAATTCTTCGTTTGTCATTATTTATATCTCCTTCTCATGCTTTGAGAAAGTCTTCTTAAGAAAATAAAGGTTTTAAACTTTCTGCAAGAGCATCTTTTTGTGCTTGCGCTTCTGCAAGATCTTTTCCTAATGTTGTAAAGTATGTTTTAATCTTAGGTTCTGTTCCAGAAGGACGTACAATTACAGTTGCTCCACCTTCTAATTCGTAAATTAATACATTCGCTGCTGGAAGTCCTGTTTCTTCTGGTTTCTTATAATCTGTTGCTTTCACAACTTTATAACCTGCGATTTCTTCTGGTGCATTATTACGAAGATCTTCCATAATACCAGCCATTTTATCCATACCTGATAGTCCTGGGAATTCAAAACTATCTACTTGGTTGAGGTAACGGCCATATTCTGCATAGATTTCTTCAAGACGTTCTTTGATAGAAGAACCGATGCTTCTGTAATATGCTGCCATTTCACAAATTAACATAGATCCAATAATTGCATCTTTATCACGTACATATGGTCCTGCAAGGTATCCATAACTTTCTTCAAAACCGAAAATAAAGCGATCCACTTCACCTGCTGCTTCTAATTGTGCAATTTGGTCTCCAATCCATTTAAATCCTGTAAGTACGTTTCTCATTTCAACACCATAATGTGCTGCGATTGCATCTGCAAGTGGTGTAGAAACAATTGATTTCACTGCTACTGCATTTTCTGGCATTGTACCTTTTTCGATACGTCCTGCACAAATGTAGTCAAGTAAAAGTGCTCCTACTTCATTACCAGATACTAATTCATAAGATCCGTCTGGACATTTCATAGCAATTCCCACACGGTCAGCATCTGGGTCTGTTGCTAACATAAGGTCTGCCCCTTCTTTTTCAGCAAGTTCCAAACCTAAACGAAGTGCTTCAAAAATTTCTGGGTTTGGATATGGACATGTTGGGAAGTTTCCATCTGGATATTTTTGTTCTGGAACGATTGTCACATCGTCAATGCCAATATCAGAAAGAACTCTCATAACAGGAACAAGACCTGAACCATTTAATGGAGAGTATACTAATTTTAAACCAGCAGTCTTGCAAAGACCTGGACGAACGCTTCTTGCTTTGATTGCTTCATAAAGCGCTTCTTTACAATCATCTCCAACATATTCGATAAGACCAGCTTCCATACCTTCTTCAAATCCCATAATCTTAGCACCTGTTAAGATATCTGTATTTTGAATTTCTGCATATACAATATCTGCTGCTTCGTCTGTCATTTGACATCCATCTGGTCCATATGCTTTATAACCATTATATTTTGCAGGATTGTGTGATGCTGTGATCATAACCCCTGCGTTTGCTTCATAATAACGTGTTGCAAAACTTAATGCTGGAACTGGCATAAGTGCATCATAGATGCGAACTTTTACTCCGTTCGCTGCAAGTACTTTTGCTGCTTCTTTTGCAAATACATCACTGTTGATACGGCTATCATAGCTGATTGCAACTAATTGATTGCCACCTTGTGTTTTTACCCAGTTAGCTAACCCTTGTGTTGCTTGACGTACAACATAAATGTTCATGCGGTTAGAACCTGCTCCTAACACACCTCTTAATCCTGCTGTACCGAATTTTAATGCGACTGCGAAACGTTCTTTGATTTCTTCATCATTACCTGCAATTGTTTCTAATTCAGCTGATAACGCTTCATCTTCTAAATCCATTTCCACCCAACGTTTGTAATCATCTAAATACATAATATAGTCCTCCTGCTATTTCGTACGCACATAAATTATTCTTTTTCATAATTATCTGCCTCTTACAGTATATTATATAATTTTAAAGAGTCCTTTTCAATACAAAATGTAATTGTACGGAAAAGGACCCTTTTGTTATCTTTTGTATAGATTATTTTTCTCTATCTTCTTTGATTAAGTTTCTGATAGCTTCTACTGTAACTTTGATTGCTAATTCTGTATCATGAACGATAGGGTTGTCCATTCCTAAAGCATTTCTTTCTTGGTTACCAACAACTAAGAAGTTTGAACCACAACGTACTCTTAAATGGCTTGCTGCAATAAATAATGCTGCTGATTCCATTTCAGATGCTTTACATCCCATACGTTTCCAAGCTTCCCATTTGTTTAAAAGTTCATAGCTTACAGGCATTCTTTCTGGTTCATGTTGTCCGTAGAATGCATCTTTACATTGAACAACACCTGTGTGGAATGGTACTTTTAAGTCTTTACATGCTTTTACAAGCGCATTTGCAACTTCAAGGTCTGCTACTGCAGGATATTCGATTGGTGCATATTCACGGCTTGTTCCTTCCATTCTTACTGCACCTGTAGATACAACAATATCTCCACCTTTTACATCAAGATCGATTCCACCACATGTTCCAACACGGATAAATGTGTCTGCACCACAAAGTGCTAATTCTTCTAATGCGATAGAAGCAGAAGGTCCACCGATACCTGTTGATGTAACACTTACTTTTTCTCCATCTAAGTATCCTGTGTATGTAACGTATTCTCTGCTGTCTGCTACTAATTCTGCATTGTCAAAATGTTTTGCAATTTTTGCACATCTTTTTGGATCTCCTGGTAAAATTACATAACGTCCAACATCTCCTGGTCTGATTTGTAAATGATACTGTAATCCAACTTCTCCTGAATAATTTTGCATGATAATTCCTCCTTATACTCATGTTTTATATAAAAGCAATCCCCTATGATTGCTTCGATATCTACTCATCTTCCGAAAAAATCTGTGACAGATTCTCTTTCATTTGCAGATACTGTTCTCTGTTTATCAAAATTTGATTTCCAGATTTCGTTACCAACCCATCTTCTTCTAATTTTTTCACAGATCTGGTAATTGTCTTTACACTCAATCCTGTGTAGTCGGACAATTCCTGTCGATCATTGCATACCTTCAAAATTCCATTGACGGAAAACTTTTTGTATCTGTTCATAAAAAGCATCATCAATCGGTCTGCTCCCTGTAAGAATAGAAATGCTCTTACGCTTCGTGCTTGTTCCAACAAATACTCTCCCATCAATTTTGATTCATGACGCAACGCCACAATATCTGTCTTCATCCATTCAGAAAATTTTGCTTTCGGAATTTTTAACACCATACAATCTGTTACAGTCTGCATGGATGTCTTGTACTTTTCCAATTCCATGATTACTTCCATCCCGCCAAATGCATATACATCGGTGAACAAAATGAAATCAAATTGAATCCCATATACCCGGTAATCCGTTGCTTTGATGATTCCATCTCCAATAAAGTAAATAGCATCCACTGGATTCCCTTCTCGAATGAAAATTCTTCCCTTCTCTATTTTTTCAACAGAAATGCTTTCCAGCAACCATTGCGGAGCATTTTTAAAATAGACTTGGAATTGTTCTTGCCTCTTTTTATCGATCTCCTTTAAAAACGGAAACCTTTCATCCAATCGGTTACAATTCATCATCTGAACCTCTCATTCTTTCTCTTTATGAGCTCTATGGTATGTATAAATTTTATACTATCCTTCCTGTATTTGAAAGGCCACATGTCCCTCTAGTAAAATTTTTGTACTTATTTATTAGTATTATCTCATAATCATTTCGAGATTACAAACGATACATTTCGCAATTTGCACAAAAAAAGAGTATCCCTCGACAAATCTTCAAGGGATACTCCTGCATTCAAACGCCTATACAAACGCTTTTACTTTTTCGTAAATGCTCTTAGCATCTAATCCGTATTTTTCAATTAATTCTTTTGCTGGACCAGATTCACCAAATACATCCATCACACCGATTCTAAGAACTGGTGTAGGGCATTTTTCTGATAATACTTCACAAACTGCTCCACCAAGACCACCAATGATAGAATGTTCTTCAGCTGTAACAACTTTTCCTGTTTCTTTTGCAGCTGCAATTACAAGTTCTTCATCTAATGGTTTGATTGTATGCATATTGATTACTTTTGCTTCAATTCCATCTGCTGCTAACATTTCTGCTGCTGCAAGAGATTCTGCAACTTCAAGACCATTTGCAAAGATTGTAACATCTTTACCTTCACGAAGAACGATTCCTTTACCAAGTTCGAAATGATAATCTTCATGGTCATTGATTACTGGAACTGCTGCACGTCCAAAACGCATATATACAGGTCCTACATGTTCGTAAGCTGCTTTTACCATTGCTTTTGCTTCAATATCATCTGATGGACAAGCAACGATCATTCCTGGAATTGTTCTCATAAGAGCAAAGTCTTCGTTACATTGATGGCTGGCACCATCTTCACCTACAGAGATACCACCATGTGTAGCACCGATTTTAACATTGTTCTTTGGATATCCGATTGAGTTACGGATTTGTTCGTATGCACGTCCTGCCGCGAACATCGCAAATGTACTTGCAAATGGAACTTTTCCTGTTGTAGCAATACCAGCTGCAACTGTCATCATGTTACCTTCAGCGATACCACAATCGATAAAACGTTCTGGGAAAGCTTTTTTAAAGATTGCTGTCTTTGTAGCTCCTGCAAGGTCTGCATCTAATACGATTAAATCTTCGTGTAATTGTCCTAATTCAGCTAAAGCATTACCGTAGCTTTCTCTTGTTGCAATTTTCTTTACTTCTGACATAATGCTTCACCTACTTTCTCTAA
>CAZINB010000017.1:0-3604 GCA_964540565.1 uncultured Faecalimonas sp.
ATATTGCGGGGTGTGGCTCAGCTTGGCTAGAGCGCCTGGTTTGGGACCAGGAGGTCGCAGGTTCGAATCCTGTCACCCCGATTTAACGGGTAACCGTTATGCAGGAGTGTCGGAACTGGCAGACGAGCAAGACTAAGGATCTTGTGATCAATGCGATCGTGTGGGTTCAAGTCCCATCTCCTGCATTATAAAGAGTTGGAGGCTTTTGATAGGAAAGTTTTCGGCTTTTTTTGTTTATCGGGAAATACTTAAGGTTGCTTTATCCAGAAGGAGGTAGTTGCTATGACAATTCGGGAACAATTGGAACTACGTGAACAGGAATATTTAAGTCCCTATGCGAGACACAGTCGTGATTCTTTAGGAAGAGAACGTGATGAAGAAGAATGCGATTTACGACCTGTGTTCCAGCGAGATAGAGACAGAATATTACATAGTAAATCATTTCGAAGATTAAAGCAGAAGACCCAGGTATTTCTGCTTCCAAAGGGGGATCATTATCGTACGCGTTTGACACATACTTTGGAAGTCTCACAGAATGCACGAACGATTGCAAAGGCCTTACGGTTGAATGAGGATTTGGTGGAGGCAATCAGTTTGGGGCATGATTTAGGACATACACCTTTTGGACATGCAGGCGAAAGAGCGTTAAATGCCGTTGCTCCAAATGGGTTTGCACATAATGAGCAAAGTGTAAGAATCGTAAGATGTATTGAAAAACAAGGATGCGGATTGAATTTAACAAAAGAAGTGTTAGATGGGATTTTATGTCATCAGACAGCAGGAAATCCTATGACACTAGAAGGACAGGTTGTTCGACTTTCGGATAAGATTGCGTATGTGAATCATGATATTGATGATGCCATACGAGGTGGTATTTTATCAGAGGCAGATATTCCGCCAAAATATCGCAAGATTTTGGGGAAATCTACAAGGGAAAGATTGAACACGATTACGCATGATGTGATCATCAATAGTATGGATAGACCTTCCGTACAGATGTCAGAGGAAGTGGCAGATGCAATGAAGGGACTACGAAAATTCATGTTTGAGAATGTATATCGCAATCAAGTTGCGAAGCGTGAAGAGGGAAAAGCAATTGAGATGATTCAGCGATTGTATGAATATTATTTGAAGAATTTTGAACGGATTCCATCGGAATTTTTAGATATTATGGATAAATATGGAGATAGTAAAGAGCAGATCATTTGCGATTATATTGCAGGAATGACAGATAATTACGCAGTGAAAAAGTTTCAAGAAATTTTTATTCCAGAATCTTGGAAAATTTAAAGGAAATCAAAGAGCTTTGTCGAATAACACAAGTAGGATGATTTAGGAAGGCAGGAAGACATGTACTTTTCAGATGAACTAATAGAAGAAATCAGACTAAAAAATGATATTGTAGATGTGATTTCTGGATATGTGAAGTTGCAGAAAAAAGGAAGTTCTTATTTTGGACTTTGTCCATTTCATAATGAAAAATCACCTTCATTTTCTGTAAGCCGTGCAAAGCAGATGTATTACTGTTTTGGATGTGGAGCAGGGGGAAATGTAATTACATTCATTATGGAATATGAGAATTTTACTTTTGTAGAAGCTGTCCGCATGTTAGCAGAACGTGCGGGTGTGGAGATTCCAGAGGTGGAATACTCGAAGGAAGCGAAAGACAGAGCAGACTTGAGGACAACTTTATTGGAAATTAATAAGTTGGCTGCAAAATATTTTTATGCACAACTGAAGACAGAACAAGGAAAACATGCACATCAATATTTGACTGGCCGTGGCTTGAGTGAAGAAACGATTACCGCTTTTGGACTAGGATATTCCAACAAATATAGCGATGATTTGTATAAATACCTCAAAATGAAGGGGTACAAAGATGAGATGATAGCGAAAGCAGGACTTATCAGTGTAAATGAAAAAAGTGGTGTTTATGATAAGTTTTGGAATCGTGTGATGTTTCCAATCATGGATGTCAACAATAAAGTGATTGGATTTGGTGGACGTGTTATGGGAGATGCGAAACCAAAGTATTTAAACTCACCAGAGACAGAAATCTTTGACAAAAGCCGTAATTTGTACGGATTGAACCGAGCGAGAACCTCACGAAAAAGTTATTTTTTAATCTGTGAAGGTTATATGGATGTTATTGCACTTCATCAGGCAGGATTTACCAATGCAGTAGCATCGCTTGGAACTGCGCTGACAACAGGACATGCTTCTCTGATCAAACGATATGTAAATGAAGTGTATTTAACATACGATAGTGATGAAGCAGGAACAAAGGCAGCACTTCGAGCAATCCCAATTTTGAAAGAAGCTGGAATTACAGCAAAAGTAATTCGGATGGATCCATACAAAGATCCAGATGAATTTATCAAGAATTTAGGAGCCGAGGCGTTTGAAGAACGAATCAATAAAGCGCGAAATGGATTTCTATTTTCACTTGAGATGTTGGAGAAGGATTATGATATGAATTCGCCAGAAGGAAAAACCCAGTTTTATAACGAAGTTGCGAAACGTCTCACAGAATTTGAAGAAGAAATTGAGCGGAATAATTATATAGAAGCAGTTGCTGAAAAATATCATGTAGGATATGAAAATTTGCGGAATCTTGTAGGCAAAGTAGCAATCAAGACAGGACTTGCAAAACCAGCAGAGAAGCCAAAGCAAGCAGCAGGAAGAGACAAGCAAAAAGAGGATGGAAATATCCAGTCTCAGAAGATCTTACTTACATGGCTGATTGAAAATGATCAGATTTTCGCACAGATAAAAAAATATATTACACCAAACGATTTTACAGTTCCATTGTATCGTATGGTGGCTGAAATTTTGTATGAACAATATGAAGCAGGTGTGTTAAACCCTGCACAGGTCATGAATCGCTTTAGCGACGAAGAAGAGCACCGAGAAGTTGCTTCGCTGTTCCATACGAAGATACAGAAGTTAGAAACAAAAGAGGAACAAGAAAAAGCACTGAAAGAAACGATTATTCGTGTGAAGAATCACAGTGTGGATGAAGCAACAAGAAATCTTGACCCAACAGATATTATGGGATTACAAAGATTGATGGAAGAAAAGAGAACATTGCAGGATTTAGTAAAATTGCATATTTCTATTAATTAAGGATAAAATAAAAACAAGTTATGGAGGATGGACACTACATGGAAGAACAAGCTATTAAATTTGAGGAGAAATTGAAAAGTCTGGTTGCATTGGGCAAAAAGAAGAAAAATGTGTTAGAAATCCAGGAAATCAATGACACTTTCTCAGACATGGAGCTGGAAGCAGAACAAATGGATAAGATTTTTGAGTATTTAGAAGCTCAAAATATCGACATACTAAGAATTACAGCAGATACAGATGATGATACTCCAGATGATACAGAAATCATTTTATCAGAAGAAGATGATGTGGATGTAGAAAAGATTGACTTATCTGTACCAGACGGAATCAGCATTGAAGACCCTGTTCGTATGTATTTAAAAGAAATTGGGAAAGTACCTCTTTTAAGTGCAGAAGAAGAAATTGAGTTAGCAAGACGTATGGCAGAAGGGGATGAAGAAGCAAAGAAAAGACTTGCAGAAGCGAACCTTCGTCTTGT
>CAZINB010000017.1:3704-39584 GCA_964540565.1 uncultured Faecalimonas sp.
CAGAAGGGGATGAAGAAGCAAAGAAAAGACTTGCAGAAGCGAACCTTCGTCTTGTAGTTAGTATTGCAAAACGTTATGTAGGACGTGGTATGTTATTCCTTGATTTGATTCAAGAAGGAAACTTAGGTTTGATCAAAGCGGTGGAAAAATTTGATTACCAAAAAGGATTCAAATTTAGTACATATGCAACATGGTGGATTCGTCAAGCAATCACAAGAGCGATTGCAGATCAAGCAAGAACGATTCGTATTCCAGTTCATATGGTAGAAACAATCAACAAATTGATCCGTGTTTCAAGACAACTGTTACAAGAATTAGGTCGTGAACCACAACCAGAAGAAATTGCAGCAGAATTAGATATGCCAGTAGATCGTGTACGTGAAATTTTGAAGATTTCTCAAGAACCTGTTTCTTTAGAAACACCAATTGGGGAAGAAGAAGATAGCCATTTAGGTGATTTTATTCAAGATGATAACGTGCCAGTGCCAGCAGAAGCTGCAGCTGCAACATTATTAAAAGAACAATTAGATGAAGTTCTTGATACATTAACAGAAAGAGAACAAAAAGTGCTTCGTCTTCGTTTTGGTATGAATGATGGTCGTGCAAGAACATTAGAAGAAGTAGGAAAAGAATTTGATGTTACAAGAGAACGTATTCGTCAGATTGAAGCAAAAGCGCTTCGTAAACTTCGTCATCCAAGCAGAAGCCGTAAGCTTAGAGATTACTTAGACTAGAGGTAAGTCATGGAATTATCAAGACGTTTACAGGCAGTAGCTGATTTTGTAAGTGATGGAGTAGTGCTGGCTGATGTTGGGACAGATCATGGATATATTCCAATTTATCTGTTGCAGCAAGGCAGAATTCCAAAAGCAATTGCGATGGATGTCAATAAAGGTCCCCTGCAAAGAGCACAGGAACATTTGGAAGCATATAAGTTGGCTGACAAGGCTGAAACAAGACTTTCAGATGGAACTTCTGCATTACAGGCAGGAGAATGTGAATGTGTTGTAATTGCTGGAATGGGTGGTGCACTTACCATTCGCATCATGGAAAATGGAAGAGATGTTTTCAAATCTTTGAAAGAATTTATTCTGCAGCCACAATCAGAACTTGGAAAAGTACGTAAGTATTTGCAAGAGAACGAGTATTGTGTAGTTGCTGAAAATATGGTGTTTGAGGATGGAAAATTTTATCCGATAATGAAAGTTGTAAATGGAAAGACTGCATCCTATTCTGAGATGGAATTGCAATATGGTAAATATTTGCTAGCAGAAAAACATCCAGTACTGCAAGAATTTTTGAAAAAAGAAGCAAGCACAAAGGAACAAATTTTACGTAATTTAAATGTGGAGGCTGGAGAACACATTCGTACCCGATATGAAGAAGTTCAGACAGAACTTGCATTGATACATAAAGCGCTTGCATGTTATGAATAGTGAGGAAAGAAAGATGCTTTGTAAGGAAATTATAGAAGTGTTAGAACGCGTCTATCCAAAACAAGCAGCTCTCGAATGGGATAATGTAGGATTATTAGTTGGTCGCACAGATAAGAAGGTGGAAAAGATTCTTGTCGCACTCGATGCAACGGATGAAGTGATTGAAGAAGCAATTGAAAAAGGAATCGATATGCTTGTGACACATCATCCTCTATTGTTTTCCCCATTGAAAAAAATTACAGATGAGAATTTTATTGGAAATCGTGTTGTAAAATTATTACAACACGATATTTCCTATTATGCCATGCATACAAATTATGACATACTAGGAATGGCCGATTTGTCTGGTAATGTGTTAGGGCTGAACGATATGGAAGCCTTAAGTGAAGAGGGCGTTGGAAGAGTAGGCTATTTGGAAAAAGAATGCTCTTTGGAAGCGTGTTGTGAACTGGTAAAAGAACGTTTTCAGTTGGATAACGTAAAAGTATTTGGCAATATAAAAAGCAGTGTAAATCGCGTAGCAATTTCACCAGGATCAGGAAAACATATGTCCTCAATTGCATTGCAAAAAGGAGCACAGGTTCTTGTGACAGGTGATATTGACCATCATGAAGGAATTGATGCAGTTGCACAAGGACTGGCAATCATTGATGCAGGTCACTATGGATTGGAACACATATTTATAGAAGATATTTCAAATTATTTGATGAAGCACACAGATGTTTCTGTTGAAAAAGAGAAGATTGTACATCCATTTCAAGTTGTTTAAGTAAAAGAAAAGAGGGATGCTTATGAAGAAAAAGATGTATCGTGTACAGATTGGAAATGTGATTCGTGAATATGCAGAGGGAACTCGTTTTGAAGAAATTGCAAAAGAATTTCAAAAGGAACAAGATGCGCCCATTGTATTGGCAGCGGAACAACATAAATTACTGGAATTGCATAAAAAGCTTTCTCGTGATTGTCAAATCCGATTTATTACAACGAAAGATCCGAGCGGATATAAAACATACAAACGCAGTATGTGTTTTATGCTTGTAAAAGCGGTACATGATGTTTGTGAGCATAGCGATTCGTGCGGTGTACGAATTCTGTTTTCAGTAAATGAAGGGTTGTATTGTAAAGTAACCGGAGTAGGAACGATTGATCAAGTATTTCTGGAAAATGTAAAGAAACGTATGAGACAGTTGGTGGAAGAAGAAATTCCATTGAAGAAACGTTCTGTTGGACGAGATGAGGCTATTGAGCTTTTCAGAAAGCATCGCATGCGTGACAAGGAACGATTATTCCGCTATAGACGTGCATCCCGTGTCAACATCTATAGCATGAATGAGTTTGAAGATTATTACTATGGATATATGGTTCCAGATACATCCTACCTAAAAGATTTTGAACTTTATTTATATAAAGAAGGATTTGTGTTACAAATGCCAGCGCGGAAAGAACCAGGTGTGATTCCAGCCTTTCGTCCACAGGAAAAACTGTTTACAGTCCAAGATGAGTCTATCAAATGGGGCGACATGATGGATATTGAAACGGTAGCAGATTTGAATGAAGCAATCACAAGTGGAAAATTTTTAGAAACGATTCTTGTGCAAGAAGCCTTGCAGGAAAAGAAGATTGGAGATATTGCTAAGCAAATTGCAGAGCAAAAAGATGTAAAATTCATTTTGATTGCAGGTCCATCGTCTTCTGGAAAAACAACATTTTCACATCGCTTGTCGATTCAATTACGAGCAAATGGTATGAAGCCACATCCAATTGCAGTGGATAACTATTTTGTGAATCGTGAAATGACACCAAGAGATGAGGATGGAAATTATAATTTTGAATGTTTAGAAGCTATTGATGTAAAATTGTTTAATGAAAATCTCACCGATCTGTTGGCTGGAAAAGAAGTAGAACTTCCAACATATAACTTTAAAACGGGAAAAAGAGAATATAATGGCAATAAGAAAAAATTAGGGGAACAAGATGTACTTGTAATAGAAGGGATACATTGTTTAAATGATGCTTTAACCTATCAATTGCCAAAGAAAAATAAATTTAAGATTTATATCAGTGCATTGACACAATTAAATATTGATGAACACAATCGCATTCCAACGACAGACGGAAGATTGCTTCGACGTATGGTACGTGATGCCAGAACGCGTGGGATTAGTGCAAAACAGACGATTGCAATGTGGCCTTCGGTAAGAAGAGGGGAAGAAGAAAATATTTTTCCATATCAAGAAGAGGCTGACGTGATGTTTGATTCCGCACTTATTTATGAGTTGGCAATTATGAAGTCCTATGCAGAACCAATTCTGTTTGGAATCAATCCAGATGAAGAAGAGATGATTGAGGCAAAACGTTTGCTCAAATTCTTGGATTATTTCATTGCAGTTGGAAGTGAGCAGATTCCGATGAATTCGTTGCTTAGAGAGTTTGTTGGAGGAGGATGTTTCAACGTATAAAAAGAGGACGTAGTAACTAGCTTACTACGTCCTTTGTGATCCAGTTCATATCATTTGGTAATGGAGCTGTAAATTCCATCCATTCTTGTGTAATTGGATGGTTCAATGATAATTTGTGAGAATGTAACGCTTGTCTTTTGATGACGCGATAATCAGGGTTGTACAAAAAATCACCTGGCAGAGGATGTCCAATATGCTTCATGTGGACACGAATCTGATGAGTACGTCCCGTTTCTAATTTAAGAGATACTAGGGAATAGCCGTCTTTGTGAGCTACGGTTCGATAATGCGTACATGCGTATTCTCCTGTTGTTTCGTTGACTTCTCGTTCAATGGTAGAACCATCTACACGCGCAATGGGAGCAGTGATTATACCACTGTCTGGAACAATGCCAGTAGCAATCGCAAGATATTCCCGATGAATTTCTCGCTGTTGTACCATATGAGACAATAAAGAAGCACTGTACATATGTTTTGCTAAGATCAAAAGCCCGGTAGTATCACGGTCAAGACGATTGATACAACGATAAACAAAAGGTTCTCCTTTTTGCTGATAATAATAACAAACTGCATTTGCTAAAGTATTGTCATAATTTCCTTGGGATGGATGAATCGGCATATTTGCAGCTTTGTTAATGACCATAAGGTCTTCATCCTCGTAAACAATATCTAAAGGAAGCGGAGAAGGAACAATATTTTCAGAGCCTTCTGATTCGATTAAGGTAATCGTTAACACATCACCCGTATGCAAAATATCTCGAACGCGTCCCCATTCTCCGTTTCTTAAAATGCCTTGTTCTGTCCGTTTCAAATGTGTAATGATTTGAGCAGAATAGAAGTGTGCCTTTAAAAATTCTAAAATCGTCTTATTATTAAATTCTTCTTTGATTGGATAAGTAAATATTCGTTTCATAGGTTCATATTATACTATAACGCTGGAAAAGTGCAATGATTTTTACTGTACTTTTTATAGGTTTCGTATTATAATGAATTGGTTATAGGAAAGGGAGTAACATTCTATGAATAATGAAAAGAATACGAATGAAAAAATGGAAATGAAGGAAGCAGCAGAAGTTGAAGAAACAGTGAAATCTGAGGAAGCAGCAGAAGTTGAAGAAGTAACAGAGACTGAGGAGACAACAGAAGTTGTAGAAGAAACAGAAAATGTTAAACCAGTTCAGAAGATTGATCGCAAAAAAGTTGCAATGATTGCAGGAATTGTAATAGGAGCAATCGCACTTATTTATATAATTGTAAGCTTGTTTTTCCAAAAACATTTATTATATGGAACTTATATCAACGGAATGGAATGTTCGGGCAAGACAATTGAACAGGTTGAGCAGATGCTAGCGAAACAAGTAGAAGAATATGGTTTGACGCTAGAAGCTCGCGATGGCAATCAGGAACAGATTTCAGGAGCAGATATTTCCATTGTGTATGAAGGATATGGAGAATTAGAAAAAACATATCAAGAGCAAAATGGATTTACATGGCCTGCTGCCTTTTTCAAAAAACAACAGGTAGTCATTGCAACTGCATTTTCATATGATGAAAATCAATTAGAAGAGGCTATGAACAGTCTTGCATGTATGCAAGAAGATAATCAAATTGCTCCAGTAGCGGCAACTGTCGTTTGCGAAAATGGACAGATTGTGGTAAAAGAAGAATCGAATGGTGCACAGCTTGATTTAGAAGCGGCAAAAGAGGCGATTCGCACTGCAGTGAAAAATTTACAAACAGAACTTTCTTTGGAAGAAGCAGATGTTTATTTGAAGCCACGATTTACAACGGAATCAGAAGAAGTGCTTGCAGCAAAAGCAGCTTTAGAAAAGTATATGACAGCAGAAATCACATACAGTATTGATGGAATTGTGACAGTGGTAAATGCTGAAAATATTCAAAACTGGATTTCTGTAAATGAAAATATGGAGCCAATTATTTCAGAAGAAGCAGTACATACATTTGCAGCTAGTTTGGGAGAAACATATAATATTGCAGATAGTGCAGAAGAATTGGTAACACCAACAGGAAAGACGGTATCCATGGCAGGTGCTCGTAAAGGTAGAAAGATTGGTGCAGATGCAGAAATGCAGCAATTGATTTCAGAGATCAAAGAAGGTACAGTTGTGACAAGAGAACCTGTATTTGCTACAAAAGGCACAGCAGCAGGCGAAAAAGTGTGGGGAACAACTTATGTGGAAGTAGATATCACAGCACAACATATGTGGTATATCCAAAATGGTTCTGTCGCATTTGAATCAGATATCGTAACAGGTAAACCAGGAAACAATACACCTACAGGCGTCTTTTCTATTTTAGAAAAGAAACGAGATAAAGTATTGAAAGGTAAATTATTACCAAATGGAAAGCGAGAATACGAAACACCGGTAAGTTATTGGATGCGTGTTACATGGAGTGGAATTGGATTCCATGATGCAACATGGCAGGCTGCGTTTGGCGGACAACGTTATGTACAAGGATACGGCTCACATGGTTGTATCAATATGCCAAAAGGAAAGGCAGCAGAATTATATGGATTGATTTCAAATGGCTGTCCGGTTATCATACATCATTAAAAAAGAAAGGAAAAAGCAATGTATAAGTTACTAAAACAAGATGGACTTGCAAAAAGAGGCGAGTTTCATACAGTACACGGTGTGATTCAAACACCAGTATTCATGAATGTAGGAACAATTGCTGCAATCAAAGGTGCAGTATCTACAGAAGATTTACAAGGAATTAAAACACAAGTAGAATTATCAAATACATACCATTTACATGTACGTCCAGGCGATAAAGTGGTAAAAAAATTAGGCGGACTTCATAAGTTTATGGTTTGGGATAAGCCAATTTTGACAGATTCAGGCGGATTCCAAGTATTCTCATTAGCTGGTCTTCGTAAGATCAAAGAAGAAGGTGTGTACTTTAACTCTCATATTGATGGGAAGAAGATTTTCATGGGACCAGAAGAAAGTATGCAGATTCAATCAAACTTAGGCTCTACAATTGCCATGGCATTTGACGAATGTCCTTCAAGTGTAGCAGACCGTCAATATATGGAAAACTCTGTTGCAAGAACAACAAGATGGTTAGCTCGTTGTAAAGAAGAGATGGCAAGACTAAATGCGTTGCCAGATACAATCAACAAACATCAAATGTTATTCGGAATCAACCAAGGTGGAATTTACGAAGACATTCGTATTGCACATGCAAAAGAAATTTCAAAGATGGATTTAGATGGATATGCAATTGGTGGACTTGCAGTAGGGGAATCTCATGAAGATATGTACCGTATCTTGGATGCGGTGGTGCCACATCTTCCAGTAGATAAACCAACTTACTTAATGGGTGTAGGAACACCAGCAAATATTTTAGAAGCAGTTGATCGTGGTGTAGATTTCTTTGACTGTGTATATCCAAGCCGTAACGGTCGTCATGGACATGTATACACAAACCATGGAAAATTAAATCTATTCAATGCTAAATTTGAATTAGATGAATCACCAATTGAAGAAGGATGCCAATGTCCTGCATGCCGTACATATAGCAGAGCATATATCCGTCATTTATTAAAAGCAAAAGAAATGTTAGGAATGAGACTTTGCGTACTTCACAACTTGTATTTCTACAACACAATGATGGAAGAAATTCGTGAAGCAATTGAACAAGGAAGATACAAAGAATATAAAGCAGAAAAATTGGCAAAAGTATCTGGAAAACAATTATAAAAAAACAATGAACTGCAAAATAATCCTTGAAGTAGCGAGGTTTATTGTGTATGATAGTCATAGTGTTTTAAAAATAGTAGGAGGAATTTAGAGATGGAATTAGTAACAACACTTCTCATTTACGCTGTATTTATTGGGGTATTGTGGTTCTTCATGATGCGTCCACAAAGAAAAGAACAAAAAAGAGTTCAATTAATGTTAGCGGAAATGGCTGTAGGAGATATTGTAGTAACAACAAGTGGTTTCTATGGTGTACTTATCGACATTTCAGAAGATGATGTAATCGTAGAATTCGGTAACAACAAAAATTGCCGTATTCCAATGCAAAAATCAGCAATTGCACAAGTAGAAAAAGCAGATGCAGAATAATTCAGAAGGAGAGCGAGTTTTCGCTCTCTTTTTTGTACACTTGTAAAATGTGCAAAAATTCACTTTCTTAAATTAAAGTATTGAAATATTTAAAAAAATGCGATAAACTGTTGTTCAAAGATTTTCAAATGGAAGGTGAACAGTATGGAATTAAAGATTGGAGTCATCAAAGGTGATGGCATTGGCCCAGAGATTGTAACAGAAGCCGTGAAAGTTTTAAATAAAGTTGGTAATGTCTATGGACATACATATGATTATAGAGAACTGCTGCTGGGTGGTGCATCCATTGATGTACATGGTGTTCCTCTCACAGATGAGACCATTGCAGAAGCAAAAACATGTGATGCAGTTTTGATGGGATCCATTGGTGGAGATGCAAAAGTTTCACCTTGGTACAAATTAGAACCAGCAAAACGACCAGAGGCAGGACTTCTTAAAATTCGAAAAGCATTAAATCTATTTGCAAATGTAAGACCTGCAGTTTTGTATGAAGAACTAAAAGGTGCGTGTCCACTGAAAGAAGAATTAACAGAAGGTGGATTTGACATGGTGATCATGCGAGAATTAACAGGTGGTCTTTATTTTGGAAATCGTAAGACGGAAGAAATTGACGGAGTCATGACTGCTCGCGATGAGCTTACATATAATGAAAAAGAAATTCGCCGAATTGCAATAAAAGCATTTGATATTGCAAGAAAGCGTCGTAGCAGTGTAATCAGTGTAGATAAGGCAAATGTACTAGATTCTTCAAGATTGTGGAGAAAAGTAGTAGAAGAGGTTGCAGCAGAGTATCCAGATGTAACCTTAGAACATATGCTAGTAGATAATTGTGCAATGCAGCTCGTAAAGAATCCAAAACAGTTCGATGTGATTCTTACAGAGAATATGTTTGGTGATATTTTATCCGATGAAGCGAGTATGATTACAGGATCTATCGGAATGCTTGCATCTGCAAGTTTAAATGACACAAAATTTGGTCTTTATGAACCAAGTGGTGGATCAGCACCAGATATTGCAGGAAAAGGAATTGCAAACCCAATAGCAACTATTCTTTCGGCAGCGATGATGCTTCGTTATTCTTTTGATTTAGATCAAGAAGCAGATGCAATCGAACAGGCTGTGAAACGTGTATTGGAAGATGGATATCGTACGATTGATATTATGTCAGAAGGAAAAACACAAGTAAATACAGCTCAAATCGGTGATTTGATTTGTGATAGAATCGTTTAATTTAGGAGGAGAGAATCATGAGAAGTGATACCGTGACAAAAGGGATGCAACAGGCACCTCATCGTTCGTTATTGAACGCATTAGGATATACAAAGGAAGAACAAGAAAGACCATTGGTAGGGATTGTTTGTTCTTATAATGAGATTGTACCAGGGCATATGAATTTGGATAAAATTTGTGATGCAGTAAAGATGGGCGTTGCCATGGCAGGAGGAACACCGATTATGTTTCCAGCGATTGCTGTGTGTGATGGAATTGCCATGGGACATGTAGGAATGAAATATTCCCTTGTAACGAGAGATTTGATTGCAGATTCAACAGAAGCAATGGCAATGGCACATCAGTTTGATGCACTTGTTATGATTCCTAACTGTGATAAAAACGTACCAGGGCTATTGATGGCAGCAGCAAGAATCAATGTGCCAACAGTATTTGTATCAGGCGGACCAATGTTAGCTGGAAAGGTAAAAGGCTGTAAGAGAAGTCTTTCAAGTATGTTTGAAGCAGTTGGATCTTACGCCGCAGGAACGATGACAGAAGATGATGTTACAGAATTTGAAGAAAAAGTTTGTCCTACTTGTGGTTCGTGTTCTGGAATGTACACAGCAAATAGTATGAACTGTCTTACAGAAGTACTTGGAATGGGACTCGGTGGAAATGGAACGATTCCAGCAGTATATTCCGAAAGAATTCGTCTGGCAAAACATGCGGGTATGAAAGTTATGGAACTTTATGAAAAGAATATCCGTCCAAGAGATATTATGACAGAAGATGCAATTTTGAATGCGCTGACAGTGGATATGGCACTTGGATGTTCTACCAATAGTATGTTGCATTTACCAGCCATTGCACATGAAATCGGAATGGATTTTGATATAACATTTGCAAATGAAATCAGTGAAAAGACTCCAAACCTTTGCCATCTTGCACCAGCAGGTCCAACTTACATGGAAGATTTAAATGAAGCTGGCGGCGTATATGCGGTTATGAATGAATTGAATAAAAAAGGCTTATTACATACAGATTGCATGACAGTAACAGGAAAAACAGTGGGAGAAAATATTGCAAATGCAGTGAACCGCAATCCAGAGGTTATCAGACCAATTGAAAATCCATATAGTGAAACAGGCGGTCTTGCAGTATTAACTGGAAATTTAGCACCAGACGGTGGCGTTGTAAAACGTTCTGCAGTGGTGGAAGAAATGATGGTACATGAAGGTCCAGCCAGAGTATTTGATTGTGAAGAAGATGCAATTGATGCAATCAAGGGCGGCAAAATCGTAGCAGGAGATGTTGTTGTAATTCGCTACGAAGGACCAAAAGGTGGACCAGGTATGAGAGAAATGCTGAATCCTACTTCTGCAATTGCAGGTATGGGACTTGGCTCAAGCGTAGCTTTGATTACAGATGGAAGATTTAGTGGTGCTTCCAGAGGAGCATCTATTGGACATATTTCTCCAGAAGCAGCAGTTGGAGGACCAATTGCACTTGTAGAAGAAGGAGATATGATTCGAATTAATATTCCAGAAACAAAGATTGAACTTCTTGTTTCAGATGAAGTATTAGAAGAAAGAAGAAAAAATTGGAAACCTCGTGAACCAAAAGTAACAACAGGATATTTAGCAAGATATGCATCTATGGTTACATCAGGAAATAGAGGTGCTGTTTTAGAAATACCAAGATAAGAAGAGGAGAGAGAGGATGCAGTTAACAGGAGCAGAAATTGTAATTGAATGCTTAAAAGAACAAGGCGTAGATACAGTATTTGGTTATCCAGGAGGAGCTATTTTAAATGTATACGATGCATTATATAAACATAGCGATGAGATTACACATATTTTAACATCCCATGAACAGGGAGCTTCTCATGCGGCAGATGGTTATGCAAGAGCCACTGGAAAAGTAGGCGTTTGCTTTGCAACCAGTGGACCAGGAGCGACCAATCTTGTAACAGGAATTGCAACAGCATATATGGATTCGATTCCAGTTGTTGCAATCACATGTAACGTAGGAGTCTCTCTACTAGGAAAAGATAGTTTTCAGGAAATTGACATTGCAGGAATTACGATGCCGATCACGAAACATAACTACATTGTAAAAGATGTAACAAAATTAGCAGAAACGATTCGAAAAGCATTTGAAATTGCAAGAACAGGACGACCAGGACCAGTGTTGATCGATATTCCAAAAGATATTACAGCAAATGTATGTGAATACGAGAAACAGGTAATTGATACAGAGCATATTGTTCGTAAACCAGTGAATCCAGATGAGATTGAAGTGGCGCTTAAGATGATCAAAAAAGCGAAGAAACCATTTGTTTTTGTGGGTGGTGGAGCTGTTTTATCAGGTGCGAGTGAATCTTTACTAGAATTTGCGCATAGATTAGATGCACCGGTAACAGATTCGCTTATGGGAAAAGGAGCATTTCCAGGAACCGATGAGCTTTATACAGGTATGCTCGGAATGCATGGAACGAAACCATCCAACTATGGAGTAAGCCAATGTGATTTGCTTGTTGTAATTGGCGCTCGTTTTAGTGATCGTGTTACAGGAAATGCAAAGAAATTTGCAAAACATGCAAAAATACTACAGATTGACATTGACCCAGCTGAAATCGACAAGAATGTATTAACAGATGCTAGTATCACAGGAGATGTGAATGCAGTACTTCAAATATTAAATAGCAAATTAGAACAACAAGAACATCCAGAATGGATTGCACAAATTGCAGAATATAAGGAAAAATATCCGCTTACCTACCATCCAGATGTTCTTACAGGGCCATATGTAGTGGAAGAAATTTACAGACAGACAAATGGAGAAGCTGTAATTTCTACAGAAGTTGGTCAAAATCAAATGTGGGCAGCTCAATTCTATAAATATACAAAACCAAGAACACTCTTGACATCAGGAGGTCTTGGAACAATGGGATATGGGTTAGGAGCTTCCATCGGAGCGAAGATGGGGGTACCAGATAAGATTGTTGTAAATATTGCAGGAGACGGATGTTTCCGAATGAATATGAATGAGATTGCAACAGCTGCAAGATATAATATTCCAATCATTCAAGTCGTGTTGAACAACCATGTACTTGGAATGGTTAGACAGTGGCAGACGTTATTCTATGAAAAACGTTATTCAGCTACCGTTTTAAACGATGAAGTTGATTTTGTAAAATTAGCAGAAGCAATGGGAGCCGTTGGTATGCGCGCATCTTCAAGAGAAGAATTCCAAGAAGTATTTCAGAAAGCGCTTACATTAGGAAGGCCTGTTGTGATAGATTGTCAGATTGACAGTGATGAAAAGGTTTGGCCAATGGTTGCACCTGGTGCAGCAATTAGCGAAGCATTTAGTGAGGAAGACTTAAAATAATATAAAGGAGGAATAGGTTATGAGTAGAGTGTATAATTTTTCAGCAGGACCAGCAGTGTTACCGGAGGTTGTACTTCGTTCGGCAGCAGAAGAGATGCTAGATTACAAAGGAACTGGAATGTCGGTTATGGAGATGAGTCATCGCTCCAAAGCATATGAAGAAATTATTCAGACAGCAGAGGCAGATCTTAGAGAACTCATGCATATTCCAGACAACTATAAAGTGTTGTTCTTACAAGGTGGTGCTTCACAACAATTTGCTATGATTCCTATGAATCTAATGAAAAACAAGGTAGCAGATTATATTGTCACAGGACAATGGGCAAAAAAGGCGTATCAAGAAGCATTAAAATATGGAAAGGCAAATAAAATTGCATCATCAGAAGATAAGACATTTTCTTATATTCCAGATTGCTCTGATTTGCCAATTTCAGAAGATGCAGATTATGTTTATATCTGTGAGAACAATACCATTTATGGTACAAAATTTAAAGAGTTACCAAACACAAAAGGAAAAACATTAGTAGCAGATGTATCTTCTTGTTTCTTATCAGAGCCAGTGGACGTAAGCAAATATGGAATCATTTACGGTGGTGTTCAAAAGAATATTGGACCAGCAGGGGTTGTGATTGTCATTATTCGTGAGGATCTTATTACAGAAGATGTGTTGGAAGGAACTCCAACCATACTTCAATATAAAATCCATGCGGATGCAAAATCACTTTACAACACACCACCAGCTTATGGAATTTATATTTGTGGAAAAGTGTTCCAATGGATCAAGGAAATGGGTGGATTGGAAGCGATGAAAGTTCGCAATGAAGAAAAAGCAAAGATTCTCTATGATTTCTTGGATGAAAGTAAATTATTTAAGGGAACAGTGGAAAAGAAAGATCGTTCTCTTATGAATGTACCATTTGTAACAGGAAATGATGAGCTAGATGCAAAATTTGTAAAAGAAGCAAAGGAAGCAGGACTCGAAAACCTAAAAGGTCATAGAAGCGTAGGCGGTATGAGAGCTAGTATCTATAACGCAATGCCAATAGAAGGTGTGAAAGCCCTTGTTGCATTTATGAAAAAATTTGAAGAGGAGAATCTATAGTATGTATCAATATCATTGCATGAATCCAATTGCAGAAGTTGGAACAAATTTATTTACAGAAGAATATCAAGTTACAGAAAATGCAGAACAGGCAGATGCGATTCTCGTGAGAAGCAGCGCAATGCATGATATGGCATTTGGGAAAGAGTTAAAAGCAATTGCAAGAGCAGGGGCAGGTGTAAATAACATTCCTTTGGAACGCTGTGCGGAAGAAGGAATCGTTGTTTTCAACACACCTGGTGCAAATGCAAATGGTGTAAAAGAATTAGTTTTAGCAGGGATGCTTCTTGCATCCCGCGATATTGTTGGCGGAATCGAATGGGTAAAAGAACATAAAGAGGATGCTGATATTGCGAAAGCAGCAGAAAAAGCGAAAAAAGCATTTGCAGGATGTGAACTAGAAGGAAAGAAACTAGGGGTAATTGGTCTTGGTGCAATTGGTGTGTTGGTAGCAAATACAGCAGCGCATTTAGGACTAGAAGTATATGGATACGATCCATATATGTCAGTCGATGCAGCGTGGAGACTATCTCGTCACATCAATCATGCAAAATCAGTGGAAGAGCTATATGAAAACTGTGATTACATCACCATTCATGTACCAGCACTTGAAAGTACAAAAGGGATGATTGATAAAAATGCCATTTCTCTTATGAAAGATGGTGTGGTTATCTTGAACTTTGCGAGAGATGTATTAGTAAATGATGAAGACATCAAAGCTGCTCTCGAAAGCAAAAAGGTAAAGAAATACGTAACAGATTTTCCGAATCCAGCAGTTGCGGGAACAGAGGGAGCAATTGTGATTCCTCATCTTGGTGCATCAACAGAAGAATCCGAAGATAATTGTGCGAAGATGGCAGTGAAAGAGATTCGAGACTTTTTAGAAAATGGAAATATTCGCCATTCTGTGAACTATCCAGACTGTGATATGGGATATCGTGGAAATCACACACGTGTAACAATCTTGCATCGCAATGTGCCAAATATGATTGGACAATTTTCAGCAATCTTAGCAGAAGAAGGCATGAACATTGCAAACATGACAAACAAAAGTAAGAATGCATATGCATACACAATGATTGATTTGGAAAATATTGTTTCGTCAGATGTTACAGAAAAGTTAAAGCAAGTTAAAGAAGTTTTAAGGGTTCGTGTTATTGCATAACCAGAAAAAGTATCTTATAATAAAGCTCGGAAAAAATTATTATAAGGATACGAATGAAATGAAATACATAGATAGAACAAAAATAGTAGGGCTTATAATGATTATAGTCCTACTTATTTTTTGCGCATGGCGTGGAATAGAATATAGAAATATACCAGTGATCAGTTTATCAATTGAAAATGTAACAGTGAGACAAGATGAAGTTTTGCCAGAGTTTCAGGTAACTGCAGATTACGAACAGGAAGATGCCATTCAGGAAGTAGAAGAGCTGGCAGAAGAATTGAATCAAGGAAAGGGCTATACGATTACGCAGAATGCAGATATATCTGCGGAAGGAAACTATACGCTAGAGCTTGAACTTGAGGATGCACTACAAAAACAGTTAACTACGAAATGGCGCAACAAATTGCGTGTGGAAGTGACCAATGGAAGTGTTACAGTATTAAACAAGTATGGTGACTGGGAAGGTACAAAATTCCTGAAAGTAGATGGCAGTTATGCATCAGGATGGAATTGTTTTGGAACTGCTACATATTATTTTGATGAAGATGGAAATTGTGTAACAGGAAAGCAAGAGATTGCAGGAAGAACATACTATTTTGGAAAAGATGGAAAGTTTGATGAACAGAAAAACAGCATCAATCCTGCAAAACCAATGCTTGCACTTACATTTGATGATGGGCCTGGAAAATATACAGAAACATTGTTAGAACAATTGGAAACTTGCAATGCAAAAGCGACCTTCTTCTTACTCGGAATTCAGGTGGAACAATTTCCAGAAGCAGTTCAGAAAATGGCAGAAATTGGGTGTGAATTAGGAAATCATACAACCAATCATAGAAATTTGACGAAGATAACGCCAGAAGAGATTCAATGGGAATTAGAGGGAACGAATCAAGCGTTGGAACAAATCATTGGACAACGAACAACTATGATCAGACCACCATATGGAGCAATTAATGATGCAGTGAAAGCAGTATTAGATACGCCATATGTGTTATGGGATGTGGATACTTTGGATTGGAAATATAAGGATGCTGCATATGTAAGAGATTATGTATTGTCTCAAGCAAAAGATGGTCAGATTATTTTGATGCATGATATATATGAAACAACAGTACAGGCAATGGCAGAAGTGATACCACAGTTAGTGGAACAAGGTTATCAGTTGGTAACGGTAAGTGAATTGATGAGTGTGAAAGGTGTCACTTGCCAAAAATTTTAGAAAAGAGAAATCCCCGCAAAAAAATTTGCGGGGAAATTTTTATTCAAATTGTTTATTGTGTTTTTCTAATAACGCATGAATTTTTTCTGTTGGATTCAATACACGTCCAATTGGGAAGTCGTGATTTAATGAATCAATAATAAGTGCAAGGAATTTACTCATATCAGCACATGCGAAATAAGGTTTTTTATACAAGTCTTCTGGAAGGTAAGTAAGGTTTGTTGTGATGATACGATCAATAAATCCATCTTCGTAGAATTTATCAAATTTTGATAAACCATCTGTAAATAAACCAAATGTAGTAAATACAAATACACGATTTGCACCACGTTCTTTAATCTGTTTTGCAACATCTAACATACTTTCACCAGAAGAAATCATATCATCAATGATGATTGCGTTCTTTCCTTTTAAATCATCTCCCAAAAATTCGTGAGCGACGATTGGGTTCTTACCATTTACGATAGTAGAGTAGTCACGACGTTTGTAGAACATACCCATATCCACACCAAGGACGTTAGATAAGTATACAGCACGGCTCATAGCACCTTCATCTGGACTGATGATCATTAAGTGGTCTTTGTCTACTCTTAAATCAGGTTCAGCTTTTAATAAAGCCTTCATAAATTGGTAAGTAGGCATGAAATTGTCAAATCCTTTTAGTGGGATTGCGTTTTGTACACGAGGATCGTGTGCGTCGAAAGTGATAATGTTAGAAACACCCATAGAGATTAATTCTTCCAGAGCGAATGCACAGTCAAGCGATTCACGTTTTGTACGTTTATGTTGACGGCTTTCGTATAAGAATGGCATGATGACGTTAATACGACGTGCCTTGCCTGTTGCAGCTGAGATAATACGTTTTAAATCTTGATAGTGATCATCTGGTGACATGTAGTTTGTAAAGCCATTTAATTTGTATGATAGACTATGATTACATACATCAACCATGATGAAAAGGTCTGTACCACGAATAGATTCACGAAGCATTCCTTTGGCTTCCCCTGAACCAAAACGAGGACAAGCGCTGCTTACTAAATAATTTGTCAAATCATAATTTGCAATCTTTGCAGCTTCCATATCTTCCTCAGCAGCTTTCTGTCTGAAAGAAACAATATAGTCATTTACTCGTTGTCCGAGCTCCTTACAGCTATCCAATGCAGCAATCTTAAGCGGTGCAGTTGGAAGTGTTTTCTCTAATAATGTAATGTTTGTCATGAGTGCCTCCAATAAAATGAGATTATTTTTTGCCATATTTATTCTAACAAAAAACAGTAGTGCATTCAAGATTATAATGTAGAAATTGCATTTTTCTTCAAAATTTAGTATTATAAGATAGAGTAAATAGGAAAATTAGAGGAAATTAGTATGAAACATGAACATATAGTACAACAAGTAGAGGAAGGAAGTATTGCAGCGGAGCTGGGAATTGAACCAGGCGATAAGCTGTTAAGCATCAACGATTGTGAAATTGAGGATGTGTTCGACTATCATTTTTATGTAAATGATGAGGAACTAGTACTTCTTATTGAGAAACCAGATGGAGAGCAATGGGAATTAGAGATTGAAAAAGATTATGAAGAAGATTTAGGAATTACATTTACACAAGGGTTAATGGACGAGTATCGTTCTTGCAGAAATAAATGTATGTTTTGCTTCATTGATCAGATGCCAAAAGGCATGAGAGAAACACTTTATTTCAAGGATGACGATTCCAGACTTTCGTTCTTACAAGGAAATTATATTACATTAACGAATATGAGTGATCACGATGTAAATCGTATTGTACAGTATCATTTGGAACCAATTAATATTTCGTTCCATACAACCAATCCAGAATTACGTTGCAAGATGCTTCACAATCGATTTGCTGGGGATGCGCTGAAAAAGGTAGACAAATTCTATGAAGGCGGCATTCAGATGAATGGCCAGATTGTACTTTGTAAAGGAATCAATGATGGTGCAGAGTTAGAACGAAGCATTTCAGATTTATCAAAATATTTGCCATATTTACAGAGTGTATCTGTTGTTCCAGCAGGACTTACAAAGTATCGTGAAGGATTGTATCCGTTAGAATCATTCACAAAGGAAGATGCAGAGGAAGTACTTGGAATTATTGAACGATGGCAGAAGAAAATTTATGAAGAACATGGGCAACATTTTATCCATGCAGGAGATGAATGGTATATCCTTGCAGAAAGAGAGATGCCAGAGGAAGAGCAGTATGATGGCTACTTACAATTAGAAAATGGAGTTGGAATGGTTCGTCTGTTACAAAATGAATTCGAAGAAGTATATGAGAATTTAGAAGAGGATGATAGAAAATTTGAAGTTTCTACTGTGACAGGAATGGCAGTATACCCATATATCAAATCGATGGCAGAACGCTTGGAAGAAAAGTATTCAAACGTTACCATTCATGTATACCCAATCCGAAATGATTTCTTTGGTGAAAAGATTACGGTAACAGGTTTGATTACAGGACAAGACTTGATGGCACAATTGAAAGACCAACCGTTAGGAGAAAAACTGATATTACCATGCAGCATGCTTCGAAGCGGAGAGGAAGTCTTTTTGGATGACATCACGCTAGATGAAGTAAAAGAAACTTTACAAGTTGAGATAGATATTGTAAAATCAAGCGGACAAGATTTAGTAAACGCATTTTTAAATGAAGATAAATAGGAGAGAAATATGAGTAAACCAATCGTAGCAATTGTGGGAAGACCAAACGTTGGTAAATCCACATTATTTAACGCCCTTGCAGGGGAAATGATTTCTATCGTAAAAGATACACCAGGTGTAACAAGAGATAGAATTTATGCAGAAGTATCATGGCTGAATAAAGATTTCACATTAATCGATACAGGTGGGATTGAGCCAGACAGCAAAGATATTATTTTATCACAAATGAGAGAACAGGCACAGATTGCTATTGACACAGCAGATGTTATTATGTTCATCACAGATGTAAGACAAGGCTTAGTAGATTCTGACTCGAAAGTAGCTGATATGCTTAGAAGATCAGGAAAGCCAGTTGTACTTGTAGTAAATAAGGTAGACAGTTTTGATAAATTTATGCCAGATGTGTATGAATTTTATAACCTTGGTATCGGCGATCCAATGCCAATTTCAGCTTCATCAAGACTTGGAATTGGGGATATGTTAGATGAGGTAACAAAACATTTCCCAGAAAACGATGGAGAAGAAGAGGAAGATGAAAGACCAAGAATCGCAATCGTTGGAAAACCAAACGTAGGAAAGTCATCTATCGTAAATAAATTACTTGGAAAGAATCGTGTGATTGTTTCTAATGTGGCAGGTACTACAAGAGATGCCATCGATACAGCAATCAAACACAATGGAAAGGAATATGTTTTCATTGATACAGCTGGACTTCGTAGAAAGAACAAGATCAAAGAAGAATTAGAAAGATATAGTATCATTCGTACAGTAACAGCGGTAGAACGTGCTGACGTTGTTTTAATGGTAATCGATGCAACAGAAGGAATCACAGAACAAGATGCTAAGATTGCAGGGATTGCCCACGAAAGAGGTAAAGGAATTATCATTGTTGTAAACAAATGGGATGCCATTGAAAAACATGATAAGACTATGTATGAATACGAAAAGAATATCAGACAAACATTATCATATATGCCATATGCAGAAATTATGTATGTATCTGCAGAAACAGGACAAAGACTTAACAAATTATATGAAATGATTGATATTGTTATGGAAAACCAAACACTTCGTGTATCAACAGGTGTGTTAAACGAAATCATGATGGAAGCAGTTGCAATGCAACAACCACCTTCAGACAAAGGAAAACGTTTAAAACTTTACTATATTACACAAGTATCGGTAAAACCACCAACATTTGTTATCTTTGTAAACGACAAAGAATTAATGCACTTCTCATATACTAGATATTTGGAAAACAAGATTCGAGAAGCATTTGGATTCAAAGGAACTTCATTGAAATTCTTTATCAGAGAGCGTAAAGAGAAGGAGCAATAATATATGGAACGTTTGATTTGTTTGGCAATCGGATATGTGTTTGGAATGTTCCAGACAGGATATTTTTACGGTAAGATGAATCACATCGATATCAGAAACTTTGGAAGTGGCAATGCAGGAACAACGAATACGCTTCGCACATTGGGTTGGAAAGCTGGAGCGATTACATTTGTAGGAGATTGCTTGAAGTGTGTGCTGGCAGTAGCTATCGTAAAAGTCTTATTTGCACAAAATTCAACAGTAGATTTGTATGCAATGTATGCTGGACTTGGCGTTGTGCTTGGTCATAACTATCCATGTTATTTAGGATTCAAAGGTGGCAAAGGAATTGCTGCAACAGCTGGTTTGGTATTAGCTACAAATCCTGTGATGTTTTTAAGTATTGCAACTTTATTTATTTTAATTGTAGTAATTACAAAATATGTGTCATTGGGTTCTCTTGTCATCATGATCCTGTTTGCAATCGAAGTGTTTGCTTATGGATGCACAGGTGGATTCGCACTTGCTTATCCGGAATTGATTGAGCTCTATGTAATCACACTCATTTTAGTAGGATTGGCATTCTGGAGGCATCGTGCAAATATCAAGCGTTTGATGTCGGGCACTGAAAATAAGATGAAATTTGGAAAACAAAAATAGTGATAATTATAAAATCCCCCTCATAGATTATACAAGATATACGTGAGGGGGATTTTTATGGAGTTATTTGATATTTATAAAGATATACAGGTTAGAACGAACGGCGAAATCTATTTAGGAGTGGTAGGACCTGTGCGAACAGGGAAATCCACATTTATCAAGCGGTTTATGGATCTGATGGTGCTTCCGAAAATGACTGATCTTCCAAGCAGAGAGCGAGCCCGAGATGAACTGCCACAGTCTGCTTCTGGCAAGACCGTTATGACAGCGGAACCTAAATTTGTGCCAAATGAAGCGGCTGAGATTTCCGTTATGGATGATATCAAAGTGAAAGTGCGTCTGGTAGATTGTGTAGGATATATGGTGGATGGGGCAACTGGTCATATGGAAAATGAGGAAGAGCGCAAAGTAAAAACACCATGGTTTGACTATGAGGTGCCATTTACAAAGGCGGCAAGCATTGGAACGCAGAAGGTGATTGAAGACCATGCTACGATAGGCATCGTAGTAACCACAGATGGAAGCATTGGCGAGTTAAAACGTGAATCCTACCTTCCAGCAGAAGAGAAGACCATTCAGGAATTGCAAGCGATTGGAAAGCCGTTTATCGTTTTGGTAAATTCTCAAAAACCATATAGTCCAGAAACAAAACAGTTGGTGCAGCAATTGAAAGATACATATAGTGTAAGTGCAATGGCAATCAATTGTGAACAGATGCGGGAAGAAGACATTCATCATGTGATGGAAGAGGTGCTGAAGACATTTCCTGTGTCAGAGATTGGATTTTATCTGCCAAAATGGGTGGAGATGCTTCCGAGAGATCATAAGATCAAACAAGCAATTTTGAAATACATGAAAGGAATTTTAGGAGAATTTCAAGAAATTCGTAATGTTTCTCAAAAACTTCCAGAATCAACAGATGAGTATATAGATCAGGTGAAAATTGAATCGGTTGCAATGGATACAGGTGTAGTATGCATTCGTATTCAGGTGAAGGAATGTTATTATTACGAGATGCTAAGCGGTTTGACGGATACGAATATTCAGAATGAATATGAACTGGTAAAACTTTTAAAACAGTTATCTAAAGCAAAAAGGGAATATGAAGCAGTTGAAGATGCAATTTGTTCTGTAAAAATGAAGGGATATGGTGTGGTGAATCCACAGAAATCAGAGATTACCTTAGAGGAACCTGTGATTATTAAGCAAGGAAATAAATTTGGTGTGAAGATTCATTCCACAGCACCTTCCATTCATATGATACGAGCGAATATTGAGACTGAGATTGCGCCAATCATCGGAAGTGAGGAGCAGGCAAAAGATTTGGTGAAATATATTGGAGAAAATGCAAGAAGTGAAGAAGGAATATGGGGAACCAGCATTTTCGGAAAATCCATAGAAGATATGGTAATGGATGGCATGCGAAATAAATTGATCGCAATCAACGATGAAAGTCAGGTGAAACTCCAAGATACCATGCAAAAGATTGTGAATGACAGCAATGGCGGCATGGTTTGTATCATCATATAAATATTGTGCGCTGTGGGGAGAGAAAACATTTTCTCTCCCTGTTAAGTGTGGTATACTGTCAGAAGATGGCTAGAGGAGGAACGAAAATGATTCGATTTAATTGTGATTATTTAGAAGGAGCGCATCCACGTATCATGAATGCATTGATGGAAACCAACATGGTACAAACTGTTGGATATGGAGAAGATGAATATAGTCAGGTAGCAAAAGAAAAAATCAAAGAAATCTGTGAGTGCGAAGATGCACAGGTACATTTTCTGGTAGGAGGAACACAATCGAATATGACTGTCATTGCTTCGATTTTAAGACCTCACCAAGCAGCACTTTGTGTAAAAGAAGGGCATATTAACGTGCACGAGACAGGTGCAATTGAAGCGACTGGACATAAGGTGATGGCCATTGATGGTGTTGATGGAAAGATTACGGCAGATCAGATCCGAGAACAATATCAGCTGCATTGGGGAGATGGAGCGCATGAACATATGACACAACCCAAAGTAGTTTACATTTCCAATCCGACAGAATTAGGAACGATTTACACGAAAGCAGAATTAGAAGCAATTCGTGAGGCATGCGATGCATGTAATCTGTATCTGTTCTTAGATGGTGCAAGATTAGGATATGGTTTGATGGCAGAAGAAAATGATATGACTTTGGCAGATATTGCAAGACTTTGTGATGTGTTCTATATTGGTGGCACAAAGGTAGGACTTTTATTTGGAGAAGCTGTTGTTATCACAAATAAGAATTTGCAAGAAGATTTTCGATATATCATCAAACAAAAAGGTGGTATGCTTGCAAAAGGAAGATTGCTTGGAATCCAGTTTTTAGAAATGTTTAAAGATGGTCTTTACTTTGAAGTATCTGCACATGCAATGCAGATGGCAAAAAAATTAAAAGCAGGTTTATTGGAACTTGGATATGAATTTTATGCAAACAGTCCAACAAATCAGCAGTTTGTAATTGTACCAAACACAAAATTAGAAGAAATCAAATCAGAATTTGGATATGAATATCAAATGCCATATGATGCGGAACGAAGCGTTGTAAGATTTTGTACAAGCTGGGCAACAAAAGAAGAACAGGTTGCGGCATTATTAGAGGCAATGAAATAGGAGAAATAGATGTTAGTAAAAATTTATACAGATGGAGCAGCAAGAGGAAATCCAGATGGACCTGGTGGATATGGGACTGTTTTGGAGTATGTCGATCCAAAAGGGCAGTTGCATACAAGAGAATATTCTTGCGGTTACAAAAAAACAACCAATAATCGTATGGAACTTATGGCGGTTATTGTAGGATTGGAAGCGTTGAACAGACCATGTGAGATTGAATTGTATTCGGACTCCAAATATGTTGTGGATGCATTTAATCAACATTGGATTGATGGATGGATCAAAAAAGGCTGGAAACGTGGAAAAAATGAACCTGTGAAAAATATCGACTTGTGGAAACGTCTTTTGAAAGCAAAAGAACCTCATCAAGTAACTTTTATTTGGGTAAAAGGGCATGCAGGTCATCCACAGAATGAACGTTGTGACGTGCTTGCAACAACTGCAGCAGATGGAAATGATCTAATCGATGATGTGATTTTGGAATAAATTCTTTACAAGTTGGAAATTAAGTGTTAGAATCACAAAGGTATGAAAGTAAGACAGACGATCGCGGCTGCAAGTACCGAAAGGTCGCAGGTGAGGAAAGTCCGGGCTTCATAGGGCAGGATGCCAGATAACGTCTGGTGGAGGCGACTCCAAGGATAGTGCAACAGAAATGAACCGCCTGAGTTTCTCAGGTAAGGGTGGAAGGGCAGTGTAAGAGACTACCGCCTCGCTGGTAACAGAGAGGGCATATGTAAACCCCATCCGAAGCAAAACCGAATAAAAACGATGTGGCGGCCCGTCACGTTTTAGGTAGGTTGCTTGAACCTGTTGGCGACAGCAGGTCTAGATAGATGATCGTCCAACGACATAACCCGGCTTACCGTCTTGCTTTTATACGTAAGTGGAATGAAACAATAGAGAGCTCTGCAAAATTGATTTGCAGAGCTCTTTTTGAAATTAACGTTTATATTTTTCTTCACAATATTTACAGCGATAAATTTGTTGTTCTTCATCAGTTAGTATAAATACATGATCTAATTCTTGCTCGATAGATGTAATGCAACGAGGGTTTTTACATTTGATTACATTTGTGATTTCTTTTGGAAGCTGTAAACATTTCTTTTCAATAATTTTATCGTTTTGAATGATATTAACTGTGATATTATGATCAATAAAACCAAGAACATCAAGGTCGATTACATCGATAGGACATTCGATTTTGATAATATCTTTTCTTCCTAATTTTTTACTTGTTGCATTTTTGATGATCGCAACACAGCAATCTAATTTATCTAAATTCAAATAGCGGTAGATATCCATACTTTTTCCCGCTTCAATATGATCTAATACAAAACCTTCTGAAAGACTACTAACATTTAATGGACTTTTATTCACGATCTGTTCCCTTCCTTTCTAAACTTCAATCTCTAATAATGTAAGGATCAGTGCCATACGAACATAAACACCATACTGAACTTGTTTGAAATAAGCTGCACGTGGATCTTTATCTACTTCAACAGAAATTTCATTAACACGTGGAAGTGGGTGAAGAACTAACATGTCTTCTGGTGCACGCTGCATTTTTTCTGCATTTAAGATATAGAAATCTTTCATACGAATGTAGTCTTCTTCGTTGAAGAAACGTTCTTTTTGTACACGAGTCATATAAAGTAAGTCTAAATTTGGAAGTGCTTCATCCAAAGATTCCACTTCTTCGTAAGGGATTTGATTCTTATTTAATACATCTTTTCGAATATATCCTGGTAAACGAAGTTCTTCTGGTGAGATAAGTACAAATTTGATATTAGGATAACGTACTAAGGCATGAATCAGTGAATGCACAGTACGCCCAAACTTTAAGTCTCCACAAAGTCCAATTGTAAGATTATCCAAGCGCCCTTTTAAAGAACGGATGGTAAGTAAATCGGTTAATGTCTGGGTAGGATGTTGATGCCCACCATCCCCTGCATTGATGATTGGAATGCTGGAATGTTTGGCTGCAACCATTGGAGCACCTTCTTTTGGATGTCTCATAGCAACGATATCAGCGTAACATGAAACAGTACGAATTGTGTCAGATACACTTTCACCTTTTGCAGCAGAGCTTGAATTTGCAGATGAAAAACCAAGAACATTTCCACCAAGATTTAACATGGCAGCTTCGTGACTTAAACGTGTTCGTGTGCTTGGTTCAAAAAATAGTGTTGCAAGTTTCTTGCCTGCGCATGCATGTGCATATTTTTGTGGATTTGCTTCAATATCATTTGCTAAATCCAATAATTTGTCTAATTCTTCGACTGAAAAGTCTAATGGACTCATTAAGTGTCTCATAACATCCTCCTAAGCTAGCGATATGATAATAATGTTTCTACAGGTTTTCTCTTCGGTGCTTCTGGTGCAATGTCTGGGTAGCCAATTGCAATCAATGCAGCAAGTTCCTGTGTTTCAGGAATATCAAGTAATTCTGTGATACCTTCTTCATCCCAGATTCCCATGATAACAGTTCCAAGTCCCACTTCGTGTGCAGCAAGACAGAATGATTGACAAGCTACGCCAACATCAAACATTTGCCAACGATCTTCCTTTTTGGTAGAAAAAGAACCATCGCGTTCAAATCCGCAGCGACCTTTAATAAAAGTAACAGCAATTAATGTTGAAACTTGATTAATAATATTGGAATTGTATTCTGGGGTAAAATCAGTTGCAATTTTTTGAATAATAGAAGTGTCTTCAATTGCGATATAACGAGTGATTTGAGTGTTTTTCCAAGATGGAGAAAAAGAAGCTGTTGAAATAATAGATTTTAAAAGGGAATGCTCTACCTTTTGCTCTTTATATTTTCGAATACTTCTTCGCCCTTTGATACATTCTGTTGCGTTCATCATATATCCTCCTGTGTAAAATCTTTAGAATATAATATACCAAATAAATTCCTTTTTCAACTATTAACTTTCTGAAAATGTGGATTTTGAAAAATAATTGTATTATAATAAATGGAAATTTGACAGGAGGAATCGATATGAGTACATTGCTAGAATTAAGAGATCAATTAGATGTGATAGATGAAGAAATCGTTGCATTATATGAAAAAAGAATGGAAATCTGCGAACAGGTTGGCGAGATAAAGATTGAAGCAGGCAGAAAGATTTTCGATAAGCAAAGGGAAAAAGAGAAGCTGGCAGCAGTTGCGGCAAATGTGGAAAATCCATTCTTGAAAAAAGGAGTGACAGAACTTTTCGAGCAGATCATGTCGATGAGCCGTAAGTTACAATATCAACTTTTGACAAGAAAAGGTGCGTTGGGAAGACTTCCATTTATTGGGGTGGACAAACTCGATTGGGAACATTCCAGAATCGTATTTCAAGGGACAGAAGGGGCGTATAGCCAGGCTGCTATGGAACGCTATTTTGGAAAAGATATCAATAGTTTTCATGTGCAGACATTTCGTGATGCTATGGAAGCCATTGAAGAAGGTTCAGCAGATTTTGCAGTATTGCCAATTGAAAATAGCTCTGCTGGAGCAGTAAATGAAGTATATGACCTTTTGATGGAATTTGAAAATTATATTGTGGGAGAAGTAGAACTGGAAATCAACCATACATTAGCAGGACTTCCAGGAACAGAAATCTCTCAGATTGAACGTGTGTATTCTCATCCGCAAGCATTGATGCAAAGCGCAAAATTTTTAGATGATCATCGTGAGTGGCAGCAGGTGAGTGTTGGAAATACAGCGATGGCAGCAAAGAAAGTATTAGAAGATAATGACTGTAAGAAAGCGGCAATCTGTAGTGAGTATGCGGCAGAATACTATGGATTAGAAGTGCTTGTAGAGAAAACAAATCATAATAGTGCCAATACGACACGCTTTATCGTAGTTACCAATCAGAAAATTTTCTTAAAGGATGCTAACAAGATTAGTATTTGTTTTGAAGTGGCACATGAAAGTGGATCTCTCTATCATTTGTTATCACATTTCATTTACAATGACTTGAGTATGACAAAGATTGAATCAAGACCGATTGAAGGACGCAATTGGGAATACTGTTTCTTCGTTGATTTCGAAGGAAATATGGCAGATGGAGCAGTGAAAAATGCGATTCGTGGATTGCGTGAAGAATCAAGAAGTTTGAAGATTTTAGGAAATTATTAGAGTGAGAAGGGTTGCAAGATGAAAATAGATCAACTAATGTTATATAAGCATATGGAACAAGATAACGTATTGCAGGAAATGGCATTTTTGATGGAACATTGTGAAACGGCATCCGATCGAAAGGAAGAGTTTACACAGCGATTATTTGATACGTTAAATGAATTGATGGAGCTGACAGCAACGTATGGATTCGAGGGAAATCTTTGGCAGAATTATCTTACCTTTTTACTTGCCAATCATGAAAATGCATACAGCACAGCATGTGAGATTGTGGGAGCAGTAGAAGGGGGAATCAACAAAGTTGCCTTACATGATTTTGAGATTTTTCGAGAATGCTTTCATTATGATTTTACAACCATCGAGAAAGCGCTAGATGTGACATTCGTATCTATGATAGATGCTTATGAAAATGTAAAAGGTCATGGAAGGGTATTTAACAAACGGATACGAGACCATATTTGCAAATTGAGTGAGCAATTGGCAAACTGTAAAACGGCAGAAATCTTTCAAAATATCGTAACTGCATTTTACAAAGAATTTGGGGTAGGCAAATTTGGTCTGCATAAGGCGTTCCGTGTGGAACATAAAGAGGATGGAGCAAGGATTGTACCGATTACCAAGATTTCACATGTGCAGATGGACGATCTAGTTGGATATGAGATTGCGAAGCAAAAACTGATTGACAATACGGAAGCTTTTGTTTTAGGGAAAAAAGCAAATAACTGTCTGCTTTTTGGCGATGCCGGAACAGGAAAATCAAGTTCGATCAAAGCTATTTTGAACCAATATTATGATCATGGGCTTCGTATGATTGAAATATACAAACATCAATTTCAGGATTTAAATGATGTCATCGCACAAATTAAGAATCGAAATTACAAATTCATTATTTATATGGATGATTTATCCTTTGAGGAGTTTGAAATTGAGTATAAATATTTAAAAGCAGTAATTGAAGGCGGTCTGGAAAAGAAACCAGACAATATTTTAATTTATGCTACATCGAACCGTCGTCATTTGGTACGAGAAACGTTTAAAGATAAGGCAGACCGAGATGAAGAACTGCATACAAATGATACGGTGCAGGAAAAACTGTCTTTAGTTGCAAGATTTGGTGTGACAATTTATTTTGGTTCTCCAAGCAAGAAAGAGTTCCAACAAATTGTAAAGACGCTAGCAGAAAAAAATGGAATTCAAATGGAAGAAAAAGAGTTGTTTTTAGAGGCAAACAAGTGGGAATTAAGTCACGGTGGATTGTCTGGAAGAACAGCACAACAATTTATCGATTATTTATTAGGGAAAGTGTAACAAAAAAGAATCTCAGCGTGAGATTCTTTTTTGGTCTTTAAAGCTCTTGTAGATTTGAAATATCAGAATCAATGATCAGAGAGTAGTTAGTGTGATAAACTACAAAACCAGGTTTTCCACCTTTGGCTTTCTTTACATGTTTCTTTTCAATGTAATCGATTTCCACTTTTTCATTTCCACGATTTTTGGAATAGTAAGCAGCAAGTTTTCCTGCCTCTTCGAAAGTTCTATCTGGAAGTTCCTCCCCGTTTGTTTTTATAATTACGTGAGAGCCAGGACAGCCTTTTGCATGGAACCACCAATCGTTTCCAACTGCAAAGTGGAACGTCAATTCTTCATTTTGAATATTATTCTTTCCAACATAAATGTGATATCCATCACTGGATAAATAATGAAATGGCTTGCTGGTAATCTTAACTTTCTTTTTCGTGAATTTACGTTTCACGTAACCGGCATCAATTAGCTCTTCCTTGATTTGGCTTAAGTCGTCTTCGCTAAGTGCAATATCAAGGGCATTGCTTACCGATTCTAAGTATACGATTTCATCATGAGTCTCTTCAATTAAAGTAGAAAGTGCTTCAAAAGTACGTTTTTGCTTGTTGTATTTATCGAAGTATTTCTGTGCATTTTCCTGAGGTGTCTTCGTCTCGTCCAGTGGAATGGAAATGTCTTCGTTTGTGTAATAATTGAGGCAATCTAGTTTCTTTGCCTTTGGTTCCAAACCATATCCGTAAGTATTGATAAGTTCTCCATAAATACGGAATTTATCACGGTTTTCCGTGTCCTTGATTTGGCGAAGCTGTAAATCGTATTTTTTGCAGTTACGCTCGAGAGCAGTCTGTACGATTTTGCGAAGGTCCACCGATTTTTGACGAATACGTGTGATCGTGTTTTTCGAAGCATAGTAAGTTTCTAGCAGGCTAGAGATTGATTCGAAAGTCTTTGCTTCATATAAGGCAAAATGGGAAAGTGGTAAGGCACAAAATTCTTTTGGTTCTTGTCCTTTGTAATAAATAACAGGTGAAAAAATCCCTTTTGCTACTTGCTCAAAGAAAAGATTGAATTCTTTATATAAATGCACCATAATATCATCCGATAATTCTTTTGGGGTGACAGCAGAATCGATTCCAGATAAATTGCAAATTTCTTCAGCAACAATTGGACTGACTCCTGTGAAACTGGTATAAATAGCTTTTGCCAAATTGCAAGGTTTGCTTGTAAGGGCAGAAGCAAATTCTGAGAAATTCACTTCAAGGGGATCTAGTTTTTCCATCGTGTCTGGAATGAAATAAGTTCGCCCAGGAAGTACTTCACGCACAGAACTCATCTGAGCAGATACGTGTTTGATACTGTCAATGATACGATTATCTTCGTTACAGAAAATAATATTGCTATGTTTTCCCATGATTTCAACAATCAGATATTTTTTGCACAAATCGCCAAGCTCATCAAGATGTTCGATTTCAAAACGAATGATACGTTCCAGCTTTGGCTGCGTAATATCTGTAATGCGTCCGTTGTTGATGTGCTTACGAAGCAGCATACAGAAGTTCGGTGCAGTCATAGGACTTGTCTTGTTTGCTTCAGTTAAATATATCAGTGGAAGAGAAGCACTTGCTGAGATGTAAAGTCGTTTTTGCCCGGTGCGGGATTTGATCGTGAGTAATAATTCATCTGCTTCCGGTTGGGCAATTTTGTTAATACGGCCATCAAGTAACTGTTCTCTCAATTCATGTACGATATTTGCAATAGTAATGCCATCAAATGCCATAATGCTATGTCCTTTCTATCCTTTTATCAAATGTTGATTATACCACATGGAAATGAAAATTACCAATTGTCATTCGAGAATAAATGAATTATAATTAATTATTATGACAAAATGACGATGAGGTACATTATGATTAAAAGTATGACAGGGTTCGGCAGATGTGAGATTACTGACGGACAACGCAAATTTACAGTGGAGTTAAAAGGGGTAAATCACAGATATTTAGATGTAAATATCCGTATGCCAAAGAAATTGAATTTCTTTGACGCAGCAATTCGTAACTTGCTCAAACAATACGCACAACGTGGGAAAGTGGATATCTTTATTACATATGAAGATCTATCAGAAAATCAAGTATCTTTAAAATATAATAAAGCGTTGGCGCAAGAATATTTATCATATTTCGAAGAGATGAGAGATGCATTTTCATTAGATTATGACATTCGTGTTTCAACGTTATCACGTTGTCCAGAAGTACTTACAATGGAAGAACAAGTGATGGATGAAGAAGAAATCTGGAATGGACTTGAAAAGGCGTTGAAAGGTGCATTTGAACAATTCCGTGACACTCGCGTGGTAGAGGGAGAAAACTTGAAAAACGATATCAATGCGAAATTGGACGAAATGTTAGACTTAGTTACAAAAGTAGAAAAACGTTCTCCACAGATTGTTGCAGAATACAGAGCAAAATTAGAAGCAAAAGTAAAAGAATTATTGGCAGATGCTCAAATCGACGAAGGTCGATTGGCTTCGGAAGTCGTTCTGTTTGCAGATAAGATTTGCACAGACGAAGAAACAGTAAGACTTCGCAGCCATATAAAACATATGAAAGCTACTTTAGATGTAGCAGAAGGAATCGGAAGAAAGCTTGACTTCATCGCACAAGAGATGAATCGTGAAGCGAACACAATCCTTTCGAAAGCAAATGATTTAGAAACATCTAATATTGCAATTGATTTAAAAACAGGTATTGAAAAAGTACGTGAACAAATACAAAATATCGAATAGGAGATCGCTATGAACAAGAAAGGTATCTTAATTGTTGTTTCAGGATTTTCTGGAGCAGGTAAAGGAACGGTTGTGAAAAAGATGATGCAAGACTACGAAGAATATGCATTATCCATTTCTGCAACGACTCGTAATCCACGTGAAGGAGAAGTGGATGGAAGAGAATATTTTTTCAAAACTTCGGAAGAATTTGAAAAAATGATTGCACAAGACGAATTAATAGAGTATGCTAAGTATGTTAATAATTACTATGGCACACCACGCGCTTATGTAGAAGAGATGTTAAATGCAGGGAAGAATGTAATCCTTGAGATTGAAATTCAAGGTGCATTGAAAGTAAAAGAAAAATTCCCAGAAACACTCTTAGTATTTATCACACCACCAAGTGCAAAGGTACTCAAAGAACGTTTAGTTGGAAGAGGAACAGAGACAATGGATGTGATTGAATCACGCATGGCGAGAGCTGCAGAAGAAGCAGAAGGAATGTCACATTACGACTACCTTGTAGTAAATGATGATTTAGCGGTATGTGTAGAAGAGATTCATAACATTATTTGCAGTGAACACTACAGAGCATCTCGCAATCAAGAATTTATGTGCCAGATTGAACAAGAATTAAAAGGGAATGTGAAAGGAGAATAATACATGTTACATCCATCTTATACAGAATTAATGCAAGTAGTAAACCAAGATGTTGAAGAAGGTGCTACTAAGATTGTAAACAGCCGTTACTCAATTATTCTTGCTGCATCAAAAAGAGCAAGACAAATCATCGACGGAAGCGAACCATTAGTTTACGCAAAACAAGGTCAAAAACCTCTTTCGGTTGCGATTGACGAATTAAACAGCGCAAAAATTAAAATTATTGCTGAAGACGAAAATTAATAAGAACTAGAAAGAGGCAGGTGCATCATGTATCTGCCTCAATAAGTATATAGGAGAAGAAAAAGCATGAATGTATTATTTGTGTCATTAGGGTGCGATAAGAACCTGGTAGATACAGAAGTGATGTTAGGGCTGCTTGCCTCAAAAGGACATCAGATGGTAGATAGTGAAGAAATTGCAGATGTCATTGTTGTAAATACCTGCTGCTTCATTCACGATGCGAAAGAAGAAAGTGTACAAGCAATTTTGGAAATGGCTGAGTACAAAAAAGAAGGCAGACTAAAAGCCTTGATCGTAACAGGATGTTTGGCACAACGTTATAAACAAGAAATCTTGGATGAGATTGAGGAAGTAGACGCAGTACTAGGTACAACATCATATGATAAGATTTTAGAAGCGATTGATGAAGCCTTAGAAGGTCACAAAATGATAGAAATGGAAGATTTACAAGCGCTTCCTGTAGTTGATACAAAACGTCTTGTAACAACAGGCGGACATTTTGCATACCTCAAGATTGCAGAAGGTTGTGACAAACACTGTACTTACTGCATCATTCCAAAAATCAGAGGAAACTTTAGAAGTGTTCCAATGGAACAACTTTTAAAAGAGGCAAAAGAACTTGCAGACCAAGGTGTAAAAGAATTGATCTTGGTTGCACAAGAAACAACACTTTATGGAAAAGACATTTACGGTGAAAAGTCACTTCATAAATTACTAAAAGAATTATGTAAGATTAGTGGAATTCAATGGATTCGTATTTTATATTGCTATCCAGAAGAAATTTATGATGAATTGATCCAAACAATCAAGGAAGAAGATAAGATTTGCAAATATCTCGACCTTCCAATCCAACATGCAGCAGATGATATCTTAAAGAGAATGGGAAGAAGAACATCAAAGGCACAGTTGGTAGAGATCATTGAAAAACTTCGTCGTGAGATTCCAGATATCACACTTCGTACTACATTGATTACAGGGTTCCCAGGAGAAACACAAGAACATCATGAAGAATTGATGGAATTTGTGGATGAAATGGAATTTGATCGTCTTGGTGTGTTTACCTATTCACCTGAAGAGGATACTCCAGCGGCGACAATGCCAAATCAAATTGAGGAATCTGTGAAAGAAGACCGTCAGGCAGAACTTATGGAATTACAACAAGAAATTGCATTTGAACTTGCAGAAGAGATGGTCGGAAAAGAAGTACTTGTTATGATCGAAGGAAAAGTTGCAGATGAAAATGCATATGTAGGAAGAACTTATAAAGATGCACCAAAAGTAGACGGCTTTATCTTTGTGGAAACAGGAGAAGAGTTGATGTCAGGTGACTTTGCGAAAGTTTGCATCACAGGCGCTTTAGAATATGATTTAATAGGAGAGATTGTATAATGAATTTACCAAATAAGTTAACTGTATTAAGAGTATTGATGATTCCATTTTTTGTAGTATTTATGCTTACAGATTTAGCAGGAGAAGCAAGCAAATACATCGCATTAGCATTATTCTGTATCGCAAGTTTCACAGATTTCCTTGATGGACATCTTGCAAGAAAGCATAATCTTGTTACAAACTTTGGAAAATTTATGGATCCATTGGCTGACAAACTTTTAGTATGTTCTGCTATGATTTGTTTGATTGAAACTGGTAAACTTGCAGCTTGGATCGTCTTGATCATTATTGCAAGAGAATTTATCATTAGCGGTTTCCGTCTTGTAGCATCAGATAACGGAATTGTTATTGCAGCAAGTTACTGGGGAAAATTTAAAACAGTATCACACATGGCAATGATCATTCTTTTAATTTTAGACATCCAAAATCCAGCAATGCAAACACTTACAACAGTGATTGTTTGGATTGGTTTAGCGCTTACTATTATCTCACTCGTAGATTATGTTTGGAAAAACAAACAAGTATTAACACAAGGTGGAATGTAAGGTGCAATTAGAAGAAAAGATTGTCTTAGAACTTGCAAAAAGAGGATATACGATTACCACAGCAGAATCTTGTACAGGCGGACTTTTGGCAGGTCGTATCTTGAATGTTTCAGGCGCTTCCAATGTGTACAATGAAGGTCATATCACATATTCCAATGAGGCAAAGGAACGTTTGCTTGGTGTTTCTCACGAGACACTAGAAAAATATGGTGCAGTGAGTGAACAGACAGCATACGAGATGGCGGCTGGGGCAGCAAGAGCTGCAAAAGCAGATGTAGGACTTAGCACAACAGGAATTGCAGGTCCAGGCGGCGGAACAAAAGAGAAACCAGTAGGACTCGTGTATGTAGGATGCTGCATACAGGATAACGTATTGGTAAAAGAATGTCATTTCTCAGGTAATCGAGAAGAAAATCGAAACGCAGCAGTAGAAGCTGCACTTGAATTATTATGGAGTACTATGTCGAATAATTAAATTTTTCTAAAAAAGAACTAGACGAATCAGTCGGATTATGAGACAATAATACTATATGGGTGTTAAACTTATAACAAACATCCTAAGAATCACAATTCACACTTGAAAGGAGTTTTAATCATGATTTATTCACATGAAGTAAAAACAATGTGTCCAGTTGCTAGCGGCGCTAATCACGGACCAGCTCCAATCCCAGAAGAAGCAAAATGGGTACAAGCTAAAGAAGTAAAAGATATTTCTGGTTTTACACACGGTATTGGCTGGTGTGCACCTCAACAAGGAGCATGTAAATTAACATTAAACGTAAAAGAAGGTATCATCCAAGAAGCATTAGTAGAAACAATTGGATGTTCTGGTATGACTCACTCTGCAGCTATGGCTTCAGAAATTCTTCCAGGAAAAACTATCTTAGAAGCTTTAAATACAGACTTAGTATGTGATGCTATCAACACAGCGATGAGAGAATTATTCTTACAAATCGTTTATGGTAGAACTCAATCAGCTTTCTCAGAAGGCGGACTTGTAATTGGTGCAGGTCTTGAAGATTTAGGAAAAGGTCTTCGTTCACAAGTAGGTACAATGTACGGAACATTAGCAAAAGGTCCTCGTTACCTTGAAATGGCTGAAGGTTATGTAACAGGTATTGCATTAGATGCTAACGATGAAATCATCGGTTACCAATTCGTAAGCCTTGGAAAATTAACAGACTTCATCAAAAAAGGTGATGATCCTAACACAGCATGGGAAAAAGCAAAAGGACAATATGGTCGTGTAGCTGATGCTGTTAAAATCATTGACCCACGTGTAGAATAATAGAAGGAGGACATCATAATGGCTTTATTTGAATCATATGAAAGACGTATTGACCAAATCAATGCTGCTTTAAATAAATATGGAATCGCTTCTATTGAAGAAGCTGAAAAAATTACAAAAGATGCTGGATTAGACGTTTACAATCAAGTAAAAGG
>CAZINB010000018.1:0-38986 GCA_964540565.1 uncultured Faecalimonas sp.
TTACTGGTCCTGCAATGGTAAAAATCTTACAACCAATTCCCATAACCTGTCCTTCATATTGAAATTCAATGGCTGGTGCTGCTACGGAATTTGCAAATCCTGTAATCGGTACTAGCGCCCCTGCGCCACCCCATTTAGCAATCTTCGAATACAAATTCAAACCTGTTAAAATCACACTGAGTAATACTAGCAGCATGGAAGTCCAACCACCTGAAATATCTTCCGACAAACCTTGTGACTTACAATAATTTAAAATCACCTGCCCAAACGTGCAGATAATTCCTCCTGTAATATATGCCTTTATCATATTTTTCCACAAACAGTGGACTGGTGTTTTCTCTTTTACATATTCCTGATACTCTTGTTGTGCCTCCTGATTCATGATCTCACCATCCTTTCCAAAAATAGACCAATGCTCCGATTCCTTTTCCCAATGCAGTTGCAAGAATCAGATACGGAATTGCTTGTACAATTTTTATACGTCTAATAAAAATCGGAAAAATTTTCAGCACTTCCGCTAATGCCATTGCCCAACATCCAATAAAAATGCCTGCACATACGCCATATACGCCTAAGCCAATGGGATGATATCCAATTGGAATTTTATAAATGTAAATTGCATTTCCAATTGCACCACCTAATGCAACTGCATCTTCATATAATTTAATTTGATTTCCCGTATGGGTACGGTCCGCAAAATCGGATATGATACCTAAACTAATGATAAATGCAAACAATCCACCTGCAACAATCATGCCTGCACTAAGACCGATCAGTGCAAGGAGGGCTTGTCGTATCCACATCCACTTCTACCCCCTTTCGCCCATCACTTTGTATCAAGGTTGTTTGAATATCATTTTCATACAAGCGCATCTCTACTTCGATTGGCGTAGGGTCTGCTGTAAATTTCTTTTTTCCAAAATGATTGAAAAAGACCAGGATTCCAATCACAACTCCGATACAGTACATCAATTCCAAAATCGAAAATCCTTGTTTTTCCTGCCCCATAAATAATTCATAAATCTGTGAGAATAATTTTGTTACATTGGAATCATTATTAAATGTTACGATTGCAAAAGAAGCTCCTACAAAGGTAATCAAAAAAACCAAGACTGTTTTCACATACTGCAACCATTTTTTTGTACTTTTTGGCATTTCATATGCAATGATAATATCTGCTGCTCCTAAATTTTGAATTTCCATATTGGGATACTCTGCATGAATGATCTGAATCAATTTCATAACGGAAACCACATAACGATGCTTTCCCGTTTCTGGAAACTTCAACACTTTTAACGTTTTCAATTTTGCAAGAACTGCACCATCTACATATTCCATAGTAAGCAGGTCTCCTAGCGTTACATCCCGCTTTTGCACCTCCACACTTTGATCCCCTTTTATATACAATGTACTTTTTCCTACTGACATAAATGATTCCATCCTGTTTCAACTGATGTAATTAATACCCCTGTATCTCTTAACTCTTCTTTCTGTATTTCATAATAATAATAAAGGATTCCCACGATAACTGCTGTTAATACAACGAACACCAGACACATGCGAATCCCTTTTCCTGCTTTTTCCATACACACACCATCCTTTCACTTTCTGTTAGTATGGTGCATCTCCTTTTCTTTTATTCTTCCACGAAGCATCTTCAAAATTTTCTTTTCCATACGTGACACCTGCACCTGTGAAATTCCCATTGTTTTTCCGATTTCTGTCTGCGTCTTATTTGCAAAGTAGCGCAAATATAGCAACTGCCTTGCTTCTTTTTCTAATCCTTCCAACAATTGATGCAATACCATACGATTTAAAATTTTTTCTTCTTGTGCTTCCTTTTCTTCTAGTTTATCCACTAGTGCAATTTCATTTCCATCTTTTTGATAAACTGGCCGATAAATGGATTCTACCTCATTTCCGGCTTCCAATGCCATCATCAGCTCTTCCTTATCCACTTGCAATGTCTCCGCAAGTTCTTCTACCGTTGGCTCTCTCTGCAAACTTTCCTGTAATTTTTCCCTTGCCATAAATGCTTTATAGGATAGCTCTTTTAAGGAACGGCTTACTTTTATCATACCATCATCTCTGAGAAATCGTTTGATTTCCCCGGAAATCATAGGCACTGCATAAGTGGAAAACTTCACATCGAATGACAGGTCAAACTTGTCAATCGCTTTCAAAAGTCCAATACTGCCGATTTGAAATAAGTCATCCATCTCCACTCCCCGTCCATGAAAACGCTTTACCACACACCATATCAGTCCAACATTTTCTTCTACCAATTGTTCTCTCGCTTTTTTATCCCCGTCGTGTGACCTCTGAATCAAAGCGATCGTGTGTTCCATTCTTTCCTTCCTTTTCCTATTTCTTTTTGCATTTTGACAATTGTTCCCTTTCCTTCTTCGGATGCTACATCTAAGCTATCCATAAAAGCTTCCATAAAGGAAAATCCCATTCCAGAACGCTCCAGCTCCGGCTTTGTTGTAAACATTGGCTGCATTGCCTGCTCTACATTTTTCATTCCCTTTCCTCTATCTTCCACTTCTATGTAAAACACATCGCCTTCTATTTTGCATCGAATCCAAATCTTTCCAATCTGATTTTCATACCCATGAATGATTGCATTTGTAACTGCCTCCGATACCGCTGTTTTTACATCATCCACCTCTTCTAAGGTTGGATTTAACTGTGTCAAAAATGCGGCAACTGATACACGAGCAAACCCTTCATTTATTGATTTGCTCTCAAAGATAAGCTCCATCATTATTCTTCCTCCTCATATATCTGAATGATTTTTGTAACGCCTGACATTACTAAGATTTTTTTCATACGTTCATTTGCATGGACTGCCCAAACTTCTCCGCCTAATAAATAAATCATGCGATATCTCCCCATAATTACACCAATTCCAGAGCTATCCATAAAGTTCGTTCCTTCGAAATCAAAAATTACACATTTGATATGATGCTTTTCAATCAAGGCATCGGATTCTTCACGAATCTCCTCCGCATTATGGTGGTCCACCTCTCTTGGCAAAAAAATTGTAAGGCAATTTTCTTGAATTTGATATTTCATATTTCCCTCCTTATAACAAAAAAGAGAACATAACATTTGTTACATTCTCTTTCGTAAATCTTATTTTATTGATTTGTTCCATCTACTGGCGCATCTGTCATATGTGCAGTTGCTTCTGCAGCTACTTCTGTATCCTTATATACTTCTAAGATACGTTGATACAACTGCTCTGCCTGTTCTGCATTTCCTTGTCCATCATATGTTTTCATAAGCATCAACATTGCTTGTCCATCTTCATATCCTTCATTCATCTTCAAGATACGTTCCAAGCATTCTTGACTACGGCCATAATTCACCGCTTCAAAACTTCTTTTCGCAACTGCAAATAGGGATTCACATTCCTTGGCAAATACCTCTTGAGAAATCGCATCGTATTGTGCTTTTCCTGTTGCTCCTAACGCTTCCACCTTTACTTCTAGCAATTCATCTACCAGCTTGGCAGTGTCATAATTCGGTGTATTATAATGAACTAAAATCGATACTAAAGCTTCATAGCTTGCTCCTGTTTGCTGTGCAATCGCTTTCTCTTCTGCCGTTGCTTCACTTTCAGCACGATAATCTTCTAGCTCACGCTCCAACAAATCAATCTCTGTTTCTCTTGCTGCAATCTGCTCACTATAAACAATAATATCTTGATTCGTTTTTGCTGTCATATTTTTCTTCATTGTTGGCACAACTAAGAACAAAACAACTGCTGCACCTACCGCAAGTCCGATTGCAATATTCAACACTGTTAAAAATGTTGCATTATCTTTTAGGGAAGCGGATACTGGATGAATGATCGTCTCATTTCCCAACTTATAAGAAATGGTCTGCTCCTTCTCTTCTTTTAACTTTCCTACCTTTTCTTTATGCAACTGCTTTAGCTCATGCATGTAGCGAAGTGTAATCTCATTTGTGGTATCTATTTTATGTGCTTTTCTAAGCAACTGTCTTGCTTTTGCATATTGCTCTGTCTGCATATACAAAAGAGCCAGTAATTGCTGTGCTTTCAAAAATGTTGGATGAGCTGACACCACTTTTCGTAATTGAATGGCTGCCAAATCTTCTCCATCTTGCTGACAATATACAAGACACTGATTATATTTTTTTACTGCTTGATTGATTGCATCTAGCTCACTTGCTGATTCTTGCACTTTCTTGATATAATAGTTTGCAATGTTCCTGTGACCTTTCATGTTCTTACTGATGATCCATTCTACAAGTGCTTCGGCAACTTCTCCTCGTCCATAATATACAAGTCCAAGAAGATTTCGAGCAGCTATATTATCGCGGTTGTACTGAAGACTTTTCTTTAAAGATGTGATAGCGCCTGACAAATCGCGGATATTCGCTTTTTTCAAACCATCGTTATACCATTGATTTGATAAGTATATAAATTTCTTCGTATATTCCACTTATTTCACCATCACTCTATTAATTCTTTTGCATATATTCTTTCAAAATATCTGCCATGTCAGTCAGGTCTTCTTGGTATACTGCTTCTTCAATATCTTCAACTTCCAAACAAGGTTTAAATTTCTTTAATTCTTCTTCAAAATTTAGCATCTGTATTCCTCCCTAACATAATCATCATACGCACAGCATCCTAAAAAAGCAATAGGTTACCGTGCGCATTTTTTGATATTTCTCTACATTTCAATTGTCGATTCTGGTTCTACAGGTGCAACATACTCTGAAGCAAGAACCAAGGTTCCTTGTTGATAACGATATTCTTCTGAAGAACGGAAGATTCGACTGCTTGAACCAACTTGTGACACCACAATGCTGTCGCCTTCCTGCAATTCTACATTTTCCAATTCAATATGTGTATCATTATAGAATATCGTTTTTTGTTTCTCTCCATTCAAATAGATTTTACTGCTTGCAGTCATATTTTCTCCATAGAACGCATATCGCGATGACTCTGGATATTCTTCAAATCCATTGAGTGAGACATCAAGTACACCCATTCGGAATTCTCCATCCACCTGTGGTGCATTTTCTGTTCCGCCATATAGATAATTTTTACCATACAGCATGTCATATTGAAGCAGCTCTAAATCTGGTAAATAATCTTTTGTCTGACGTCTTTCTTGATGGTAATTAAAAACAGTTCCTGAATGGATTCCCAATCGATCAAAAACTTCTGCCATTAATTGATATGTTGGAATGTTGCGATCTTCTTTTTCCAAGCCCATGTTATCCCAGATTACATAATTTGTATTATATAAATAACGGCTCTTCAAATCTTTCGCTTCCAATCCCATTGTTGGCAAATGATCTCCATATAGAATCAAGACTGTTTCTTCATCTCTTTTTTCCAATTCACTAATGAGATCCGCAATAAATTTATCTGTCTCATACAGATGATTTACATAGTATTCCCATGCATTTGTTCGTCCTTCATCTTCTATTCCATAAACATTGATGGTTGGATTTTCAATCACCTTTTCTTCTGGATAATCACCATGACCTTCTACTGTAATACCAAATACAAAGTCCTGCTGTTCTGTCGAATCAAGGGCATTCAAAATATGTTCTGTTAAAATGTCATCTTTTGCCCATCCATTTTCTGTAAATTGTAAGATGTTCATGAATTCTTTACTTGCGTAAGTATCAAATCCCATATTGTTAAATACATCTGCACGGCTGTAGAAATTACCGCCATTGTTGTGCAGTGCATGTGTACCATATCCAAACTTTCCTAGTGCTGTTGCAACACTTTCCGTTGGCTGGTATTTGATGATTGTTTTATAAGGATATTCTCCTGGTCCAAAATAGCGAAGGTTCATTCCTGTTAACACTTCGAATTCTGTATTTGCAGTTCCTGCTCCTACGGATGGTACCTTAAAGTAACCAGACGAATAATTTTCCATTAAAGAATGGAAGGTTGGAATTGGATCTTGTGATGTATAGAAAAACTCTGCTTCATCTGTGTCAAAAAAAGACTCTAATTGAATCAAAATAATATTTGGGAACTTCTCTGTTTCCGCTGTTGATTCTAATAGTTTTCCATTATGAGTCACTTCTGCAATTGTTTCTTCGCTATACTCACTTGGTTGACTGATTCCTGTGTTAAATACACTTGCACTGAAGCAATAAGGCAAACCATAATCCTCATATGCAAATGCAATATTTCCAAAATAATTTGATACAAGTCGTTTCTCGATTGCTGCATCTGTTACCATTCCCATCGTTCCAAAACTAACTACAATGGCAATCAATGCAGGAATGTGATACAGCTTTCCTGTATACTGTCCCCCTCGTCTCCACATAGAAATAAGCCAAACAACTACTGCAAGTATTCCAACAACCAACATAATCCCTTGTGCTCCTGTAAAATACTTGTCAATTAATGTAACGGCATCTCCTAATACCTTCAAATCTTGTGCATTGAATGGCGTTACACGTACACTTAACATATATCCGTTGGTAATCCCGATTACCATCCAGAATACGCTAATAATAATTCGAAAGAATACGCGTCGTCTTACTAGATACACCAAAAAGAATGTAATAAAAATCATGTATGCATTAAAAAGAAATGTCCATGGCGAACCTACCATATACTCCCATGCTTCCAATGGATTGTGTCTTGAAATTGCTTCAATCGTAAAATTCAAGATACATGCCAAAAGCATATGAAGCACAAGTGAAAATCGGTTCATCCACAAATACACTGGTTCCATTTTCTTTGCAAACGCACTATTTCTTCGTTTTTCCAAAATAGCCTGTCTACGCTCTTTTCTTTGCTTGAAGTATTCTCCTATTCGGATACGTTTCATACTCTACCTCTCGTTTTATGATTTAACCTACAGGCTTATTTTTTTAAGCCTGCAAGTCTTTCTTTTACTTGTTCCATCATTTGTGTATATTTTTCAAGTTTTGCTTTTTCTTCGTTGATTTTTGCTTCTGGAGCTTTGCTGATAAATCTTTCATTGCTAAGCATTCCGTTTACACGTGCAAGTTCTTTTTCTAATCTTGCTTCTTCTTTTGTTAAACGTTCAATTTCTTGTTCAAAATCAACTAATTCAGCAAGTGGTAAATATACAACTGCATCTGTAACAACAACAGAAACTGCATCTTCTGCAATACCATCTTTTGTTGCTTGTACAACAATTTCGCTTGCGCTCATAAGTGGCGCTGCAGATGCTTTCATTTCTTCGATACCAGCAGTTAAGTCTGCATTTTCACATACTACGAATGTTTGTGCTTTTCTGCTTGGTGCAACATTCATTTCTGCACGCACGTTACGTACTCCACGAATGATTTCTTTCATACGTTCTACTGTTGCTTCTTCTTTTTCAAAATTCCATTCGTCTTTGAATACTGGCCATGTTGACATCATAAGTGATTCTTCTTCTGGCACTAATACACTGTAGATTTCTTCTGATACGAATGGCATATATGGATGTAATAATTTTAATCCATTTGCTAATACTGTTTTCAATGTCCAAAGTGCTGCATTTGCTGCTTTTGCGTCTTCATCTGCATGGTAAATGCGGTATTTCGCAAGTTCAATGTACCAGTCACAGAATTCATCCCAGATAAAGTCATATACTTTTTGTAACGCAATACCAAGTTCGAATTTATCCATATTTTCTGTTACATCTTTTGCAAGTGTATTTACTTTTGATAATACCCATTTATCTACTACTGATAGATCAGCTGTATCTGGAGTTGTGATTTCTTTTCCTTCCATGTTCATCATAATGAAACGGGAAGCATTCCATACTTTATTTGCAAAGTTTCTGTTTGCTTCTACTCTTTCATCATAGAATCTCATGTCGTTACCAGGAGCATTTCCTGTTACTAATGTCATACGAAGAGCATCTGCACCGTATTGTTCGATTACTTCCAATGGATCAATACCATTTCCTAATGATTTACTCATCTTACGTCCTTGTGAGTCACGTACTAAACCATGAATAAATACTGTGTTAAATGGTGTTTTTCCTGTATGCGCAAATCCTGAGAATACCATACGGATTACCCAGAAGAAGATAATGTCATATCCTGTTACTAATACGTCTGTTGGATAGAAGTAATCTAATTCTTCTGTGTTTTCTGGCCAGCCAAGTGTTGAGAATGGCCATAATGCAGAACTGAACCATGTATCTAATGTATCTTCATCTTGTGTGAAGTGTGTACATCCGCAATGTGGACAAACTTCTGGCATTTCTCTTGCTACTACGAATTCACCACATTCATCACAGTAGTAAGCTGGGATTCTGTGTCCCCACCAGATTTGTCTTGAAATACACCAGTCACGAATGTTTTCTAACCAATGTAAATAAATCTTGTCAAAACGTTCTGGAACGAATTTTAATTCTCCAGTTTTTAATGCATTGATCGCTGGTTTAGCAAGTTCTTCCATTTTTACAAACCATTGTTGTTTGATTAATGGTTCTACTGTTGTGTGACAACGGTCATGTGTTCCTACGTTATGTGAATGGTCTTCAATTTTTACAAGTAAACCTTGTTCTTCTAAATCTGCAACCATTGCTTTTCTAGCTTCATAACGGTCCATACCAGCGTATTTTCCACCAAGTTCATTGATGGTTGCATCATCATTCATGATGTTGATTTCTGGTAAGTTATGACGTTTTCCAACTTCAAAGTCGTTAGGGTCATGTGCTGGTGTGATCTTAACTGCACCTGTTCCAAATTCTTTGTCTACATAGTAGTCTGCGATGATAGGAATTTCTTTGTTTACTAATGGAAGCATAACTGTCTTTCCTACGATATCTTTGTATCTTTCATCATCTGGATGAACAGCAATTGCAGCATCCCCAAGCATTGTTTCTGGACGTGTTGTAGCAATTTCAAGGAATCTGTCTGTTCCTACGATTGGATATTTAATATGCCAGAAATGTCCTGCTTGTTCTTCGTGTTCTACTTCTGCATCTGATAAAGAAGTTTTACAAACTGGACACCAGTTAATGATTCTTGATCCTTTGTAAATGTATCCTTCTTCGTATAATTTAATGAATACTTCTTCTACTGCTTTTGAACATCCTTCGTCCATTGTGAAACGTTCTCTGTCCCAGTCACAAGATGTACCTAATTTTTTTAATTGAGATGTGATTGTTCCGCCGTATTCTTCTTTCCATTCCCATGTTCTAGCAAGGAAACCTTCACGACCTAATTCTTTTTTATCAATTCCTTCTGCTTTTAATTGTTCTGTTACTTTTACTTCTGTTGAAATCGCAGCATGGTCTGTTCCTGGAATCCAAAGTGCATTGTAACCTTGCATTCTTTTATAACGGATCAAAATATCTTGTAATGTATTGTCAAGTGCATGTCCCATGTGTAATTTACCAGTAATGTTTGGTGGTGGCATTACAATTGTAAATGGCTTTTTGCTTCTATCAACTTCTGCGTGGAAATATTTGTTTTCACACCATTTTTCATAAAGTTTCGATTCAATCTCTTTTGGATTGTAAGTTTTTTCAAGTTGTTTGCTCATAGCTTCCTCCTCATTTTAACTTGCGTGTAATATGTTACTAAAAAAATATAACTTCGTGGTGGTTTTTCGGAAATTATAAGAAATTGTTAAGATATCTTCCGATGCAGTGCGATCCTCACAGAGCATTTTCCATGATAGAAACACAAAATTCTCTATCATACAAAAAAGCCCTTTACGAAAAACATCGTAAAGGGCGAATGATCGCGGTACCACCTTTATTATATACAGGTGCCTATACACCCTTGTATACATCTTATTAGTTCTGTAACGGGAACCACTCCGAGATTTCCTACTTAGGTTCAGAAATCCAGTTCAAAAGCTACCTTCCACATCTCTTTCTTCAGATCATCTTTCAGCCAATGAATGATCCTCTCTGGCAAGCGAACTTATGTGTACTCCTCTTTCTCATTACTTTTGTATATTTTACTTTAAAATAATCTACAGAATATATTAGCTAGGAAGTCCCTATTTGTCAAGAACTTTTAATAACTCCTCTACTGTAGAAACGATCACATCTGCACCATGTTCTTCATGCTCTTCACGGCATCCATGTCCATATAGAACACCAATGCAATCTAATCCATTTTCTTTTGCTCCGATAATATCATGTTCACGGTCTCCTACCATAACAGCTCGTGACTTGTCTGTTACCTTTGCAAGTTCCAATGCGTATGTGATTACATCGCCCTTTTTCACACGTGTGCCATCCAACTCACTTCCTACTACTACATCAAAATACTTCATCAGATCAAAATGTTCTAAGATGATATTCGCAAATACCGTTGGCTTTGATGTAGCAAGAATGATCTTTTTTCCACCTGCTTTTAATTTTGCAAGCAAGTTATCCACACCTTCGTACACTTCATTCTCATATACCCCATGTGGACGGAAGTATTCGCGATATTTTTCTACAGCCTCTTCTGCTTTTGCATCATCAAATCCATAATATTTCATGAAAGACTCTTTGAGTGGCGGACCGATAAATTTACATAAGTCTTTCAAATTTTCTACATGAATCCCGTAATATTCCAATGCATATGCAACAGATTTTGTAATGCCTTCTTCTGGCTCTGTCAATGTTCCATCTAAATCGAACAAAATGTATTCATAACTTTTCATCTATCTATTTCCTCGTCTCTTCTCAATATTCCATTCTCCAATTACTTCATTTACAGTTGATACCGTAACAAATGCTTTCTGGTCAACCGTATGAAGATAATTCATTAGAATTGCATATTCATTTCTTTCCAAAATCGTGATCAATTCTAATTTTTCATCATTTTTGTAACCGCCAATTGCTGGATACAATGTCACTCCACGGCGTAACTTATGTACAATAAATTCCTGAATCTGTTCTGGTTCCGTCGTCAAAATGCAGACACGTTTTCTTCTATTGAAACCATCAATGAAATTATCCAAAACAATTCCATTTGCATACGTTGCTAAAATACTAAGTACAAGTGTCTTTGTATCGTAAACTAAAATAGAACTGATTGCAGTAAACATTCCTGCCATTGTCATTGCTTTTCCTAAGTCCATATGACAATATTTGTTCAAAATTTTTGCTACGATATCTAATCCGCCTGAAGATGCATTTGCATTGAATAACATGGCAAGTCCAACACTAACTACCAACAGATAGCAAATCGTATCAATCAAAATATCATTTGTTAAAGATTGGTTGTTTGGGAAAATCAATTCAAAAATATAAAGATATACGGGCATGATTACAGATGCATATACGGTCTTTGCTCCAAACTCTCTTCCGATAAAAATAAATCCAACGAGCAACAGTCCCACGTTAAAGATCATCGTCAACACGGAAATCTTCACTGGAATAAAGTTCGCTAGAACCATCATCAGCCCCGACAAACTTCCTACTACAACATTACTTGGAATCATGAAAAAGAAAACTGCTGCTGCAACAATGAGTGTCCCTACTGTTACAATTCCATATTCTTTGATAAATGTCTTTTTGTTCATATTCATTAATACCTACTCTACTCCAAAATTTTTCTCAACTAACTCGCAATATTCTCGAAATACCTCTGTATCTCCCATTGCATTTCGAAGGGACTCGCGAATCCCCTTATAATACCATCCAATGATTCCCTTGTCTTTCATGCGAAAACGCTCCCATAGCTGCTCTCCACATTCTGGATAATCACGATTGATATCTCGCATATTGGACAACTTATCTGCCAATGCAATCATCTGAACTTCCTTGGAAGCCACTTTTAATTTCTCAATCGTAGCTGATTTTCGCTCCATCCAAGTTTTGGACTTGTCCTCACTTTCATGTGCTACCAACTCCGCTACGCGTTCTGAAAATTCCTCACGAATAAGCTCTTCTGTAACATCCTTGCAGTCTTCAATTGTATCATGTAAATAAGCTGCACTGATTACTTCTTCGTCGTCTGTCATAGATGCAACAATTTCCCCCACTTCTAATGGATGCACAATAAAAGGTCTGTCTGTCCCTTTTCTTAATTGGCCTTCGTGTGCCTGCGTTGCAAACACAATTGCTTTCTCTACCACTTTATTTCCCTATCCTCTCTGTGATTCTTTTGTTTTTTCTCATACCATTATAATGCAAAGCCATTCCATTTTCCACTTTTCTTCACAAGAATTCCCATGTATAATGAAAATAATTTTAGAAAGGTAATATTTTGTTATGACTCAAAAAACAGTACTTGTAACAGGTGCCTCTCGCGGAATCGGTCGTGCCATTGCACTTACCTTTGCCAAACAAGGCTACCATGTATTTTTAAATTGTAACCATTCTGTAACAGAATTAGAATCGGTTTATCAAGAAATTTTATCCATCCCATATGCTACTGCCGATATGGTAGTTGGCGATATCGGAAATGCAGAAGCTGTCACACAGATTTTCCAAAAAATCTATGAAAAATGTCAGGCTCTGGATGTCCTTGTAAATAACGCAGGCATCGCTCACATTGGTCTTCTTACAGATATGTCAGGCGAAGAATGGAATCGTATCATTCAAACAAACCTTTCTTCTGTCTTTTATTGCTCTCGAGAAGCAGTTCCTCCAATGGTTTCCAGAAAATCTGGCAAAATTATCAACATTTCTTCCATGTGGGGAACTTGTGGTGCTTCTTGTGAAGTTGCCTACTCTGCTGCAAAATCTGGTGTACACGGTTTTACACGTGCCTTAGCCAAAGAACTTGCACCTAGCAATATCCAAGTAAATGCTATCGCATGTGGATGCATTGATACCAGCATGAACAGCCAGCTTGATGACGAAGAACGCGCTGCCTTAGAAGAAGAAATTCCTGCAGGTCGCTTTGGCTCACCGCAGGAAGTTGCTGATTTCGTTATGCAATTAGTTAATAGTCCTGCTTACATGACAGGACAAATCATCGGAATGGATGGTGGCTATATCTAACCAAATGTTTTCTTGTAGATGTACGCTAATCCTTCTAACAATAAAGTTTCATTCAAACACATCTTTCGCTCACAATGAGGAAGGATGTGTTTTACATTTCCCCCAGTTGCCACGATTGTTTTCACTGATTCTCCCAATTCTTTTTCAATTCTGGAAATCATTCCATCAATGCTTGCTGCTGTTCCATAAATCAAACCGCTTTTCATACAGTCAATCGTATTCTTTCCAATCACTTTCTTTGGTTCTTCCAAACTCACCTTTGGAAGCTGTGCAGTATCTTGGGATAGTGAATCTGCTGCCATCAAAAGTCCAGGAAGGATTGTCCCTCCAATATATTGTTTCTTCTCATTGATCACAGAAAGTGTTGTTGCGGTGCCAAAATTCACAAGAATCATAGGTGCTTCATACTGCATCGTTCCTGCTACCGCCATTGCAACCATATCACTTCCTACCTGTGCTGGTTGATCTGTTAAGATGTTCAAGCCTGTTTTCACGCCTGGTCCGATTACAATTGCTCTCGCAATTGACAATTTTTCCAATGCCATTTTCATCACATTGGTAAGCGGAGGCACGACAGAAGATAAAATCGCACCTTCTATTTCTTCCAGTGAAATCTTATGAAAGGCAAATACATTCTTTAGCTGCATTGCATACTCAATTGCCGTTGCTGTCATATTGGTCGATAAGCTTTCTACAAAAGCAAATCCCTCTTCCGTTTTACATCCTACGACTGTGTTTCTATTTTCTATATTAATCGTCAGAATCATGCTGTTCTCCTATCTTTTTGCAAATTGTCCTTTTACAAAAATACGACCAATAAATGCTACGATAATTGCTGCAATCATTGCTTCTGGAATTCCGTTAATTCCTATAACAGATGCAATCATTCCATAAACTGCATCCGATGAAACACCTTTTGCAGCTGCGTAACTATCCTTGAAAAAGACAACAATCAATCCCATTACAAGCACTGTATTGGTAAGTGATCCCACAACACCAGCAGCACCAAGAGCAATTGCCTGTCCTTTTTTATTTCCCTTTAATATTTTATACAACGCTTTGTATACGAAATATGGAAATACCCCTACCAAAATTCTTGGTAAAAAGCAGATCACAATGCTTCCAAGTCCACCTTCAAATTCTCCAATTGAATAAAATGGTGTAAATACAAAAGAGGTCAGTACCGGATTCATTGTATTATTTACAAAGCTTGTAAGACCAAAAATAAAGCCTAAGACTGCGCCTAGCTTCGGTCCTAAAAGAATGGAGCCTAAGATTACTGGTATATGAATAATCGTTGCTCTCATAAAACCAAGTGGAATATATCCAAGTGGTGTTGCTGACATAATAACGATCAGTGCCGCGAACAGTGCAACCTGTACCATGTCAACCGTTTTTGTTGAAATGTTCTTCATGTTTCCTCCTTGTTATCATTCTCTTCCGAGATACAATACAATTCTTTTGTTACGAATGCATTATAGCACTCCCATTTAAAAAAATATACATACTTTTTCTATAATTTATGTTAGAATAAATTCAGCAAAAATGGAAAAGGAGAGGGAATTATGTTAAAAGGAAAAACAGTTCTCTTAGGCGTTACTGGAAGCATTGCTGCTTATAAAATTGCAAACCTTGCCAGTATGCTTGTGAAACTGCACTGCAATGTTCATGTGATCATGACAAAAAGTGCAACAAATTTTATTCATCCAATCACATTTGAAACTTTAACAAATAATCGTTGTATCGTAGATACATTTGATCGCAATTTTCAATTCAACGTAGAACACGTTTCGCTTGCCAAACAAGCAGACGTCGTTATGATTGCACCTGCATCTGCGAATGTTATGGCAAAACTTGCAAATGGTCTTGCTGACGATATGCTTACAACCACAGTTCTTGCCTGCAACTGTAAAAAGATTGTATCGCCTGCAATGAATACACAAATGTATGAAAATCCAATCACACAAGATAATATCAAAAAACTGGAACACTACGGCTTTGAAGTAATCCAGCCAGCAACAGGTATGCTTGCTTGCCGCGACGTTGGCGCTGGCAAAATGCCTGAACCAGAAGTTTTATTGCAATATATCTTAAAGGAAATTGCTTTTGAGAAAGATTTACTTGGAAAAAATCTTCTTGTAACAGCTGGACCAACACAAGAAGCAATTGATCCTGTTCGCTTCATCACCAATCATTCTACAGGAAAAATGGGATATGCCATTGCAAAAAATGCAATGCTCCGCGGTGCCAATGTCACACTTGTAACGGGACCTGTTCACATTGACCCTCCTATGTTTGTTGATGTAGTACCTGTGAAGAGTGCAGCTGATATGTTCGAAGCAGTTACTTCACGCGCTGACAGTCAAGACATCATTATAAAATCTGCTGCAGTTGCTGATTACAAACCATCTAACGTCAGTGATGAAAAAGTCAAAAAGTCGGACGGAGATTTAAGCATTCCTTTAGAACGCACACAAGACATTTTAAAATATTTAGGAGAACACAAAAAAGCCGGACAATTTTTATGTGGATTTTCTATGGAAACACAAAATATGCTTGAAAATTCACGTGCTAAATTACAAAAGAAAAACCTGGATATGATTGTAGCTAACAATTTAAAAGTAGCAGGGGCTGGATTTGGCACAGATACCAATATCATTACCATGATTACACCAACGGAAGAACTCGCATTGGATATCATGAGTAAAGATGATGTTGCAAATGCTATTTTAAGTTATATTGGAGCTCATTGTTAAATTTGAATATCCGAAACCAATAAATGCGTACCAGATTTTCATTCAAAATCTGATACGCATTTTATTTCACTCATCTTCTATTACTACATCGGTGTTCCTACTTCAATCAAATTCCCGTCCAAGTCATAAAATCGAATTACCTTTTGTCCCCAGCTATGTGTCATTAGTCTGTTAACATACTCAATCGATGGATATAGCTGTTCTAATTTTTCAGCAAATGCCTCAATATTCTTTTCCTCAAAATACAGTTCACAAGCATTATTTTTTGAAATAATCTCTTTTCCAATAAATGCATTCCATATCTTTTCATCTTGCAGCACAAGGCCTTCCGTTAAAATCATATTGCCATCATTATCAAGTATCGTATCAAGTCCAAATAAATCATGATAAAATTGTTTGGATTTTTCAATATCTTTTACAACCACCAAAATATTTCTTAATTTCACAGCACTCACCTACCCCTTGTTTTAGTTTCATTTTAACATCATTCTTTTACAAAGCAACTCCCATTTTTGTTATTGCACCTTGCATAACTTTTTGTTATCCTTAAACTATATATTTACTGTAGGAGACTTATTATGGATGTAACAAAAATCAGTATGAATTGTCAGCGGACAGAATTTGTCGGAACCGCTGTTTTAGATACAATTGGACTAGTCATTTCTGGCGTGCACGAAGATTTATTAGCCCAAATGCAAGTAGATACAAAATATCGTACACTTGGACTATTCAGTTCCCGCACAGGTGCTGCTGGACAGTTAACCGCTTTGGATGATGCCGTGAAAGCAACAAATACAGAAATTTTAAGCATTGATTTTCCACGAGACACCAAAGGTTGGGGTGGACATGGAAATTATATTGTGATCGGAGGTCATGATGTTTCCGATGTGCGTCATGCGATTGAACTTGGTTTAGAGCTTACCAATCGAAATGCTGGAGAAGTTTATATTAGTGAAGCAGGACATTTGGAATTTGCTTTTTCTGCAAGTGCAGGAAGTGTTCTTTCAAAAGCCTTCCATGCAAAACCAGGCGAAGCTTTTGGATTTATGGCAGGTTCTCCTGCTGCAATCGGTCTTGTTATGGCTGATACTGCATTAAAATCTGCAAATGTATCCATATGCCGTTATATGACTCCAAGCATTGGTACAAGTCATTCCAACGAAGTCATTCTTGCAATTTCTGGTGACGCTTCCGCTGTCAAAGAAGCAGTTCTTGCAGCTCGTCAAATCGGATTAGAATTATTAATTTCCATGGGAAGCTATCCAAATATCCCTGGAACTCCTTATCTATAATCCCAAAATGGACATGAGCATTTCTGCATCATGTCCACTTCTTTTTATTCCTTATAAAGCATTTTTCTCAAATAAAATGGAAATACTCGTCCCCTTTCCCACTTCACTTTCAATCTCAATCTTTCCTTGATGATACTGTACTGCATGTTTTACAATTGATAACCCAAGACCTGTACCACCAGATTGTTTCGAATGGCTCTTATCTACACGGTAAAAACGTTCAAAGATTTTTTCTTGTTCTTCCTGTGCGATACCAATTCCTGTATCCTGTACTTTTAGAGTAACGCCATCTGTTGTATCTTCTACATGAATTTTAACCGTTCCGCCAATATGATTGTATTTGATCGCATTATCACAGAGATTGTAAATTACTTCATACAGTAATCTTCGCACCCCTTTCATCACACCATGATTACCAGATACTTCCAAAGAAACCTGCCTTCTTTGTGCAATTTCTTGCAAAATCTCAGCTACTTCCTCCGAAACAGCTCGAAGGGAAACTTCTTCCTGAGGCATACTCGCTCCTTCGTCCAACTGTGATAGTCGAATGATATCTTCAATCAGAGAAATAAGTCTTGTAGCCTCTTGACGAATATGTCCTACAAATCTTGGCACATCATCCTGCTTTACAATTCCATTTTCCAAAAGTTCTGCAGAACCAATAATCGATTGGAGTGGTGTTTTTAATTCATGGGATACATTTGCTGTAAATTCGCGACGATTACGTTCTGCATTTACTTGCTCTGTAATGTCAAATCCCAATACTACGATTCCTAATACATGTCCATCAGATTCAATACTGCTTACGTCAAATTGATATTCACGTCCATTTCGTTTCTCATAAAAAGTGGCAGTACCATACTTCTTTGCTTTTTCAATGGCCGTTTGCATATCTTGTTTAAAATCCGTTGTATAGTCTTCTATCGTAAATAAAATCCTAGCCGCAGAATTCATACTGACAATTCTTCCCACATTATCAAACAAAACCAATGCTTCTTTCATATTCTCTGTAATCTGATCAAATTCATCTTGCTTCTGCTTCAATATCCGCATCTGTCCTTTGATTTTCTGTTGCTGTACATGAATGCGTCGCAACAATGGAGAAAGTTCTTCATACGCATTGTTTTCTAATGGTTTGTCCAAATTCAACTTGTTCAATGGCTCCACAACCCGCTTTGCCATTCGATTTGCCATCCATAATGATAAGGCGCCTGTAATCAGAACGATTACAAAAATCGGCTGTAACATTTCTAGGATCAACACCAACACTGTCACTCGATTCTCTGAAATTCGCAGAACACTCCCATCTGCAAGTCGGACTGCTTCATAAAGTTCTTGTTCTGTTAAGGTTGTGGAATAGCGAATGCTGCTTCCACTTCCTGTTGCAAATGCTTCTTTGATTTCTTCTCGATCCGCATGATTTTCCATCACGTCAGATTCGATACAATTATCAAATATAACCGTGCCATCTTTCTCAACCCAAGTCAGACGATAGTCAGAAGCATCCAAATCTTTCAGATAATCTTCGCCCAACTTTTCCGTTGCTTTTGCCACCAACACCAATTCATCTTTTAACAATGATTTCTGAACATTTCCAAAGTATTGGTATAAGACACTCGTAATAATAATCAAACTTGCCATCAATACTGCTGTTGCCACCGAAAGAATCGACTTCAAGATTTTATTTGTCATATGAGACCTCCATACGGTAACCCACATTACGAACAGTCTCAATCATTTTCCCATATTCGCCCAACTTTTGTCTCAAGGTTCGAATATGAGAATCTAATGTGCGGGATTCACCCATATAATCTGTTTTCCATACTTGTGAAAACAACTGTTCTCTCGTATAAACTACACCTGGATGTGAAAGAAATAGACGAAGCAATTCAAATTCTTTGTATGTTAACTGAATCTTTTCTCCATCCGCCAACACATGATGTTCCTCTAAATTCACAACAAGTCCGGCAATTTGCAGCAATTTCACCGTTTGATCTTTTTTGCTTCGACGTAAAACAGCTTTCACCCTAGACACCATTTCCATGATGCTAAATGGCTTCACGATATAATCATCTGCCCCCAGATCTAACCCTTTAATTCTGTCATATTCTGCCCCTTTTGCTGTTGCCAAAATAACAGGAATTTCACTGTACTCCACAGATGCTTTCATTTTCCTTAAAATTTCCATTCCATCCATTCCAGGAAGCATCACATCCAAAAGAAGTAAATCAGGTTTTTCATTTTTTAATGCCTTCCAAAAGGAGAGTCCATCTTCAAATCCTCTCACTTCAAATCCAGCTGAGTTTAAAGCATATATTTCAATATCTCGGATGCTTGCATCATCCTCTACACACCATATCATTCCCATTTTTATTTATCCTTATCGAATCAACGTTTGAATCTTCTTGCTTTGTTCCGTTCCCGCCTCTTTCAAAAGCTCAAATAATAAAGATTCATATGTAGTAACAATCGCACCTGCTTGTCTGATTCTTTCTAGTGCTACTTCTCTATCTTTTACTTTACGGCTTGAGACACAGTCTGCCACAAGAACAGGCACATAACCTGCTGCTTTTAGATCGATCACTGTCTGTAATACACAGATATGTGTCTCAATTCCACATACAATTACATATTTTTTCTCTCTGATATATGGTTTTACCCCGTTGTAAGCACTAAAGGTTAGTTTTTCAACATGCTCTTCATGTCCAACAGCCTCTGTAATTTCTTTTACTGTCGTTCCCAAACCTTTTGTATATTGTTGGGTAATAACCATTGGAACATCAAGTATCTTTAATCCTTCCAATAAAATTGCGGAATTATGAATCAATTGTTCACTTTCCTGCATAACTGGTACTAATTTTTCCTGATAATCTACTACTAATGCTACTGCACGTTTACGTTCTATTCTCATAAGCCACTCCTCTACTTCATCTCAAGTACAACTGGACAATGATCTGAGCCCATAATATCTGTTAAAATTTTCGCATCCACAAGACGTTCTTTTAAACATTCTGATACAACAAAATAGTCAATTCTCCATCCCGCATTCTTTGCTCTTGCACTGAATCGATAAGACCACCAAGAATAAATCTGTTCCTTATCTGGATAGAAATAACGGAAGGTATCGATAAATCCTGCTTGTAGCAGTTCGCTAAATTTTCCACGTTCCTCATCTGTGAATCCTGCATTCTTACGATTTGTCTTTGGATTCTTAAGATCGATTTCTTTATGTGCCACATTCAAATCGCCACAGAAGATAACAGGCTTTGTTTCCTCTAATTTTTTAAGATATGCGAGAAAATCCATTTCCCATTGCATACGATAATCCAAGCGTGCTAACTCATTTTGCGAATTTGGTGTATAAACAGTAATAAAATAGTAATCTTCAAACTCTAAGGTAATCACACGACCTTCTTGATCATGTTCCTCTATTCCAATTCCATATTGTACGGAAATTGGTTCTTCTTTTGTAAAGATTGCTGTGCCTGAATATCCTTTTTTCTTTGCATAATTCCAATATTGGTGATATCCTGGCAATTCTAATTCTAGCTGACCTTCTTGCATCTTACTTTCTTGAATGCAGAAAATATCCGCATCGGCTTCTTGAAAAAATTCCACGAATCCTTTTTGCACGCATGCTCGAATTCCATTTACATTCCATGAGATAAATTTCATCGCCTGTCTCCTCTTTTATTTTTCTAGTATCTTTTTGATTTCTGCCATAAATGTATTCACATCTTTAAACTCACGATAAATAGACGCAAATCGTACATACGCAACCTCATCTAATTCCTTTAGATTGTCCATAACGATTTCTCCAATGATATTCGTTGGAATTTCTTTTTCTTCCCTTTTAAAAATCTCTGTCTCAATCTTCTCGATTGTTTTTTGAATGCGATCTGCAGAAATTGCTCTTTTATAGCAGGCACTTAGAATCCCTGCTTCTATTTTGGAACGATCATATTGTTCTCGGGTACTGTCTTTCTTGATAACGATCAATGGAATTGTTTCTACTTTTTCATATGTTGTAAAACGCTTTCCACATACATCACAACATCTTCTTCTTCGAATAGAAGCTCCTTCATCCGCTGATCGTGAATCAAGCACTCTCGTATCTGTGTTATTGCAATATGGGCATTTCATATTTGTTTCCTCCTCAAAAGTTCCTCTGTCTATATTTTAACAAATAGTGTTCATCCTCTGCAACTTTTTAAGAACTTTTCTTCACAGATTTCTACAAGGATCATATCTTCCCCTGTCTTTTGTATACATTTGATGGGGATTACATATTCCTCTTCCCCACCAAATAAATTGCAGATCTTTCCACGACTTGGTACTACTATTGCTTCAATACATCCGCTGCAAAGATCGAATACCAGATCTTCTACATATCCCAAACGTTTACAGCTGCAAAGATTAATCACTTCTTTTTCTCGAAGTTCACACAATCTCATAGCACCACTCTTTTCTCAACATAATAGTTAATATATGCTAAGCGAACTGGCTTTGATACAACTTCGCATAGAAACCACCTTTTTCTAAAAGTGTTTCGTGATCTCCTTGCTCTATGATGTTTCCATCTTTCATAACAAGAATAATATTTGCTTCCTGAATCGTTGACAAACGATGTGCAACAATAAAACTCGTTCTCCCTTGCATCATATGTTGAAATGCCTCTTGAATCTTTACTTCCGTTCTTGTATCAATCGAAGAAGTAGCTTCATCCAAAATAAGCATTGGTGGAAGTTCTAACATCACTCTGGCAATACAAAGCAATTGCTTTTGTCCTTGTGATAAATTTCCTCCATCCTCTGAAATTACCGTATCATATCCTTCTGGCATACGCTTAATAAATCCATGTGCATGGGCTGCTTTTGCTGCTTCAATGATTTCTTCGCGCGTTGCATCTGGTTTTCCATAAGCAATATTTTCTGCAATCGTACCAGCTTTTAACCATGTTTCCTGAAGCACCATACCAAAGTTTCCACGCAGACTATCCTTTGTAATCTCCTGCACATTTTTACCACCCACTTGGATACTTCCATTATCAATTTCATAGAAACGCATAAGCAGATTGATCAATGTAGTTTTTCCGCATCCCGTTGGTCCAACGATTGCAATTTTTTGTCCTGGCTTGACTTCCAGATTTAGTCCCTTCAACAATGGTTTGTCTTTTTGATATGCAAAAGACACATCCTTTAAAACAATACTTCCATCTGGATTTTCTAAAATTTGTGCCCCTTCTTTATCTTCCACTTCCACATCTTCTTCTAAGAATGCAAATACTCTCTTAATACAAGCAAGCGCATTTTGTAACTCTGTTACAACGCTGGAAATTTCATTGATTGGCTTTGCATATTGATTTGCATAGGTAAGGAAGCAAGAAAGCTGTCCTACAGAAATAATGCCACTCATTGCTGAAACAGCACCATAAATCCCAACACCTGAGTATACAAGTCCATTTACAAAACGTGTCGAAGGGTTTGTCAGTGACGAAAAGAAAATCGCTCTTGTACTGCATTCTTTCAAATCACGATTGATTTTCACGAAACGTTCTAGCGCTTTTCCTTCGTATCCAAATGCTTTCACTACTTTTTGATTTCCAATCATTTCATCTACAAGTGCTGTCAAATCTGCCCTTGTTTCCGACTGCTTTTTAAACATGCTATAAGTATTCTTAGCAATAAATCCTGCAATCAAAAAAGAAACAGGTGTAAGCAAAATAACGATCAGTGAAATTTTGATATTAATCGATAACATAAATCCAAGTGTAACTAAAACGGTTGTTACGCCACTAAAAAGTTGTGTAAATCCCAATAATAACCCATCTGAAAATTGTTCCACGTCTGTGATAATGCGGCTAATGATTTCACCGCTGGCATGGCTGTCCACATATTTCAATGGCAGTTTTTGAAGATGTGCAAATGCATCCTCTCTAACATCCTTTACCACCCGATATGTGATTGTGTTATTACACAAATTCATCAGCCACTGTGCCAAACTTGTAATCACTGTGATTACAGCAAGCTGCACTAAGATCTTTCCTATTCTTTCAAATGTAACGTTTTCTGGTCCTAAAATATAATCAATTCCATCCCCTACTAAAATAGGTGCATACAATGTTAGTACAACTGTAATTGCCGAAAATACTAAGGATAGCACCACAAAATGCAGGTATGGTTTTAACAATTTAAAAATCTTATGATACATATTTTGCCACCTCCTCTTTTGATAATTGTGAAGAGCAGATTTCTTTATATACTTCACAGGAACGTAACAATTCCTCATGTGTACCAATGCCTACCATTTTTCCATCGTCTAATACGATAATCTTATCTGCGTGCATAATGGAAGCTGCACGTTGTGAAACGATAAATACCGTCATACCATCTGTATGCTCTTCTATTGCTTTGCGAAGTTTTGCATCTGTGGCAAAGTCTAAGGCTGATGCACTATCATCTAAAATTAAAATATCTGGCTCTTTTACCAATGCTCTTGCAATGGCAAATCTCTGTTTTTGACCTCCAGATAGATTTTTCCCACTTTGTGTGATTTTTACATCCAATCCTTCCCCTTTTTGATTGACAATTTCTGTCGCTTGTGCAATTTCAAGTGCTTTCCAAATTTGTTCATCTGTCGCAGATTCATTTCCAAATTTCATATTTTCACGTAATGTTCCTTTGAATAATACGGATTTTTGTGGAACTACGCCGATTCGTTTTCGCAGCTCTTCCATCTGATACTGATCAACTTTCTCACCAGCAACACGCAATTTCCCTGTTGTAATATCGTAGAAACGAGGAATCAAGTTTACCAATGTTGACTTTCCTGAACCAGTTCCTCCTATGATTCCGATTGTCTCTCCTCGCTTTACATCAAATGTAATATGAGAAAGTGCTTCTTCTTTTGCTCCTTGATAAGTAAATCCAACATTTTGAAAAGATACCATCACATCCTGAGGTGTAAACTCTTCTTTTTCTCCATCTTCCATAGTAGAGGTCATTGCAAATAAATCATTGATACGACTTGCAGATGCAATTGCCTTCGTAAAAGATACAATTAAAATCGATAATGCCACAAGTGCTGTTAATATCTGCGTCATATAGTTTACGAGGGCAATGACTTCTCCTTGCGTTAAATTGCCAAAATAAACTTCTTTTCCGCCATACCAAACAATTGCAATCGTAGCTGCGTTAACAATAACGTAAGTAAGTGGATTCAATAAAGCAGATAATCTTCCTACCATCATCTGGAATGTCAAAAATGCTCTGTTTTCTTCTGCAAATTCTTCCTTTTCTTTTTCTTGTGTACGGAATGCACGTACCACACGAATTCCAACAATGTTTTCTCTTGTAGATTGCAAAATCTGATCCAATGCTTTTTGCACTTTTTTATAAAGTGGAATGCTGATTAACATGGTTCCATAAATAATTAACGCTAAAATTGGAACGGCAATCACGAAAATAATAGCCAAACGGAAACTAACTGTAAATGCCATAATCAGCGCACCCACAACAATAAATGGGGAACGCAATAACAGACGCAATACCATATTTACGCCGCCCTGCACTTGATTTACATCACTTGTCATACGTGTGATCAACGTCGCTGTCCCTACTCGATCCAATTCACTATATGAAAATTCATTGATATGTTGGAACAAATCTTCTCGTAATGCTGTTCCAAATCCTACTGCTGCCTTTGCAGAAAAGAATTGGGCAATCACAGAACAGGTAAGTCCCAACACCCCTAAAAAGATTAAAATTGCCCCCATTTCCCATATATGATTCATGTTCTGCTCGCGCACACCAACATCAATCATACTTGCCATAACAAGTGGTACAATCAACTCAAAACTTGCTTCTAGCATCTTAAATAAAGGTGCAATAATTGCTTGTTTTTCATATCCTTTGATATATCGTAATAATTTTATCATTGCTGCTTCTCCATTCTAAATTTTTCTGTTCTATTATTATACATTCTGCTCATAAATGCAAGGTTTCCTTTTCCTTTTCCATATGCTATACTGAGAAGAACATGAATGAAAGGATGAAAACACATGAGTACAATACAGGTAAGCAAAGAACACTATACAGAGGCTCCTTCTGCAGAAGGTCGTCTTCCAAAAGAAATGGCTGTTTACGAATTGTTGGACAAACTCAAGATTCCTTATGAACGAGTAGATCACGATGTAGCCGCCACAATGGAAGAATGCGCGATTATCGATGAAGCACTAGGTGTCACAATGTGCAAAAACCTCTTCTTACGCAATCAGCAAAAGACAACCTTTTTCTTATTATTAATGCCAGGAGACAAAAAATTTATGACAAAAGATTTGTCCAAGCAATTAGGAATCTCTCGTCTTTCTTTTGCAGAGCCAGAATATATGGAAAAATATTTAGATATCACACCTGGTTCTGTTAGTGTATTGGGATTGATGAATGATAAAGATTTGTATGTGGATTTGCTAATTGATAAGGATGTTCTTGATTCTGAATACATCGGATGCCATCCATGTGTAAACACTTCTAGTTTAAAAATCAAGACAGAAGATATCTTAAAGAAATTTTTACGTCATACAGGACATCGTCACCATGTAGTGAAATTATAGTCAAAACACCCTCCAATCTCATGATTGAAGGGTATTTTAATGCTTATTTTTCTTTTTCCTCAACTTCCTCTAATTTGATATTTAATACTCTACCAAAATCAGGGAATTTACGTTTTGCATAAATATAAAATACGATTCCAAGTAATGACCATGCACCTACGATGATCCATTCTGGAACACCAAGTCCTGAAGGCATACCTGGCATATAAAGTAGTAACATGAATGCACTCATTGCAATTGCACATGTTGCAACTAATTTGAATCGTTTTACTTTATATGGTCTCTTTAAATCTGGTTCTTTCTTACGAAGTACTGCAAATGAAATAGATACCATCATGTAAGCTAATACAGCACCAACACCGCCTGCATTGGTAAGCCATTGCATCATTTCTTCTCCGAAGAATGGAGCAATTGTTGAAATAAATCCAATTAATAAAATAGCTGTTGTAGGTGTTTTATATTTTGGATGAATCTTTGTTAAAAATTGTGGAAGTGATTTTGCTTCCGCTAATGCGTAAATAGCACGACTGCCACCCATAAAGAAGGAGTTCCAGCTTGTGATGATACCAGCCATACCGCCAATGATCAATACACTTGCCATGATTTGACTATTTCCAAATGCATATTTCATCGCATCTGCTGTTACTAAATTCGAATTTAAAATATCTTCTTTTGTCATCAATACAGATACAGCTACAATAATCAATGCAAACCATGTTACAGCTGAACCAATCGAAATTAAGATTACTCTACCAATCTTTTTGAATGGAATGGCAATCTCTTCTGCTGCTTGAGGAATGACATCAAATCCCATTAACATGAATGGTGTCATAACTGCAACTGATGCGATTCCACCAATTCCATTATCAAATAATGGTTTAGCCTTTTCCGTATCTCCACTGAAGATAGCACCAATCATTAAGATAACTCCTACAACAATGATTACAATCGTAAAAGCATTTTGTAACACTGCTGTTGTCTTGATTCCAACATAGTTGATTCCTGTTACGATAATTGAGCTCACGACCCCGACTGCAAGCCAACTAGCATATACATCAAATCCACCAATTGTATAAAGGTATCCTTGTTTAAAGTTTGGAATCAAATAATCAATAACTGTTGGAAGGGCACATGCTTCAAAAGCTACAACCCCGACGTAGCTTAAGATAATTGCCCATGTACAAAGATACGATAGGTTTGGTCCCAAAGCTCTCAAACTGAAGATTTGTTCACCACCACATTGAGGCATTGCTGATGTAAGTTCTGCATATGCCAAACCTACAAACAAAATCATAATTCCCCCGAATACAAAGGCAAGAATCGCTCCCAATGTACCTGCTTTTTCAATCCAAGTACCTGCAAGAACTACCCAGCCCCATCCAATCATTGCACCGAAAGCGATAGCGAATACATCTGCAAACCCTAACACTCGATTAAACTTACTTTCTCGTTGTTCCATCATTCTTTCCTCGCTTTTCTAAATATTTAACACATCTTGAATCGTGTAAAATCCAGAATCCTTATTTTCAAGGAAAGTAGCACAATCACATGCACCCCGCGCAAAACATTCCCAATTATAGGAATGATGTGTGATTTCAAGTCGTTCCCCCATTCCTCCGAAGAAAACAGTATGACTACTTGGTATATTTCCTGCCCGTAATGAATGGTAACCAATCGTACCTGGAATCCTAGGATCTTCCCCTTCTCTTCCATGTACCTTGATTGCTTCCAATTCTTTTCCCAGAGCCTTTGCTATAATTTCACCCATTTCCTTCGATGTGCCACTCGGTGCATCCTTTTTCCATTGATCGTGCATTTCCAAGATTTCAATATCAAGCTCTTCACCGACAGCTTTCGTTACTACTTCCAGTAACTTATTCATGACATTCACCAATTTCGATGTGTTAGCTGCATATAACATTGGGATTGTCTCTGCTGCCTTCTTGAATACTTTGAACTCATCCTGTGAAAACCCTGTAGTTCCACATACAAGTGCCTTACGATAATTCACTGCAAGTTTAACAACTTCCATCGCCATCTCTTTTGTTGAAAAATCGATAATGACATCACAATCAGCTATCACTGATTCTAAATCATCTACAACTGGCACCCCGAGGTCATAACCAATTGCAGCAACTGCTCCTAGATCTTGTCCTATGTACGTTCTGCCTTTTGGGGCAACTCCCGCAATTAGTTGTAAGTCATCTCGCTCTGCGGCAATCTTTGTGATCAAACGCCCCATCTTGCCTCTCGGTCCTACAACGATCAATTTCATTTCTGCACCTCCTGTTCTTACGATTGGTAATATTTTAACATTGATTATCTAAAAAATCTATATTTTTATCTATATTGTTAGATTTTTTATATATTTCAAACAAAAAAAGCTGCCATTCTCATGGTTATATCACCATAAGAACGACAACTCATTCTTAGTTTTTATAAAATCATTACCAAAAGTTTAAAGAGCCAGTGAGCCGCAACCCCTGCACATAATCCTCCGATTGTATGACTTAAAATTGCTTTTCCTGTTAGCTTGCTTTCTTTCAGAGAAGACATCATAGCAACATGTGTACTAAGATATCCGCTCCAGCACATGCACATTGCTGTAAATACTGCAATATCATTTGATAATACCATACCTGTTTCTGCCATACGTGGCACAAGTCCAATTGCTGCACCTGCTGCTCCAAGTGCTGTAACTGGAACAGAAACCGCTGAAGCAGTTGTGAAACCAAACAATGGTTTTAAAATAAATTGAAGTTTTCCTCCAATCCATGGAAGAAGAGCGATGCCTTCGTAAGCAGCCCCTGTGTATGTACCGTCTGCTGAAGGACCATTTGTAAGCATCATAACAACTGTACAAATCACGATAACACCTGGGATGATTGCAAGTCCGACATCTACACCGCTCTTGCCACCATCAAGCATTGCTTCGATAAAACGTCCACCAACACTACCTTCACGAATTTCGCGAGTGTTCATGATTGCATTCATATCTTCATGTGAATCTAACTCGACACAGTATGCTTCTGTTCCGTATTCTTTCTTTGTAAAATGCATCATGATACGAACACTGACAATACTTCCAATTACTGCTGCAATGTTACCAACGATTACTGCAAGTCCTGTATGACCATCTTGTAACTTAATCCCTAACATAAATGTACTTACGATTAATCCCATTCCGAAAGCTGTTCCAAGATTTGTTAAAGCAGGAAGTTGGAATTTCTTAAAATATTTACGGAAATTCTTATCTTCCGCAAGTCCTAAAATCGCAGGATTATCTGATAAATAAGTTGTCATAACACCAAGTGCTGCTGCACCAGGAAGATTGTAAAGTGGTTTCATCAATGGTGATAATAATTTATTAACCATTGAAATTACTCCAAATTCTGAAAATAATCCTGAAATAGCTCCTGCAAGTACAGCAATCGCCATGATATAGAAAACAGTATCAATCAATAGCTGATATCCTGTGTTCATCAATGTGTTCAACATATTGACACCGCCCATTTTGATTCCCATGGCACCAAATATTCCTAAAAAAATTGCGAGAAAAACGAATCCTTCTACGCTGATTGCCTTTTTCGTTCTTTTATTCTCCATATTAACCTCCATCTGTCATATGATGTATTCGTATGACTCTATTACCATACTACATAAATATTTTTTTGTCAATCAGTGTTTATATTTTGTTCATTTTACACAAATTTATTCTCTTTAATTTAATAATAATTGCAAATCTTTGTTTAAAATGTTAATATACTTAAGGATTTTATGCAGGAGGAGTATACAGCATATGACAGTAGCTGAACGCAATCGACAAGAAAAAAGAAAACGAATTATGTCGTATTTTATCCATGCAACGATTGAACTGATTGAAGAAACAGGAATTGAAAATTTATCTCTTAGAAAAGTGGCAGATAAAGCAGGATATAATGTCGCCACACTTTATCACTATTTTTCAAATTTGGATGAATTGGAATTATTTGCATGTGTAAAATGTTTAGACGAATATATCAAAGCAACACCGATTCATCACAGAGAAGGTGTTAATTTTCGAGAATGGTATTTAGAGCAATGGCGTTGTTTCTGCAACTATTCTTTTAAACGCCCAAGAATCTATAACTTTGTATTTTTTAGTCCGGAAGGAACGAAGAATCTCTTGGATGTGTTTGAGCGATACTATGAAATTTTTCCAAAAGAAAGATTAACAACTACAGCAGAATATGAAGAGTTTTTAAAGGATGGAGATTTCTTTAAGCGAAATGAAATTATGCTGAAAAATGTAGTTTCCGAAAAAAATTGTAGTCTTACATCCTATGAGATTAAGGAATTAAATGAAATGAGCGTACTGATTTATCGCGGAATGCTTTCCATCATGCGAAACGATGATAAAAAGCCAACCATCGAAGAAGCCGTCGAAAAAACAGTCCACTATTTAGAGAAAACGCTCTGCGCTTATCATTTAGAATAATTATTTATAAACAGTTTGGAGCTGATGCAACGATTTTTTCGTGCTCAGCTCCTTTTTTTACTCACTTGGATTTTTTTTGAATTGTACTAAAATAGATAACGTTACAGGAAAACCGAGTAATCCGATTACCCCAAATAATCTTGCTCCAATGAACATACTGATCAGAGTAAGAAGTGGATGTAATCCAATCTGTTTTCCCACAAGTCTTGGTTCTAAAATATTACGGATAACAGTAATCACTAAATATAAAACGAACATGCCAATTGCAATTCGATAATTTCCAATCAATATCGAAATGACTGCCCATGGAATTAGAATTCCACCCGTTCCCAAAATTGGAAAAATGTCAAATACAGCGATACCAAATGCAATCAATGGTGCATATGCAATTTTGAGAATAGATAATCCGATAGTTAATTCCGCAAATGTAATAACCATAAGTAATAGATACGAGCGCAAGAAAACTTTGATCACATTCTTCGTATGATCTGCAACCATCTTTACTCGCTTCTGCCATACTTCTGGTAACAAATGGAATGTTTTATTTGTCACATTTTCATAGTCACATGCAATAAAATAAGATGCAATCACAAAAATAACAAATTTTATAAAAAACGATGGAACAACTGCCGCAACACCTGAAAGTTTTGAAATGCTTGCAACCGAAGAATCTGTGATAAATGTACCCAGTTCTTGTAATGCCCGATCAAATATCTCCTCCATTTCAATTACCACATCTGCATTGGCTTCTTGAAAAATGTTCCCGATATTCTGGGATAATGTCTGTAACGCTGGCACAATATCGTCCCGATAAATACTCGGAAACTGCACGATAAAATTTCCCATAGTCGGAAGGACACTTGAACCTAACTGTATCAGTCCAAATACAACCAAACCATAGAACAAGGTCAAGCATCCTACTAAAAGCCATTTTTTTGAAAGCTTTGTCTTCCTTGCCACATACCATGTTGGATATTTTAGCACCCATACCACTAAAAATGCCAAAAGAAAAGGCAAAAATACGGGAACTAAAAATTTAATTGCCAAATAGGCAAAAAAGAGAATGATTGCATAATACAGTACGTTAATAATAAATGCACGTTTCTTTTCCATAACATCACGTCCCATCTGCTGGAATTTATCTTTAAGAAAATTATACCTTACCCCTATTTAGAAAGCTAGCAAAACTTAAAAACTTTGCTCCAAGCAAAGCGCTCCATATCCTACTTCGTCATTGGGATAAACTTCATAGCCTGGCAATGTTTTTGCACCTCTTAATAAGTATGCCTTTACCTTTTCCCCATACAAAAACGGATCATTTCCTCTTACGATGCCCCACTCCATCAATAGTGCTGCACTTCCTGTCACGAAGGGTGTAGCAAATGATGTACCACTCACCTGTATCTCGCCTCCGCCTGCTGCAGTTGTCACAATATTTACTCCTGGTGCTACCAGATCAGGTTTTACCCGATTTCCTGGACCAGCTGGTCCTCGCCCTGAAAAATCTGCATATACAAATGTTCTAGCATCATAAGCGCCTACCCCGATTGTCCGGTAAGAAGTGGATGGAATGGTAACAGTCCTGTTTGGGCTTGGCTGTAAAAATTCAGTTCCTCGAAGTAAAACATTTTGACTCGGTAACCACATGGCATATTGCCCTGTCACAATGCGTCGTGGAGTCAATATGATTTGCCATATTCCACTTTTGATATAAGTATCTCTTGGTAAAAATTCAATAAAAATCTCCTGATCGATACTATATGGACTCGGCTCTCCATAATACAACAAAATTTCCGTATTTCCGACTTGGAATCGCTGTGTCCCTAGCACTTCACTGATTGGTCCCACACGAACTCCTGATGGTGTTACAAAAGAAATATCCATCTCATCAAAATAGGCTTTCCAAATCTGTAAGTTTAATGTTGTTTCCAGCTCCTGAACTGCGAGTTCTATCACTTGATCTTGATTTGGCAATACCCTTCCGCCAGTATGGCCTGCTGCATTTCCTTCATTTCCTGCTCCTACACAAATCACACTCTTCCAAACTGCTGCAACTTCATCCAGATAACGTTCAAGTAAGCTGCTGCCATCATGGGCTCCGTATGTGTTTCCAAAACTGATGTTAATGGCAATCGGCCGTCCATACCCTATCGCCCTTCTTATAACGTAATCTATGCCGCGCATAAGTTCTATCGTCCTTGGAAATCCTCCTTCTTCTGGTACTCCCAATTTCACAACAATCAACTCACTTTCTGGAGCAACACTGGTGAGTATCCCAGCCACCGCTGTTCCATGACCTGTAGCATCTACACTACTTGCCATTCCACGTTCCAGTTCCACTCCACTATATTCCCGATTTGTGGATTGATCCCACAGATTCAAAATTTTAAAATCTTGATTGCGAAAATCAATTCCTGAATCTAACAGACCAATCAGTACCCCTTCTCCACGCAAAGCTAGTGGCTGCTGTGTCACTGGCGTGATACAAGAAATGTGTTTTCCCAGCTCCCTTTGAAAAAAAAGACGTTTCGGTTTTTCAATGTAAATCACTTCTGGACATGCTGCCAACTCCTCGATCCGATTTTCCTTAATCCTCACAATCGCATATCCACTCAGCAGCTCCTCCACTTCCGTTGCAAGACTTTGAACACAGCTTAGGCTCCCCACATATTTCACGATCAAATCCCATTCCCGCTCAATCGGATTATAACCAACATTTAATTCCAACGACTTTTCTCGTTCCCCTTCTGTCGCACTGATAGCCAAATTTAACAGATTCTCCAATTTCTGATTCTGCATTTTCCATTCTTCCCTTATTCATTTTCCTATGATAAAATTATGCGTAGACGAAAGTAAAAGTGAGGTTATATTTCATGAATAAAAAAGAAGTCTTAGAAATCCGTAAACAATATAAGCCGGAAGACTGCTCCATTACACGCATCTGCGGTTGCTATGTAGACGGAAATAAAGAAATCATTGCACAATCAAAGGATGCTTTCCTTTCTCTTCCAGATGAAGAGATTTTCAAATATCTTACGATTTTTAAACAAACACTCTCTGGAACCATCGGGAAGAACTTACTCAATATGGAATTTCCACTTGAGCAAGAAATGCCAGGCGGAACACAAGAATTTCTCTTAAAGCTCCGTAACAGCAAATTGCAAGATGATACACTGATTGATGCATTTTATAAGCAAGTAATCGAACACTATAATTACGGAGAAAACTACTATATCATTCTCATTCATGTAGCATATGATATTCCTGGAAAATCTACAGACGGCAGCGAAATGTTTGATGCTTCCGATGAAGTATTCGAATATATTCTTTGCAGTATTTGTCCAGTACATCTTTCCAAAGAAGGACTTTGCTATAATCCAGAAAAGAACCAAATTGAAAACCGTATCCGTGACTGGCTGATCGAACCACCAGTGAAAGGCTTTCTCTTCCCTGCGTTTCATGATCGCAGCACCGACTTACATAGTTTGCTTTATTCTTCGAAAAAGCCAGAAGATTTACAGCCGGAATTTATTGAAAATGTACTTGGCTGTACTTTCCCAATGTCTGCAGGTAGCCAAAAAGATACCTTCCAGACAATTGTGATGAACACATTAGGAGAAGAATGTGAATATGAAGTCATTCGAAACATTCATGATAATTTGAATGAAATCTTGGAAGAAGCAAAGGAAGCACCAGAACCTCCTGTTCTCACAAAGCCTGAGGTAAAACGCCTCTTATCTATGAGTGGTGCTACAGAAGAAAAGTTAGAATCATTCGATGCGAATTTTGATACAGCCGCTGGAGAACGTGCTGAATTTCTTGTAACAAATATTGCAGAAACTCGTAAATTCAACGTGCAAACACCAAACGTATCTGTCAAAGTCAATTCGGATAGAACCGATCTTATTCGAACAGAAATGATTGATGGAAAGCAATGTCTTGTAATCGAAATCAATGACCAGGTAGAAGTAAATGGTGTACCAGTTCGAACAATTTCATTCAAAGATGAAACAGAATAAATCGTACATTATAAAAAGCGATGGAACTCTATCCTATTAGAATTCCATCGCTTTCTAAACTTTAATACATATATGGTGCCAAATGAAGTGGAATATAGTATCCTCTGTCATGACGACAAACCGGACAAATTCCTGGTAATTTTTTTCCAATATGGATGTTTCCACAATTTAAACACATCCATTTTTCAGTTTCTGGCGTTTCAAAATATTTTCCGCTTTGCAAAAGTTCTGCAATCGTTCCAAAACGCTCTCCATGCACCTTTTCAATTTTTGCAATTTGTGAAAATGCTGAAGCAGCTTCCATGCATCCTTCTTCCTTCGCTGTCTCCGCGAATGCTAAATACACATCATCCGCTTCTTCAAATTCATTATGTCTTGCTGCAAGAAGCAATTCTTCTATCGTCTTTTGCTTATCTACAGGAAATCCTCCCGTAATTTCAATCGTTTCTCCACTATACTGTTCCAATAGATCGTAAAAACGTTTTGCATGTGCTCTTTCTTGTTCTGCTGTGAATAGAAACACTTCACTCACTGCATACAAACCTTTTTTTCTTGCCTCTTCTGCTGCAATTGTATAACGATTTCTCGCCTGACTTTCTCCTGCAAATGCTTTCATTAGATTTATCTTCGTTTTTTCCATGTCACACACTCCTTTTTAGTTAGTATGGACATCTGAAAAATTTCTATCCACTAATTAAATCCAAAAATTCGATTTGCCACGTTATAAGCGAGTGATGAAATCTTTCTACCAGGTTTTCCAGGAAGATTCATCGTCTGTCCTAAAATTCCATAGCGAATCTTACGATAAATAGATGCATCTTTTTTCTTCAAATATCCCCATAGTTCTTCCTTCTTCTCCATATTTTCAGGATTCTTTGAACGAATTGCTATGATAGAAGATACGGTCATCATAATTGCTAAATAATTAATCATATAATTACGTAATTTTTTATTTGCAATTTTATTCATTTGATACATGTCAATCATTGTCTTTGTAACAAATAATTGTTGATCAATTCTCTTGATCATATTTTGCTCATTTACGGATTGTCCATCTCTTCCAATGAAGTAACGGTAAAAATTCACATTCAAATAATAGAATGTTTTTACATGTGGTAATGGATAATATACATAAATGTTATCCACATAGAAAGTATGTTTTGGCAATTCTAATCCACACATTTTTAACAACTCTGTGCGGTACATAACCGAATGCATCAAAATATATTGTCCTAATTTAAAGCGTCCCATATCTTTCCATGAAATAATACGGTTTTCAGGCATCACATTTTGATAATGAATCACTTTTTTATGTTTTACGCCAACTTTTTCATATACATAGTTTGAAACAAGCATATCTACTAATTTTTGTTTTTCCACCATTTCATGAAGTATATTCAAAATTTTATGTAATGCTTCTTCATCTACCCAGTCATCGCTATCAACTACTTTGAAATACAGTCCTGTCGCATGTTTCAAACCAGTATTTACCGCATCACCATGTCCACCATTTTCCTTATCAATTGCTTTTACAATCGTTGGATATGCTTTTTCATATTGCTTTGCAATTTCTGATGTTCTATCTTTGGAACCATCGTTCACAATGATAATTTCAACATCTTCTCCACCTTTTAAAATTGATTCAATTGCTTTATCCATATATTCTTCTGAATTATAGCAAGGAATCGCAAATGATATATATTTCATGATTATCCTCCAATTTTTGATAAATTCAGCTTATAGTATATCGCATTTACTTCTATTTTCCAACTGAAATATATTGTAAACTTTCTTCAAATCTTCTATAGTAATATAAAACACACTTGGAGGTACTTAACATGAAAAATATGATCGTTGGGCAATCTGGCGGACCTACTGCAGTCATCAATGGAAGTTTGTATGGTGTTGTAACCGAAGGACTACGCCAATCTACAGAAATTGAAACTGTTTATGGAATGGTAAATGGAATTGAAGGTTTTTTTAATAATCAAGTCATAGAAATGAAACCACTTGAAGAAACAGGTGAATTGGAACTTCTTCGTACAACACCTGGTTCCTATCTTGGCTCTTGTCGTTATAAATTGCCAGAAGATTTAAATGACGCTGTTTATCCAACCTTATTTGAAAAATTCAATGCATATAATATTGGGTATGTTTTTTACATCGGTGGAAATGATTCCATGGATACTGTTAGTAAATTAAGTCGTTATGCAGAACGTATTCATAGCGATATCCGTTTTATCGGCTGTCCAAAAACAATTGATAATGATCTTGTTGAAACAGATCACACACCTGGATTTGGTAGTGCTGCCAAATATGTGGCAACAACTGTGCGTGAAATCGCAATCGATGCTTCTGTTTACGATAACAAGAAATCAGTTACCATTGTTGAAATTATGGGACGTCATGCTGGTTGGCTTACCGCCGCAAGTGCACTCGCAAGAAAATTTGAAGGTGATAATCCTGTATTGATCTATCTTCCTGAAGTTTCCTTCGATCTAGAAGCGTTTCTTTCGAAAGTAAAAGAAAGTCTTGAAACAACCTCGAATTTAGTTGTTTGTATCTCAGAAGGAATTCATGATAAAAATGGCACATTCATCTGCGAATATGCAAGTGATGTCGGTGTTGATAATTTCGGTCATAAAATGTTAACAGGTTCTGGAAAATATTTAGAAAATCTAGTGAAAGAAAGACTTGGTGTAAAAGTACGCTCTGTAGAATTAAATGTATGCCAACGCTGTTCTTCTTCTTGCTTATCTGAAACAGATTTAAACGAAGCAATTCATTCTGGCAACTTTGCAGTTCGCGCTGCGCTCAACGGAGAAACGGGAAAAATGATTAATTTCATGCGAGCTCAATCAGATGCTTACGAATTAACCTTCCAAACAGCAGATGTAAATCTGATTTGCAATAAAGAAAAAGGCGTTCCTACATCATGGATTACAAATGATGGTTCTGATGTCGGCAAAGAGTTTATTCAATATGCAAAACCGCTGATCCAAGGAAATGTTACAGTACCAATGAAGGAAGGATTACCAGCATTTGCTTATAGAAAATAGTCTTGTTCATATTTTGTTCATATTTCTTTTAAAATTATTTCATGATATGAACATTTTTTCTTCAAATCTCTTAGATATACTATAACCATCGAAAGAGATGTTTAGAAGATTTATTATAGAATAAAACTTTTTCATAATATATGCCAGGAACTAGTAATAGTTACCTGGCATCCTCCCTTTATAGGGCTTTTTTTATTTGTCAAATGGTTTATACAAATGTCTTGGAATTCCGTTTACCATAACTGGTGAAACATCTCCTTGAATCAATGGACGTACATAATTTACAAATTGATTTGTAACATAGGTTCCTTCTTCGTTTACCCATTCTCTTGGCACAACTTTTTCATCATTTGCGATTTTATGCACATCTTTCACAGCCGTACCACTTTGGTAAGGATCATCTGAAAATCTTTCAATCACTACCATCTTTCCAGTATCTCCTTCATCAGCTGCTTTTACAGCCGCTCCACCTACTTGATATGCTTCCAAAATATCTACACGCGATGCACTATGAGATGCTGCGCGCTGTAATGTACTTAATTCAATCGCACGTGTCTTGCAACCAATTTCTCCCGCAATATAGCTTGCTAAATAACTTGCTGTTCCAGTTAATTGCCTATGTCCAAATGCATCAACAAAATCTACACTTGATCCCAACTCACAAACATATCTTCCATCTTCCAAACGAATTCCTTCTGAAACAGCCACAACAACTGATGATTTTTCTCTCATCAATTCTTTTACTTTTTCCAAGAATTTCTTAGGATCAAATGGTAATTCTGGTAAATAGATCAAATCTGCTCCAGGGCAATCTTCCCCTTTTGCAAGTGCTGCTGCTCCTGTAAGCCATCCAGCATTTCGTCCCATAATTTCTACAATCGTTACAAGTCCCTTGCTGTATTCTAAGCAAAAACTATCTCTAATAATTTCTTTCACGGATGTTCCGATATACTTTGCAGCACTACCATATCCAGGAGTATGATCCGTTAATGCCAAATCGTTATCAATTGTCTTCGGACATCCTACAAATCTTGTTGGTTGTCCCGTTACAATTGCATAATCGGACAATTTCTTAATCGTATCCATAGAATCATTTCCACCAATATAAATAAATGCTTCTATTTCTAAACGATTCAAAATTTCAAATATTTTCTCATATACTTCACGATTTTCATGAATCTCTGGCAACTTGTATCTACAAGATCCTAAGTAAGCTGCAGGTGTTCTCTTTAGAAGTTCTACATCTAACTCATTTGTAATATGTTCTGATAAATCAACATAACGTTCTTCTAATAATCCTTGAATTCCATGTCTCATACCATACACTTTTTTCGCACCACGATCTTTTGCTGTCTGATAAACTCCTGCTAAACTTGAGTTAATTGCCGCTGTTGGGCCACCAGACTGTCCTACAATTACATTTCCTTTCATATTCATGTCCTCCTAACGATGTAACTAATTATATACATACTAGTATATTTATACAACTTTGTAAAGAATTAACATGATTTTTAGGTACTTTTATACAAATAATTAAATTAGAGTACAAAAAAACCTCTGTTTCAAAGAAACAAAGGTTTTCATTTCAAACGTGGGTGAGAAGATTCGAACTCCCGACCTTTTGGTCCGTAGCCAAACGCTCTATCCAGCTGAGCTACACCCACATAATGCCGCAAACCGGAATCGAACCGGTACGGGAGTATAAGTCCCGCAGGATTTTAAGTCCTGTGCGTCTGCCAGTTCCGCCACTGCGGCATTGACCTAACACAAGTATTAGGTAATGGGACCAACAGGGCTCGAACCTGTGACCCCCTGCTTGTAAGGCAGGTGCTCT
>CAZINB010000019.1:0-38202 GCA_964540565.1 uncultured Faecalimonas sp.
TTATTCAAGTAGCCGATGGGATTGCTCGTATCCACGGATTGGAAAATGCAATGCAAGGTGAACTTTTAGAGTTCCCAGGCGAAGTTTACGGTATGGTATTAAACTTAGAAGAAGATAACGTAGGTGCTGTTCTCCTTGGAGATCATAAGAGCATCAACGAAGGCGATACTGTAAAAACAACAGGTAGAGTAGTAGAAGTACCAGTAGGTGACTGCATGCTTGGCCGTGTTGTAAATGCATTAGGACAACCAATCGATGGAAAAGGACCAATCCAAGCAACAAACTTCAGACAAATCGAAAGAGTTGCTTCAGGAGTTATCTCTCGTAAATCAGTAGATACTCCATTACAAACAGGGATCAAAGCGATTGACTCTATGATTCCAATCGGAAGAGGACAACGTGAGTTAATCATTGGTGATAGACAAACAGGGAAAACTGCAATTGCTATCGATACAATCATCAACCAAAAAGGTCAAGGTGTAAAATGTATTTACGTTGCAATCGGACAAAAAGCGTCTACAGTTGCAAATATCGTAAAAACATTAGAAGAATTTGGTGCTATGGATTACACAACAGTCGTAGCATCTACAGCAAGTGAACTTGCACCACTTCAATACATTGCTCCATATTCAGGATGCGCAATGGGTGAAGAATGGATGGAAAATGGAGAAGACGTTCTTGTAGTATATGATGACTTGTCAAAACATGCTACAGCTTACCGTACACTCTCATTACTCCTTAAGAGACCACCAGGACGTGAAGCTTACCCAGGGGATGTATTCTACTTACATTCAAGATTATTAGAAAGAGCTGCTCGTCTTTCAGATGCATTAGGTGGTGGATCATTAACAGCACTTCCTATTATCGAAACACAAGCTGGGGACGTATCAGCATACATTCCTACAAACGTAATTTCGATCACAGATGGACAGATTTACTTAGAAACAGAAATGTTTAACGCAGGTTTCAGACCAGCCGTTAACCCTGGTATCTCTGTATCACGTGTAGGTGGTTCTGCACAGATTAAAGCAATGAAAAAAATCTCAGGACCAATCCGTATCGAGCTTGCTCAATACCGTGAACTTGCATCCTTTGCACAATTCGGTTCTGAATTAGATGCAGATACAGCAGAACGTTTGGCACAAGGTATTCGTATCAAAGAAATTTTGAAACAACCTCAATACAAACCAATGCCAGTTGAATATCAAGTAATCATCATCTACGCAGCAACAAGAAAACACTTACTTGACATTGCAGTAGAAGATATTCTTCGTTTTGAAAAAGAATTATTCGAATTTATTGGAACAAAATATCCAGAAATTCCAGAATCAATCAAAAAAGAAAAAGTACTTACAGAAGAAATGGAAATTGAACTTGTAAATGCAATTGAAGAATTCAAAAAAGAATTCTAGGAGGACATCATCATGGCATCAATGAGAGAGATCAAAAGACGCCGCGGAAGTATCCAAAGTACGCAGCAGATTACAAAAGCCATGAAACTTGTTTCGACTGTTAAACTACAAAAAGCAAGACAACGTGCTGAAAATTCAAAGGCATATTTCCAATATATGTATAAGACAATGACTTCTATGCTTGCAAAAGCAGGAAATGTGGAACATCCATATTTACAAAAAGGAAAGTCAGATAAAGTAGGGATTGTTGTAGTTACTTCTAACAGAGGGTTAGCTGGTGGATACAATGCCAACATTGTCCGTCTTATTACAGGAAGTGAATTTGCAAAAGAAAATGTACGCCTTTATACAGTGGGTAAGAAAGGGAATGACGGATTAGCAAGAAAAGGTTATGAAGTTGTCTATGATTACTCCAATATTATTGAAGAGCCTACATTTGCAGATGCACAAGAGCTTGGAAAACAATTACTTGCAGATTTTGCCAATGGTGAAATCGGAGAAATTTACATTGCTTACACAGAATTTAAAAACACAGTTAGTCATGTACCAAAATTAATGAAACTTCTTCCAATGGAAGCTTCTGCGGAAGAAACAACAGACACATTGACTCCAATGAATTTTGAGCCAAGTGAAGAAGAAGCAATTGGACTTTTGGTACCACAATACATGACAAGTATCTTGTACGGAGCTTTTGTAGAAGCAGTTGCAAGTGAAAATGGTGCTCGTATGCAAGCGATGGATTCCGCAACAAATAATGCAGAAGAAATCATTACAGATTTAGAGTTGAAATACAATAGAGCCCGTCAGGGAGCTATTACACAAGAATTAACAGAGATTATAGCCGGAGCAAATGCAATCGGCTAAAGAAAGGTGACAAAGAAATAATGGCAGTGAAAAATATAGGAAAAATCACTCAAGTTATTGGTGCTGTACTTGACGTTAAATATGCAGAAGGTAATCTTCCTGAAATTAACGAAGCGATTGAAGTTATCAGAAAAGATGGCAGCAAATTAGTAGTAGAAGTAGCACAACACTTGGGAGATGATGTAGTTAGATGTATCGCCATGGGACCTACAGACGGACTTGTTCGTGGTATGGAAGCGGTTGCTACAGGTGCAGCAATCAAAGTACCAGTAGGTGAAAATACACTTGGTCGTATTTTCAATGTCCTTGGTGAACCAATCGACGAGAAAGACGCTCCAACAGATGTGGAATATGAACCAATTCATAGAAAAGCGCCTTCTTTTGAAGAACAATCTACAGAAGCAGAGCTTTTAGAAACTGGTATCAAAGTAATCGATTTACTTTGTCCTTACCAAAAAGGTGGTAAAATCGGTTTATTCGGTGGTGCCGGTGTTGGTAAGACTGTATTAATTCAAGAGTTAATCACAAATATTGCAACAGAACATGGTGGATATTCTGTATTCACAGGAGTAGGGGAAAGAACAAGAGAAGGAAATGACCTTTACTACGAAATGCAAGAATCAGGTGTTATCAATAAAACAGCCATGGTATTTGGACAAATGAATGAGCCACCTGGAGCTCGTATGAGAGTAGGTCTTACAGGACTTACAATGGCAGAATATTTCCGTGATAAAGGTGGAAAAGACGTACTTTTATTCATCGATAATATCTTCCGTTTTACACAAGCAGGTTCAGAAGTATCAGCGCTTCTTGGACGTATGCCTTCTGCGGTAGGTTACCAACCTACATTACAAACAGAAATGGGTGCACTTCAAGAACGTATTACATCGACTAAGAACGGTTCTATTACATCTGTTCAAGCTGTATATGTGCCAGCCGATGACTTAACTGACCCAGCTCCAGCTACAACATTCGCTCACTTGGATGCGAAAGTTGTATTATCTCGTGCAATCACAGAACTTGGTATCTACCCAGCGGTAGACCCACTTGATTCTTCATCAAGAATGTTAGACCCTAACATCGTTGGAGAAGAACACTACAACGTTGCACGTGGAGTACAAGAAGTATTACAAAAATACAAAGAATTACAAGATATCATCGCAATGCTTGGTATGGATGAACTTTCAGAAGAAGATAAATTAGTTGTTTCTCGTGCAAGAAAGGTACAAAGATTCTTATCTCAACCATTCTTCGTAGCAACACAATTTACAGGATTCGAAGGTCGCTATGTACCAATCAACGAAACAATTCAAGGTTTCAAAGAAATTCTTGAAGGAAAACATGATGACATTCCAGAAGGACATTTCTTAAACGCAGGAAATATCGACGATGTACTTGCTCGTGTAAAGTAGAGGTGAGTGCGTATGGCAGATAAATTCGCATTAAAGATCATATCACCAGATGAAATGTTTTTTGAAGGAGAAGGAGAATTCTTAGAATTCACTTCTGTAAATGGAGATATGGGTGTATATGCAAACCATATTCCGCTTACAACAATCCTTGCACCATGTGTGATGAAAATTCACAATAATGGAGAAGTTAAGAAAGCGTTGATTTCAGGTGGATTTGTAGAAATTTTAAAAGATCAAATTACAGTGCTTGCAGAAGATGCAGACTGGAAATTGAAATAGTGAGAAAGCAGTCTTCGGACTGCTTTTTTCACGTTTTGACTGCAAACGCATATTTTGTAGTAAATGGTAATTTTGGAAGTGTAACAATGCAAAATCCGTTGCCATATTATATGGCTTATCCCCTACCTTTGCAGTATGACAATCAAAAAATTGAGCGTAGAGATTTTGAGTATATGAAAAGCATGTATCCCATGCTTGCGAAAGAACTTTTGATGTATGTGGAAGCAGAAGTAGACCGTTTGGATTACGAAGGAAGTGTTATCTATGATGAGTATCCAGATCAATTACAGATTTATTTGCTGTCAGGACGCATTTATGATAAAGTGAAAGATACAAGGATAGAGGATGAAAAACTCTTGAGAGATATGATTCAGTTGTTGGTTTTTCAAGAAATATTACAACGAAGACAACAAAGGCGCAGAGATAAGAGATACTTTTATTTAGGATAGACAAGGAAGGAGAAACGGCACAAATGAAGAATATTATTTTTATTGGCATGCCAGCGGTAGGAAAAAGTACTGTAGGAGTTGTAGTGGCAAAACGACTCGGTTATGAATTTATTGACACAGATTTACTAATACAAAAGCAAGAAGGGAAACTGTTGAAAGAAATTATTGCAGAATCAGGCAATGAAGGATTTCTTGCAATTGAAAATCAAGTCAATCGTGATTTGCAGGCAGAACGTGCTGTCATTTCACCTGGAGGAAGTGTGGTATATTGTGAGGAGGCAATGGAGCATTTCAAAGAAATTGGGACGATTGTCTACTTACGAGCAAGTTACGAAGAAATTCAGAAACGTATCTCCAATGCCAAAAATCGAGGTGTGGTATTAAAAGAAGGGCAAACTTTGAAAGATTTATATGAAGAGCGAAGCATATTGTTTGAAAAATATGCAGATTATATTGTTGATGAAGATGGATTACGATTAGGAGAAACGATAGAAAAAGTGCTCGAAATGTTTGAAAAGTAGGAGGTTTTTGCCTTCTACTTCGTTATTTTTCTGAAAGTTTACGATATGCAAAGAAAAACTTTCCCTATGAGATGATTTGTGCTATAATCATTAAGATATAACATACTTGGGTTATTATGACTAAAAATAAGAATTATATTTGAGATAGATTAAAACTGTGTTAGAGGTGTAAGAATGGAACAGTATATTATTAAGGGAGGAACACCACTTGTAGGGGAAGTAGAAATCGGTGGTGCAAAGAATGCTGCATTGGCTATCTTGGCAGCGGCAATTATGACAGATGAAACAGTAGTGATTGACAATCTTCCAGATGTCAATGACATCAATGTGTTATTGGAAGCATTAGCAGGAATTGGTGCATCCGTACAGAGAGTGGATCGCCATACAGTGCGTATCAATGGCTCTATGGTAAATGCATTCAGTATTGACTATGATTATATTAAGAAAATTCGTGCTTCGTACTATTTATTAGGTGCATTGCTTGGTAAATATCGCAGAGGAGAAGTTGCACTTCCAGGTGGATGCAACATCGGAAGCAGACCAATCGATCAACATTTGAAAGGATTCCGTGCATTAGGTGCTGAGATTGAGATTGAACATGGTAAGATCGTGGCAGAAGCGGAAGAGTTAAAAGGAACACATTTGTATTTTGACGTTGTAAGTGTTGGGGCAACAATCAACGTTATGATGGCAGCTGCGATGGCAGACGGTTTGACAATTATGGAAAATGTTGCCAAAGAACCACACGTTGTTGATGTTGCGAACTTCTTAAACAGCATGGGTGCCAACATCAAAGGTGCAGGTACAGATGTGATCAAGATCAAAGGTGTTTCCAAACTTCATAAGACTGAATATTCCATTATTCCAGACCAAATTGAAGCAGGAACATTTATGTTTGCAGCAGCAGCTACAAAGGGTGATGTAACAGTATTGAACGTGATTCCAAAACATTTGGAAGCAACGATTGCAAAATTGTTAGAAATTGGATGTGAAGTAGAAGAGTTTGATGATGCAGTTCGTGTAGTAGCAAAGAAAAGATTGCAAAGTACACATGTAAAGACACTTCCATATCCAGGATATCCAACAGATATGCAGCCACAGATTGGAGTTACACTTGCGTTATGTGAAGGTACAAGTGTTATTACAGAAAGTATTTTTGAAAATCGTTTTAAATATTTAGATGAGTTAGCACGTATGGGTGCCAATGTAAAAGTAGAGGGAAATTCAGCTACAATTACTGGAGTTGAAAAATTCTCAGGTGCAAGAGTGAGTGCTCCAGATCTTAGAGCAGGTGCGGCACTTGTAATTGCAGGACTTGCAACAGATGGCATTACGATTGTGGATGATATTGTTTACATTCAACGTGGTTATGAAAGATTTGAAGAAAAACTTCGCAGCATTGGTGGAATGATTGAACGTGTTTCCAGCGAAAAAGAAATTCAAAAATTCAAATTGAAAGTAAGCTAAGAATTTACGGGTGAGTGCAAATTGTACTCACCTTTGTTGTTACATAGTGTGGATATGCAGAAAATAGGAGGACCTGATGAGCAAGAGAAGAAAGAAAAAGAAGAACAATATTGTATCGAATATCATTTTAGTAATTGCACTTTGCGTTTTCGTATATGCAGGATATAATCTGTATGTGATTTTTTCAGAATATGGAGAAGGAACAAAAGAATATAATGCAATCAAAGAAAGTGTAGTAATTGAAACAAAGGAGGAAGTGGAAGGCGAAGAGGAAAAAATATTGCAAATTGACTTTGCACAATTGTCATCCATTAACTCAGATATTGTAGGGTGGATTGATTTTGATAAATTAGATATCAGTTACCCCGTGGTGCGCGGACAAGATAATGCAAAGTATTTGAAAACGACATTTGAAGGAAAACAAAATTCTTCGGGGACTCTTTTTGTGGACTACCAAAATAATGGAGATTTTAAGGATTCTAATACATTTATTTATGGACATAATATGAAAAATGGTTCGATGTTTGGGAAACTTCGTAAATTTAAGAGCACAGAGTTTTTGCAAGAAAATCCGAACTTTTACATTTACACACCAGACGGAATGAAAGCAACTTACAAGATTTTCGCGGTAAGTATTGTGGAAGATAGCTCTGAAATCTATAATAAATATTATGCCACAGAGGAAGAGTTCTTAGATTACCAAAATTATGTGATGGGAAAAGCAATGCAGAAAGCGTCGGCAGATCTAAACTCCCAATCTAGGATCGTAAGCCTTTCTACTTGTACAAATCGAACAGAAACAGAGCGTCTTGTTGTACAAGGTGTATTGGTAGAACAAAAACAGGTGGTGCAATAATATGAGTTTACAATGTGAAGTTGGAGATATTATTAAAATGAAAAAGAAGCATCCATGTGGCAGTTTTGAATGGGAAGTCTTGCGAGTAGGTGCAGATTTCCGTTTGAAATGTGTGGGATGTGGGCATCAAGTGATGATATCGAGAAAAGTGGTAGAAAAAAGTATAAAAGAATTAAAAAAAGCTTGAAAAGAATATTGAAATGTGCTATCATACCAAATTGTGATATATTATTAAATTCCTTGTTCCCGGCATGGATCGGGGGCCAGAGACCATAAGGAGGTGCAAAAGACATGAGCAAATATGAATTAGCAGTTGTTGTCAATGCAAAAATCGAAGACGACGCAAGAGCAGCAGTTATCGAAAAAGTACAATCTTACATTACTCGTTTCGGTGGACAAATCTCTGACGTTGATGAATGGGGTAAGAGAAAATTAGCTTACGAAATTCAAAAAATGAGAGAAGGATATTACTACTTCATCCACTTCGAAGCTGATACTACAGCTCCAGCAGAAATCGAAGCTAGACTTCGTATCATGGAAGATGTTATCAGATTTTTATGCGTAAGACACGAAGCATAATAGAAGAGAGGAAATCGTATGAATAAAGTAATTTTAATGGGACGTTTGACAAGAGACCCTGAAGTAAGATACTCACAAGGGGAAAGCGCAAGTGCAGTAGCACGTTATACATTGGCAGTTGACCGTCGTTTCAAACGTGACGGAGAACCAACAGCAGATTTTATTAACTGCGTATCATTTGGTAAGGCAGCAGAATTTGCAGAAAGATATTTACGCCAAGGTGTAAAGATTGCGGTTACAGGTCGTATTCAGACTGGAAGCTATACAAACAAAGATGGTGTTCGTGTTTACACAACAGATGTTATTGTTGAAGAACAAGAATTTGCTGAAAGTAAAAATGCAGCAGCATCAAACAATAGTTATCAAGCAAGTCCTGCTCCATCACCAAGTGCAAGCATTGGAGATGGTTTCATGAATATTCCAGATGGAATTGATGAAGAATTACCATTCAGCTAAACGATGAAGACGCGTTGTTTGAGAATAATATAGGAGGTATTGACAATGGCTTTTGATAAAGGAAATAGAGCTGATTCTCCAATGAAGAGAAGAGGCGGACGTAGAAGAAAAAAAGTTTGTGTATTCTGCGGTAAAGAAAATAACCAAATCGATTACAAAGATGTGGCTAAATTAAGAAAATATGTTTCTGAAAGAGGAAAAATCCTTCCAAGAAGAATCACAGGAAACTGTGCAAAACATCAAAGAGCTCTTACATCAGCAATTAAGAGAGCAAGACATATTGCATTAATGCCATACGTACAAGATTAATTAAAAGTAAGGAGATTCGAATTTCGAATCTCCTTTTTTAACGATTTTGCTTGCGGTAATCAATCGGAGAACATTTTTCTTCCCGTTTGAATACTTGTGAGAAATAGCTCGGAGAAGAGAATCCAAGCATACGACTGATTTCAGTCAAAGAATAATCGGTTGTTGCTAAAAGTGCCTTGCTTTCCTGAATCCGTTTGGAAGTTAAATACTTGATCGGAGAAATATGATATTCTTCTGTAAAGGCATGAACAATATGATATTTGCTGTTATGAATTGCTTCGGCAATGGAATCTAAAGTAATATCTTCTTTGTAGTGTGAGTCGATATAACGGCGAATGGAAACACTTAACTGACTGCTTTTTTGTGTGGTTGGAACAATCGTAGTAGAAAAATCTGGTAATCGACTTAAAAGTATCACTAAAATTTCAATTAAATTGTGACAAATAATTTCATATCCGACTGTCTTGGATTCGCTCTCTTTCAAAAGAAGATCAAGATAAGTCAAAATCATCTCTTTATCTTTTGACATATTATGAATGCAATGGGTAATATTTTGCGGTGTCTTAAGAGGACTTAATTCTAATCCTTCAATTCCAATTACAATATATTTCAGAGGACTTGCATTCAAACTCATTTCTGTATGCAATACATTTGGATTTACAATAATCAAGTCACCAGAAGAAACAGGATACAGGTTTTCTTCAATCTTGAATTGGCCTTTGCCTTCCACTACATAAAATAATTCAGAAAAATAATGGGTGTGTAAAGTGCTTGGCCAGTCTCCTTCGTATTGAGAAGAACTGATATATAATAAATTTGCTTTGTTCTGAGAGGTCAGATTTTGGGGTAGTGTGATGTCGTAACGCTGAATACTCATGCATTCACTCCTTTGTAAAAACATTTTCTTATATGATACAACATGAGAAACGAAGAAAACAACTTATTTTCAGAATGCGTGTAAAATGAACAATAAAAAGCCTCGTTAGATGGCAAAATATGACAAATTTATGAATAAAACACAAAAAAAATAAAAGACCGCAAGAAATCTAAAGGTATACGCAAGATGTTGCTTGCGAAGTTCAAAAAGGAAATATATAATAGAGGACATAAGCGACGGTATAAATTTCAAGGGAGGAAAAAGATTATGAAAAAAAGAATTTTAAGCTTAGCTTTAGCAGGCATCATGGTACTTAGCATGGCAGCTTGCGGTTCAAAAGGATCAGACAAAGATGCAGCTGATACAGACAGCAAAGTAGTGAAAGTTGCTGCTGTTGAAACAGCTTATGGTGCTGATGTATGGAAAGAAGTAGCAGCAGCATTCGAAGAAGAAACAGGAGTCAAGGTAGATCTTACAATCGATAAGAACCTTGAAGATGTAATTGGACCAGAAATGAGAGATGGTAACTATCCAGACGTTATCATGCGTGCAGTAGGTGCTGAATCTGGTTTAACAGAAACATTTATTAAAGACAAAAACTTAGTTGAATTAACAGATGTTTTAGACATGACAGTTCCAGGTGAAGACGTAAAAGTTTCTGATAAGATGCTTGGTGGATTTACAGACAACACAATTACACAACCATACGGTGATGGTAAAGTTTACTTAATGCCAATGTTCTACAGCCCATGTGGATTATTCTACAATGCAGGTTTATTTGCAGAAAAAGGCTGGGAAGTTCCAACAACTTGGGATGAAATGTGGGCACTTGGTGACAAAGCAAAAGCAGAAGGTATTGCATTATTTACATATCCAACAGCTGGATACTTTGATGCATTCTTATATGCTTTAATGCATGAAGCATTTGGTGATGACTTCGCTGATGCTCTTCAATACAAAGAAGGTATCTGGGAAACAGATGCAGCAGCAGAAATCTTCGCTATTCTTGATAAATTAGCTGATTACACAGAATCAACAACACCAGCTCAAGCTAACGATGATGACTTCAAAATGAACCAACAATTCGTATTAGACAACAAAGCATTATTCATGCCAAATGGTAACTGGGTAATTGGTGAAATGGCAGAAGCTCCACGTGCAGAAGGATTCGAATGGGGATTCACAGCACTTCCAGCAGTTGAAGCAGGCGGAGAAAGAGCATCTTACGCTTGGTTTGAACAAGTTTGGATGCCAGCTGAAGGTGAAAACCAAGATCTTGGTAAACAATTCGTTGCATTCTTATACTCAGACAAAGCAGCAGAAATCTTCGCTGAAAAAGGTGCTATCCAACCAATCAATGGTTTAGCTGATTCATTAGAAGGCGATGCTAAGATTTACTACAGCATTTACGACACAGGTGCTGTTGCAGTATTAGATGCATTTGCAGCTACAGATTCAATTGAAGGTACAACAATTCGTGGTACATTCTGTGATCCAATCAACTCTCTTGTAACAGGAGACAAAACAATCGATGATTGGAAAGCTCAAATTATCAAAGATAACGATGCTTTCAGAGGAGCTCTTAAATAGTTGATGTCACAACGGCTGGTGCTTGTATAGAGCACCAGCTTTTTTATACCAAATTTATAGATGGGAGATAAACGAATGCAAAAAAGAAAAGGAAGGGGAAGATTCATATTCTTGTGTACAGCCCCAGCAATCATTCTATTTGTTATTTTTATGATCATTCCAACAGTGGATGTATTCCGTATGTCTTTGTACAAATGGGGTGGATATTCTGCAGAGAAAACATTTGTTGGATTAAATAACTTCAAAATTTTATTCCAAAGTGAAAAATTCTATCGTGCGTTCCAAAATCAAATTCTTTTGATTGTAGTCGTAACGGTTATAACATTTGCGCTTGCACTTTTATTTGCAGCAATTTTGACAAGAGAAAAAATCAAAGGACAAAATTTCTTCCGAATTGTTTTTTATATTCCTAACATTTTGTCTATCGTTATTATCAGTGCGATTTTCTCAGCAATTTATAATCCAAACCAAGGACTTTTAAATTCCATTATAAATCTATTCAGAGGATCTGATAAGGAACCTATTCTTTGGCTAGGAAGTCAAAAACTTGTAATTTGGAGTATCGTAATTGCTATGGTATGGCAAGCGATTGGATATTATATGGTTATGTACATGGCAAGTATGGCAAATGTACCAGCCAGCTTATACGAATCAGCCAGCTTAGAAGGTGCCGGAAAGATTACACAATTTTTCCAAATCACACTTCCATTAATCTGGACAAACATTAGAACTACATTAACATTCTTTGTAATTAGTACGATCAACATGTCATTCTTGTTTGTAAAAGCAATGACAAATGGTGGACCTGATAGTGCATCGCACGTATTCTTAAGTTATGTATATCAAGAAGCATACACGAACTCTTCATATGGTTATGGTATGGCCATCAGTTCAATTGTATTCTTGTTCTCATTTGCACTTTCAGCAGTTCTTAACATGGTTACTAAACGTGAAGAAATAGAATTTTAAAGGAGGAGGTAGATTATGACAAAGACAAGTAACAAAGCAAGCAAAGTAGTTATTTACATATTATTACTCCTTCTTGCAATCTCTATTTTAGTTCCAATTGCATGGGTATTTATGGCTTCTATCAAAGAAAATCAGGAATTCTATAGAAATCCTTGGGCACTTCCAGCAGGTGTGCATCTTCAAAACTTTGTAGATGCATGGAAAACAGCTGATATGGGTTCTTATATGCTCAATTCAGTAATCGTAACAGCACTTGCATTAGTACTTTTAATTGTAATCGCATTACCAGCATCTTATGTGTTGGCTAGATTTAAATTTAAATCCAGAGCATTTTGGAATACATTATTTATGGCAGGGCTCTTTATCAATGTAAACTATATCGTAGTTCCAATCTTTTTAATGTTAAGTAGTGGTGATAGATTCTTACGAAAGATGATAGGAGAACCATTTTTATTAAATAATGTTTTCGTTTTAGCATTGGTTTATGCTGCGACTGCATTGCCATTTACTATTTACTTATTGTCAGGATACTTCAAAACTTTAGCAAAAGATTATGAAGAAGCTGCATATGTAGATGGAGCAGGATATTTTAGAACAATGGTACAAGTTATCATTCCAATGGCAAAACCAAGTATTATCACAGTTATTTTATTTAACTTCTTGTCATTCTGGAATGAATATATCATTTCCATGACATTGCTTACAAAACCAGAATTAAAAACATTATCAGTAGGTCTTATGAACTTAATGGCTGCACAAAAATCAGCAGTTCAATATGGACAAATGTATGCAGGTCTTGTAATTGTTATGCTTCCTACATTGATTTTGTATATGTGTGTACAAAAACAATTAACAGAAGGTATGACTGTTGGTGGATTAAAAGGCTAAGGAGGATATGGTATGAACGAAACTACAAAAAAAATTATTGTTGGTATTCTCGTTGCAATCGTATTCTGCGTTTGCATGGCGTTAGTAATTGTAGGCCAGAGAAATGTTGGACTACAAGGCTTAATTACAGAGTTGATAGGATTAGCAGGACTTATTTTCCTACTTTGGTTATATAACAGACAATATCGATAATAATGAAAAAACATAAATTATTTTATCAAAAAACAATTGCAAACTGGGACGAAGCCATTCCTTTAGGAAATGGTAAAATAGGGTGTCTGATCTGGGGAAAACCGGAAGCACTCCGTTTCAGTTTGGATAGGACCGATGTGTGGGATCTTTCAGAACCGTATCAGGCGGATGGGGATGATTTCACATATCGAAACTTAGTGCATCTTGCAAAGGCAGGAAACACGGAAGAAATTCGACGAATATTTGATGCACCATACAATATGCTGACACCAACGAAACTTCCAGTAGGAAAGATTTTACTGCAATTTCAAGAACAGGGAAATGTGGCATCTGAATTGGATTTAGCCACAGCAGAGGCAAAACTTGAAGTGCAGATGGAACATGCAAAGGTTCAGATACAGGCGTTTTGTCATGCGACAGAGCAAAGCGGATATATTCGAATCTTTCATGGAAATGAAAAAGTAAATGTGGTATTGGAACATCCTGTATTTGGAAACATGGATATAACAGAAGCATTTGCATATGATCCAAATAATCGGAAGATTTCACAAGGCGGTTTAGAACAGCTTCATTATCCGTCACCAAAATGTGGAGAAATGCAGGGAGAAGTTACACTGCGTTGGTTTGAACAGCAGGTGGATGAGAAATTTTCGTTTGGTGTTGTGATCGGAATTTCCAAAAGAGAAAAAGAAACGACCATCGTGTATCGAATCGTGAATTCGAATGATGGAACGAATTGGTTAGAAGATGGAAAAAGATGTGTAGAAGAAAATATAAGAAACGGATATGAAAAAAGTTTTCAAGCACATCAAGTATGGTGGGATGCATATTGGAAGCAAAGCAGTGTATCTTTACCAGATTCATTTTTTGAAAAACAGTGGTATTTGACAAATTATTTGTTTGCATCCTGTTCAAGAAAAGGAGAATATCCAATGCCACTTCAGGGAGTATGGACAGCAGATAATGGCGAGCTACCTCCTTGGAAAGGCGATTATCACAATGATTTAAATACGCAATTAAGCTATACACATTTTTATAAGGCGAATCATTTGGCGGAGGGAGAAGCTTTCATAGATTTCCTTTGGAATTCCAGGGAAATGGCAAAGACATTTGCAAAGGAATTTTATGATGCTGACGGAATCTGTTTGCCAGGAGTAATGACGATTCATGGAAAAGCACTTGGCGGATGGCCAATGTATTCCTTGTCTCCTACGCACCAAATTTGGCTTTGTCAGTCTTTTGAACTGTACTACCGATATACAGGAGATGAACAGTTTTTGAGAGAAAAAGCGTGGGTGTATTTTACCGAAACAGAAAGATGTATTTCTTCGATGTTAGAAGAAATAGAGGGACAGCTTTATTTACCTGTTTCAAGTTCGCCAGAGATTCACGATGATGAAAAGGAATCATGGCTGACACCAAATAGTAATTACGATCTTGCTTTATTACGATATTTATATCAGACGTTGTTGGAATTCTCAGAGATTCTTGGAAATGGAGAAGTAGATTTCTGGAGAAGAAAACTAGAAAAACTTCCCCAATTGGCAGTTAGTGAACAAAAAGTGCTTATGTTATCACCAGATGAAGAGTTGAAGGAATCCCATAGACATTTATCAAATGCGATGGCGATTGCACCATTACATTTACTTTCCTATGAGAAGGATAAGGATATTATCGATGCTACGGTTTCCGCATATGAATTGCTGGGAACTGGCATGTGGGTGGGCTATTCTTTTGTGTGGATGTCTCACTTATATGCGATTCAGAAAAATGGAGAAGGTGCCTATGAGCAGCTACGCATTTTCTGGGAAAGTTTTTGTGCAGAGAATGGATTTCATTTAAATGGTGATTTTAAAAAGCGGGGATATAGTACATTTCATTATCGACCATTTACTTTGGAAGGAAACATGTATGCAGCTGATGCATTGCAAGAGATGCTTTTGCAAATGGAAAAAGGTGTGATAACTGTTTTTCCGGCAATACCAGAGAGATGGAATGGTCAAAAAGTTAAATTTGAAAAATTCAGAGGGGAAAAAGGACTTTTGATTTCTGCAATCAGGGATGAGAAAGGTCAATGTGAAATTCTTTTCGAACCTCAATACGATCAAATCGTATCTATAAAATACGGAACCACAAGTGTAGATAACATAAACTTGCAGGCTGGCAAGCGTCTACAAATACAATTGGAACAGGAGAGAGGAGAGTTATAGAAGGTATGTCTACAGAAAAAACAACAGGAAGAGTTACGATTCCTACAAACTTAGACGTTGTTCCAGAAACAATTGAAATCTTAAAAAAATGGGGCGCAGATGCAATCCGTGATTGTGATGGTACAGAGTTTCCGGAAGAACTTACAAAAGTAGGAGCGAAGATTTATTCGACTTATTATACAACAAGAAAAGATAATGTTTGGGCAAAAGCAAATCCAGATGAAGTACAACAATGTTACATCATGACAGGATTTTACACAGCAACAGAAAGCACACTTGCTATTCCATTGATGAAAGGAATTTCTAATGAATTAATGGAAGTAAATACAAGAGATGATATCAAACGCTGGTGGGAAGTTGTTGACCGCTCTACAGGTGAAGTTGTAGCGACAGATACATGGGAATACAATGCAGAAACAGGATGTGTTGAAATTCACGATGCAAAATTATTCCATGAATATACAGTCAGCTTCTTGGCATATTTGATTTGGGATCCAGTGCATATGTACAACGCAGTTACAAATGACTGGAAAGATTTTGAACATCAAATCACATTTGACGTTCGCCAACCAAAAACAAGAGCATATAGTATGGAACGTCTTCGCAAATTCTGTGAAGAACATCCATATGTAAATGTAATTCGTTATACAACATTTTTCCATCAATTTACATTAGTGTTTGATGAATTGAAGAGAGAAAAATATGTTGACTGGTATGGATACTCTGCTTCTGTAAGTCCATATATCTTAGAACAATTTGAAAAAGAAGTAGGTTATAAATTCCGTCCAGAATTTATCATTGACCAAGGTTACCACAACAATCAATACAGAATTCCAAGCAAAGAATTCAAAGATTTCCAAGCGTTCCAAAGAAGAGAAGTTGCAGCATTAGCAAAAGAAATGGTAGATATCACACATGAATGCGGTAAAGAAGCAATGATGTTCTTGGGAGATCACTGGATTGGAACAGAACCATTTATGGAAGAATTTGCAAGCATTGGTTTAGATGCAGTGGTAGGATCTGTTGGAAATGGTTCCACACTTCGTTTGATTTCTGATATTGAAGGGGTGAAATATACAGAAGGTAGATTTTTACCATACTTCTTCCCAGATACTTTCCATGAAGGTGGAGATCCTGTGAAGGAAGCAAAAGAAAACTGGGTAACAGCAAGACGTGCGATTTTAAGAAAACCTGTTGATCGAATTGGATATGGCGGATATTTGAAATTAGCATTAGACTTCCCAGAATTCGTAGAATATGTAGAATCCGTATGTAACGAGTTCCGTGAATTATATGAAAATGCAAAAGGAACTGTTCCACATTGCGTGAAAAAAGTTGCGGTATTAAATAGCTGGGGTAAAATTAGAAAATGGGGATGCCATATGGTTCACCATGCTTTATATCAAAAACAGAACTATAGCTATGCAGGTATCATTGAAACATTAAGTGGTGCTCCATTTGATGTGCAATTTATCTCGTTTGATGATATCTTGGCAGATAAGAATATCTTAAATGATATTGATGTTATTATTAATGTAGGAGATGCAGATACTGCTCACACAGGCGGATATATCTGGGAAAATCCAGAAGTTTCATCAGCAATTCGTGAATTTGTATACAATGGTGGAGGATTTATTGGGGTAGGTGAACCAAGTGGACATCAATTCCAAGGACATTTCTTACAACTTGCAACAATGCTTGGGGTAGAAAAAGAAACTGGATTTACATTAAACTACGACAAATATAATTGGGAAGAACATCCTGAACACTTCATCTTAGCAGATACAACAAAACCAGTTGATTTCGGTGAAGGTAAGAAGAGCATTTTTGCATACGAAGGAACAGACATCTTAGTACAGAAAGATAAAGAAGTACAAATGGCTGTAAATGAATATGGAAAAGGACGTTGTGTATATATCAGTGGTCTTCCATATAGCTTTGAAAACAGCAGAATTTTATATCGTTCTGTTATCTGGTCTTCACATGATGAAGAAAACTTATGTAAATGGTACAGCACAAACTTCAATGTTGAAGTTCATGCATACGTTGAAAATGGAAAATACTGTGTGGTAAATAACACATATGAACCACAAAGTACAACTGTTTACAAAGGAGACGGAACAAGCTTTGCATTAGATTTAGATGCAAATGAAATTATTTGGTACGAAATCTAAGAGAAGATATGAGAAAGGCGCTAGACTAAAAAAGTCTGGCGCCTTATGTTTTTTCGGTAAATGCTTTGATCGATGAAGCATAATCAGATGGTGTCATACCTGTAATACGCTTGAATTGTCTGGAAAAGTAATGGATGGATGTGTATCCAAGTTGTTCTGATATCTGAGTGAAATTCATCCGACCACTTCGTATCATATGTTTGGCAGCATCGATTTTCATTTTTGAAAAATATTCAATGATTCCCATATTGCATTCTTTCTGGAAAACATTTTGTAATTGTGTACGACCAATCATATTGGTGTTGCAAATCTGTTCAATTGTAAGTTTGCAGGAAATGTTTGCTTCCATATAAGAAACCACTCTTTTGAAAATATCTGCCGAACTTTTTGTGGTCGGTAGCTTTAAAGTTTCTGCAGAAGATGAATATCTGCGAATGAGGTGGAGCAGAAATTGCTCCAGGTACATCTTGATCAATTGTTCTGAGCCAAGAGGCGGAGCAGCTTTCTTCTCCATATAAGTACAATAAGGATCATTTAAAGGTACAGCAAACAAATTGCGTGCTTCAATCAAAATCTCAGCAAGAAGTGTTCGCTCTTTCTCATCAATCTTCAAAATCTTTTTGCGGAAAAAATCCATGAGAGGACTGTTGCAGCTAAAAGAAATGACGACAAGGTTAGGAGCATGCTGGCCAATTGTTGAAACTTTGTGAAATTCATTTGGCTGATGAAAGGCAATCTCGCCTTTGTGAAGGGTAAAATCTTCCTCATCCATGCAAATTCCAACGGTTCCTTTGTCTACGCAAACCAATTCCCAAAAATCATGCGTTTCTCCTGAAAAATAAAAATCTTCTGTATATTCAAAATAATGAATGGTATATAATTCATCAATATTAAGTTCCGAATGTAATGTAATGCTTGTGTAGTCTGCCATTTTTTATCCTCAACTGTTATATTTCTTATATCATATCTGATTATTGTGGAAAAATCAATGCAAAATGGCAGATTGTACAAATGATTAAGTAAATAATACAAAGATTTATCTTATATTCTGTACTATAATAATTAATTATGGTATGTAAATTAACGGAGGAATTATAGAAATGAAAAAACCAGTATTAGTAATTATGGCTGCTGGAATGGGAAGCCGTTATGGCGGATTGAAACAAATTGACCCAATTGATGCACAAGGGCATATTATTATGGACTTCTCAATCTATGATGCAAAGAGAGCAGGATTTGAGAAAGTTGTTTTTATTATTAAAAAAGAAAATGAAGCTGACTTCAAAGAAGCAGTAGGAAAACGTATTGAAGAAGTTATGGAAGTGGAATACGTATTCCAAGATTTACATAATATTCCAGAAGGATATGAAATTCCAGAAGGACGTGTAAAACCATGGGGAACAGCACATGCAGTTTACAGTTGTATGGACGTGGTAGACGGACCATTTGCAGTTATTAATGCAGATGACTATTACGGAAGAGATGCGTTTAAGAAGATTTATGATTTCCTTTCCACAAACGAAGACGATGAAAAATATCGTTATACAATGGTAGGATATCAATTAAAGAATACTGTTACAGATAACGGTCACGTTGCTCGTGGTATTTGTACGATTGATGAAAATGGATATTTAGAAAAAGTAGTAGAACGTACACGTATTGAAAAGAGAGACGGTGGAATTGCATTTACAGAAGATGACGGAGCAACATGGGAAGCATTAGATGAAGATAGTGTTGTATCTATGAACATGTGGGGATTTACAGCTAGCTTCTTACAAGAAATCAAAGCAGGATTTGCTTCTTTCTTAGAGGAAGGATTAGCAAATAACCCATTGAAATGCGAATACTTTTTACCATCTGTAGTAACACGTTTATTAGAAGCAGACCAAGCAACCGTATCTGTTCTTACATCAAAAGACAAATGGTATGGTGTAACTTACAAAGAAGATAAAGCAGTTGTTATGAATGCCATTCAATCTATGAAAGATAATGGCGTATATCCAGAACAAGTATGGTGCGGACGCAGCGAAGCACTTATGAATTTCAAATTAGACGGAATGGTAATGAGTGCAGTACCATTTGGAAATGGTCATATCAATGATACATTTGTTATGACACTTCGCGAAGAAGATGAAACAGAAGGTCGTGTAATCTTACAACGTATGAATAAGAGCATTTTCACAAAACCAGTGGAGTTAATGGAAAATGTACTTGGTGTTACAGCGTTCCTTCGCAAGAAAATCGTAGAAAATGGCGGAGATCCTGAAAGAGAAACATTAAATGTCATTGTAACAAAAGATGATATGCCATATTTTGTGGATTCAGATGGAGAATATTGGAGATGCTATAAATTCATCGAAGATGCGACAAGCTTTGATCAAGTGGAAAGCCCAGAAGACTTTTATGAAAGTGCAGTAGCTTTTGGTAATTTCCAAAGATTATTAGCAGACTATCCAGCAGAAACATTGCATGAAACAATCGTGGGATTCCATGATACAAAAGCGAGATTCGAAGTATTTAAGAAAGCAGTTGCGGATGATGTTTGCGGCAGAGCAGCTTCGGTACAAGATGAAATTAACTTTGTACTTGCACATGAAGATGTGGCAAATGTATTTGGTGATATGCTTGCAAAAGGAGAACTTCCACTTCGTGTAACACATAACGATACAAAATTAAACAACATTATGATCGATAATAAAACAAGAAAGGGAATTTGTGTTATCGATTTAGATACCGTTATGCCAGGTCTTGCAATGAATGACTTTGGTGATTCTATCCGTTTTGGTGCCAGCACAGGTGCAGAAGACGAAAAAGACTTAGATAAAATCTGGTGCGATATGGAATTATTTGATATTTACGCAAAAGGATTTATCGAAGGATGTGGCGGTAAATTAACTGCCAAAGAAATCGAAATGTTACCAATGGGAGCAAAAGTGATGACATTTGAATGTGGTATGCGTTTCTTGACAGATTACTTGCAAGGAGATACTTACTTCAAGATTCATAGAGAAGGACATAACTTAGATAGATGTCGTACACAATTTAAATTAGTATCTGATATGGAAGCAAAATGGGATACTATGAATGAAATTATTAAGAAATACAACGTTTAATATGATTTCATAAAGGATATGAGGACTAAAAAGTAATATGAAAAACGATGTGCGCTTAAAAGGGCAGTTGAGATTGTATATGCAATGGCCAGTACTGATGGCAGTACTGCTGATTGCACTTAATATTTGGATACTGACATTTGACAAAAAAGCAGGAATTATTTTAGGAATATTTGTACTGCTCTATACAGTGATTGTGCTACTCTTGTACTTCCACAGTAAAGCAGTTGTTATGACAGAATTGGTTGATTTTGCAAACCAGTACAGTCGTTTACGAAATGTTTTACTACGAGATTTATCCATTCCATACGCGATTTTGATGGATGATGGTAAGATTCTCTGGACCAATAGTGAGTTTGACAATATATTTGAAGACATGAATATATCGGACAAATATATGAGCACATTTATTCCGGAGCTGAACAGAGCGGTATTTCCAAAGGATGAGGAACCACAAAAGGATTTAGAAATTAAATACAATGAAAAATTATATCAAGTGAGATTGACTCGTGTCTCTGCAAAGGATCTTGTGGATCCTGACAAATTTTTCAAACTTCCAAAAGGGAGAGAATATTTTGTTACAGTGACGATGCATGATGTAACAAAACTTCACAAATATAGAAAAGAGACAGAAAGCCAAAAATTGGTATCTGGTCTAATCTATATCGACAATTACGAAGAAGTTATGGATAGTGTAGAGGAAGTGCGTCAATCACTTCTTGTTGCTTTGATCGATCGTAAGATAAACCAATATTTATCTAATTATGACGGTCTTGTGAAGAAGATGGAAAAGGATAAATACTTTTTCGTTGTAAAAAAACGTCATTTCAAAGAAATGGAAAAGAACAAATTCGCCATTCTTGAGGAAGCGAAGAGTGTAAATATTGGAAATACAATGCCAGTAACGCTTAGTATTGGGATGGGATTATCTTCTGATACCTATGTGCAAAGTTATAATCATGCCCGCGTGGCAATTGATTTGGCATTGGCTCGTGGCGGAGACCAAGCGGTTGTAAAAAATGGGAAAGATATCACATACTATGGTGGCAAGAGAGAACAGATGACAAAAAATACACGTGTGAAAGCGCGTGTAAAGGCAGAAGCACTTCGAGAATTCATCATGGCAAAAGATCAGATTATTGTTATGGGACATCGAATTGCAGATGTGGATTCATTTGGTGCAGCAGTTGGTATTTATCATGCGGCACAGGCAATGGAGAAAAAGGTTTGTATTGTCATTGATGAAATTACATCATCGGTACGTCCATTTTACAATGCGTTTGTGGAAAGCGCGAACTATCCAGATGATATGTTTATCTCTTCAGCAGAAGCACCAGAATTGTTGTCAGATACAACGATGGTAATTGTTGTAGATACAAATCGTCCAGAGTTGACAGAATGTCCAGAGCTTTTGAAAAAAGCGAAGACGGTGGTGGTATTTGACCATCATAGACAATCAAGTGATATGATTGAAAATACGGTATTATCATATATTGAACCATATGCATCCTCTTCCTGTGAAATGGTTGCAGAGATGTTACAATATATTTCAGATGATATTAAGATTTCCGTAATGGAAGCGAATAGTATGTATGCAGGCATTATGATCGATACAAACAACTTTATGAATCGTACAGGTGTTAGAACCTTTGAAGCGGCAGCATTTTTAAGACGATGTGGTGCGGATATCACATATGTTCGTAAAGTGTTCCGTGACGATTTGGAAATGTATCGAGAAAAATCAAAAATTGTAAGTGAGGCAGAAGTATATCGTGATGAATATGCGATTGCATCATTTGAAAATGAAGAGATTGATAGTCCGACGATTATCGGTGCACAAGCAGCGAATGAACTATTAAATATCAAAGGAATCAAAGCTTCCTTTGTATTGACGGAATATTATGGAAAGATTTATGTAAGTGCGAGAGCTATTGATGAGGTAAACGTACAAGTCATCATGGAAAGACTTGGCGGAGGCGGTCACATGAATACAGCTGGAGCACAATTCCAACACACAGATATGCACGAAGCAATCCATGCTTTGAAGGAGACTATTGATATTATGATTGCAGAAGGAGATTTGTAAATGAAAGTAATTTTATTAGAAGACGTAAAGACACTTGGTAAAAAAGGAGATATCGTAAACGTAAATGATGGTTATGCGAGAAACTTCATTTTACCTAAAAAATTAGGTTTAGAAGCAAATGGAAAAAATTTAAATGATTTAAAACTTCAAAAAGCAAATGAAGAAAAAGTAGCAGCAGAAATTTTAGCAGAAGCAAAAGAATTAGCAGGTAAGATTGAAGCTGGTAAAGTAACACTTTCAATCAAAGTAGGAGAAGGTGGAAGAACATTTGGATCTGTTTCTTCAAAAGAAATTGCAGTTGCAGTAAAAGACCAAATGGGATACGAAATCGATAAAAAGAAAATTCAATTAAAAGATGCGATTAAAACATTAGGAACACATGAAGTTCCAGTGAAATTGCATGCAAAAGTAACAGCAAAATTAAAAGTAGTTGTAACAGAAGCTTAAGGAGGCTGAAAGATGGATGAAGCACTCATAAAACGAGTACTGCCACATAGTCTGGAAGCGGAGCAAGCAGTAATTGGTGCCATGTTGATGGACAAGGATGCAATCCTCACTTCTTCAGAAATTATTTCTGGAGAAGATTTCTATCAAAATGTATATGGTATCATTTTTGAAGCGATTGTTGAGATTTACAATGAAGGAAAGCCAGTGGATTTGATCACACTGCAAACACGTTTAAAAGAAAAGGATGTACCTTCGGAAATCAGCAGTTTGGAATTTGTACGTGACTTAGTAACTGCAGTTCCGACTTCTGCAAATGTAAAGTATTATGCAGAAATCGTAGCTGAAAAAGCGATGCTTAGACGTTTGATCAAGTTGAATGAAGAAATTGAGAATATGTGCTATCTCGGAAAAGAGCCGATGGAAGCAGTGCTTGAGATTACGGAGAAAAAAGTATTTGAGCTTGTTCAAAAACGTAATACAGGTGATTTTGTTCCAATTAAGCAAGTTGTTTTAAATGCACTCGATAAAATCGAGGCGGCATCGAAAACAAGCGGAAGCGTAACAGGAATTCCGACTGGATTCTTAGACTTGGATTATAAGACTGCAGGATTGCAGCCTTCGGATTTGATTCTGGTTGCTGCCAGACCTTCTATGGGGAAAACAGCGTTCGTTCTTAATATTGCACAGCACGTTGCATTTAAAGCGAATAAGTCTGTAGCAATCTTCAGTTTGGAAATGTCAAAAGAACAGCTTGTAAACCGTTTGTTTGCGTTAGAAGCGCAAGTTGATGCACAATCACTTCGTACTGGGAATTTGAAAGAAAATGACTGGGAAAAATTGATTGAAAGCGCAGGAATTATTGGCCGTTCTAATTTGATCATTGATGATACTCCTGGGATTTCTATTTCAGAATTACGATCAAAATGCCGTAAGTTTAAGCTGGAACAAGGCTTAGACCTAATCATCATTGACTACTTGCAGTTGATGACTGGCCGTGTTGGTGGAAGAAGTGAGTCCAGACAACAGGAAATTTCAGAAATTTCAAGAGCATTGAAAGGTGTTGCAAGGGAGCTAAATGTTCCTGTAATCGCCTTATCTCAGCTTAGCCGTGCCGTAGAACAAAGACCGGATCATCGTCCAATGATGTCGGATCTTCGTGAATCTGGAGCGATCGAACAGGATGCGGACGTTGTAATGTTTATCTATCGTGATGACTATTACAACAAAGATACAGAATTAAAAAATGTAGCAGAAATTATCATTGCAAAACAGAGAAATGGTGCCATCGGTACAATCAACTTAACATGGTTACCACAGTACACAAAGTTTGCGAATTATTTAAAGGAGTAGATTCAGCTGAATCTACTCCTTTGTTTAACCTTCAAATATTCTTCTTAAGTGCTTGATTGGTGTTGCGCGAGCATATTCTTTACGATAATTTTGCTGCTGGCGAATTAAGCAATCAAGCTTCTTATAACGTTCTTCTTCTTGACGTTCATTTGCTTGAAAGAGGAACGTAATCTCTTTGATCACTGCAGAAGTTATCTGGTCTGTAAGGACCTTGTTGTTTTCCAGAAATGCCAATTGCAATTCGGAAGAATCTTCTTGCTGTTCCTTTTTCTCTTTCATTTTTGCTTTCGTCTTTAAAATCTCAGGAACAAGAATCTTCAATTCTTTTAATAACATCCCCTGCTCTTTTAGTTCTTTGATACAGTGAAATAACTGTACATCCTCTTCTGTATAGTATCGATGTCCCATTTCTGTACGCCCAATGGAAAGCCCTAATTCTTCTTCCCAATGTCTTAGAACGTGCGTCTCCATATTGACACGTTTGGCGGCTTCAGAAATCATGTAATGAACTTCGCCCATACAAATGCCCCCTATAACTATGTATTAATATTGATATATCATACATATCATATCATAGTCACAGAAAGATTTGGCTTAGAATCGTTCGTCAAATAGTTACAAGGTTTTTAATATAACATGCCTTTGATGGTATTTGTTGTCATATTGTCTTTGGTTACCCATGTGTAACCGCTATCAACAATGGATTCATTACCAAGTCCGAGAGCAGTTCTGGCTGCCGAAACAACCGTAGCATAACCCATACCGTATGGATTCTGAATGATCAATCCTTCCAGAACACCATCTTCTAATAACGCTAATTGATCTTCTCCACCATCGAATCCAACTACCTTAATCTGATGTTCAGGAATATCAGATAATGCTTTAGCAACAAGTTGTGTTGTATCTAAATTAGTAGCAAAAATTCCCTTTAAATTTGGGTTGCTTTGAATTAGGTAGGTTAATACTTCGCGCTTTGAAAGCTCAGAAGCATTGAATTCTGGATCGTCTACATGCTCTGCAGCAATTTGAGAACGTAATTCGTCAAAATTATCTAATTCGTAAACATTTGTAATAGTAATGTTTTCATAGTCTTCGGCAATTGTATCTTGGAAGCCTTTCAAACGTTCCTTTCCTGTCATAGAAATAGAATCATGAGCTAAGATTAAGACTTCTCCTTCTTTGTTGATAGCGTGTGCAAGTTTCGTTGCGGCTGTGGATGCTGCTTCTAAATTATCAGTTGAGATATGAGAAGCAACCTGCTTATAATCACTTCCGGAATCAAAGGTAACGATTGGAATCTGATTATCAGAAGCAAGATCAAATTGAATTGCACAGGCAGTTGTGTCGATTGCTGCTATTCCAATTGCAGTAGGATAGCGAGAAAGTTCTTCATCTAAAATATTGATCTGTTCTTCAACATCATCACGGATCTCGGGTGCACTGTAAGTAAGTGTCACCTTATCTTTTCCTTCGTACCCAAGCATATCATTGATATCTTTGATTGCTCGCTTAGCACCAGCTTCCACCTCTTTCCAGTAGCTATCACCAGCATATTTTCCTATAATGGAGATGGAAGAGCCAGGCTCTAAAGTCAATCCTTCCACATTGCCGTAAGCCATTGGTCGTAGTACATTTAACTTTCGCTGTTCAGAATTAGCTTCTGAATCAGTAGTATTTATCGTATTGTTCAATTCTTGGTCTTCGTTATACTTTGTATTGGAACATCCTGCGAATGTAAGAGAAGTACAAAGAAGCAAGGCGATAATTGAAAATCGTTTCTTCATAGATTGTTCCTCCATAAATAATGTTATAACTGTCTACATGACACTATACACTAAAAATGCGAAAAAAGGTTAAATAAATTCTTAAATTTTGTGAAATAATAAAAATTATGTATACTGTATTCAAATTAGTACAATCTAAAGTATTGCGTTAAAAAATTATCTAAGATATAATAAATACATCGGAAATAAATTAATTAAAATAGGACAAAACTAGGAGGATTAACCATGGAAAGAAATTGGCATTCAAGCTGGGATGGTTTCAAACCAGGTCGTTGGAACCGTACATCCGTAAACGTACGTAACTTTATTCAAGAAAACTACACTCCATATGAAGGAGACGATTCGTTCTTAGCAGGACCTACAGAAGCTACAAACAAACTTTGGGCTCAAGTAATGGATTTATCTAAACAAGAACGTGAAGCTGGTGGCGTATTAGATATGGATACAAAAATTGTTTCAGGTATCACATCTCACGGACCAGGATACTTAAATAAAGATTTAGAACAAATCGTTGGTTTCCAAACAGATAAGCCATTCAAACGTTCTCTTCAACCATTCGGTGGTATTCGTATGGCAGAAAACGCATGTAGAGAAAACGGATACGAAGTAGATCCAGAAGTAGTTGAAATCTTTACAAAATATAGAAAAACACACAACCAAGGTGTATTCGATGCTTACACACCAGAAATGAGAGCAGCTAGAAAATCTGGTATCATCACAGGTCTTCCAGATGCTTACGGACGTGGACGTATCATCGGTGACTACCGTCGTGTAGCTTTATACGGAACAGACAAATTAATCGAAGATAAAAAAGAACAACTTGCTACTTCATTAGTAAGAATGACAGGAGAAAACATCCGTCTTCGTGAAGAATTATCAGAACAAATTCGTGCACTTGGCGAATTAAAACAATTAGGAGATATCTACGGATTTGATATTTCTCAACCAGCTGCTAACGCAAAAGAAGCAATCCAATGGACATACCTTGGATACCTTGCAGCAGTTAAAGAACAAAACGGTGCAGCTATGAGTTTAGGACGTACTTCTACATTCCTTGATATCTATATCCAACGTGACTTAGAAAGAGGATTAATTACAGAAGAACAAGCTCAAGAATACATTGACCACTTCGTAATGAAATTACGTCTTATCAAATTTGCTCGTACACCAGAATACAATGCATTATTCTCAGGTGACCCTACATGGGTAACAGAATCAATCGGTGGTGTTGGTATCGATGGACGTCCATTAGTAACAAAAACATCATTCCGTTTCTTACACACATTAGACAACCTTGGAACAGCTCCAGAACCAAACTTAACAGTACTTTGGTCAACACGTTTTCCAAAACACTTCAAAGAATACTGTGCTAAGATGTCAATCAAATCATCATCAATTCAATACGAAAACGATGATTTAATGCGTGCAACACATGGTGATGACTACGCAATCGCTTGCTGTGTATCTTCAATGAGAGTTGGTAAAGAAATGCAATTCTTCGGAGCACGTGCAAACCTTGCTAAATGTTTATTATACGCTATCAACGGTGGTGTTGATGAAAAATCAAAAGTTCAAGTAGGACCAAAATACCGTCCAGTAGAAGGCGATGTTCTTGATTACGATGATGTAATGGAAAAATTCGATGCAATGATGGAATGGTTAGCAGGATTATATGTTAATACATTAAATATCATCCACTACATGCACGATAAATACTGCTATGAAAAAATCCAAATGGCTCTTCATGATAGAGAAGTTAAACGTTACTTCGCTACAGGTATCGCTGGTCTTTCAGTAGTAGCTGACTCATTAAGTGCTATTAAATATGCAAAAGTTACACCAATCCGTGACGAAGATGGATTAGTAGTAGATTACAACGTAGAAGGTGAATTCCCTAAATATGGTAACGATGATGACCGTGTTGACGAAATCGCATCTACACTTGTTAAAACATTTATGGATAAAATCCGTAAACACCACACATACCGTCAAGGTGTTCCAACAATGTCAATCTTAACAATTACTTCAAACGTAGTATATGGTAAGAAAACAGGTAACACACCAGATGGTAGAAAATTAGGACAACCATTAGCACCAGGTGCTAACCCAATGCATGGACGTGACGAACACGGAGCATTAGCTTCACTTGCTTCTGTAGCTAAACTTCCATTCAGACATGCTCAAGATGGTATCTCAAACACATTCTCAATCATCCCAGGAGCTCTTGGTAAAGAAGACCAAGTATTCGCAGGTGATTTAGACCTTGACAGAATCGAAGAATGTGGAAATCAAGCTTGCAACATTCCAAACATCATGGAAAGTGTTGACGGCGAATAGTAAGGTACCTTACGATAAAAATAATATAGGAGGATTACGAATATGGCAGTAAATCAACAACAAATCGATAACTTAATCAACATGTTAGATGGATACGTAGAAAAAGGTGGACATCACCTTAACGTAAACGTATTCACAAGAGAAACATTGTTAGATGCTCAAAAACATCCAGAAAACTACCCACAATTAACAGTTCGTGTATCTGGATACGCTGTAAACTTCATTAAGCTTACAAAAGAACAACAAGATGACGTAATTTCTCGTACATTCCACGAAGGTATGTAATCAGAAATATATAAGATTTTGGACAGGAGATGGATATTTTCATCTCCTGTTTTGCAATTAGAAAAGAGAGGTGAATACAATGACGAAAGGATATGTACATTCGATAGAAACTTGTGGAACCGTAGATGGTCCAGGGTTACGCTATGTGATTTTTTTACAAGGCTGTCCAATGCGCTGTAAGTACTGTCACAATCCAGATACATGGCAACCTAAGGTTGGAGGACAAATGACAGTAGAAGAAGCAATCAAAGGTTTCTACAGTAACAGACCATTTTATAAACATGGTGGTGTAACCGTGACAGGTGGTGAACCAATGATGCAAATGGACTTTTTGATTGAATTATTCACGAAATTACATGAAGATGGAATCCATACATGTCTTGATACATCCGGAGTCATGTTCCATCAAGATAATGCTGAATTTATGGAGAAATTAGATCAATTATTGGAAGTGACAGACCTTGTTATGCTGGATATCAAACATATAGATGATGAAGAGCATAAGAAGCTGACAGCTCATTCGAATAAACGTATTTTAGCATTTGCAAAATATTTGGAACAAAAAGGAATTGATATCTGGGTACGCCATGTCGTAGTGCCAGGCATTACACTATATAAAGATTATTTGGAACGACTTGGAGAATTCCTAGGAACTTTGAGCAATTTAAAGGCAATTGATGTTCTTCCATATCACTCTATGGGAAAAGTGAAGTATCAGAATTTAGGAATGGAGTATCCACTTATTGATACGCCAGAAGCTACGAAAGAGGAAGCAGCAGCAGCTAAAAATATTATTTTAGCAGCGTATAAAAAAGTGCGTATGCAAGATATGGAATAGAGATTGTGTACGAAAAACAAAACATAAAATTACTTGTATATTTGTCATTTGTGTATTAAAATATATGAAAGGCTGAATTTTGTAGAATTCAGCAATTCGATATTAAAAGGAGGATACATACTATGGCACATGTAATTGGTAATGATTGTGTAAGCTGTGGATCTTGTGAAGCAGAATGCCCAGTAGGAGCTATTTCTCAAGGAGCAGAACACTATGAAATCGATGGAGACGCTTGTGTAGACTGTGGAGCTTGCGCAGCTCAATGTCCAGTAGGAGCTATCTCAGCAGAATAGTAATGAATATAAAAAAGAATCTCGCATTTTTTTGCGAGATTCTTTTTTTATGCTTTTGGAAGTGTAAAAGTAAATTCAGTTCCCACACCTTCAGTACTGATTACTGTAATGTTTTCGTTGTGTGCTTGTATAATTTCTTTTACAATAGAAAGTCCCAAACCAGTTCCTTTCTTATCTTTTCCACGTGATAGGTCAGATTTATAAAAACGATCCCAAATCTTTACAAGACTTTTCTTTGGAATACCGATTCCCCGGTCTTTTACGGATACATAGATTTTCTTGTTACGTTCCGTTGTCTCAATGGTAATCGTAGAATCATCTATACTGAACTTAATTGCGTTGTCTAGCAAGTTATATAAGACTTGTTGAATCTTACGTTTATCTGCCTGCACTTCTAATGTTTTAGAAGCAAATATAAGCTCTATAGTAATTCGTTTTGGTGTGCAGATTCCTTCGAAAGTAGCAACTGTATTTTTGATTACTTCATGGATATCGAAGGTTTCTATTTGCAGCAATAAATGTTTGGTATCAAATTCGTTCAGCGTTAATAAGTCCTTGGTCAAATCTGTAAGACGCTCTGTTTCAAAAAGCAAGATTTTAAAATATTTTTCCTGCATTTCAACTGGAATCGTACCGTCTGCCATTGCTTCCAAATATCCTTTGATAGAAGTTAATGGAGAACGAAAATCATGAGAAACATTGGCAATAAAGCTTTTTTGATAGTCTTCCATGTCTTTTAACTGCGTTGACATGTAATTCAGGGACGCAGATAGATAACCAATTTCATCTTGCGTTTTGATTGGAATTTCATATCCCAGATTACCAGATGCATATTGTGTAGCTGCTTCTGTAATCTTTCGTAGTGGTCGATAAATAAAGAAATGGACTACGATCAAAATACAGAAGGATAAGAGATAAATAACTGCAACTGTAATATAAACAGGTGTTAAGATTGCGTTTGTCTCTTCTGTAATAGCTTTATAAGGTTTGTGGATAAGCACATACCCTTTTGTTGTCCATCCTTTTGTAACTGGAACAATAACAGAAATCATATCTTCTTCATAATGACCGTTATAGGTTCCAATTTGGTATAGTGTATCACCGCTAGCTGCAGGATCAAAGAAACGAATGCGATTTGGACAGGCATTATATCCTTCTAAATTACAGCAGGCAATATGAGTACCATTTGGCTCGACGAACCAGATATTTGCATTTAGATAAAGCTGCATTCCTTTGAATTGCGTATTCATGTCTGCTATAGATAATTCATCTGAAAAGTAAGAAGGAAGATATCCAGTAGCGACTAAAGTTGCTTCTTCGTAAAGGGTGGAAGCAGTCTCTTTTTCTAAATGATTGGAAATAAATGTGCTGGCAAGGGATGCCACACAAAAGATACACAAAAATCCATAAATCACATATGCAATAAAAAATTTTAGATGGAGTGTACTTTTCATTTATTTTACCTCGAATTTATAACCAATTCCCCAAACTGTTCCAAGACACCATGTTGCATGATCTTTGATTTTCTCACGAAGACGCTTGATATGTACGTCTACGGTTCGAGTATCGCCGATATATTCATATCCCCAAATTTGGTCTAGCAACTGTTCTCTGGTAAATACTTGATTTGGTGAAGAGGCAAGAAAGTATAATAGTTCTAATTCTTTTGGTGGCATATCAATACTGATACCGTCCACTGTAACGGAATAGTTGGTCAAGTTAATCTCAATACCTGGATAGGTAACACATTTTGATTTTGGAGCTTCTGTTACAACAGGCTGATATCTTCGGAGAACTGCTTTGACACGAGCAACTAATTCTTTGGAATCAAATGGTTTGATGATATAGTCATCTGCACCAAGTTCCAAACCAAGTACTTTATCAAAAACTTCTCCTTTAGCAGAAAGCATAATAATTGGAGTATTTGCTTTTGCACGAATTTCACGGCAAACTTGATAGCCGTCAATTCCTGGTAACATCAAATCTAGCAAAATCAGGTTTGGCTGATATGTGTCGTAAGCCTGCAGTGCTTCTTCCCCGTCATGAACCATCATGGTGTCAAAACATTCTTTCATAAGATAAAGGGAAATAAGTTCTGCAATATTTTCGTCGTCATCGACAATTAAAATTCGTTGTTTTGCAACCATGATAGCACCTCTACTTAAATTCTACGATTGTCACACCGGCATCACCCTCGCCGAATGCACCTAATCGATATGATTTGATATGTTTTTGTCGTTTCAAATAGTTATGGATACCAGCGCGGAGAGCACCAGTTCCTTTTCCATGTACAATGCGTACAGGACTTAGATGTGCAATGTAAGCATCATCCAAATATTTATCCAATTCCGCAATGGCTTCGTCTACTGTTTTACCAAGTAAATTAATTTCTGGGCTGACAGATAAAGATTTTCCCATCTTCATCTTACCAGTAGAAGTACGACGTGCTTGCTTTTCTGTCATGGACATTGGTTCTTCGATAATCGATAAATCTGAGATATTTACCTGATAACGAAGGATTCCCATTTGCACGTAAAGATTTCCTTTGGCATCTGGAAGAGAATTTACAGTACCTGTTAAATTCATGCTATGCACTTTGACAGATTCTCCAAGACGGAAATCGCTTGGTTTATGCTGTTTTGCTGGCTTATTTGTTGATAAAGTCACTTTTGTTTGTGTCTTATTCAGTTTCTGACGAAGACGTTCACGTTCTCGTTCCATATCAGCAGCAGAAATGTTTTCTTTTCCAAACTTACGGAACTGCTTCATGGTTTCATCTGCAAATTCTTTTGCTTCGCGTAAAATGGCATTGGCTTTTGCATTTGCATCATTGATGATCTTTTCGCTGCGCGCTTCTAATTTCGCTTGCTTTTTATCAAATTCTTGCTTTAAGTTTTCGATTTCACGTTTGTAAGCAGCAATTTCTGCTTGTTCTTTTTCAATTGTAAGACGGCTTGTTTCTAAATCTGTTAGCAAGTCTTCGAAGGATTCGTCATGTTCTGAAAGGTGTGTTTTTGCATTTTCAATAATAAAATCAGGAAGTCCTAATTTGCTTGAAATCGCAAAGGCGTTACTTTTTCCAGGAATACCAATCAATAATCGATATGTTGGACGGAGTGTTTCCACATTGAATTCACAACATGCATTTTCTACGCCAGGTGTGGAAAGGGCAAATACTTTTAACTCACTGTAGTGTGTGGTTGCCATTGTTCGGATTCCTCGTTCGTGTAGATGAGAAAGAATGGCGATAGCTAGAGCAGCACCTTCTGTTGGGTCTGTTCCAGCGCCTAATTCATCAAATAGCACAAGGGAACGTTCTGTTACTTTATCTAAGAATGAAACAATGTTTGTCATATGAGAGGAGAAGGTACTAAGACTTTGCTCAATACTTTGTTCATCTCCAATATCTGCATAAACATCTTCAAAAATAGATAGCTCTGAGCGGTCAAGTGCTGGAATGTGAAGTCCGGCTTGCCCCATTAAAGTAAATAGTCCAACAGTTTTAAGAGAAACAGTTTTTCCACCTGTATTTGGACCAGTGACAATCAGTAAATCGAAATCTTTTCCTAAAGTAATCGTAATTGGAACGACTTTTTTCTTGTCAAGAAGAGGATGTCGACCTTCGCGGATATGAATATATCCATCTGTATTGAAAATTGGTTTCGATGCATTCATGGAAAGTGCAAAGGAACCTTTTGCAAAGATAAAATCTAGTTCGCTGAGCATACGGTAATTTGTGCGAAGTTCTTCGATATAGGAAGCAGCTTCCACACTAAGTCGTGCTAGAATGACTTGGATTTCTTCTTGCTCTTTTCCGTATAGTTCTTTTAAGTCATTGTTTAATTTTACAACAGCCATAGGCTCAATAAATAAGGTAGATCCAGTTGACGATTGGTCGTGAATCATACCGTTTACCATACTGCGGTATTCTGCTTTTACTGGAATGCAGTAGCGGTCACCACGCATGGTAATAAGAGAATCTTGTAAATAATTGCGAAGCGGACCATTTACCAAATGATTCAAAGTTGCATGCACTTTATCATTCATTCCTGCAATGGCTCTTCGGATATGCTTCAAGTTTGCACTGGCATCGTCACTGATTTCATCATCAGAAATGATGCATCGACGAATCTCATTGCTCAATTGTACCAGTGGAGAAAGCTGCTCGAAATAAATATCGAGGCAGTCTGCTAACTCATCTACAGTATCGTGTCTACCATAAGATTTTGCACGATTGGCAGCTTCGGCTAATTTACAAATACGAAGCAATTCAGGAGCGCTTAGTGCAGCTCCAATTTCAAGGCGCATCATAGAATCTTCTACAGATTGTACGCCACTAAAAGAAAGGCGGCCCTTTTTTACAATACGTGTAAAAGCGGCTGCGGTTTGTTCTTCTGCTGTATTGATTTCTTCTAAGTCTGTCATTGGCATCAAATTCTTACAGCGTAATTTTCCGCTTGCTGAAGATGCATGGTCGACTAAAAGCGTAATTATTTTATCATATTCTAATTTTATTAACGTTTTTTGATTCATTTTCTTCACCCAATCTATATTTTAACCTATTTAAGTTGCAAAGAAAAGAACAAATATTGTATACTGAGAAAAGGATTATTATAAAAGGAGAAGTATGCCTATGGATACAGAAAAATATTCTTTTGTGCAGGAAACAATCAAAAAAGACAATCAAGATCCGAAAAAGACATGTGTAAAGGTCGCAAAATGGATGGGGCTAGGGCTTGCATTTGGTATGGCTGCTTGTGTGGGCTTTTATGCGCTAAGTCCGTGGGCAAAGAATACTTTTCAAGATAAACCGAAAGAAGTGGAATTATCCCAGCCGGATGAAACAGAAGTATCGGAGGATACAACGGATGTGGAAATTGAACTTCCAAATATGACGATAGCAGAATACCGAGAATTATCTCAAGTTCTAAAAGAAATTGCAGATGAAGCAAAAAAGAGTGTGGTGACTGTTTCAGGAATTCGAGAAAATGAGACCTGGCTGGATCAAAGCGAAAATAATATCATTCACACAGCAGGATTGATTTTAGCGGATAACGGACGTGAGTTGTTGATTCTTACCAATTATTCTACGATGAAGGCTGGAAAGATATTTCAAGTAGAATTTGTGGATGGAAGCAAACATCAGGCAATGTTAAAGCAGAAAGATGGTAATACGGATTTGGCTGTTTTTTCTGTTGCGAAAAATGAAATTACAAATGAGACTACAAGTAAGATTAAGGTAGCAGAACTGGGGAACTCGAATGGACTACAGTTAGGTTCCACCGTGCTTGCGATTGGACAGCCATTTGGCTATCAAAATGCTGTTTCCTATGGTGTGATAAGTTCATTGCAAGAACAATGTGAAGCAGCAGATGGATTGTATGATGTTCTGGTAACCGATATGGTTGGTGCTGTAGAGGGCAGTGGCGTTATATTTGATACCTATGGAAAAGTAATGGGAATCATGAATACATCGCTTGCACAAAAAATGAATAGCAGTACCTTAGTTGCTTATAAGATTTCTGGTATCAAGACAGAACTAGAATTAATGTCAAATGGAAAATATGTTCCTTACATTGGAATTGTTGGAAGCGCTGTTACGGAAGAAGTTTCGGCAACGCAAGGAATTCCGACAGGAATTTATGTTAAGGAAGTAGAACTTGATTCACCTGCTATGCGAGCAGGAATTAAAAGCGGTGATGTGATCGTGTCAATCGATGGAGAAAAGATTGAGACATTGAAGAGTTATCGTTCATTTGCAAATCAGCTAGAAGCTGGAAAGACAATAAAATTTGAAGCAAAACGACTTGGAAGTGAAGACTATGTAGATATTACATTCCAAGTAACAATCGGAATGAAAGAGTAGAAAGAGGAAATTTATGAGATTTATTAATACATTGCGCGAAGGGGATTCAATTCGCTCTATTTATTTATGTAAGACAAAAAGAAGTGCAGAAACAAGAAATGGAAAACCATACGATAATCTAACACTTCAAGATAAGACAGGCACTTTAGATGGAAAAGTATGGGATCCAAATTCAGGCGGAATCGCAGATTACGATGAAATGGATTTTGTCGAAGTATTTGGGGAAGTAGTAAGTTACAATAACAATTTACAATTGAACATCAAACAACTTCGCAAACCATACGAAGACGAATATGATGCAGCAGATTATATGCCAACAAGTGAAAAAAATGTGGGTGGAATGTACGACGAACTTCTTTCTTATGTAAAACGCGTAGAGAACAAATATCTTCGTGCATTATTAGAATACTATTTTGTAAATAACGAAGCATTTATTAAAGTATTTAAAGGACATTCAGCTGCGAAAAGTGTACATCATGGATTTGCAGGCGGACTATTAGAACATACATTGAGTATTGTAAAAATGTGTGATTATTATGTAAGTGCATATCCATTATTAAATAAAGATTTGTTATTTACAGCAGCAATGTTCCACGATATTGGAAAGACAAAAGAATTATCAACATTTCCAGAAAATGATTACACAGACGATGGACAATTGCTTGGACATATTGTGATTGGTGTGGAAATGATCAGTGATGGTGTGCGCGCAATCGAAGGATTCCCAGAGAGACTTGCAAGTGAATTGAAACATTGCATTGTTTCTCATCATGGAGAATTGGAATACGGTTCACCTAAGAAACCAGCACTTCCAGAAGCAGTTGCACTTCATTTTGCAGATGCAACAGATGCAAAATTGCAAACATTAACAGAGATTTTTAAAGACAAAGAAGGAACAGAGTGGCTAGGATATAATCGCCTCTTTGAATCAAATTTAAGAAAGAGCAGTTTATAGATGATGAAAAAGAATGAAACAACAATTGTCACAATTGAAGATATTGGTGTTGGCGGAGAAGGCATCGGTAAGGTAGATGGATATACATTGTTTGTGAAAGATGCAGTAATAGGAGACACTATTGAAGCCAAAGTTACAAAGGCAAAAAAGAATTATGGCTATGCTAGATTGATGAATATCATTACACCATCAGAACATCGTGTGCCAGCAAAATGCCCTGTTGCAAGACAATGTGGAGGCTGTCAGATTCAAGAATTATCTTACGAGGAACAGCTTGTATTTAAAGCAAAAAAAGTATATGGAAATTTAGAACGGATTGGTGGATTTGCAGCAGAAGAAATTGATGCAGTCATGGAACCAATTTGCGGAATGGAAGAACCATTTTACTATCGTAATAAAGCACAATTTCCAATTGGTACAGATAAGGAAGGAAATATCATTACCGGATTTTATGCAGGACGTACCCATTCTATTATTCCAAATCTGGAATGTGCATTAGGAGTACCTGTGAATCAGGAAATCTTACAATGCGTGTTAGATTACATGAATGAAAATGGAATTACAGCGTATGATGAAACAACACAAAAAGGACTTGTGCGTCATGTATTGATTCGTTATGGATTTACAACGAAAGAAATTATGGTTTGTCTAGTGATCAATGGGGATACACTTCCAAAATCTGAAAAACTTGTGGATAAGTTAGTGAAGATTGCAGGAATGACAAGCATTACATATAGTGTAAATAAAGAATTTACCAATGTTATCATGGGAAAAGAAATTCGACTTGTATGGGGACAAACTTACATTACAGATTACATTGGAAATGTAAAATATCAAATTTCTCCACTTTCCTTCTTCCAGGTAAATCCAGCTCAGACTGATGTACTTTATGGATTGGCATTGGAATATGCAGGATTAAAAGGCGATGAAACGGTGTGGGACCTTTATTGTGGAATTGGTACAATTTCTCTTTTCTTAGCGCAAAAGGCCAAAAAAGTCTATGGTGTTGAAATCATTCCACAAGCTATTGAGGATGCAAAAAATAATGCAAAATTAAATGGTTTTGAAAATACAGAATTTTTCGTTGGAAAAGCGGAAGAAGTGCTGCCAGAGCAATATGAAAAAAATCAAGTTTATGCAGATGTGATCGTAGTAGATCCTCCACGAAAAGGATGCGACGAAACACTTCTTGATACTATGGTGAAAATGGCACCAGAGAGAATTGTGTATGTAAGTTGTGATTCGGCGACACTTGCCCGAGATTTGAAGTATTTATGTGCAAATGGGTATGAATTGAAGAAGGTAAGACCGGTGGATCAATTTCCGATGACGGTGCATGTGGAG
>CAZINB010000020.1:0-34090 GCA_964540565.1 uncultured Faecalimonas sp.
GTTCTGCTTCTTCCCAAGCAGCTTTTTCCCAGTATAAACCGATTTCAGGATATCCTTCTCTGTGAGCAACTCTAGCCATAGCTAAGTACATACCAACTTCTGAACATTCTCCTTCGAAGTTTGCTCTAAGATCTGCGATAATATCTTCGCTAACACCTTGTGCAACACCTACAACGTGTTCTGCAGCCCATTCTCTTTCGCCTTTTTGTTCTGCAAATTTATCAGCACCTACATGACATACTGGACATTCAGCTGGTGCAGCATCTCCTTCATGAACATAACCACATACTGTACATACAAATTTCTTCATAATGATTCTCTCCTTTTAACATATGATTTGATTCTCGACAATGTAATAATAGGAAGTGTTACTATTTACTGAGATGTTAACATATACACTTCGAAATGTCAATCCTTTTTATTGTGTATTCATACAATTGGAACATTTTCCATAGAACATAATAGAATGTCCTTCGATTTGACCATCAAAATTTTTACTAGCAGCTTCATTTACAAAATTTACGTCTTCCATTTCCAGATCAAGTACATTTCCACAGCAAGTACAACAGAAATGATAGTGTTGATGTGTGTGTCCATCAAAACGATCTCCGCCATTTGGTGTAGAAATCTTAAGCACTTCCCCTAAATCAGAAAGTAAATTTAGATTTCGATATACCGTACCAAGGCTGATATTAGGAAATTCTTGCTTTACATTTAGGTAAACTGTATCAGCTGTTGGATGGTCATATGTGCTAGAAAGATAGTTTTTGATGGCTTCACGTTGTTTACTATACTTTAATGTAGCCATTTGTATCCTCCTTACTAAATGATAATGATAATAATTACTATAATCATAATAAACGAAAAGCATATACATGTCAATATGGTATTTTTTAAGAAATAATTTCAAAATGTTACAGAAATATTACGGAATTTGGTTGACATTTGTAATAAGTCTTGTTATAATCGGCAAGGTAGATATGTAACAATTATGTAACAAATGTAAAAATTAATGGAGGTCTTTATGAAATTCAAGTTTGTAAAAGGCGGAATGGCAGCATTCGCATTAGCAAGTGCTCTTTTAATTCCAACTGTGCAAGCAGAAGCAGCAGGATTTAAAGTGTTTTCTTTTAATAAGGAAGAAACTAGTATAAATATCGCAGATGTTTTAACAAATGCAGTTTCTAATATGCAAAAACAACAGAATACAGAAAAGACAATTGAAATAAAATCAATCGAAGAAGTAAATTTCAACGATACAATGTCACAAAAAGTATTTGTAGATACAGAAGATTATGTAGAAGTAAAAGAAACTACAGAAGAAGACAGTGAATTAGCTGGAAAAGTATTTGCAACATCGCTTGTAGAAATCGTAGAAGCAGGCGAAGAGATGACAAAGATCACAAGTGGAGACGTAGTAGGTTACGTGGAAACAGAAAGTCTTGTGCAAGGGATGGATGCAGTTGAAAAAGCAATAGCAATTTTAACAGAAATGTACCCAGAAGCAGACGTATATACATTGACAACAGAAGAAATTGATGCAGCGTTTACAGTTGGTGAAACACGTGAAGCAGAAGAAGCAAGATTAGCAGCAGAAGAAGCTGCTCGTATTGCAGCGGAAGAAGCACGTATTGCTGCAGAAAAAGCAGCACAATTAGCAAAAGGTCAAGGTGTTGTTGATTATGCAACACAATTTCTTGGAAATCCATATGTGTGGGGTGGAACAAGCCTTACAAATGGTATTGACTGTTCTGGTTTTGTTATGAAAGTATATGCAAAATATGGAATCAGTCTACCACATTCTTCAGCAGGAATGAGAGGATATGGACGTGCTGTAAGTTATAGTGAAGCACAACCAGGTGATATTATTTGTTATTCTGGTCATGTAGCTATTTACATGGGAAATGGTAAGATTGTACATGCATCAAATGAGAAAGATGGTATTAAGATTTCTTATAATGCAGCGTACAAACCAATTATCACAATTAGAAGATTATTTTAATATAGGGAGAGCTCTAGATTTTTCTAGGGTTCTTTTTTTTGTCCCAGTAAATGGGGGAATTGTTACACAATTTAGCTTAAAAATGGAAATGTCTGTCATTTTCAAATCGGATTTGTGTCAAGTATTTATTTTTGCGTTTGGAAAGCTTGTACAAAATGTACAAAATAAAAATATTTTGTCGAAAAGCCAAAAAAAGTTATTCAAAAGTTTTCCACACCATTTTTGGAAAAAAATGTGATAAAAACGAGTTTTCCACCAAGTTATCCACATTATCCACACAAATTTATCCCAAATCTGTGGATTAAATTTATGAAAAAAAGAACATGTGTTTTGTAGAGAAATCATAAAAATATAAATTTGTCGAAAAAAGAAGAAAGAAAAGATTGACTTTTGAGAAGTCAAAAATTTGTTTAAATTGTTCTAACAATTCGGATAATTTATATTACATCTTTTAAAACAGAGAGGGATGTTGTATATTAGAACTAGAAATGTACTTGTAGAAAGAAAAAGGAGGTACTTATGGCACGTAGACGAGGCAGACGACAAAATAGAAATTTCAAGAAACAGTTTCTTTTCATTGGAATAGGTATAATTCTTTTGGGAATTGTATTGATAGGCGGAAGTATGCTTTTGGAATATTTTAGTACAACTTCGAAACAAGGCAAAGAAGTTGTTATTGAGATTGAACAAGGCGAAGGAATCTGGGATATTGCTGGAAAATTAAAGAAAGCTGATTTGATCGATCATAAAACAGTTTTCTTATTAAAAGCAAAAACAATGGGTGCATCTTCGAAATTGCGTTATGGAACATTTACTTTGTACGAAGGACTTAGTTTGGAAGATACGATAGCACTTTTGATTACAGGTGGTGCACAGAAAGAAGAAGCACAATTGACGATTCCAGAAGGCTATACGATTGAAAAGATGGCTGTGGCAGTGGAAGAAGCTGGTTTTTGTACTGCAGATGAATTTTTGGCAGCAGTAGAGAAAGACTATGATTATTGGTTCTTAGAATCGATTCCAGAAGATGCAGCAGTTATTTATCGCTTGCAAGGATTTCTATATCCTGACACTTATGCAATCGCAGACGATATGACCGCAGAAGAGATTGTTGCTATGATGCTAGAACAATTTGGAAAGAAATATACCAAAGAGATGGAAGCACAAGCAAATGCAATGGGAATGACAACCTTTGAGTTGATTACAAAGGCTTCTATCGTAGAACGTGAGACACGTATTCCGGAAGAACGAACGATTGTAGCTGGTGTAATGGAAAATCGTTTGGAAAAAGGAATGGCACTTCAGGTTTGCCCATCGGTTCTGTATCCGTTAACAAATGGAATTTACGATAAGACAACCGTGACCTATGAGGATACACGCCTTGATTCTCCATACAATACCTATCAAAATAAAGGATTGCCAGTGGGACCAATTGCATCACCAGGACTTCCTTGCATAGAAGCGGTGTTAGAACCAGCAGAACATGATTACCTTTTCTATCATACGAATGATGAAAAGAATGATGGCAGTCACATTTTTACTAAGACTTATAAAGAACATACGAATACGCAATAAGAGAAATGATTGCGAATTTAGATAAAACATATTATAATATGTTAGTGAATAACTTAAAGGAGGGTCAGACCGTGAAAGTAACAAAGGAAATGACAATCGGTGAATTAATGGCAGCATGTCCACAAGTTGCACCAATTTTAATGGAAGTTGGTATGCACTGTCTTGGATGTCCATCAGCTCAAGCAGAATCATTAGCAGAAGCTGCTATGGTACATGGATTAGATGCAGATTTATTAGTTGAAAAAATCAACGCATTCTTAAATGCATAATAAACGTAGAAAAGGGTTCGCAAGACGCGGATCCTTTTTGATTTTAACAAAATAGAAACAATTCATAAGCATTTTATTAACGTAGAAATGATAAAATATAACCATCAATTGAGTTTAGAGAAAGAAGGATTAATAGAGTATGAAACAAGTATGTGTGATCACTGGAGGCGGCAGTGGTATGGGACTTGCGGCAGCGAAATGCATGCCAAAAGATAAAATAATCGTGGTAACAGGAAGAACCATGTCAAAATTGGAAAAAGCGGTGGAAGAACTTCAAGCCCTTGGCTATGAAGCATATGCGAAGACTTGTGATACTTCGAAAAGAGAACAGGTGAAAGAACTTGCGGAATATGCAAATAGCCTTGGTGAGATTAGAAATGTAATCAATTCAGCAGGTCTTTCTCCAGCAATGGCGGATCCTGAAAAACTTATACGAGTAAATGCACTAGGTACGGTGTATGTAAATGAAGAATTTTCGAAATTAATGCATGCAGGAAGTGTCATCTTGGACATCTCTTCAAATTCGGCATATATTTTACCAGGCTTTCTTGCAAACAAAAAAGTATTTGCACTTGCAGATAAAGATGAAGCGTTGTTTATGAAAAAGATTTTGAAATTACCAAATATGTTGAAAGGTTATCAAGCATCTGGATTGGCTTATGGATTATCGAAAAAATTTGTAATCTGGTATGCAGCAAAATGTGCATATGAATATGGAAAAAAAGGAATTCGAGTATGCTCATTGAGCCCAGGTTTGATTGCCACAGATATGGGGAATCTAGAATCTGAAGAAGGTGGTTCTCTTATTCATACAACAGCAGAGAAACGTATGGGAAGACCAGAAGAACTTGGATTTGCAATTGCAAGTGTTGCAGATGAAAGAAATGGTTATTTAGCGGGAGTCGATGTGTTGGTTGACGGTGGAAGCGTGATTGGAAAGAAGTTTGTTAAATAAAGGGTTCGCAAATGCGAACCCTTTTGTACATTTAAATATTGCCTAGTTGTTGCACGGCTTCATCAGCCACGAGCACTTCACAATGTTCTTCCAAGAATGCTAAGATAGCACCAGATACTTTTTCGATAGCACCGTATTCCGATAACATATTACAGATTTTGTGGAATTCTGTGTCAGCATGATCTGATTGTGAAATAGCAAGGATATAAACATCATCTTCTACATCTTTGTATAACGTATTTGCTCCATGGTACATCTGTTTCAAAAGATGACTTGCGTGGATTACAGCATCTAACGTTGCAAAAGAGTAAAGACGAATGCGCGGAGTAAACTCTTCTTTTTTCGATTCCGAGTCAGGAATCTTCTCCTTGGCTGTTTCGCAAACGGCATCTGTTACTTTGTGAATTAAATCTAAGATGTCATCTGCACCTTCTAATTTATCTAATAAATTACGCTTCTTGTTCTCTGACGAATTCATAGCAGAGCCAAATCGAGAAAACTTGGAATCCAATTCTTCAGGATCATCCACTTTTGTAATAATGAGTACGATGGAATCAGAAGAAGCTGGAACCGCTTCAATCATAAGTGGCATGTCTTCTGCCTCAAATCCAAATTCTGAGGAAGCTTGACGCATCAAGTCTTGGAAAAGTGATTTTGCCTTTTCTGTACCACAAACCAATTCGCTAAGTTTTAATTGTCTATCTGCTAAATCAGCTGGTGTAAGAGTGCAACGGATTTGATTATCATTGAGTTTTTCAATCTTCATATCATCACTTCCTATCCTAATTATAATATATCATTTTATTTGTATTAGTATAAACAAAAACAAAAAATAAGTAAAGAAAATTTCTATAAAGTTTTATCCACAACAAAATGTGGAAAATGTGGATAACTCTGTGGAAAAGCTGTTGAAAATACGTGGATAATACTGTGGACAAGTTCTGAAGTGCTTGAATTATAAGGTCTTATGCGAAATGTGAAGATATTAACAAAATAGTACTTGAAAAGTGGAAAAATATGACTATATAATGATAATACAAGAAGATAGTATGTCACGTAGCTATGTAATTTATGTAAGGAGGGACGTATTATCAATTACTCATTCTAAATTTCTCAATGTAAGCAATATTATTAGTATGTTTAAATCTAATATCAATTCAATTTATTATCAAAAATCAAATCACAAGATTTAATCGAATCATTTATTTCCAAATTAAGATTCAAAAATTTAGGTCTATCTTCTTGTTAGCGGAGATAATTTGTAATATATCACACGCACAAATGGTCGGAATGAAATTATCAATGCCATAGTTACAAAAGAGATGGAGGAACCGGTATGAGAGAGGAACTATTACAAGAAATGTACAGCGAATTGGAGATGTATGAGCATTTTGGCGTTAGTATGAAGTTAGATGATTATCCGGCAAGTCCTATGCAAATTGTTTCAGCACTTATGGTGCAGGAAAATTCCAATTATATGAGGGATTATGTATATGATGAACAAGGCTATTTAAAAGAACTCGATTTTCATAATATTCAAGTAAGTTAATCAATGTGAGATGCCCCTCTAACAAAGATTTATCAAATGAAAATTGTCGAAATTTTAATGACGCATACAAAAAATGTTGTTATAATAGGTTCGAGTAGGAGGTGCGCTATGGCAGAAAGAGCAAGAGGAAGAAGTCAGCAGAGCAGAAACCGAAAAAGGGCGCTCATAAAGAAACGTAGACAACGCGATTTAATGATGAAAGCAATCATTTTTATTATAATATTGGCAGCAGTGATAGGTGGGGCTATTTTGATCAAGAAATTTGCTCCGTCCAAAGAGAAAGTTAGTTTGGAAACGTATTATGGTATTGAAAATGAACAACAACTTGGAGTGACTGTTAATAATAAGATGGTTGGTGCAAAGGGAATCTTATTGGACGAAGTTCCTTACATCGAATATTCCGTTGTACGTGATCATATGAATAGTCGTTTTTACTTGGATACAAATGAGAACATTTTATTGTACACATTACCAGAAGGAACAATTCGTGTAGATGTTGGTAGTTCAGAATATGAACTTCAGAAAACAAAATATACACAAGCATATCCAATTTTGAAAATGGAAGGGCATACGGCTTATATTGCCCTGGAATTTGTACAGCAATACACAGACTTAGAATTCCAGTTATTTAAAAATCCGAATCGTGTGATGATTCAAACAGACTGGGATGAATACATCGTAGCGGATGTGAAGAAAAGTACGCAAGTGAGAACGGATGCGAAGGCGAAGAGCTCAATCTTGACAGACCTTGATAAGAAAGAAACTGTCACAATTTTAGAAAAAGACGGGAAATGGAAAAAAGTCTGTACAGAGGATGGAGTGATTGGCTACGTGAAAGCAAGTCACTTGAAAAAAGAAGAAGCTAAAATTGTTTCAAGAGATTTTGAAAAACCAATATATCCAAATATTTCAAAGGACTACACCATCAATATGGCATGGCATGTAGTTACAAATCAAACAGCGAACAATACTGTTTTGGAGACAATCGCAAATACAAAAGGGTTAACAACGATTTCACCAACATGGTTTTCCTTATCTGACACAGATGGGAACATCAATTCATTGGCAAGTTCACAGTATGTGAATTATGCTCACCAGGCAGGAATAGAGGTTTGGGCGTTGGTCAAAGATTTTGATGGTGGAATTAGCTCAAAAGAAGAGACCTATGAAGTGTTAAGTTACACATCAAAGCGAGAAAAACTGATCAATCAGTTGATTGCAAAAGCATTACAATACGATATTGACGGAATTAATGTTGATTTCGAATATATATCAGAAGAATGTGGAGAACATTATATTCAATTTATTCGAGAGTTATCTTTGAAGTGCAGACAAAATGATATTGTGATTTCTGTAGATAATTACGTTCCGAGTGAAAGAAATGCACATTATCAGTTGGAAGAACAAGGTGAATTTGTGGATTATGTTATTATCATGGGATATGACGAACATCACAAAGATGGTTATACAAGTGGTTCTGTAGCATCATACAGTTTTGTAGAACGCGGAATTCAAGATATGATTTCTATGGTACCAGAAGAAAAGGTGATTAATGCAATTCCATTCTTTACAAGATTGTGGAAAGAAGTGCCTAAGACAGAAGAAGAATTAAAAGCACAAGAAGGAACGGAAGCTGCAGAATATGGCGTAACAGTAACAAGTGAAGCTTATGGAATGGATGCAGCAAAACAGCGCATTGCAGCCGCTGAGGCAGAGATTGTTGTAGATGAAGCAACAAAACAGAATTATGCAGAGTGGGAAGAAGATGGAGCTGTTTACAAAATCTGGCTGGAAGATGAAACTTCTGTTGAGATGAAATTAAAGTTAATGAAGGAGCACAAGCTAGCAGGTGTGGCTGCATGGAGACTTGGATTTGAGTCATCAAGTATTTGGGATCTGATTCTAAAATATGTAAATTAGCAAGAATGGGGAAGGGGTGAATTCTATTCATCCCTTCTTTTTCATACATTATAAAAAATGGGAGTTTTTATAGTGTATGAAGCGAAAAATAGAACTTTGTATGACATTACTACTATTGCTGGGTGCGATTGTTGCCAGCAAAAAATTAAGTGAGTTCGTTACCAGTGGAGAAGTGAAGCAGAAAGAAACTGTGATTATTGTGGATCCAGGTCATGGCGGGGAAGATCCAGGAAAAGTGGGAGTAAATGACATTTTAGAAAAAGATTTGAATTTGCAAGTTTCACAGAAACTGATTTCACTTCTTGAGAAAAAAGGAATCACAGTTTTGACAACACGAGAAGATGATAATGTGCCAAATGCAAAGATGGAGGATTTACAGAAACGTGTAAAATTTATAAACGAGTCAAATCCAACACTTACCATTTGTGTCCATCAAAACAGTTATACAGATCCAGCAATTAAGGGGGCACAGGTATTTTACTATGCACATTCTGATGATGCGAAAGCAGCAGCAACTTCGGTGCAAGAGGAACTGAGACTCTTGGATCCTACGAATAAACGTGAAATTAAAGCGAATGATACATACTATATGTTGAAATATACGCAAGTTTCGACTATTATAGTGGAATGCGGTTTTCTCACCAATCCAGAGGAAGCAGCAAAATTGACACAGGAAGACTATCAGCAACAGATTGCACAGGCAATTTGTGACGGCGTGATAAAATGGCTAGATAAATAGCGTAAAGAATGGTATAATGAAAGCTATGAAAACGATAATTGAAAAAATTGATAAAAACCAAATGGATGAACAATCACTGGAAAGAGCAGGAGAAATACTCAAACAAGGTGGCCTTGTTGCTTTTCCAACAGAAACAGTGTATGGATTAGGAGCCAACGCGCTGGATGAAAAAGCAGCTATGAAAACATATGCAGCAAAAGGTCGCCCATCTGACAATCCTCTCATTGTTCACATTGCCGAGATTTCGGCTTTGGATGCGATTGCAAAGAACGTATCAGAAAAAGCCTATCGAGTAATGGAAAAATTTTGGCCAGGACCACTTACATTGATTTTTGAAAAAACGGAAATTGTACCAAGTGGCACAACTGGTGGATTAGAGACAGTGGCGGTTCGTATGCCAGTGCATAAGATTGCGTTAGAACTGATCAAAGCAGGAGGCGGTTATATTTCAGCGCCAAGTGCAAACACATCAGGAAGACCAAGTCCTACAAGTGCACAGCATGTAGCAGATGACTTAGACGGTAAGATTGATATGATTTTAGATGGAGGCAGTGTAGATATCGGAGTGGAATCCTCGATTCTTGATATGACAGTTGAGCCTCCGATGATTTTGCGCCCAGGAGCGATTACAAAGGAGATGTTAGAAGAAGTAATTGGTGAGGTAGCAGTTGATCAGACATTATTGTCTGCAGATACAGATGCAGCACCAAAAGCACCTGGCATGAAGTATCGTCATTACGCGCCGAAAGCACAGCTCATGATCATTGAAGGCGAGACGGAAGAAGCAGTAAAGGCAATTAAGCAGATCGCTTATGAACAGACAAGATTAGGATATCAGGTTGGTATCATTGCAACGAATGAGACAATGGAATCCTACACAACAGGGATTGTGAAGAGCATTGGAAGCAGAAGTAATGAACATACGATCGCAAAGAATTTGTATAAAGTACTTCGAGAATTTGATGAAGAAGAAGTAAGTTATATTTATAGCGAGGCATTTACATCGGAAGGGATTGGAAATGCAATCATGAACCGATTGGGAAAGGCAGCAGGACATCATACAATTCAGGCGAGCGATATCACAAGACTGCAAAAGTACAGAAGAATTCTTTTTGTAAGCAATAGTGATAATTGCAGAGGACCAGTAGCAGCAGAGATTTTGAGAAATATAACACTCAAAAAAGAATATGAAATTGGTTCACGTGGTCTTGTCGTGCTATTTCCAGAACCAGCGAATCAAAAAGCAGAAGCAATTATGAGAAGTCATCAGATGACATTAGCTTCCCATGAAGCAACTGCATTGACAGAAGCTGATTTAACAGATGATACTTTGGTTTTCACATTTGAAGAATCGCAGAAATGGAAAATTATTTCTGATTTCCAAAATGTGAAAAATGTGTATACTTTAGGTGAGTATATAGAAGATGAAAGAGAAGTGTTATCAACACATGGACAACTATTAACGGTATATGGTGAAAACTATGAACTAGTAAGAGAACTAATTCATAAATTAGCAGATAAATTAAATGAGGAGGTCTAGACGATGATAGCAATTGGATGTGATCACGGTGGATATGAATTAAAACTTGAGATTATCAAGTACTTAGAAAGCAAAGGATTAGAATACAAAGATTTTGGATGTCATGGAGAATCAGTAGATTATCCAATTTATGCCAGAAAAGTAGGTCAAGCTATTTTAGATGGAGAATGTGAAAAAGGGATTTTAATCTGTGGTACAGGAATCGGTATTTCGATTGCTGCAAATAAAATGAAAGGTATCCGTTGTGCATTATGTTCTGACTGTTTCTCAGCAGAAGCAACAAGATTACACAATGATACAAATATCATTGCCTTAGGTGGACGTGTAGTAGGAACAGAATTAGCGATCAAAATCGTTGATACATTCTTAAATACACCATTTTCAGGTGATGAAAGACATATGCGTCGTATTAGCATGATTGAAGAATAAAATAAAAGAGCAGATTAGGAGAAAATAACATGAGCAATGTATATGTAATGGACCACCCATTGATTCAGCATAAGTTAGGACTTATTCGCGATAAAGAGTTAGGATCAAAAGATTTCCGTGAATTGGTAAGTGAAATCGCGATGTTAATGTGTTATGAAGCAACAAGAGATTTAAAGGTAGAAGATGTAGAAATCGAAACACCTATCTGTAAAGCAACTGTAAAGAGACTTGCAGGTAAAAAACTCGCAGTAGTACCAATTTTAAGAGCTGGTCTTGGAATGGTAGAAGGTATGTTAAGCATGATTCCTGCAGCAAAAGTGGGACATATTGGTTTATTCCGTAATGAAGAAACATTAGAACCAGTAGAATACTTCTGCAAACTTCCAGCAGATTGCCACGAAAGAGAAGTATTTGTAGTTGACCCAATGGTTGCAACAGGTGGTTCTTGCGTAGCTGCGATTCAAATGTTAAAAAACAGAGGCGTGAAGAATATCCGCCTTATGTGTTTAATTGCTGCCCCAGAAGGAATTAAAGTAGTACAAGATGCTCATCCAGATGTTGACTTATATGTTGGGGGATTAGATGAAAGATTAAATGAAAACGGATATATTGTTCCAGGTCTTGGAGATGCAGGAGACCGTATTTTCGGAACAAAATAATACGGAGGATAACGTATGTCTGGAAAGAGGACAGATTATATTTCTTGGGATGAATATTTTATGGGGGTTGCTATGCTCTCTGGTATGCGTTCTAAAGATCCAAGTACACAAGTAGGGTGTTGTATCGTAAGTCAGGACAATAAGATTTTGTCTATGGGCTATAACGGTCTTCCGAAAGGATGCTCTGATGATGAATTTCCATGGGAAAGAGAAGGGGCGCCACTTGAAACAAAATATTTATACACAGCACATAGTGAGTTGAATGCCATTTTAAATTACAGTGGCGGAAGTCTTGCGGGTGCAAAATTGTATGTCACTTTGTTCCCATGCAATGAGTGTGCAAAGGCAATCATTCAATGTGGAATCAAAGAAGTTATTTATGATTGCGATAAATATTGTGATACAGACGCAACAATTGCGTCGAAAAGAATGATGGATGCGGCTGGGGTGAAATACACCAAGTATGAGAGAACTGGTCGTGAAATTCGATTTGAAATTTAATGCAGATGGGATGAAAGGTTAACCTTTCATCCCATTTTTGGCTTTTGCCTGGCGAAGCAAAAAACGATATTTTTTCCAAGCGGCATTTCCTTCGTAAATGTAACAATCGATTAAATCTGGGTCTACGGCGTATTGAAAATGAAGATAAGAATCTTCCATTTGTTGTTTTACCTGTTCAATTTCGGCCAGCAGATTCGAATTGATTGATGGTGCAGAATGTGTCTTCTTGAATAAATGCATAACGGTCCTCCGAAAAGATTGATATAGGATAGTATAGGCAAATCTGTAAAATTTTATGTTACAGTATGGACTGTTTCTAAGAAAAGAGTCATAGGATAATAAAAAAGGAATTTGGGATGGAAGGAAAAAGTAGTATTTGGGTAAATTTCACAATTCGTATGATATTTTGTATGGCATTGATTTTCTTCGGAAATGAGTTATTTGCATATAAAGGAATTGCATTACAAGTTGGATTTAATGGGATTTCACTGCTTGCATCAGGTGTTTTAGGAGTTCCAGGTGTGATTATGTTATATGGAATCTCTGCGCTCTCATTTTTGTAGAACTTTCACAAAAGGAAAACATTTTCAAAAAACGGCTGGACAATTTTGGAGAAGACGTCTATAATGCGTCTTACAAGTTATTTATTTCAAAAAATCATATTTTCAAATGCCAATTCTGGCAGTAAAAATCCAAAGAAGAAAATTTCATAAAAGACAAGGAGGATGCAGTTGAGCGAGAAGAATCTTGTGGTATGCGACAAGGAATTTCGTTATGCAAGCAGTCTTGGAGAGAATATTTCTGCACGAAAAAATTTAGCGATTCAAGTGCATGTATGCAGCAGCTTGGAACATGTAGAAGAACTTCAGACGAAAAAAAGGATACATATTTTTGTGGTAGATGAGTCCTATGATGCGAAGGAGCGAAGCAGCATTTTGGCAGATCAGACCTTTGTGTTAGTGAGAGGAAAAGGAACGGATTTACAAGAGCATGAGGTTGCCGTTTATAAATACCAATCAGCCGATACGATCATGCAGACCATATTTGAGTATTATAAAGAGCAGTATCAAGAGAATTTGACGAAAGTAAGTGTTGCAAAGAAAACGAAAATAATAGGAATTTATTCACCGATTCATCGAGTAGGCAAGAGTGAATTTGCAGTAGCCTTAGGAAAAGAGTGTGCTATGCGGCGAAGAACATTATATATCAATCTGGAAGAGTATATTGGTCATTTGGAACTTGCCAAGGAAGGTACTTTAGGTGATCTCATTTATTATATGAGACAGGAAGAAGGGAGTTTTTCCAATTACTTGCAAGAGTATGTGAAAAAAATGGAGGGGATGGATTATTTACTTCCAATTCCGAACACAGAGGATTTGCGTCAGGTTACGCAAAGAGAATGGGAAGACTTAATAGAGGCGATTGAAGTGACTGGCTTATATGAAATCATCATCTTAGATTTTGGGGAAGCGGTGCAAGGATTGTTTTCACTTCTAGGGAAATGTCAGATTATCTATCAGCCGATTCTGGCAGATTGGGTCTCAGAGAAGAAGGTGATACAGTTTGATGAGAATATGCAGGCGCTTGGCATGGAATATATTTTGAAAAAATTATTTCGGTTTGTAATGCCTGAAAATACAAGTGCATATGGGCAAGTAAGAGGAAAGGAGGAATCAGTATGATTCAAGTAGACGAGATACGAGCAAGAGTATTGGAAGAACTGGATATGACAAAAGAGGTGGAGGATGAGGAACTGCAAAAAGTTATTCATCGTATTTTGGAAGAAACCAGTCGGGAGACGTATATTTCGTTACAGCAGAAAGCAAGCATTGGACGAGAGATTTTTAATGCCCTTCGTAAGCTAGATATTTTGCAGGAACTTTTGGAAGATGAAGAGATTACGGAAATTATGATCAATGGGCCAGAGCATATTTTCATTGAACGGGAAGGTGCGTTGCTCCAATTGGAACGACAGTTTTCCAGTCGTAGTAAACTGGAGGATATTATTCAGCAGATTGTGGCTGGTTCCAATCGTATCGTGAATGAGGCAACGCCAATTGTGGATGCAAGACTGGCAGATGGTTCTCGTGTCAATATTGTCTTACAGCCGATTGCTTTAGATGGTCCGATTGTGACGATTCGAAAATTTCCACGCGAAGCAATGACCATGACAGAATTAGTGCAGAGAAAAACCTTAGATGAAGAGATGGCGGAGTTTTTAGAAGTGCTAGTGAAGTCAAAATATAATATTTTTTTAAGCGGTGGTACGGGATCTGGGTAAAACAACATTTTTGAATGCATTGGCAAATTATATCCCGAAAGATGAACGAATTATTACCATCGAAGATAGTGCAGAACTGCGAATTGAAGGTGTTCCGAATTTGGTTCGTCTGGAAGCGAGAAATGCAAATGTGGAAGGAACAGGTGAGATTACGTTACGGGATTTGCTAAGGTCAGCATTGCGTATGAGACCATCTCGCATTATTGTAGGAGAGGTACGTGGAAGTGAGGCAATTGACATGCTGCAAAGTTTGAATACCGGACATTGTGGTGCAAGCAGTGGTCATTCCAATAGTCCGCGAGACATGTTAAGCCGTTTGGAAACCATGGTGCTAATGGGAATGGATATGCCGGTTTCAGCGATTCGAAGACAGATTGCATCCGCGGTTGATATTATCATACATTTAGGAAGAGTGCGAGATAAAAGCCGAAAGGTATTAGAAGTCGTGGAGGTATTAGGGTATGAAGAAGGAGAGATTCAGACACAGAAATTGTATGAATTTCAAGAAGATGGAGAAAGTGATGGGAGGATACAAGGAACATGGGTAAAGATAAATGAAATACAAAAGAAAGAAAAATTATTGGCAGCAGGATATTCGAACGTATGAATATGGCAAAGCTATTTTACAAGGAAGTTTACAAATCTGTTTGATTTCTTATTTGTTCTATGACACATGGATCTGTGCAATTCTATTTTCACCATACCTAATCTGGTATATCAAATCATGGGAGAAACAGTGGATACAAAAGAAAAAGAAAGGATTTCAAATACAATTTAAGGAAGCGATACAATCTTTGTCAAACGCAATGCATGTAGGTTACTCGGTAGAAAATGCAATGCGGGAAGTAGTAAAGGATTTGGGAAGCGTTTATCAAAAGGACGAGCTAATTCTGAGAGAATTTGGTTATATGATCCGTCAACTTAAGATGAATGTTACTGTGGAGCAAGTGTTGCAGGAATTCGCAGAACGAACACAGGAGGAAGATGTAAGGACATTTGTAACGATATTTACTATGGCAAAACGAAGCGGAGGAGATACGTTGGAGATGATTCGTAATATGGTGCGCCAGATGGGAGAAAAAGTGGATGTGGAGCGTGAGATTCAAACAATCATGTCAGCGAAACAAATGGAATTTCGCATTATGACCATAATTCCGATTGCAATGATACTGTATTTGAAAATCAGTTTTCCAGAGTTTATGACAGTACTTTACGGAAATGGAGCAGGTGTGCTTATTATGAGTATTTGCCTTGGGATTTATTTGGCGGCATATGAGTATGGTAAACGTATCGTAGAAATCGAGGTGTAAGATGAAAAAGAAAATCATCCTTGGAACGATTCTGTTATCGATTCTCTGTTTTCTTTGGGAACAACACGAAAGCAGATCTGACATCAATGTAGAACGAGAATCTTATGGGGAAGGAAAACGGACAGAAGTGTATGAACTTGAGATACCAGATGCAAATGTAAAAGAATCGATACAGGTGGAGGTAGGGGAACGGGAATACACAAGAGACGAGATACAACAGATTTTTCAAGAAATAAATAACGAGTTAGATCAACTGATCTTAGCAAACAATGAAAATATGAACCATGTGGAATCGAATCTCGATCTTGTGACGGAAGTTGAAGGGTATCCTGTTACGATTCGCTGGGAATCCAGTGCATATCAAGTGTTAAATCAGGAGGGTGAAATTCAGGAAGAGGCTGTCTCAGAAGAAGGAACACCTGTGGAAATTAGAGGAATTTTATCTTATGGAGAAGAGCAAAGTATCTATGTGCGAACTTTGATGCTCTATCCTGTAACAAGAACAGGTGTGGAGAAGCTTTTGCATGAGATACGAGAGGAAATCAGAAAGCGTGAGAAAGATACAAAAGCGGAGGAAAGCTTTTCTTTGCCGGAAGAAGTGGATGGTAAAACATTGCGATGGAAGAAACCAAAGGAAGGAAAAGCATTTTACATATTGGTTTTAGGAAGTGTTTTGGTCGTGTTTTTAAATTACCATGAGAAAGAAGAAAAACGTAAGATACAAGAAGTGCGAAAACAGTTATTACTTCGAGAGTATCCGAACATGATTAGTAAACTTGCAATGCTATTAGGAACAGGTGCCACATTAAAGGGAAGTTGGAAAAAAATCATAGATAATTATGAAGAACAGAAGCAGCAAATGGGTAAGCATCCGCTTTACGAAGAAATGAAAATGACTTTGTATGAGATGCAAGGAGGTATGGCAGAGGCAGAAGGGTATGAACGATTTGGCAGAAGGTGCGGAGGAAATGTATATATCAAATTTGGTGCAATGCTATCTCAGAATCTGCGAAAAGGGAGTCAGGGAATTGCGGAATTATTAAGAGTAGAAGCGATGCAGTCTTTTGAAGAACGGAAAAACATGGCAAAACGTGCTGGAGAAGAGGCAAGTACGAAACTACTTGTACCTATGATGGGAATGTTGGTCATCGTTTTTGCAATGGTAATGGTTCCAGCATTTTTGTCAATGCAATTATAGGAGGAAAAGGAAATGAATTGGTTATGGATAAAAGAAAAACGACTTCGTGGCTCGGTGATGGTTGAGGCAATTTTGGTTTTGGTGGTGTTAATTGCCTTGGTAGCTATTTTTAAGAGCCAGCTATTGGAGTTAGTAGGTGTTATTTTTGAAAAGATTACAAAAGAAGGAACTGCGATTTAAAGGTGAGATCACAGTGCTGCTAAGTCTCGTCTTTGTTTTGATTCTCTCTCTTGTTGGAGTGTTAATAGAAAGTGCATCTATGCATCGGACAAAAACGCAAAAACGAATCAATACAGTCTTGGCCTTGGAAAGTGTTTTTGCAGAATACGATAAAGAATTGCTGGAACAATATGGGATTTTTGCAAGAAGAGGAGCAGAAGAAAGTACATTGCAACAGCGATTAGCTTATTATGGAGCAACGAATATGGAACACGAAATAAAAGAATCGGAACTTCTTACAGATGGGAATGGCACCTCTTTTTACTTACAGGCGGTGGGTTATGCAAAAGAAAAGTATGGAGTGGAGGGAGGAATTGATATAGGGAGTGGATTTTCTTCAGAACAGAATCTGCTGGAACAGATAGACCATTTCCTCTTTTCAGAGGAACTGATATTTGAGGAAGGGAATAATCCACTTCAGGCATTACAGAATTTGCGAAAACTTAGTTTGCTTTCTTGCGTGGTGTCTTCACAGGAAGATATTTCCCAGAAAGCAATCGAAATAAGTGATGTACCATCTCATAGAACATTGCAGCAAGGAATTGGAAGTTCAGAAAGAACGTCAGAGACAAAGGATAGCGATAAACTCTTTTTTGTGCAGTATATGGAGAAACATTTTGGGAGGTATCTTTCTCCTCTGGAGGAAAGACCACTAGATTATGAGTGGGAATATCTGTTGGGTGGCAAAGATACCGATCAAGAGAATCTAGAAGCAGTTTGCCGCGACATATTAAAACTTCGTATGATTACAAACTATACGTATCTTCTAACAGATACGGTGCGAAAGGCAGAGGCAGAGGCTATGGCAGTAGGAATCTGCAGTTTGCTACTCAATCCCGTAGGAACAGAATTGGTAAAACAAGGTCTTTTGGTTGCGTGGGCTTATGGGGAAAGCATTGTTGATATACGGGTGCTCCTAAAAGGTGAAAAAACAGCATTGATTAAAAGTGATGAAAGTTGGCAGCTGCAATTGGCAAATGTAATGAAACTGGGAACTGCAGAAGAAACCGCTGGTGAAAAAGCCCAGAAGTTTGGGATTTCCTATGAAGATTATTTGAAAGGGCTATTGGTCTTGAAAGATCGGAAGATACTAAGCATGAGAGCATTAGACTTAATTGAAAAACATTTAAAAATCAGAGTCGATGAATGCCTGACAGGAGTAATCTTGCGTACAACGATGTTTCTTCGTTATGACGTGAAGCGGCAATTTGAGACAAACAGATATTACCAATAATAACTTGAGGTGAATGGAGGTGTCCTTTCTCTCAAATCCCCTATTGTAACGAGTAATAAATAGTAATGAAAGAAAGGAGAAGATTCTCTATTGGCACATCTTAATTTTCACATCTCTCATAAACAATTCAGGGAAAGGACATCTCCATTCACCTCAAAAGGTAGTATGACAATTGAAGCAGCACTGGTAACTCCTCTTTTTTTCTTTGCAGCAGTATGCTTGGTGTATCTGTTAGAAATGATGGCAATTCGCACCACAATTACAAATGCTCTTGCATCAGTAGGGAGAGAAATGGCAAAGGAAGCTTATGTTTCTCAGGTACTTGTATCTTCTCGCCTGGAAGAAAAAATAATTGATAATGTAGGGATAGAGAGACTGAATCGCAGCATCATTCAAAATGGAGCTGACGGCATTGATTGTAGCCGTTCGAAAACAAACTGGGGAAGTGGTGTTTTGGAGTTGTCAGCAGCTTATAAAATAAAACTTCCCATTTGGGGAACAGTACTTCCGACGATTTCCTGTGAAGAGACGTTGCGAATGAAGGGATGGAATGGGTATCAATCTGCATTTACCTTGCCGAGCGGAGAAGAACGAGTCTATATTACGGAGTATGGCTTGGTATATCATAAACGATTGGACTGCACTTATCTCAATCCATCCATTCAGACAGTAAAGTTCTCAGAGATAGAAGATAAGAGAAATGATTCTGGTGGAAAATACTATCTTTGTGAGTCTTGTGGAAAGAAGGAAAAAGAAACAGCAGTTGTATTTATTACAACGTATGGGACGAGATACCATGTGTCGTTAGCGTGTAAAAAAATAAAAAGAAATATATATGTGATTCCCTTAGAGGAAGCATATGGATTAGGAGGATGTTCAAAATGCTGTCAGTAGGAATCGGGTTAGGAATTTGTGCAGCTTGGGATTGGAAAAGAAGAGAAATTCCTGTTTGGCTGCTGCTGGCTTTTCAAGCAATTGCACTTGGTGCGGCTCTATTTTGTTCGGAGGAAACAGTAGAATCGAGAGCAGCAGCGCTTGGGCTTGGAATGTTATTTTTTCTTTTTAGCAAGATAACAGATCAAGCGATTGGATATGCAGATAGCTGGATTATTCTAAGCTTGGGAATTTATTTGGGAATAAAAAAATTATTATTGGTATTGTTTGTGGCTTCTTTTACAGCTGCAATCGTTTCACTTGTGATTCTATGGATTCGAAAGTGGAATCGAAAAGATACGATTCCATTTATCCCTTTTTTGATTCTGGGATATACGGGGATGATTCTTTTATGAGAAAAAGAATGCAAGGAAGTTTTACGATAGAAGCGTCTGTCATTGTACCGCTTATTGTGGTTGTGTTTGCTGTTATCATGCAGATGTTATTTTATTACCATGATAAAAATATTCTGCTTGCAACAGCAAGTGAATGTGTGGTGATAGGAAGTGACGAGGACCTCTTTTTACAGATGATAGATGGGAAATTATTACTGCTTACAGATGTTACGGTGGAAATAGAAAGAAGTGAGGATCAGATTTCGCTGCTTTGTAGGGCAAGTCATGGAAAGATGGCATTACAGGTAGAACGTCATATGATACAGACAGAGCCAGAACGCTATATAAGAGAAATATTAAAAAGAAAGGAACAGATTGGGAAGTGAATACATATTATAAAAGCGATTTGAAAAAATCATATTTAATCTTAGAAGGGAAAGAAACGCAACAGGAAGATTATGAAGTTACCATGCTTCGTGAAAATAGAATTCCAAGTATCTTGGAGACGGATATCCGGATTGTAGATAACTGTATGTACTATCATTACAATATTAGTGGATGTACTTCGTTACAAGCCTTACATGAAAAAGCAAAGTTATCTTACGAAGAAATCAAACAAGTAGTAGATGGCATTGTTAAGGCAATTCAAAGTTTGCAAAGTTATATGTTGGATGCGGATGCACTTTTGTTGGAGCCAGAATATATTTTTTGTAGAAATGGAGAAGTGCTGTTTTGCTATTACCCCGAGAATCGACAAAGTATTACCACGACATTTCATGAGCTGACGGAGTACTTTGTAAGGGAAGCAGATTATAAAGATGAGGAAGGTGTACATTTGGCATATACACTTCATAAGGAAACCATGGAACGCTATTATAGTATTGAAGCAATTTTGCAGCAGTTTACAAAAGAGGAACCAGAGCAGATTGTCAATTATCAGGAACGGGTTGAGAAAAAGATTGAAGAAAACTTGATTGAAGATCGAATTGATATGTGGGAACCTATTCGAAAGTTGTTAGAACGCAAAAAGAGAAATCATGCAAACTATTTTGGGGAAGACTTGTAAAGGAAAGAGAAAGTTTCTATAATATTGTACAGGAAAAGTCGAAAAGGAGTTTACTTTATGATTTGTACAATAAGCTTAATCGTAATCAACGTAATTGTGTTTGTCCTTCTTTCTTTGGGAGGAATGACAGAAGATGCTACTTATATGTTGGAACATGGTGCAATGTATTTACCATATTTTATGGAGCACGGAGAGTATTATCGGATTTTCACAAGTCTCTTTTTACATTTTGGATTTGAACATCTAATGAGCAATATGGTTGTGCTTGCAATTATGGGAAAATATTTGGAACCGCTGGTAGGAAAATTCCGTTTTGTTTTCATCTATTTCGTAAGCGGTCTTGCAGGAAATGTATTATCTTCTGGAGCAGAACTGCTTACAAAAGATTATGCTGTTTCAGCTGGAGCATCTGGAGCTATTTTTGGAGTGACAGGTACGCTGCTAGCTCTTGCCATTATTGGTCGCGGCAGAGTAGGAACACTGACAAAACAAGATATCCTTGTGATGGTTGCAGTAAACTTATATATTGGTTTTACCAGTCAAGGAGTTGATAATCTTGCCCATATAGGAGGACTGTTAGGAGGAATGCTTATCACATTCCTGCTATGTCCTAAGAAATTTGTGATGCGTCAAAATCGAGAGGGAACCTTACTGTAAAAAGGGTTCCTTCTTTCTCTTTTGAAGCTACTTCAATCGTACCATTGTGAGCATGTACGATATGCTGACAAATCGGAAGCCCAAGTCCAGTACCTTCCCCTTTTTTCTTAGTCGTTACAAACGGATCAAAAATCTTGGAAAGATTCTCTTCTGCGATTCCACAGCCATTATCTTTTATCGTAATCACCACAAAATCACCTTGTAAAAATGCATGCAAATAAATGGTGCCACATGGTTTGCAGGCATCAAATGCATTTTTTAGAAGATTCAAAATTACCTCTTGTATTTTTGTTTTATCTCCTGTAATCTGATTAACAAGAACATCTATTTTGGAAGTAAATTCCACTTCTGTATGTGAAATAGAAGCGGCAAAAGATAGCGCTGATTTTTCTAAAAGTTCACGTAAAGAGAAGGGAGCAATTTGAAGTCGTTCTGATTTTGAAAAATCGGAAAGTTCTAACAATAGTTGCTCCATATATTCAATATCGTAGACCAAAGATGACCAGTGCTTAAAGTCTTTTACTTCCGGATGTTGAAATTCAATAAGTTGAACGATACTGTACATAGTTGTAAGCGGGTTACGTAGTTCGTGAGAGAATTTGCTAAGGAAAAACTCTAATTCTTTATCAAATGTCATATGGATTCCACCTTTCTCGAACTAGTCTAGCACCGAAAAAAGGTTGTATCAAATACAATCGTTCGACAATAATTGACAAGGAAAGAAGGGGAAGAAAATGAGAGATAACAATTGTATTTTTTGCAAAATTGCAGCTGGAGACATTCCATCAGCAACATTATATGAAGATAGTGACTTTAGAGTCATTTTAGATGTATCGCCAGCATCGAAAGGGCATGCATTGATTTTACCAAAGGAACATTATGCGAATCTCTATGAATTGAAAGATGAGCTTGCTGCCAAAGCACTTGTTCTTGCAAAGAAAATAACAAGTGTATTGAAGGATGTTTTAGAATGTGACGGTTATAACATTTTACAAAACAATGGGGAAGCAGCAGGGCAAACTGTATTTCACTTCCATATGCATTTAATCCCACGTTATAAAGAGGATCAAGTAACAATTACATGGGAACCAGGAACTTTGGCTGAAGAAGTGAAAGAAATGCTTTTAGCAAAGATGAACGAAAATAAATAGAAACCAGAGGATACTAGTTTGAATTATAGAAGTAGTAAGGAAGAACGATTCGAAAGTATCTATCGGGCTTATGCAGACGATATTTTGAAAGTCGCACTGCATCATACAAAAGATGAATATGTAGCACAAGAAATTACACAAAAAACATTTATCCAATTTTATAAGCATTTTGATGATGAAAATATTGAGTGCATTCGTGCATATCTGATTTGCAGCGTAAAGCGTTTGGCATACAACTGGTATCGTGATACGAAACGTGAAAGGGAATCAGAGGATGTGGACACACTAGATTATTCAGGTGATGAACATGGAAGAACAATCAGTGTGGAAGATGCTTATATTTTGAAAGAGCATAACGAACATTGCAAAGAGTTAAGAGAAGGTATTTTCTCAAAACTGTATGAAAAGAATGTAGATTGGTACAATGTAATAATATTAGTGTATTATCTGGACAAATCTGCAGAAGAAGCTGCAGAGGAACTGGGTATTTCAAGAGATGTGTTATATAGCAGATTATACAGGGCCAAGAAATGGATACGTAAGAATTACGCAGAAGAATATAAAGAGATTCGAGAATGGTCCTAATTGCAAAAAGGTGCCGAATACGACACCTTTTTAGCATATTAAAAACTATTTCGAAGTTTCTTCAATTAATTTAAGGATTGTTTTAATTGAGTCTTGTTGAGAAGAAGTTTTCATGGCAGCGATATAAGAATCTTTGTTCTTATATAAAGTGCGAATAGCTTCAAGAAGTACTTCTTGAGATAATGCTTCTTCTTCTAACACAGCACTAAATCCTTGACGTTCAAAGGAACGAGCATTTAAGATTTGATCTCCACGGCTTGCTTTAGCAGAAAGTGGAATCAATAAGTTTGGTTTGTGAAGTGTAAGAATTTCACAAATGGAATTTGCACCAGCTCTTGAGATAACGAGATCAGAAAGAGCAAGCAAATCTTTTAATTCATCTTGGATATATTCAAATTGTACATAGCCTTCTAAATCATTGAGAGAAGGATCTAATTTGTTTTTTCCACAAAGATGAATGATTTGGAATTCTTTTAATAATTCAGGAAGAATTCCACGAACAGCTTGGTTAACTACAACAGAACCAAGACTGCCGCCGATAATTAGAATGACTGGTTTGTCAGAAGTTAATCCGCAGAATTTTAATGCGGCTTCGCGATTCCCAGTAAATAATTCTTGGCGGATTGGGGAACCTGTAAGCACTGCCTTATCTTTTGGAAGATGTGCAAGTGTTTCAGGAAAATTGCAACAAACTTTAGTTGCAGAAGGGATTGCTAATTTGTTTGCCAATCCAGGAGTCATATCTGATTCATGGATGATACATGGCACATTGCAATGTTTGGCAGCCATGACAACAGGCACAGATACAAAGCCTCCCTTTGAAAATACAATACTAGGCTGTAAGGATTTGATTAGCTTTCTAGCTTCTCCGAATCCTTTTAAGACGCGGAAGGGATCCGTAAAGTTTTGCCAACTGAAGTAGCGACGAAGTTTACCGGAAGAGATTCCATGGTAAGGAACTCCGAATTGTTCCACTAATTCTTTTTCGATACCATTGTAAGAACCGATATATTGTACATCATATCCAAGTTCTTTCAAACCAGGAAGCAAAGCAATATTAGGTGTAACATGACCAGCGGTACCACCGCCAGTTAAGATAATACGTTTCATGATGATTCCTCCAAATTTATTAGGATTTCTTTTAGTTATTATATTAAACAGTATTGAAAGAAAGGTCAAGAAAAAGCGGAATCATAGAATGGAAGGAGAACAAGATGGAAAAGGATATAAAACGCAGGTTGCAGATGGATCTGATGCAGGAAGCAGAGGATATTATGAAGGAAGTCAATGCGGATGAGAGCCTGAAAGATGTAAAGGCCCCGGAAGAACTTCATGATCGAATCTTCGCAGAAATTCATGCAATGGAACAGGAAAAGCAACAGGCGAATCGTTCAGCAGAAGAATTAGAGTTGATTGAATTAGGAAGAGTCTATAAGCGCAGACGAAAATGGAGAAAGTATTGGGGGCTTGCAGCAGCAATGGTCGTTGCGTTGGCATTAGGGATGACCAGTATGGGTGGTGCCGAAAAGATCTTTGAAAAAGTAGACAGTGTCTTTCTTGGGAAAGAACGGACGAATGTGGATAGTAAGGAACGAGTAGAGCAAGGCAATGGTGTTACTGAAGCAGAAGCATATGCGGAGATTGAAGAGACTTTTGGAATTACACCGGTGCAGCTAAAATATTTACCAGATGGAATGAGATTTATAGGTTATACGATAGACGAAATTACACAAAGTGCTCAAATGGATTTTATAAATAAGAAAACGGAAAAAACTGTTTTGTATTATATTCGTCCAAACTATCGAGATAGTTCTATGGGAAAGAATGCAGAGGATATTTTGTTAGAGGAAGAAGAACTAGTGGTAGAAGACATTGTTGTGGATATTCAAAAGTTTAGAGTGCAGGAAAATGGAGAAGAACGCATACAAGTAGAGTTTGAGTATCGAGATAGCTCTTATTTTTTAAGAATTTTTAATCTTCCATGGGAGGAAGTAGAAGAAATTGTAAAAAATTTATATTTTTTGTAAAAAACGCGTCAGAAAAAGAAACATCCCGTGTCTATATAGTATAAGGACATAGGAAAGAGGGATGGACGTGAAAAAGATAAAGCTTTTGGTGTTAGCAACGCTAGTTGCAATGACAGGTTTCTTTGGAGGTTCAACTGTTGGATATGCAGAAAGCCGCGAAGAGCATGTGGATTTATCTTATTTAATGACGGAAGAGGCTATGATTGCTTATATGCAGATGAGCACTAGAGGTGTATATTTGGCAGACGGAATTTCGGTTATCAATGATGCGGGAAATAATACAGTAGGTGCAGGTGGTACAACATCAGCTGCGAGATTGTGTAAAGTAGCAGTGCTTGCGATTGTAGAAAGATACGATGATGGTGGCTGGGAACGCGTGACATCTATGTCAAATGAAAAAGAAGATGCATTAAGTGTTTTTACAAGCAAATACGTGAAGGTATCTAGTGGATACTATTATCGGTGCAGATGCACACATTACGCAGGGACAGACGTAGGTTATTCGTATACAAATAACTTGCGAATGTAAAGAAAAAAGCGCTCCAAGAGAGAACATAGCGACCGTAGGTGTAACAATTTAATAAAAATAATTTAAGGAATAAACGACCTTACATTGAGAGCATTCCCACTCGGGAGAGTATAAAATCCATTTTTTCTACGGTCGTTATCTTCTCTCTTGGAGACAGAGGGGGTTGAAAAAAGCAGGTGAATCATTCGCACCTGCTTTTTTTCATATAATTAAGAAATCCCTGCGTGATATTCTTACTACTACATATCTAATGCTGTTTTTAATGCTTGTGCTAATTGATCTGGGCATGATGTAGCACGTGGTCCGCATTTAATTCCTTCCAAACGAGAAATTGCTTCATGTACTTCCATACCTTCTACAAGACGAGAAACACCTTGTGTGTTTCCTGAGCATCCGCCAACGAATTGCACATTTTTCACTATATCGTTATCAACATCAAAAATGATTTTTTGTGAACATACACCTTTTGTTTTGAATTCCATTTTATTTCCTCCTGATTGTAATATGATTCAATTTACAGGGGTATTATAGCAAAGCTATAGAGAAAAGACAAACTTTTCTTGCTACTTCGAAGCAAATCGATTATGATTAGAAAAGAATGATAAAACGAAAGAGGTTTTGAAATATGGTAATTGGTATTATTGGTGCAATGGAAGAAGAAGTTGCAGTATTAAAAACAAGTATGGAAGTAGATGAAGTTGTAAATTATGCTTCTATGGAATTTTGCAAAGGAACTCTTTGCGGCAAACAAGTTGTAATTGTAAGAAGTGGGATTGGAAAAGTAAATGCAGGTATTTGTGCACAAATCTTAGCAGACAAATTCAATGTAGATAAGATTATTCATACAGGTATTGCAGGTTCCCTTGACGCACAAATTGATATTGGTGATGTTGTTGTTTCTACAGACCTTGTAGAACATGATATGGATGCTACACTTTTCGGTGATCCACTTGGACAAGTACCAAGAATGGATACATTCTCATTCCCAGCAGATCCTGAATTAGTAGAAAAGGCAGTTGCTGCAAATGAAGAAGCAAACCCAGATATCAAAACATTTACAGGTCGTATTGTAAGTGGAGACCAATTTGTTTCTTCTCCAGAAGTAAAAGAAAAATTAGTTGTACATTTCCAAGCAAAATGTACAGAGATGGAAGGTGCTGCAGTTGCACACGCAGCTTACTTGAATAAAATTTCTTGTGTCATTATTCGAGCAATTTCGGATAAAGCTGACAACAGTGCAACAATGGATTATCCAACATTTGAAAAGCTTGCAATCGAACGTTCTGTAAGACTTGTAAAGAATTTATTGCCTCGTATTTAATTACATCATCGACATGAGAACCCATCGAAGAGAGGATGCGGTGAGAACTTTGTCGGACGATTTTAGAAGTCCCCTTTCTGATTTTCCTGTATAATTACGTTACAGAAAAAGAAAGGGGATTTTTACATATGTTAGAAACAATTGTAAGACAACAAATCATTTTTTATGCAATGGGAATTTTGGTAGCAGTCGGTATTGTATCAAAAGCAATTTCCTATCTTACAGTCAGAAAAATGGCACGAGCAGCCAGTGAAATACAAAAAAGCAATCACAAATTGATGCGCTTGGTAAAAGGAAAATTTGAACATGCAAGTATGGTCAGTGACAAAGTGGAGAATGTGGGAGCCTTTGTACAAAAATATCTTTACGAATATACGGTACTGGGAGTACGTCTCAATAGTCTTCGAAGCTGGGCAAAGAAACTGATATGGGTAGTAGCATTTTTAGGAGTTCTTGGTGGGTTTGAAAGCTATCGCATGCAGGGGATTGGAAATTTAACCTTACAATATTTGCAGTGGACAATCCTTTTTGTTCTAGCACTTGTTTTCGTAAGCATGATTTGGGATGAAAGTGCAAGACTTGAGGCGGCAAAGAATTATATGGTGGAATATTTGGAAAATGTGTGCGCCCACCGATATGCCAAAACGGGACGAGCTTCTGAAGTTGTGGAAGCGGAAACGCTGGAAGAGGACAAGCAGGAAGAAGAACAGGAGTCAGAAGAGGCGAAGCGTAAAGCGGAACAAGAGATGCGAATCCGAGCAATTCTCGAGGAGTTTTTGGCTTGATAAACAGAAGTACATTTGTTAGAATGAAAGTAGTCATTAGGCGTATGCCTAGAAGGAGAGGATAAAAATGGGAAATAAAGTAACATTTGATTATGGAAAAGCAAAATGCTTTATCAAAGAACATGAAGTAGAATATATGAGTAAGTTAGCTGCAGAAGCAAAAGAATTACTTGTAAGCAAAAAAGGAGCTGGAAACGATTTCTTAGGATGGATTGATTTGCCAGTAGATTATGATAAAGAAGAATTTGCTCGTATCAAAGAAGCAGCAGAAAAAATCAAATCAGATTCAGAAGTATTATTAGTAATCGGAATCGGTGGATCTTATTTAGGTGCAAGAGCTGCAATCGAATTCTTAAGACACAACTTCTATAACGTTGTTTCAAAAGAAATTCGTAAGACTCCAGAAATCTATTTTGTAGGAAACAGCATTAGCAGTACATATATCAAACATTTAATCGATGTAATCGGCGATAGAGATTTCTCAATCAACATGATTTCAAAATCAGGTACAACAACAGAACCTGCAATTGCATTCCGTGTATTTAAAGAAATCTTAGAAAAGAAATACGGAAAAGAAGCTGCAGCGAAGAGAATCTACGCTACAACAGACAAAGCAAGAGGAGCACTTAAAAATCTTGCAACAGAAGAAGGATACGAAAGCTTTATCGTTCCAGATGATGTAGGAGGACGTTTCTCAGTTCTTACAGCAGTTGGTCTTCTTCCAATCGCAGTAAGTGGTGCTGACATCGACAAATTAATGGAAGGTGCTGCATCAGGAAGACAAATGGCTTTAGAAAATCCATTTGAAGAAAACGATGCATTACAATATGCTGCAATCCGTAATATTTTACACCGCAAAGGAAAATCAGTAGAAGTGCTTGCAAACTACGAACCATCACTTCACTATACTTCTGAATGGTGGAAACAATTATACGGAGAAAGTGAAGGAAAAGACCAAAAAGGTATTTTCCCAGCATCTGTTGACCTTACAACAGACCTTCACTCAATGGGACAATTTATCCAAGATGGTTCACGTATCATGTTCGAAACAGTTATGAACGTAGAAACATCACAAGAAGAAATTTTATTAAACGAAGAACCAGTTGATTTAGATGGATTAAACTACTTAGCTGGTAAATCAGTAGATTTCATTAACAAGAGCGCAATGAATGGTACAATTCTTGCTCATACAGATGGAAATGTTCCAAACTTAATGGTAAACATTCCAGAACAAAATGAATTCTATCTTGGACAATTATTCTACTTCTTCGAATTTGCATGTGGTGTAAGTGGATACATTTTAGGAGTAAATCCATTTGACCAACCAGGTGTAGAAAGCTATAAGAGAAACATGTTCGCATTACTTGGAAAACCAGGTTTTGAAGAAGAAAGAGCAGAGTTATTAAAGAGATTATAAAATGTAGGAGCCAAGGCTGTGTATGCAGCTTTGGCTTTCCATATATCAGATTTGAGATAAGAAAGAAGTAAAAAGATGTTAAGTAATCAGGTATTAAATAAAGTAATGACAGAGATGCATCAGATTCTAGAAAAAGATTGCTCGTTGTGGGATGTAGAGGGTAAATGCCTGAATACTACTTGCAAACAACAGTCCTACATGGAATCGAAGGTTTGTGAGTTAGTGGAAGAGAAAGAAAGAGATCCCGTTTGTTTTGAGGGGGATATGTATTTTCCAATTCGAAGTGAAGATGAGACGGTTTATATATTCGTGATTCACAATTGTGAAAAAGAGATGGAAGGAATGGGGCGCCTTTGTGTAAGCCAGTTTACAAATTTGTTGCAGGCATACAAAACAAAGCTTAGTAAGAATCAGTTCTTCCAAAATTTAATTTTAGATAATTTGCTGCTGGTAGATATTTTAAACCAGGCAAAGAAGTTAAAGATAGATATAGAAAAAAGAAGAGCGATTTTTGTGGTCGAGCCAAAGAAGGAAGGCGACGAGTTTGCTCTTGAAACATTGAAAGGTCTTTATGCAACTGGCACAAAAGATTTTGTAACCTCAGTGGATGCTGAGCATATCATTCTTGTGAAAACACTAGAGTCAACACAAGATTATCAGGATTTGAAAGCTATCGCGAGAGCGATTGTAGATACAGTAAATATGGAAGCGATGGTGGATGTACGAGTGGCGTACGGAACGATCGTGGATAATTTGAAAGATGTTTCCAGAACGTACAAAGAAGCAAATATGGCACTAGATGTGGGACGTATTTTTTATATGGGAAAAAATGTGCTTGCGTATAACGAGCTGGGAATTGGCAGATTGATCTATCAACTTCCGAATACATTGTGTAAGATGTTTTTGGAAGAAGTATTCCATGGAAATGCGTTGGATCAGTTTGATGAAGAAGCATTAAGCATTATCAATGCCTTTTTTGAAAATGATTTGAATATTTCAGAAACGGCAAGAAAATTATATTTGCATCGAAATACGTTGGTATATCGTTTGGAAAAGATTCAGAAAATGACAGGGCTAGACATTCGAAAGTTTGATGATGCCTTAACATTTAAAATTGCTCTTATGGTATCTAGTCAGATGAAATTTGAGCAAAGTAAAAAGCAGATTTAACTTAGGAGGAAGAGACATGGTGAAATTAATGGAACATGGCGCATATCTTGTGAATGGAACAGAACTTGTTTCGGAAGCAAATGTGCCAAAGGAAGAGGCTAGAAAACAGACAATCGCGTACAATATTTTGAAAGAACATAATACATCTTCGGATATGGAACGTTTGAAGATTAAATTTGATAAATTAACTTCACATGATATTACCTTTGTAGGAATCATTCAGACAGCAAGAGCATCTGGATTGGAAAAATTCCCAATTCCATATGTGCTTACAAACTGTCACAATAGTTTATGTGCAGTAGGCGGAACTATCAACGAAGATGACCATATGTTTGGACTTACTTGTGCAAAAAAATACGGTGGAGTATATGTGCCACCTCATCAAGCGGTGATTCATCAATTTGCAAGAGAAGTGCTTGCAAGTGGTGGCAAGATGATTCTTGGTTCAGATAGCCATACTCGTTACGGAGCTCTTGGTACAATGGCAATGGGAGAAGGTGGACCAGAACTTGTAAAACAATTATTAAATAAGACATACGATATTAAAATGCCAGAAGTAGTTGCGATTTATTTAGAAGGGGAACCAATGATTGGTGTTGGACCACAGGACGTTGCCCTTGCAATCATCGGAGCAACATTTGCAAATGGCTATGTAAATAATAAAGTAATGGAATTTGTTGGGCCTGGCGTTGACAAATTGAGTGCGGATTTCCGTATTGGAATTGACGTTATGACAACAGAAACTACTTGTTTATCATCTATTTGGAAAACAGATGAAACAATCCGCGAATTCTATGAAATTCATGGAAGAAGTGAGGATTATAAAGAGTTAAAACCAGGCGCAGTTGCGTATTATGACGGCGTGGTTCGTGTGGATCTTAGCAAGATCAAACCAATGATCGCAATGCCATTCCACCCAAGTAATACTTATACAATCGATGAAGTGAATGCAAACTTAAAAGACATTCTTCATGACGTAGAACAACGTGCGTTAGTAAGTCTTGATGGAGCAGTAAATTATTCCCTTCAAGATAAGATTCGCAACGGCAAACTTTATGTAGAACAAGGAATCATCGCAGGTTGTGCAGGTGGTGGATTTGAAAATATCTGTGCAGCAGCAGACATTATCCGCGGTAAAAATATTGGTTCAGATGCATTTACATTTAGCGTATATCCAGCAAGTACACCTGTTTATATGGAACTTGTAAGAAATGGCGCAGTTGCCGATCTGATGGCAGCAGGTACAATTGTAAAAACAGCATTCTGCGGACCATGTTTTGGCGCCGGAGATACACCTGCAAATAACGCATTTAGTATTCGTCACTCTACAAGAAACTTCCCAAACCGTGAAGGTTCTAAATTACAAAATGGACAAATTTCTTCTGTTGCACTTATGGATGCTCGTTCTATTGCAGCAACAGCAGCAAACAAAGGTTACTTAACATCAGCAACAGATATGATGGATGTGGAATACAAGACACCAAAATATCATTTTGATTCAAGTATTTATGCAAATCGTGTATTTGATAGTAAGGGAGTTGCAGATCCAGATGTAGAAATTCAATTTGGACCAAATATCAAGGACTGGCCTGCAATGTCAGCATTACCAGAAAATCTTGTATTAAAAGTGGTTTCTGAAATTCACGATCCAGTTACAACAACAGATGAGTTGATTCCTTCAGGGGAAACTTCTTCTTATCGTTCAAATCCACTTGGACTTGCAGAGTTTGCTTTATCAAGAAAAGATCCTGCTTATGTAGGACGTGCAAAAGAAGTGCAACAAGCACAGAAAGCTATTGAAGCGGGGACTTGTCCATTAGATGCATTAGAAGAATTGAAACCAGTTATGGAAACAATTCGCGGTACTTATCCAGAAGTTGGCAAAGGAAATATTGGAGTAGGAAGTACAATCTTTGCTGTAAAACCAGGAGATGGTTCGGCTCGTGAACAAGCAGCTTCTTGTCAAAAAGTACTTGGCGGCTGGGCAAACATTGCAAATGAATATGCAACAAAACGTTACCGTTCGAATTTGATCAACTGGGGTATGCTTCCATTTATCACAGAAGAAGCACACGATAGTTTAAGCTTCCAAAATGGAGATTATATTTTCGTGCCAGCAATCCGCAAGGCAATTGAAGAAAAAGTTTCTGAAGTGAAGGCTTATGTCGTGGGAGATACTTTAAAAGAAATCACATTAAAACTTGGTGATCTTACAGATAATGAACGCGAAATCATCTTAAAAGGATGCTTGATCAACTATTATAGAGGATAGTTTGAAAAGTAAAATGGTCTGACAATTCTGATGAATATGAATTGAAGTAAAAAAATAATAAAATAATGAATAAATAGTGTTGACAAATAGGAAGCTCAGTGGTACTATGAACTCAACAAAAAACAAAGCAATTCACTTAAAGGAAAGAGGAATTTTCCGAAAGAAAATTTTAGATTCTTAAGTAAGAAAAGATTTCGAGTAAGATTTCTGACGAGAAAGGAAATCAAAAAGAATAATCATCTGAAGAACCAATAAGAGTTTAAGAATAACTTGGAGAAAAAGAATTTCCAATAAGAATATCAGAAGAAAGAGAGGCTCGGAACCAATGGACAATTTTGAATCAACAACTCAATATGTTATCGGTATGGCAGATGTAAAAGCCTGTAAGATGAGCCTTTACAATAGATCATAATCCAGAGAGAATAAAACGAATGATAAAAGAATTTGGAGAGAGAATAATCTGGAGCAATCGATAATACATTTGCAAAACATATTGAATAAAAAGATACCGATATGAAGATGAAAAAGGATGTGTAAAGAAACATCAGAATAAGATCAGATAATAGTTTGGTACATCTTCATAAAAGAAAAGGCATTACAGGTTATATCAAAAAACCTCCAAATAATGAAAAAGATAAAATTGAATAATGAAAATATAAAGGGTGGCCGGCAATGTCAATTGCCGGTCGCTTTTTTCTTATATTCATCTTAATTTTGTTACGGATTTGTTACATGTTTTTGACATTGATAAGTACATATGATAAAATAATGAAAGCATAAATCACAATTAGATATGAAAGAAACATAGAGGTGAACACAGTGGATAAGCACGAATATCGTTTAAAAACAGAAAAGATGCTTGAATACATGAAGAAAAAATCATACAAAGAAGCACTTGAAATTGCGGAAAGTATTGATTGGAAAAATATAAAAAATGGCGGTGTTTTATGTGCCGTAAGTGAAATATATGAACAAAATGGAGAGTTTGAAAAAAGTAGAGAAATTCTTTTCCAAGCTTATGAACGTGCTCCAGAAAGCAAGAAAGTAATTTACCGTTTGGGAACATTGGCATTAAAACTTGGTGATGTGGAAGAGGCGGAGGATTGTTACGAAGAATTCTTGAACGTAGCGCCAAAAGATCCTAACCAACATATTTTACGATACAAAATCTTGAAAGCGAAAAATGCACCTGTTGCAGAACAAATTGCAGCATTAGAAGATTTCAAGAAAGTGGAATATATTGAAAAATGGGCATACGAATTGGCTGTACTTTATAAAGAAGCTGGCATGATTTCGGAATGCGTAGAAGAATGTGATGATTTGATTCTTTGGTTTAGTGAAGGAAAACACATTCAAAAAGCGATGGAATTAAAAATGGAATACAAACCACTTACTCCATTACAACAAGAAAAATATGACAGCTTTACAGCAGTTGCAGAAGAAGTTGTCGAAGAGACAGAAC
>CAZINB010000020.1:34190-36460 GCA_964540565.1 uncultured Faecalimonas sp.
GAAGTTGTCGAAGAGGCAGCGCCAGAAGTGGTAGAAGAAGTTACTGAAGAACCAGAAGTAGAAAAAACAGAAGAACCTTCTGCTCCAACAATGAGTGTGCAAGAGATTGTAGCTGATTGGGAAGAAAAACAAAGAGAAAATGCACAGATCATTCAAGCAAAATTGGAAGAAGTGCAGCAAGAAAAAGCACAAATGGAAGCAGAAGCGGAAGAAACACAAGATGAGGAAGAAATTCTTCCAGAAGAAATTCGTCAATTGATTGAGGAATTAGAAGGGGAAGATGATCTAACACCAACTTGGAAGACACAAATTGCACCACAACCAGTGGTAACACCTGTATTTGAAACACCAGTACTTGAACCAAAGGTAGAAGCAGTACCAGAAGCAGTGCTTACTCCAGTGGAAGAAACAATTTCACGTGTAGTACAAGTGCTTCAAGGGGAAAATACAGTAGAAAAAGCTGAGGAAGTTGAAGAAGAACCAGTATTAGTAGAAGAATCAGAAGATATCAAATTAGGTGATACAAGAGCAATTGAAATTTCTGCAAAAGCATTAGAAAATGCAATTCAAATCGATGATATTGAAAAAATGACAGAAGAAAGAGAAGAACCAAAAGAAAAAACATCAAGTTCTCCTTATGACACAGGATTTATTGTGCAAGGTCGTTATGATTTGGAAGCACAAAGCGAAGTGGGATTAAAAGCTGGTCTTACAGAAGAACAAAAGAAATTATTCTCATATTTTGTTCCAGTACATGGCATGAGCGAACAGATTGTAGAGGTACTTCAACATGATAAGGAATGTAAGGCAAGATATGGAACTTCTCGTATTGGAAATATCTTGATCATTGGACGTAAAGGTTCTGGAAAGACTGTTCTTGCAGTGAATATTATTAAAGCGATTCAAAAAGCAAGAAAGATGAAACAAGGAAAAGTTGCTATTGTAACAGCAGAATCTTTGAACAAAAAAGATGTATCAGAAATTTTAGAAAAACTTCACGGCGGAGCGCTTGTAATTGAAAAAGCATCTCGCTTAAAACGAAGAACCGTAGAAGATTTGTGTGAAGTGATGGAAGGACAAACAGGAGAACTTCTAGTAGTCTTAGAAGATGAAAGAAAACCAATGGATAAGTTACTTGCTGCTTTCCCAAATTTCTCAAAGAAATTTACATCACGTATCGAACTTCCAGTATTTATTAATGATGAATTAGTAACATTTGGACAAACATATGCAAAAGAAAATGGATACAAGATTGATGATATGGGTATCTTAGCTCTTTACAGTAACATTGATGTTATGCAAAGAGAAGAAAAAGCAGTTACTGTTGCAGATGTAAAAGACGTAGTGGATGATGCAATCACACATGCGAAGAAAGCCAGCATGAAAAAAATCATGAAAAAGTTGTTGGGAAAGAGCAAAGATGATGGAAATCGTGTTATTTTAACAGAGGAAGATTTCAGATAATACATAGAGTTTTGGGGTGCAAATACTCCAAAACTCTTTCTTTTTGCCGAAAACTAAAGTATAATAGATATACTAATGTGGAGGTGTATTAAAATGAAAAACATTGCCTATGAGATTGGGGAATTGGACCATTACTTATTTGGCCAAGGAACTCATTATGAAATTTATAAGAAGCTTGGAGCCCACATAGTGACAGAGGGGAATAAGAAAGGTGTTTATTTTGCAGTATGGGCACCGAATGCTGTTTCTGTATCTGTTGTTGGAGAATTTAATGATTGGGAACCAAAGGCAAACGTGATGAAACGTGGCGAGCCACTTGGTATCTATACTTGTTTTATTCCAGGCGTAAAAGAAGGTGCGTTATATAAATATTGCATCGAAACAAAAGATGGCGATTTCTTATACAAAGCTGACCCATTTGCAAATTACGCAGAGTTGAGACCAGGTAATGCGTCTCGTGTTGCAGATATCAGCAATTTAAAATGGACAGATGCGAAATGGATTACTGCACGTAGCAAGTGGGATCATAACGTAAATCCAGTATCGATTTATGAAGTGCATATTGGTTCTTGGAAAAGACATCCAGGAAAAGAAGATGAAGGATTTTACAATTATCGTGAATTTGCAAAAGAAGCGGTTAGTTACATGAAAGAGATGGGATATACTCATATCGAATTGATGGGAATTGCAGAACACCCATTTGATGGTTCGTGGGGATATCAAGTAACTGGTTATTATGCGCCAACATCTCGTTATGGAACACCAGAAGACTTTGCATATATGATTGATTATTTCCATAAGAATAA